>JAKSRH010000040.1 GCA_024403675.1 Saccharofermentans sp. | reverse complement strand
GGATACAGAACTGAGTTTTTGACCGACACTAAGGGCAATGGTATAATGAACAGCATAATTTGTGGCTTTGAGCCATTTGTTGGTGAGATTGAGACACGTTCTAAGGGCGTACTCGTAGCCTTCGAATCTGGTGATGCCATGACTTATGGTTTGTTTAACGCTCAGGATAGAGGTGCACTTCTTATTGGCGCTGGTACTCCTGTATATGAGGGTATGATCGTTGGTATCAACCCTAAGCCAGAAGATATCACAGTAAACGTATGTAAGAAGAAGCATGTTACTAATATGCGTGCTGCAGGTTCTGATGATGCTATGCGTCTCACACCTCCACTTAATTACAGCCTTGAGCAGTGCTTGGAGTTTGTTGAGGACGATGAGCTTTGTGAGGTAACTCCTAAGAATATTCGTCTTAGAAAGAGAACTTTGAGCAATGATCAGCGTAAGAAGGAATTGTCTAAGAAGAAGGATGCTTAATGCTTTCTAAGAAACTCAAAGTCGCTTTGCGTATTCTTTTTATTCTCTTGATTGTCTTCACCATATTGGTGTTGGGAGTTTATGCGGGATATAACTATGTCCTTTCACAGGAAAAGCGACTTACTGCATTGCAGGAGAGCATTGAAAACGGTTCTTTTGAGATTAATGAAGACACAGAAGGCGCTGTCCCTATGGTTATTGAGACAGGTGACCTTACTTCCGATATTGCACAGAAGTTATACGACGGTGGTCTCATCGACAATACCCTTATTTTCTCACTTATGAGTAAAGTAAATGGATTTGATGGTGCGTATCTTGCAGGTACACACTATCTTGTCCCAGGTCTTGCGTACGATGAGATTATGTATCTTCTTACACTTGAACCAGAAAGTGTTATCGTTACTTTCCCAGAGGGTATCACTTATGAAGAGATTAAGGTTAGACTCCACGAAGCTGGCCTTACTTTCTCTGATGAGGAGATGGATGAGTGCATGGATAGCCCTAATCTTTTTGTAGATTATAAGTTTGTATCCATGATTAATCTTACTGATGGTAGAGACCATGTCCTTTCTGGATATCTTTTCCCAGATACATACGAATTTGACGTTAATGCTACTCCTAGAGAGATTATTAATACTTTCCTTAATAACACTAATGCCAAGTTTTATGATGAGTATTATGAGCGTGCAGAAGCTATTGGCATGTCTCTTGATGAGATTATTACATTGGCATCCCTTATTCAGAATGAGACTGCTTATGTATCAGATATGATGTATATTTCTGCAGTTTTCCATAACAGACTTGATTGTGACGATGAGTCATTACATTATATGGGCTCAGATGCTTCTATAAACTACATCCGTGAGCTAGAAGGATTACCACCTCATATGGTGCTAACTAGCGAGGATTTGGCATCTACTAGCCCTTATAACACATATAAGTATCCAGGACTTCCACCAGGACCTATTTGCATGCCTGGTATAGATGCGATTCAGGCTGCTTTGTATCCAGAACCTAACTGTAATTTCTTCTATTTCTGTGCTACTGGTGACGGTGGTACAGCATTTGCAGTTACACTTGAGGAGCATGAGGCAAATGTAGCTCGCTATCAGGAAGTATGGGCTAATCAAGATGCGCAGGCTGCTGGTCTTCCAGTAGAAACAGATGTACCTGATCCTGAGCAGGCTAACACAGAGAATTAATTCGTAGGTGGTATTTCATGTCATTAAGCAATTTTAAAAAGCCAGAGGTATTAAGCCCTGCAGGTGATCCAGAAAAGTTACGCACAGCTGTAGCTTATGGTGCTGATGCAGTTTATATGTCTGGTAAGGGATATGGACTTAGAACTTTTAGTGGTAACTTTGACCATGATCAGATGAAGTCATCAATTGCTTTTGCACATGAGCACGGGGTTAAGTGCTATGTCACTATGAATATTATGGCGCTCGAAAGTGACCTCGCAGCCCTTGATGATGAGATTGACTTTGTAGCACATGAGGCAAAGGCAGATGCTGTGCTAGTATCTGATCCAGGTATCTTTTCACGAGTAAAGCGTGTTGCTCCTGACCTCGAGCTTCATATTTCTACACAGGCTAGTGTAACTAATAGTGAAGCTTGTAAGTTCTGGTATGAGCAGGGTGCTAAGAGAATCGTTCTTGCTCGTGAGTGTTCTATGGAGCAGATTAGAAATATTCGCAAGAATATTCCAGAGGATTTGGAACTTGAAGCTTTTATTCACGGCGCAATGTGTATGTCTTACTCTGGAAGATGTCTCCTTTCTAATTATTACACTGGTAGACGTTCTAATGGTGGTTCTTGTGCACAGCCATGTAGATGGGGCTTTATGGTTCATGAAGAGAAAAGACCAGATGATCTTCTTCCTGTAATGGAGGACGAGCGTGGCACATATATTTTTAACAGCAAAGATCTTTGCATGATTGAACATGTTCCTGAGCTTATTGAGGCTGGTGTAAATAGTCTTAAGATTGAGGGACGTATTAAGGGTGCTTACTACGCTGCAGCGGCTACAAAGGTATATAGAGAAGCTGTGGATAGTTGCTTTGGAGAAGATGGCTCTTATAGCGTAAATAGTGAGTGGTTGACACTTCTTGATAAGGTGGTTCACCGTGATTATGCTACAGGTTTCTTCTACGATAATCCTATGGAGAATGCTCAGATTGTATACGATAAGTCTTATAACAAGCCAGCATACGTTGTAGCAGCGATTGAAGGCAAGGACGAGAATACAGGTCTTTATATCGCGAGTCAGCGAAATAAACTTTATAAGGGTGATACACTTAATGTATTACGACCAAAGGGATATGTAGAGCCAGTAACTATTGAAGAGTTATATAACGAGAAAATGGAGCCAATAGATTCTGCTCCACATCCTCAGATGAAGATGTTTATTAAGTTTACTAGGGAAGTTGATCTTCCAGAATATACATTCCTTAGTAGGGATGGAGATAAGGACGAAGGTATCGTTCCACAGAATTAATACAGAATTAATACAGAATTAATAATAAAAGCAATAAAGAACTCCCCGAAATATTCGGGGAGTTTCTTTGGCAAAAATATGAGGGCAAAAACTAAAAAAGTTAGTTGTCATAAGGATTGATTGTTCTGATTGTGCCATCTTCATTGTGATGGAGCTCACAGAACTTAACACTTCTCTGGCTGTTGATACCACCAGAAAGTGAAGAGTCATGATAGAAGAGATACCACTTGCCATCAACCTCTACCGTGGAGTGATGTGTTGTCCAACCGATAACTGGCTCGAGGATTCTTCCTGTATATGTGAATGGTCCCATAGGGGAATCGGAAATTGCATAACAGATATAGCATGTTGTACCTGTGGAGTAGGAGAGATAGTACTTTCCATTGTACTTATGCATCCAGCAAGCCTCGAAGAATCTTCTCTTCTCATCGCCAGCCTTAAGTGGCTCACCATTCTCATCAAGAATTGTAATGTGCTGTGCAGGAGCCTTGAGGGAAATCATATCATCATTAAGTTCTGCAACAAGAGGTCCAAGAGCAACTTCATCACCCTGTGGGCCATCTGCGCCAGGAATCATATTAGGATCACCAGCAACGAAGGAGCCTGTCTGCCACTTCTCTAACTGACCGCCCCAAAGGCCGCCGTGATACATATAAGCGCGTCCGTCATCATCAACAAATACTGCTGGGTCGATAGAGTAGCTATCAGCGATATAGGACTCTTCAGGAACGAAGTCTCTGTCTGGCTTATCGGATACAGCAACACCAATATGGAAGATGCCTTCCTTATCCTTTGCAGGGAAATAGAGGTAGTACTTACCATTCTTATATGCACAATCAGGTGCCCACATCTGGTGGCCAACCCATGGTACATTCTTCTCATGGAGAACTTCGCCACAGTCAACTGCTGGACTGTCTACAGAATCCATGCAAAGAACGTGATAGTCTTCCATGGAATACTGATCGCCGTTATCATTATCTTCACATTCGTGTGGAAGATCGTGGGATGGATAGATATAAATCTTACCGTTAAAATAGTGTGCTGATGGATCTGCTGTATAAATGTGCTTTACCAAAGGCTTATTCATTAATTCTTTTCCCATAATCTCGTCCTCTCGTGTGCAAATAGTAATTGTAAATCACTTACCACTAACAACTTAATAAATAATTCACTCACATACAAGAGATATTGCTAAATATAGCAATATAAGTGAAAAAGTCCGCAAGAAATGTAAATTAATTAGCCTTTTCAGCCTCTTTAATCTCGTCAGGGTCCTTCATGAAATTTGAAAGTACATGTGACAAGAAACTGGAAATCTTTTTGTCGATTTTAAATACATGGAAAATATCCATGATGATAATAAGTACTGTAGGTCCAAGAAGGAATCCAATAGCACCCCAGATATATACACCAAGGGCCATGCCAAGGAGCATGAGAAGTGGGTGGAGGTGAAGTGATTTACCAAGGATTGCAGGTTCGATAATTCTTCTGATTACAGTCATGATTGCCATGGCGATAACAAGGATAATGATACCTCTGTAGTTATTGTGTAAAGCAAGGTAAATCATTGCAGGAATCATTGTGGCACTAATACCGAGAACTGGTAAAAAGTCGATTACAGCAGTAACGAGTGCGAGGATAATAGCGTAGTTTACATCAGCGATAGTAAATGCAGCCCATGCCTCTACAGCTGTGATGATAAGAAGTGCAACGTAACCACCAAGTGCTCTAAAAAGAGTTACAGACAAGTCATTAAGAAGAGATACTGACTTCATTCTGAAAGACTTATTAGGAATAGTCTTGAGATAAGCCTTAAGTACATTAGGACCGTCGTTAATGAAATAATAACCGCTAAGAATTACGCAGATAACTACAAAGATTCCATAAGGGAGATTGCCAATCATTGTCCAAATAGAAGTGAGAATTCCAGTAAGAATAGCAGGAACTTTTCCAATGAACATCTTAATAGCATCATTAAGGGCGTCTTCGATGGACTGAATAGCAGTAGGAGAGAGCACACCAGACATCTTGTGGATGAATTCAGTGCTAAGTCCAGATGGGTCAAATCCCTCAGCCATATTTGTGAGGTTATTAATAACTTTAAATACCTGACCAACTAATGCACTACAACACCAAACTACAAGTGCTGCAATAACTAAAAGCAAAATTACATAAATGAATGTAGCAATTTTACGAAGAACAGTCTTGTATTTGGATGGCTTAGAAACCTTTTTTGCAATTGGAGTTGCAATGGCAAAACTTGTTCTAGCAAGAAGAAAGCCTATGATGAATGGAACAAGGATAACAACCAATCTTGTTCCTACAAATATCAATGCTGCGATTATAGCAAGCATGAGGATGAACTTAACCATACTCATGACAGTTGCTCTGTCTTTGTTATATCTTTCTATATCTGTCATAGGTGAACTCCTTTAGAAATTAATACCCATATAGTAATCATGATGAGTAGAGAAATAATTAATCCGAAAGTAAAATTACGTGTAAGTGGGGCGATAGTCTCGTCGTCGGCGATAACATCTCTTCCCATATATTTATAATAATAGTCATCAAAGATTCTAGTAAAGAAGGCTAGAAGAATTACTGCAATGAATATTGTAGGTAAAGCCGCGTAAAAGAATGAAGATGGAATATCAGAGAATGTCTGAATGGAATAGATATCAATTTTACTGATAGTTCCGCTAAATAATGCTGAGCAAATTCTAGATGAGACAAGACACAAGAATGGAGCGTAAACACCGTCTGTTTTATCTCTTAGTTTACAGATCCACCAGCCTACAATTACAGAAGAAAGAATTGCAGCGATATCCATAGTGAATAATACGTAAGCAGATATAATAACTAAATATGCTAATTTCTTCTGTGAGTGTTTAAATCGAGACCACATTAGGCCAAGAAAGAAAATGCAAATTCCAAACGCAGGAATTACTGTGTCAACAAGAATTCCGAGAGTAAGTCCAATCTTGGAATTAGTACCTCCGTAGTAGAAGAAAGCAGGATACAAAATCTTGGATCCGCCTCTTAATAGAAGCCAGATGATAATGTTATTGAGAATTGTGGAAATAAGCATGATTGGCAATCCGGAAAGAATTGCAATAATAAGTATTCCTGTACCTGTATAGTTACCTACGAGAGCTTTGGTGTTTCCTTGCTTTAATAGAAGTGAAGGGAAAACAAATGTAAAGAATACATATATAGGCATAAAAATAGCAAATCCTACTAATGACGTGGTAGGAATCGGTGCTTCTAGAGAATTTATTACGCATTTGCCCCAGAAAAACAAAGCAGCAAAGATGGAAGCGATAAAGAGAAGGAATCCCCAGGTAAGAGATTCTGGCTTACCAAAATGATACTTAAGTGTGCGTAATATTTTATCTTTTTCAGCCATGGAATATCATCTCCCTAATTGCGGCGATATATCCTATAAGATGATCATAGAAGAATGGTTCCATAGCAATAAAAATTGCTGCACCAAATGAAAGGAACGGTCCAAACGCAAGATAGTCAGGGTCATCTGCAAAGTGAATATTTGCTTTGCGTGCTTTAATCTCTTGTCTAGTCTTAATCGGATTGGAACTATTACGAATTTCCTTTTCCTCCTTGGCAATTCGAATTCTCTTGCGAATAAAAAGAGGAATTGCGAAAAGAAGAGCAGAGAAAACCGCGACATAAACAAGTACGAGAAGTCCCTCAAGACCAACAAGCATTCCACATGCACCTAGTAATTTCATATCTCCTTGGCCCATGCCTTCTCGTCCGAGAAAAGTCTCACATATAAATTCAATAAGGAAAAGGAAACCTGCACCGAGTAGCATAGCTCCGATTCTACTAAGAAGAGGCCAATACCATCCGTCTTCTATGAAGTACCAAAGGTTTCCTTCTGTAAAATCAGCAATAGCACTGATAACTCCAAGCATAAGAATTGCTACCCAGCACTGATCTGGAATAATTCTATTAAGTCTGTCGCTCATCATAACTATTACAATTACTGGAACAGCAAGCAGAATTACTAGTACATGAAGTGGCTTGAAAGAGTCAATTACTCTTTTATGATTAAAAATTACAGCTGCTACATAGATAGCTGAACAGAAAAGACATGCAATAACCGTGTGTGGAACAAGCTTCATTCTCTTAGAAAGTCTAAAATCTGGAGCCTTTGGATCATAGTCATAATCCTGGAGCCAACTTTCTGGAAGCTTGTTAAAAACAGCAGAAGTCAAGAATCCGAGGACAATGCCAAGTGCTATAGCTACTACGATAAATAAACCTTTGTTCATATAGACTCCACTATTAATAATAAAATATCCAATAAAAGAATAAACTACGGGAGATTTTTTATCAACCTTATATAAACCTTTTGTAAATTATTTGTTCAAATTGACCTAAAGCGTAAATTAAATGTATAATTGATAACGACTTTTAAGAGGGAGGGACGCCAGTATAAAGGTGTCGTTATATACGCTTATGGCTAAGACAGTTACAGCAAAAATGCTCGCAGACAAGATGCAGGCTCACGTAAAGGCAGAGACAGGTCTTGCATTGGAGCATGCAACAGCAAGAGATTATTGGACAGCTCTTTCTAAGAGTGTTGTTGAAATCATTTCCGATAATTTCCAGGAGACACGTGAGAAGTATTCCCAGGGAAGACAGGCTTTCTATCTTTCCGCAGAGTTCCTTGAGGGACGTTCACTTCTTAATAACCTTGTAAACCTTGGTATTTATGATCAGGCTAAGGAAGCACTTGATGGCTTTGGCTACAATATCACAGATATCCTCGAGCAGGAGACAGACCCAGCTCTTGGTAATGGTGGTCTTGGTAGACTTGCAGCTTGTTTCCTTGATTCATGTGCTACATTGAATCTTCCTGTTACAGGTTACGGTATTCTTTATAGATACGGTCTTTTCCGTCAGGCTATTGAGAATGGTTTCCAGAAGGAGTATCCAGATAGCTGGATGGAGAGAGGATATCCTTTCACACTCGCTCGTTATGACGAGAAGGTAAAGGTTCACTACAATGATATTGATGTATGGGCTATCCCATGTGATCTCCCTATCACAGGTTACGGCACAAAGAATGTTAACCTTTTGAGACTTTGGAAGGCAGAGCCTGCACAGGACTTCGACTTCAACCTCTTCAATTCCCAGAGATTTGATGACGCTGTTATCGAGAGAAACCGTGTAAATGATATTTGGAGAGTTCTCTATCCAAATGATACATCTTATGACGGAAAGGTTCTCCGTGTAAGACAGCAGTACTTCTTCGTATCTGCTTCCTTGCAGGATATCGTTCGTAAGTACAAGGCAGTTCATGGTAATGATCTCTCTGATTTTGCTAAGTACAATACAATTCAGCTTAACGATACTCACCCAGTAATTGGTATCCCAGAGCTCATGAGAATTCTCGTTGATGAGAATGGTATTGATTGGGTTAAGGCTTGGGACATCGTTAAGGAGACATTTGCTTATACTAACCACACAATCATGGCAGAGGCTCTTGAGAAGTGGGATATCTCCATTTTCCGTTTCCTCTTCCCACGTATCTTCGAGATTGTTGAGGGTATTAACAACCAGTTCAGAGCACAGATGTATGAGGCTGGTCTCTACTCTGAGCTTATTGACAAGATGAGCCCACTTTCTGACGGTAAGGTTCAGATGGCTTGGCTTGCTATCTATGGTTCCCGTTCTGTTAACGGTGTAGCTGCTCTCCACACAGATATCCTTAAGAGAGAGACTCTCAAGGATTGGTATGAGCTCTACCCAGAGAAGTTCTCCAACAAGACAAACGGTGTAACTCCTAGAAGATGGCTCCGTTCTTGTAACCCAGAGCTTGCTGCTCTTTTCACAGAGCTCCTTGGTTCTGATAAGTGGGTAACAAAGCTTGACGAGCTTAAGAAGCTCGAGAAATATAAGGATGACAAGGATGTAATGAAGAGACTCCTCGCTATCAAGAAGGCTAACAAGCAGTTCTTCGCTAATCATGTTAAGGCTAACTTCGATATCGACCTCAACGTTGATTCCTGCTTCGATATTCAGATTAAGAGACTCCATGAGTATAAGAGACAGCTTCTTAATGCTCTTTATGCTCTTAACCTCTACGATAGAATTAAGGAGAATCCATCACTTGAGCTTCCTCCTGTAACTATCATCTTTGGTGCTAAGGCTGCTCCTGGTTATTTCAGAGCTAAGGCTATCATCAAGTTTATCAACGAGATTTCTAAGCTTATCGATAACGATCCAGATATGAAGGGCAGACTCAAGGTTATGTTCCTTGAGAACTACAACGTATCTAACGGTGAGAAGATGTTCCCAGCTGCTGATGTATCTGAGCAGATTTCTACAGCAGGTCTCGAGGCTTCTGGTACAGGTAACATGAAGTTCATGATGAACGGTGCTGTTACACTCGGTACACTTGATGGTGCTAACGTGGAGATTGCAGAGGCTGTTGGTAACGACAATATCTATATCTTCGGATGCCGTGCTGAGAATATGGCTGCTACAAAGGCTTATTACAACCCACAGTGGCAGTATGAGAACATCCCAGGTATCAAGAAGGCTCTTGATAGACTCATTGATGGTACATTCAATGATGAGGGTACAGGAATGTTCCGTGACCTCTATAACGGAATTCTCTATGGTACAAATTGGCAGCCAGGTGATCCATACTATGTACTTGGTGATTTCGATGATTATCGTAAGACAAGAGATCGTCTCTACATGGATTACAAGGATGAGATGAAGTGGGCTCAGATGTGCTGGATTAACATCTGCAACTCCGGTAAGTTCTCTTCTGATAGAACTATTGCAGAGTATGCTAAGGAAATCTGGAAGGTTAAGGCTCAGAAGATCTAATAGATATTAGTTCAAACATTAATTAGAGGTAGCTAACAAATAGCTACCTCTTTTTTTGTGTGAAATGCTAGGCCTTTGGTAAAAAAAATCAAAAAAAATTACCAAATCTTTGTGCCTTATAACAAATGAACATTTATTGAGTTAAATTTGCGTAATGATATTATGTAGTTGTAGACAAGAACTATTGCCGTCCTTGTCACTCTCATAAAATTTTGCCCAAATTTTTATGTCGACTTTTCGCAGACCGCCGTGAGCGGTTTGTTTTTGTTTAGGGGGAATATGAAACTACAAAGAATATTTTCTGTAATTCTAATTGCCTCTATGTCTGTTCTACTTTGTGGATGTGGAGTAGATCTGGACAAGGTTCAGTCATCACTTGAAAAAAGTGGATTTGAAGAAACCAATGAGGATATAAATCACTTAGGACGTCATAATGGTGATAAGGAATATGCCATTAGCGATGACGAAGATGATATAGAACAGTTCTTTGAATTTAATATGCTTATTACTCGTGAGATTGATACAGATGATTTAAATAGAATTTTAGCAGCATCAGTTCATGAAGTAGATAAGCACGATGAATATTTATTCAATGTAATTGCTTTTGAATTTGAAGATGAGGATATGGCTACTGACCAATTTGATTTTCTTGTTGATTATGCTGACGATTGGACTAGTAGATATGACAAAACAGGACTTCTAGATGATGGTCTATATGAGAATATTGATAAAGAAAAAGAGTATGTTGTAGCAACTCAATTTGACCCGGATATGGGAGACCATACGGAAGTTTACGGAGTTTATATTGATAAGAATGTAGTGGTTTATTACACGATTAAGGGTGACGGGGAGGGTTATGATGATTATCTAGAATATGCTGATGAATTCTGTGATAATCTTGGAATTTCTCAGCCAGGTTCTTTATTTTAAACTTATGAAAAATGCTCGGGAGACCGAGCATTTTTATTTGATAGTGATTATGTTAACTTCTGGACGTGCACCTATTCGAAATGGTAATAATACGCAACCTATTCCTTTGGAGATAAATATTTGCGAACCGCAGACATTGTTAATGCCGGAAATAACGCCTTTCTTTGGTAGTTCGTCCTTACGAAGTATTGAGAATTCTATGCCAAAAGGAGTTCTTATTTGTCCTCCATGAATATGTCCAGAAAGCATAATGTCAGGCATGTCATCTGTAATATGTAGAATCTGGTCTGGATTATGGGAAAGAAGTATATGTAAATCATATGGCTTACTAGTCATAGGAACTTCGTGCCACACACGATGATGGCGACCTGTATCGGAAACCCCTGAGAACCTAACAATTTTATCCCCTTTATTAAGAAAGAAGTTATCGTCTGAGAGGAGAGTGAATCCGCATGAACTAAGCTCTTTTGGAGATAATTTCACATCATGGTTGCCATTGGTGCCGATAAATGGAATACTTAGTTTTTGACATGTCATAGCTACTTTATTAAGGTAGTTGGCGCCTTTTTGAAAATTACCTGGGTTATTACATATATCACCACCAAAAACGACAACGTCCAGACCTTCATTGGAGTAAGTGCTTTCGATTAACTCGCAAACTTTAGTGCTGGAAATAAAGCAAAACTCTGCATGTAAATCGCTGAAATAGAAAATCTTAAGAGGAGAAGAGATAGGTGTGTCATTGTCATTTGTTATAGAAATAGTATCGTTTGTTACCTTAAGGCAACAAGGCTCTATAAGTGCATAAACAAGGAGACATAGACCAATTATTATCAGTATAAGTAATATGTATAGTAGTGCGTCCATAACTTTTCCCTTATATTTAATTATATTATTATAAATTATACTTTATATTTGCAATGCTGTGTTATAATCTACCCATATAAAAGTAATTACGGAGGGCTACATATGCCAAAGACAGAAATTAAGTATGAGATTGTTAAGAATATCGGTATTCTTGCTACAAATAAGTCTGGATGGAATAGAGAGATTAATGTAGTTAAGTGGAATGACGGTAAGGCAAAGATTGACATTAGAGATTGGGGCCCAGACCACGAGAAGGTAGGTAAGGGTATTTCTCTTAACAGTGAGGAAGTTGCGGTTCTTAAGGAGCTCCTCGAAGATTATATTCCTGAGGATGAGGAATAAGATTTGAGAAGCGAAGAGCGAGCTGGATTAATTTCCGTTATATTGCTTATTTTATGGGGGACTCTGTTGACAGAGCCCTTCCATCTTTTTACGGGATATCTTTATAGCACACTAGCGTCAGTAGAAGGTGGGGTTAGCATTAAGCAAGGAACACCTTTGTTTGGCTTTGTTACGTCTGTGGTTTTAGCACTTATTTGCATAGTCTTACTTTTGATTTCCAAGACTAATGTCGCAGAGTACATACCATGCGTAGTTTTTTGCTTATCTGGCGTTAAGCTTTTTACCAAGATTATTTCTAGTCGTACCTTTATTGTTAAGGATGCAGTTGTAGTAGTAATTGCTCTATCAGTAATTGCTATTTTGCATGCGGCGTCTTTAAAGAAGGTTTTATTGTGGTTTGCGGATTTTGTTATTCTATCCATTCCTGTTTATTTGTTTACAGGTCTTGTAACCAAACCAGTAGGCGCTTTGGGTAAAGTGGTAGGTAAGATTTTCTACATCAACCGCATTCAGGAGGAAAATATTGCCACTTGTTTTAAGGGTTTGTTTGGTTTGCCAACACTCTTATGGGGAGTGGTTTTATTCATTTTATTGATACTTCCTATTATTTATTACACTCTTTCTAAGAGACGTTCTTAATTATGTGAAAATAAGGGGATAAGTGATGAATTACGAAGATTATAAAGAGTTATGTTCAGTGATTGATTATCACATGGATAGATACTATAACCAGGATTTGCCAGAAATCTCCGATTATGAATACGATCAGCTTATGATTAAGCTCAAAGCTATAGAGAAGGAGCATCCAGAGTGGATTACTCCTGATTCTCCGTCTCAGAAGATTGGTGGTACTACCAAGCGTGAAGCAGGTGTAAAGATTACACATAATGTGCCTATGCTTTCTATTGAGGACGTTTTTACTCACGAAGATGTAATCGCTTGGGTTAATAAGGTGCTTGCATTACATGCGGATGCTAAATTCTCTGTAGAGCAGAAAATCGACGGTCTTAGCATGACTTTGAGATATAAGGGGGATAATGGCAAGATGCGTCTCGACGTCGCAGAGACTAGAGGCGATGGCATTGTTGGTGAAGACGTTACTGCTAATGCACTTGTGATACCAAGTGTGCAGAAATATCTTGATTTGCCTTATGAATATCTAGAACTTCGTGGAGAAGTTTATATGTCTCACGAGGATTTTAATAGATTTAATGAGATTCAAGAAGAAAATGGTAAGAAGACAGCTGCTAATCCACGTAATTTGGCTGCGGGTACTTTGAGACAGTTAGACCCAGCTATTACTAGAGAACGTGGTCTAGATATGTTTGTATTCAATATTCAGGATGGTCCTAGCGATTTGATGCAAAGCCATGATGAGGGCCTCAATACAATTGCTTCTAAGGGTGTAGCAACGGTTTACCATAGACTTTGTAGTAATGCTGATGAAGTTATTGCGGCTATTGAAGATATTGGTCAGATGAGAGGTGAGCTCCCATATGATATTGATGGCGCCGTTGTTAAAGTAGATCAGGTTGATTATCGTAGTGACTTCCCTGCGGGTAGCAAATATTCTGCAGGACATATTGCGTATAAGTATCCACCTGAGGAGAAGGCTGTATTCATGCAGTCTATTGAGGAGACAGTGGGTCGTACAGGTAAGCTTGGTTTTATTGGTCATGTTTATGATAATGAGACAGGAAAACCAGCACGACTTTGTGGTACTAATGTTTCTCGAGTAACGCTTCATAATCAGGATTATATTAACGAGATGAAGATTGGTATCGGCGGAGTGTATCTTCTTAAAAAGAGTGGAGATATTATCCCTAAGCTTGTTGGTCTTGTAATGGAGCCTTTTCAGATTTATCAAGCATCAACACATTGCCCTGTATGTGGTTCTACATTAGTAAGGGAAGAAGACACTGCTGATATTAGATGTATTAACCTTTCTTGTCCTGCGCAGTGCACACGTGCAATTTCTTATTTTGCATCTAGAAGTTGTATGGATATTGCAGGCCTTGGTGAGACTCTTGTTGATGCTCTTGTAAAGGGAGGATATCTTTCTAACTATGCAGATATTTATCACCTATATGAGCATCGTGATGAGCTTGTAGAAGCAGGAATCATTGGTAAGGAAAAAAATACTGATAAGGTATTGGCTGCTATTGAGAAGTCTAAGGGCAACGATGCGGTAAAGTTACTTGCTGCTTTGGGTATCCGCAATGTTGGTGTATCTACTGCCAAGGAATTAATAAAGAGTTTTGGTAGTATACGTGCTCTTATGGAGGCGTCAGAGGAGACTTTGGTGGGTATTCAGGATATTGGTGCAACTACTGCTCATGACATTGTTGAATTTTTCTCTAATGAGTCCAATAGAGCTATTATTGATGATCTCGAGAAGTCTGGTGTAAATATGGTTAAGGAAGAAGCGGGGAACGCTTCTGATAAGCTTTCCGGACTTACTTTTGTTATTACAGGTACATTGCCTACATTGTCCCGTTCGGAGGCGCAGGCGCTTATCGAGAATAATGGTGGTAAGGTTTCTTCTTCTGTATCAAAGAAAACGTCATACCTTCTTATGGGTGAAGCAGCAGGAAGCAAGGCGGACAAAGCACAGGCGCTAGGAATACCTACGCTTAGCGAAGATGATATTCGCAAGATGCTAGAATAATACTAGAGGTCGATTATGAGTGAGAATGGAAAGAAAGCACTTATTAGAGATGCGGTAAGAACTAGAAGAGCTATGCTTGAGCCTGAGTTAGTAAAGTACTATGGCGAAGTGTTGAGTGAACAGTTTCTTGAGTCGGATGATGAAGAATTGGTTCGCGATATAAAGGCGTGTAAGTGTATTGCGGTTTATTCTTCCGTAAGAGGTGAAATTCCATGTGATGGAATCGCTAAATATTTTATGGATAAGGGAGTTACCGTTTGCTATCCTAGGGTTAATGGTTCTGAGATGGAATTCTATAAAGTAACTGATGTGGATGCGCAAATGACAAAGGGTGCTTATAACATTCCAGAGCCAAATGAGTCTGCTACGAAAGTGGATTCAAGCGAAATCGACATAATGATAGTACCTGCCATTGCCTTTAATGACGAGGGCATTAGACTAGGTCAGGGCGGTGGCTATTATGATAAGTATATAAGCAAAGCTAGTAGTAAGGGCAAGGTACCGCTATTAGTTGGCGCATGTTATGACTTTCAGATATATTCTGCATTGCCTGTAGAGGCTCATGATATAGCTGTAGATGTAATTATGTGTGTTTATACAGGAGAAGATGAATGAAATACTTTATAGCTAATTTATCTGTTCACTTGGTTGTGACATTACTTTTGATAATTCTTATTGTGGTGTTTACTAACCGTAATAAGAGAGGCTCTACAAAGCACTCATTTACGTATTTTTTGCCATTTATATTGAGTGCTGTAGCAGTGGTATATATGGTTATTTATACAGCTCCTAGACTACTAGATCTTACGGATGTTACTAATCAGAATTATTACTCTTATACTGGATTTGTAGAAGAAATTGCACCACTTAATAATTACATAGTTATTGATGGAACTACGTATTATATTAATCCATTAAGAGATCTTCCTATTGAAGGATCATATGTAAGAGTTAGATATACGACTTATAGTAAGTACGCTATTGAAGTGTCATTTATGGAAGAAGTTAATGTAGATGATTCCGTAATTGAAGAGATGCAAACCGCTAATATGGACTGATTTTGTAAATATCAAATATTTTTAGTTCCAAAAGGCCTTAAAAGTCCCGACTTTTTTCGTCGGGGCTTGTTTTTTCTTGAAATCGCTTATGTGAAGGGTGACAATATTAGTACATTCGAATGAATAAATAACAAGGCAGAAAAATATATGAATGAGTCGTTTCAACAGATGGTAAATAGAGACCGTGGAATATATGTAGTTTGTAGCGATAAGGAACTATTGGATAAGATTAATAGAATGCTTAAAAGGCAGGGTATAGTCGGCATGACTGATGGGGAAGGCAAACTACATTATATGGTAGATGCTAGAAGTAGTCCTGGTAGTGCGGCAAGGCAGTTAAATGAGATAATCTCGTCGGCGCAGAATAGCGCAATTGTAGGGGATGATGCGTACATTCCAGAAGAGGTTGCTAGTGCGATATTGGATGAGACCATAGAATCTGTATTTGGATTCTATGAATTTGATTCTTCTCTTATTGGAGTTAAAATAATGCATTTTATTGTAAGATACATGCTTCTACGTGGTACGGGGTATCGCAATATGAAAGAATTGTATTTAGCAGCGGGGTGGGAGATGCATCTTAGTTATGCTCAGATTGAACGCAATGTGCGGTATGCTATCTCCAAAAGCAAATTCAAAGGCATGAAAGTCAAGACTATAAATATCTTGCAATTACTTATGGACGCAGTAAAGCTTGGGATAAAGAATAAACATCTTAGTATTAAGGAATAAAAAAGAGGTCAACTTATGTTGACCTCTTTGAGATTAACTAATTAAAGTAACTAAATATTACTTGTTAACCTTGTCCTTGAGCTCCTTACCAGCCTTGAAAGCAGGT
>JAKSRH010000004.1 GCA_024403675.1 Saccharofermentans sp. | reverse complement strand
AGCAATAGCTCATTTTTTATTGTTTGAATTTACACCATTATATGGACATAACTGTAAATCCCCCCAAAAAAGTATGTATTAATTATAACTACAGACACCCAAATGCGTTTATACGTCAAAATTGGTCTTTTTGATTAGTATTATTTCGGGTGGATTTTACTATTTCCCTATTTCCACCCGAAACCAAATTTAAAGGATAATAAATATTTCGGGTGAAATGCGACAAATTAGCACTTTCACCCGAAAAAGTGCATAAACACACAATAAAAAAACCGCCACTTCCGAAGAAGCGGCGGTCATAAAAGCTATTTAAACTTTAATAGGATTAGATGCAACCCTGAGCACGCATAGCGTCAGCAACCTTAAGGAGACCAGCGATATTAGCACCAGCAACGAAGTTGTTCTCCATGCCGAGATCCTTAGCTGTCTTATCACAGTTGTTGAAGATGTTTGTCATGATCTGCTTGAGCTTAGCATCAACCTCTTCGAATGTCCAAGAGAGTCTCTCGGAGTTCTGGCTCATCTCGAGACCAGATGTAGCAACACCACCAGCGTTAGCTGCCTTACCTGGGCAGAAGAGAACGCCGTTGCTCATGAAGTAGTTTGTAGCCTCGATTGTTGTAGGCATGTTAGCACCCTCACCAACAATCTTTACGCCGTTAGCAACGAGAGCCTTAGCATCATCGATATCGATCTCATTCTGTGTAGCACATGGGAGAGCGATGTCACATGGAATTGTCCAGATACCCTTACGGCCATCCTCGTACTTAGCTGTTGGAACAGCCTTAACATACTCAGAAATTCTCTGACGCTTAACTTCCTTGATTTCCTTAACTACGTCAAGCTTAATTCCGTCAGCATCATAGATGTAACCTGTGGAGTCGCAAAGAGCAACAACCTTAGCACCGAGCTGCTGAGCCTTCTCTGTAGCGTAGATAGCAACGTTACCAGCACCAGAGATAACAACTGTCTTACCCTCGAAAGAATCACCGAGCTTCTTGAGGAGACAATCTACGAAGTAGCAGAGACCATAACCTGTAGCCTCTGTTCTAGCGAGGGAACCACCAAAGGAGAGACCCTTACCTGTAAGAACGCCTGTAAACTCGTTTGTGATCTTCTTGTACTGACCGAACATGTAACCAACCTCACGAGCACCTGTACCGATATCACCAGCAGGTACGTCACGGTCAGCACCGATGTGTCTGTAGAGCTCTCTCATGAAGCTCTGGCAGAAAGCCATAACTTCGTTGTCTGACTTACCCTTAGGGTCGAAGTCAGAACCACCCTTACCACCACCCATTGGGAGGCCTGTGAGGGAATTCTTAAAGATCTGCTCGAAACCGAGGAACTTGAGGATACCAAGGTTAACTGATGGATGGAGACGAATTCCTCCCTTATATGGTCCAATAGCAGAGTTGAACTGTACTCTGAAACCACGGTTTACCTGAATCTCGCCCTTATCATCTACCCATGCTACTCTGAACATGATCTGACGCTCTGGCTCTACGATTCTCTCAAGGATCTTCTCCTCGATGAGCTCTGGATGAGCTGCGAGAGCTGGCTCGATAGATGTGAGGAACTCCATTACTGCCTGATAAAACTCTGGCTCAGATGGGTTCTTTGCAATAACCTTCTGCATAATAGCATTGAGTGCTGGATTCTGAAGTGTGTAATCCATTTTTGTCCACCTTTCTGCAACTATTTTGCAAGTTGCAAACAATAAAAATTCACAAAGTAATAATAATTTACATTAATGGAACAAACAATGCAAGAACAAATCTTCAAAATTGCAAAAATCTCACAAAAAACTTAGTTTCCTCTGGAAAATGGGTCATTTTCTGCAAGTTCACTCATAGAACCTATTCCAAAAACCTCGCTATACTTACCTACTTTAAGCTTTGGAATAATAGAATTAATAGAAATAAATATAATCAACACGAATATAAGAACCATCAATCCACGACGAAGAATAATTAGATTGCGCTCAGCATTATACCTAGCATCAATATGACGCTTAGTAGTATAACCAACTAAAACATATACTTTATTAATGTCTTTACGTGCTGGTTTACGCTTATACTCTTTTATTTTTCTCTTTACGTAGTCGCGAATCTTATTAGGTAAATTTTTGAAAAATCTAATAGTAGTTCTTTTAATTGAACGTAATATAGACAAAAGAAGATCTCCAAATGTATCCTCTTCTTTCTTTACAACTGGTCTATAAGTATTAGTACTTTTCTTTTGCATAGAACAATTATAACTTTCTTATCCTATTATTGAAATATTATTTTCACGCATAATCTCGGCAGTTGATGGAGAGCATTTAACAGATGTAATAGTATTTTCTTTTTTATTTAAGATAAATACTTCTGGTTCCAAAAATTTATAGTAGACCTTCTCCATTTGAGTATAAGTTAAACCAACATTAATGCCTTCATTTACACCCATAATAATCATTGGTCCAGCAACAACATCAAAAATTGTATTTTTATAATGTAGTCCCCTATTAAGTCTCATCTTATTTATTTTTCCGTCTTCGTTACAAATAATATCTACATCTGGAAAATCAGGAAGATTAATAATTTCTATGTTACCTCCCACTACACGTTGAAGTGTGCTTAGTTCAGGTGTTACAAATGTTATGACAGCTTCTTTTAACGGGTAACAGATAATTACTGGAACAGTCCCCTTAGGCTTATAGTCTAATATTATTTCGTATAGTTCCTGAAAAGACTCTGCACCAAACACATCATTAGGCTCATCTAACGAAGAAAATGCGTCTTCACTAATAATTGCTGGCGTACAAGTTCGAAAATCATTATAGACAATGTAGTTCATACATTTACTCCTTTATAAGCATCCATAGTATGAGATAGTGCGCGATCATATAATCGGTAGTAAGTCGTTCTGCTTAAGTGAAGTTTTTGCATGACATCATCAGCATTCATTCTCTTGTAATAACGAAGATACAAAAGCAAAGAATACGGCTCTGGCAAAGATAAAACGATTAAAAAAAGCTTTACTGCATTAGTGTAGTTACGCATAAGTGATTGAGCCGTATCATTTATACCTTTTACAAAATAATCGTATTTTAGTGAAATATTAAGTATCTCTCCCGTATAGTCGCAGTCTCCTTTAGGAGCATAAACATAATTAATGATTTTCAAAGGAGAATTATCATTAAAGTAAATGTTTTTGAGGAGTACCTCTTTATCCTCATTAGTGTCCGTTATTAAGGACAGCATGTAATTTGCTTTATCATTACTAAAATTCATATCATCATACATCGACTCAAGTCTAGTTTTAAGTTCATGTTTATCCATAAAAATTCACCTCAAAAAATAGAACAAGTGTTTGACATACATATTTTCTTTATATAGAATAACTATATAAGAAAATATGTTTGGAGGTCATCATGTCCGAATTAAAATCTTCCAAGGCAATTGATAGAGTTTATCAATATGTTAAGCAGTACATTCACGAGAATGCACTTTCACCTTCTGTTAGAGATATTTGTAAAGGAGCTGAACTTAAATCAACTTCTTCTGTTCATACATACCTTAAGAGACTTAATGACTTAGGACTTATTGAATATCGTCCAGGAATGAGACGAGCTATTATTCTTAAGGACACAATTGGCGATAGTTCAGATGAGCATGTTAGTTCTACAACTGAACACACACCTGCAAGTGTTATTAAGCTTAATTGCATTGGTAAGATCACAGCTGGTCAGCCTATATATGCTCACGAAGACTACAGTGATTCTATTTATGTAAATAAGTCCTTAATTGGTAGTAGCGATGCTTTCCTTCTCAAGGTTCAGGGTACCAGTATGATTAATGCTCACATTATGGATGGTGATTACATTATCGTTCGTAAACAAGACCACTGTAACGAAGGTGATATCATCGCTGCTCTTATTGGCGACGAAGCAACAGTTAAGAGATATGGTCATATGAATGGTTTACCTTATCTTTTCCCTGAGAATGATTTGTATGAACCAATCCCTTTCCATTCAGAAGGATGTCGAATCCTTGGCAAGGTTGTTGGTCTTCATAGATACAATATTTAAATCATAAATATTATTTCCTCCCCTGACTTTTTACTATCGCGATGTAATCGCAAATATATCAAGGTTGGATACAATTTATAAGCAAAAGTAAAGAAAAATATGTGCTATAAACTTAAATATCATTTTTTCTTGTAAAAGGCATAACTTTTGGTTAAAAATATTTCAGCTCATAACATTTAGTTATGAGCTGATTTTATTTAGAATTACATCCAAATTTGTAGACATTGAAGCTTGAGGATCAAGCTTGATAATGCCATCAATATAGCGGAACCATGTAAGTTGCCTTTTAGCATAATGACGAGAATTAAGCTTCACTTCATATATAGCTCTATCTAAAGCCTCTTTAGTTCCATTTTCTACATATAATTTAAATTCCTTATAACCAATAGCTTGGAAACATGTAGAAGTTCTATCAGTATCAAGAGAATACAAATAATTCACTTCATCAAGAAGACCTTCATCCATCATAATATCTACTCTTTTATTTATACGGTCATAAAGAACATCACGACAATCCTCATAGTCTGGCTCAAAAAGCATAAATGGAAACATTGGACCACTCTTCTTTGATTCTTTATTCCATTCTGTAAATGTTTTTCCGGTAGCTTTATATACAGCATATGCCCTAATAACTCTTCTAGTATTATTAGGATGAATACCTGAAGCAGCCTCTGGGTCTACTAATGACAATTCAGAATAAATACGATCTATTCCCTGCTCCTCAGCCTCTTTGTATAAGGCATCTACAAGATCCTGTGGAATTGGCTCATCAACATATTTGATTCCATCACGAAGAGCGGATACATACTGACCAGTACCACCACAAATTACAGGAAGCTTCCCACGGCTTAGAATATCTAGAATTACATCTTTCACACCATATAGATAATCATTTACCGAGTAATTTAAACCTGGCTCAACAATATCAATCATATGATGAGGCACACGTGACCTTTCTTCCATAGTAGCTTTAGCCGTTCCCACATCTAGGTGATTATAGATTTGCATAGAATCGCAAGAAACAAGTTCACCACCAATTTTTTCACACAAAGATAAAGCTATAGAACTCTTACCACTAGCTGTAGGCCCACAAATAATTGGGATATACTTATATTCCTTTACATATTGTGTAAGGTCATCAATAATCATTACACAATCCTCTTAAAATTCTTCTCGAATTCAGTCTGACTAACTTTAATAAAAACAGGTCTACCATGAGCGCAATGATATGGATCATCAAGAACCGATAACTGCTCAATAAGTGACAACGCTTCTTCTCTAGTAATTACATCATGTGCCTTAATAGCTGCTTTACAAGCAGTAGTCTGAATAAGTGAATACCAAATATTATCTTTTGCAGGCACATCTCTTTTAATATCTGCAAGGATATTCTCGAAAATAACAGATGGTTTATTCATATTCTTTAATCTAACAGCCGCATTATCAGCTACAGGAATAGATCTAATAGCAATCTGTCTTTCACCCATTATATCGATTTCAAAACCACACTCATTGAAGCGCTCAAGGTTATCAGAAACAAATGAAAAGTCTGCAGTAGACAAGGACATAACCTGAGGTACAAGTAATGTTTGAACATCTGCTTTTTGTCCATCAGCATTACTTCTCTTCTTCATGAACTTCTCATACATTACTCTCTCATGAGCAGCATGCTGATCTATAAAAAACACATTATCCTGAGACTGTATAATGATATAAGTAGTAAACAAGAAACCAATAAAATTAGAATGCAAAATCTCATAGATATCGCTATTTGGATCAAGATTACGAGGAACAAACTCCTGTGTAGATTTACTAAACGTTTCTGCACTAGGAGCCTCCACAGTCTCTGTAACTACTTCCGGAGTAACTTCTACTTGTCCAGAAACAGGAGCAGAATAAACCTCATCATTTTTGATTACATTAATATCTGGTTTAAATTCAGACAAAATCTGAAGCAAGTCAGAAGCTGCCTGTGACTGAGCTTTTGTTGGAGTATCAATTGTCGTACTTGCTCTACTACTAATACCGATATCATAAGACATCTGCTTAGGATTGCTACGAACCTCGGGTACAAGCTTCTTTGCCTCTGGAACAACTATATCATCATTAGATGAAATACCACTGAAATTGCTTTTCGCCTCACTTGCCTCAAAGACAACATTTTTAATTCCGTGGTAAACCAGACGGAACACCTCAGAATCGTTAGAAAACTTAACCTCGGCCTTTTGTGGATGCACATTAACATCTACACCACCAGCTGGCACATATATGCAAAGGAAGCAAATCGGAAAACGATTCTTCATTACGCTATTACGGTAAGCTTCATCAATAGCAGCGGTTACACAGCTACTTTTGATAGCACGATCATTTACGTATACATACTGCATGCTACGATTACCATGAACAGCATCTGTCTTACCAGTAAATCCACGAAGTTTTAAACCTTCATACTCATAATCAACTGGTACAAGTCCCTTGGCGGTGTCTTTACCATAAATACTATAAATAGTATCAAGCATTTCACCGTTACCAGGTGTAGTAAGTACTTGCTTACCATCCTTATAAAGCTTAAAGGAAATGTGTGGATTAATTACTGCAAGTTTCTCAACAAGGGAACAAATATACATTCCCTCTGTGGAATCTTTTTTCAAAAACTTATAGCGTGCAGGAATATTAGCAAACAAAGAAGTGACAGTTATAACCGTACCTGTATCAGATGCGGCTTCACCACACTTAACTAATTCGCCAGCTTCATATTTAATGAGAGTACCTACGTCACTATCAGCTTGCTTTGTAATCATTGTCACATCAGCACAAGCACTTATAGATGCCAAAGCCTCTCCTCGGAAACCCTGGGTAGATAGATCATAAATATCTTCAATCTTAGTTATCTTGGAAGTAGCGTGAATAAGGAAAGACTTCTCAGCATCTTCTCTATCCATACCAATACCATTATCTGTTACTCGGATAAGAGAAATACCACCACTTTCGAACTCCACCTTAATACTAGTAGCACCTGCATCAATAGAGTTATCAACCAATTCCTTTACAACAGAAACTGGTCTCTCAATAACCTCACCAGCTTTAATTGCATTTGCAGTCTGCTTATCAAGGACATTAATTCTACCCATTAGAAATTAATCCTCCTTGTTAACCATTTCGGAAAGTTCAAAAAGCATATTCATAGCTTCAAGTGGTGTCACTTTAGTGATATCAAGTCCCTTTAACGCCTTGCGCAAAGGGTCGTCCTTGGAGAAAGAAACAGTTTCAGCCTTGAACTCAGTGTCACTAGAAATACTCTGCATTTCTTCGCCCGTTACCTTAAACTTACCAATACGCTCAAGCTCCGCAAGAATAGAACGGCTACGTATAAGAACTGCATCAGGAATTCCAGCAAGACGGGCAACTTCTACACCATAACTATCAGAAGTACCACCCTCCACAATCTTATGAAGGAACAACACACCATCATCTGTTTCCTTGACATCAACGTGGCAGTTAAAAATGCCATCAATGATATTCTCGAGCTGATTAAGCTCATGGTAATGCGTCGCGAAAATAGTACGTGCAAACAACGCATTCTTGTCGATAATATACTCGATAACTGCCCATGCAATAGAAAGTCCATCATAAGTACTAGTACCACGACCAACTTCATCCAAAAGAAGAAGTGACTTACGAGTACTATTACGTAAGATAGAGGAAACCTCCTTCATCTCCACCATAAATGTGGACTGACCCATAGATATATCATCTGAAGCACCAATACGAGTGAAAATCTGATCAACAAGACCAATATGAGCCTCGTCAGCAGGTACAAATGAACCAATCTGCGCCATAAGAACAATAATTGCTACCTGGCGCATATATGTTGACTTACCTGCCATGTTAGGACCTGTAAGTACCATAAGACGATTTGACTCGTTAAGTTCCGTATCATTTGGCACAAAACGGTCTTCTCTATTAAGCATTTTCTCTACTACTGGATGACGTCCGCCCTTAATCTCGATAACATCTGAATCATCAACAAGTGGTCTAACATATCCTTCATCAGAAGCAAGTTCTGCAAGAGAAACAATTACATCAAGAAGTGCCACCGCACGAGCACTATTAAAAATACGCTCTGCATTGTCACAAACCTTCTTACGGATATCCACAAAAAGCTCATACTCAAGGTTAGTACTCTTAGTTGTAGCTCCAAGAATCTTGTCCTCGAGTGCTTTAAGTTCTGGAGAAATAAATCTCTCATTATTTGCAAGTGTCTGCTTACGAATGTACTCCTCTGGGAGTAAATCTGATGAACTTCTTGGCACATCAACATAGTAGCCAAACACGCGGTTATAACCTATCTTAAGTGTCTTAATTCCAGTTCTCTCACGCTCTTTGGTCTCAAGCTCTACTAAGTACTGGTTAGCATTCTCGGCGATGTCACGAAGCTCATCAATTTCGCTAGAATACCCACGCTTAATAATGCCGCCCTCCTTAATAGTTACAGGAGGATCCTCTGATATAGCAGCATCTAACAAACTATAAACATCTTCCATTGGATCTAAGAGCTTTTTAATATCTTCGAAAGCACCCCTAGTAAAGTTAAAGCAAGTCTCTACAAGGAAAGGAAGTTTACCGAGGGAATTTTTAAGAGAAAGCATTTCGCGTGCATTAATAGAACCAAAACTAACTTTTGCTGCAAGACGCTCAATATCATAAAGACCTGTAAGGCCATCAATAATTTCCTTACGGTTAATAAACTTTGTCATGGCTTCTTCAACAGCATCAAGACGCTTATTGATACCACTAGTGACAATAAGTGGTTCCTCTACCCATTTACGAAGAAGTCTTCCACCCATAGCAGTCTTAGTACGGTCAATAGCCCAAAGAAGTGATCCCTTACGTGACTTAGAGCGAATTGTGGAAGTTAACTCGAGATTAGTTCTAGTACTAAGGTCGAGCTCCATAGTCTCAGACACTTTAAAGCAAGTAATATCACAAAGGTGCATTACATTATCTGTCTGTGTCTCAGTAGCATAAGCAATAAGGCTGCTACAAGCACCATAAACTAGTTCAGTATCATGGAACTTATCACCACCATGTACCTTTATCATCTTGTTATCACTTATGGCACGTGATGCAAACTCACGATCACTGCGCTCAGTATAAGATGTCTGAAAACCAAGAAGAATTGTCTTGTATTCAGGTGTGTCAATAAAGGCATGATTATGAATAATCTCACTTGGAAGGTATTTACCAATAAGGTTAATAAGGTGCTCCCCATTATCACTAGATGTAAGCTGTGTAGCCTCGAAGTCACCAGTAGTAATATCCGCTACCGCTACACCAAACTGCTTACCCACACACATAATACTCATGAGGTAATTGTTTTTCTTATCCTCGAGTCCATCTGTATCAGTCATGGTACCAGGAGTAAGCACCTTAACAATACCACGCTTTACAAGGCCCTTCGCAACAGATGGGTCCTCCAACTGCTCACAAATAGCTACCTTATGACCAATAGATACGAGCCTATTAGCATATGTACGAAATGCATGAAAAGGAACACCACACATAGGTGCGCGAAGATTACTTCCGCAGTCACGTGCAGTAAGAGTTAATTCGAGAGTCTTTGACACATAAAAAGCATCATCAAAAAACATCTCATAAAAGTCACCAAGACGATAAAAAAGGATAGTATCTCCGAGCTTATTTTTCATCTCGGCATACTGCTGCATCATTGGTGATAACTTAGAAATATCAATATCTATAAGTCTTAATGGGTTCTCACTCATTCTTTAAACTCTCCATAACTCCATCAACAGAATAAGGACGGGCATTTGTAAACTTAACAGTACAAAGCTTACCTTCATAATCATTAGCAGAATATCCCTGCACCTTTAATTCATCAGGGATAGTAAAGTTAATAAGATGATTAGATCTTGTTCTTCCTGTAAGGATATCAGGCGCGGTAGAACTCTCACCTTCAATAAGAACCTCTTCAACTTTTCCTACCTTTGCCTTGTTAGAGTCAAAAGTAAGTTCATTCTGAAGACTTAGAAGTCTACCAAATCTCTCAGTAACTACATCATGAGAAATAAAATCATCCTTCATAGCCGCAGCCTTAGTACCAGGACGAGGTGAATATTGGAAAGTAAATGCAGAGTCAAATCTAGCAGTCTTAACAACATCTAATGTATGCTGGAAATCCTCCTCAGTCTCTCCTGGGAAACCAACAATAATGTCAGTAGAAATAGCACCATCAGGAATCTTACTTCTAAAAAGTTCCACTGTACTCATATACTGCTCAATATTATAAGGTCTATTCATAAGCTTCAAGATACGGTCAGAACCTGACTGTAATGGAAGATGAAGATGTGTCTCCAAATTATCGTATGAAGCCATAATATCAATTACTTCAGCATTGATATCCTTTGGATGAGATGACATGAATCTAATTCTAGAAAAACCTTTCATCTCTGCTGCCGCACGTAAAAGTTCTGGGAAAGTATGCTTACCATCTTCACCCATATACGAATTAACATTCTGACCAAGAAGCATTACTTCTTTGTATCCCTGACTCTCAAGCGTCTTAAGTTCATCAATAATAGAGTTAAAATCACGAGAACGCTCACGGCCTCTAGCATAAGGAACAATACAGTATGTACAGAAGTTATTACAACCATACATAATTGGTACTAAAGCACGGAATTTACGCTGTCTAGCAATAGGAATCAAAGAATCATCGGCAATATAGTCTTCAGTACCAACGTTTACGAGCTGCTTCTTAATATTAAGAGATTCCTTCAAAAGTTCAGGGAATCTATGAAGCTGCTGTGGGTCAAATACAAGGTCAACATAAGGAAAACTCTTCTTAATACGATTTACATTTTCCTCTACCTTCATCATGCAACCACAAACAACAATAATAAGGTCTTTGTTGCTTCTCTTAGTCTTCTTGAACTCACCAAGATTACCAAAAAGTCTATCTTCTGCATTTTCTCTAACTGCGCATGTATTAAGAAGAACTACATCAGGGTCTTTTCCCTCATGATCCTTATTATCACTAAGTCCCATCTGCTGGAACATTCCAATAATCTTCTCAGAATCAGATTCATTAAGCTGACAGCCATATGTATGAATGTCATAAGTAAATGAAGAACCTCTCTCCATAGCACGCATACTGAAGTATTCACGAAGCTGCGCGAGACTATCAGACTGCACCTTAATATCATCATCTGTAACTTTAATAATTGCCATTAATCTACCTCGAAAAAATCTATCACTTAATTATACTTTAAAATCTTTTTATTGTTATAATTAATTCTATGAAAAAAATAATCGCCACATTTTTAACTATAATTCTTGCTGTCGGAATGATATTTCCGGGAGCAGTTCTTGCTGTAAATGAGCAATTTGATAATCCAGATGATAACCTAATATCCCAGAATGAAGCCGTAGAAGATCTTATGGATGAAGTACCTCCTGGGGCACCAACTCCTACAGGAACATCTTATATTCTGATGGATGCCAATTCTGGTTCAATTCTTATGGGTAAAGGTATCGACCAGACTATTGAGCCTGCAGCTATTTCTAAGATTATGACCGTCCTTCTCGCTATCGAAAATCTCGAGATGGATGATGTAATTACAGTTACTGCTTCAATGTACGCTTTCTTGCCAGAAGAATACTCCGGAGATGCTTCCCTTGGTATGACTGAGGGTGAGCAATTCACCGTAAAGGATCTTATTTATTCTATTCTTTTAACTTCAGGTAATGATGCTTGTTTGGCACTTGCCATCACAATCGCAGGAAACGAAGCTTCTTTCTGTTCTCTCATGAACCAAAGAGCAGCCGAACTTGGTTGTCAGAATACTACTTTTACTAGCTGTTACGGAGCATCTTCATATCTCAACACTAGTACAGCTCGTGACTTAGCATTAATTCTAGCTGAATGTACTAATCATCAGGAATTCACTGATATTTCCAGAACATATCAGCACACTATTAGCGCTACTAATCTATACGATGCATCTCGTATTCTTTCAAATGGTTCTCGATTTATATCTACTCAGGAATACGCATATGAATACTATATTGGAGGCAAGACAGGATATTCTGAAAACGTAGGATACACTATCGCCGCTGCCTCTGAAAAAAATGGACGTAAGCTTATAGCTGTTATTCTTGGAGCAACAAATAGTGAAAACAGATATAGAGACGTCATTGATTTATTTGAATTCGGTTTCTCTTCTTACACAACAATACAGTTGGAACCAAGTGAATTCACACCACTTTATAACGACACATTAGAGCAGATTAACGGAGTACTTCTTAACACAGAGTTAGGAGTAATTGATTCCTCTATGGAATTCTCTTCTTACTTAACTACAACATCTGCCCGTACATCTCTTGGTAGTACAAACATGATTGAACTCAAGGATGTTGTTATTGATACTACCCTTGATGATCAGTATTTCAACATCCCAATATGCAAAGCATATAATGACGGAAAAATTTATATTGTCGGTGTTCTTCACTTACACATAGCAATTAAGGACAAAGTAATCGAGAAAACTCCTGAGAAGCATAGTGTCTGGAGCAATTTACGCACCGCATTAATTGCAATTATTGTAATTATTGCTCTTCTTCTCATTCTTGTTTATGCATTCTACTTGTTTATCAAGAAGAATCGAAGAAGATCTGAGAATGACTTTAGAAATCGTAACAAAATGCTTTGACCTTCACTAATAATTTTGCCGCTAGGTCCTCCTCGCTTCGCTCGTGCGAGGACCTTCACTAATAATTTTGTCGCTAGGTCCTCCTCGCTTCGCTCGTGCGAGGACCTTCACTAATAATTTTGCCGCTAGGTCCTCCTCGCTTCGCTCGTGCGGAAAGGCGTCAAAATTATTAGTTCAGCTCTTGTAGTTATAAATATTCACTTATCTGCTCACTAAATACTAAAGAAAGTGAGTAATCTTGTGAGTACAGTGTGTGTACACTAATTCGTACACCATTTTAAAGAATTACTGTACAAATTAGTGTACTTCGAAGCATTTATGGATAAAGTACACCAAATCGTACAGTAAATTCAAAAATAGGTGTACGATTTACTGTATTTCATACTAAAAAAACAAAAAGTACAGCAATTCGTACACCAAAAACACAAAAAGGTGTACAAATCACTGTACGTCTTCCCTCAAACAATAAAAACTTGCCACTAGGCAATCGCTTATCAATTCTTTTTCTTACGGAAAACCACTAGCTTACTTAAAACGAAGTTAAGAATAATTACGATTACATTTGCTACTATCTTGATGATAAACTTATTGAACTTGAGTACGTCGGCGAAGACAAACATAATAAGTGATTCTACGCCCAAAGTCGCAAGTCTACTTACATAAAAGGATACTGCTTCGCGGATAATTCCCTTCTTTGTAGTCTCGTTACTATCAAATACCCAAATTCTATTTGTGATAAATGCAAAAGTACAGCTAATAATCCAAGCTACAATATTTGCAGGCAAAGTAGAGGCGTCGGAAAGTACAACTACAGAAGAAAAGAACCAGAAAGCAATATAATTAATGATTGTAGTCAACACTCCAAAAACAGCGTAGTTAACAAGCTCTTTATATCGAGCGTACATTTTCTTAATAAAATCAACCATTGAGCTGTGCCTCAACCATAGAAAGCGCCTTGCCTACTACAACATCCATATCGTAGTACTTGTACTCACCAAGGCGTCCGCCAAAAATAACATTTGGAACAGCCTTCGAAAGCTCGACGTACGCATTATAAAGCTCACCATTCTTATCATCATTTACCGGGTAATATGGCTCGTCGCCAAACTTCCATTCAGAAGAATACTCACGAGAAATGACTGTCTTTTCCTGTGTTCCGAACTCGAAGAACTTATGCTCGATAATTCGTGTGAAAGGTGTCTCACTATCAGTATAATTAACTACCGCATTACCCTGAAAATTTGGCTTATCAAGAACCTCTGTCTCAAAGCGAACAGAACGATACTCAAGATATCCGAGCTTATAGTCAAAGAACCCATCAATCGCACCAGTATAAACAATCTTATCTGCAATAGACATGAGTTCATCACGATTTTCAAAGAAATCCACACCAAGTCGAACTTCAATGCCTTCAAGCATATTCTCGACCATCTTTGTGTAACCACCCATAGGAATACCCTGATAGAGTGCGTTAAAGTAGTTGTTATCAAAAGTAAGTCTTACAGGTAAACGTTTAATAATAAACGAAGGGAGTTCTGTACATGGACGACCCCACTGCTTCATTGTGTAACCCTTAATGAGTTTCTCGTAAATATCAGTACCAACAAGACTAATTGCCTGCTCTTCCAAATTACGAGGAGTAGTAATACCCGCTTCTTTACGCTGAGATTCAATTTTAGCAGCAGCTTCCTCAGGAGTTACAACACCCCACATTTTATTAAAGGTATACATATTGAAAGGCAAAGAATAAAGTTCACCCTTATAGTTAGCAACTGGAGAATTCGTATATCTATTAAAATCCGCAAAGGAATTTACATAGTCCCAGACTTTCTTATCATTAGTGTGGAAAATATGAGCTCCATACTTATGGACATTAATACCTTCTACTGATTCTGTATAAATATTACCAGCTATATGATCACGCTTATCTATAACTAATACTTTCTTACCAGCTTTGTTCATCTCACAGGCAAAAATCGCACCATAAATTCCAGCACCAACTATAAGATAGTCGTATTTCATGCAAAGAATTACTCCTTAATCATTCTATTGTATGCACTAATAATAGCACGAACAGATGACTTTGTAACGGAGCTTGAAACACCAGCACCAAGGAAAACCTTACCGTCAGATTCACGTTTAATTTCAATGTATGTAATAGCAGCGGAGTCTGTACCACTCTTCATAGCGTGCTCATTATACATATTAATACTGAACTTTATTCCAGTATGAGCTGTAAAAGCATTTACGAAAGCATCCAATAGACCCTTACCAACACCACTAATCTCCTCATCAACACCATTATGAGAAATAATTGCTGTTACTTCAGAGTTCTTCTTACCAATAGAATGCTCCCTAAAGTTAACAAGACAATATGGAACGTATACATTTATATAATTGTCATCAAACAACTCGAAGACCTGAATTGGCATAAGCTCTGTCTCGTTATGATCAGTATAATCCTTAACCACAGAAAGGAAGTCCTTCTGGAAGCTCTTTGGAAGCTGAATACCGAAGTTTTCATCGAGTACAAAGGCAATACCACCACGACCAGACTGACTATTAATACGAACGATTGGTTCATAAGCACGACCAACATCTGCTGGATCAATAGGAAGATATGGAACTTCCCAAATCTCACTATTACGCTCAGCCATCTTTGCTTTACCCTTTTTGATGGCATCCTGGTGAGAACCAGAGAAGGCTGTAAATACGAGCTTTCCAACCCATGGATGACGAGGACCAACTGTCATATTGCAGCAATCTTCATATACATCTACGCATTCATTAACATTAGAAAAATCGAGTTCTGGGTCAACACCTTGCATCATCATATTAATTGCAAGAGTAATAATGTCCACATTACCTGTTCTCTCACCGTTACCAAAAAGTGTACCCTCGACACGGTCAGCACCAGCGAGCATACCAAGCTCAGATGCAGCTACACCTGTACCACGGTCATTATGAGTATGTAATGATACGAGCATAGAATCTCTCCACTTTGTATTAGTGCAAAAATACTCAACCATATCGGCATATACATTTGGAAGTGTGTACTCTACGGTCTCAGGGAGATTAATAATTACCTTGTTATCAGGAGTTGGCTGCCATACATCACATATAGCATCGCAAATTTCCACAGCAAAGTCAGGTTCCGTAGAAGAATAACTCTCAGGAGAATACTCGAGAACCCAATTTGTATCGCTCTCGTCCTCATCAATGTATTTCTTAATAAGCTTAGCGCCCTCTACTGCAAGGTCGATACACTCTTTACGTCCAAAATTAAACACTACGTCACGCTGAAGTGTACTTGTAGAGTTATAAAGATGGATAACTACATTTTTAGCGCCATGAACTGCTTCCATAGTCTTTTCGATAATGTGCTCTCTAGACTGTGTCAAAACCTGTATAGCCACACCATCTGGGATGAGGTCATTATCAATAAGCTCACGACAGAAATTGTAGTCTGTCTCAGATGCAGCTGGGAAACCTATCTCAATAGTCTTAAATCCAATCTTATTAACGAGGAAGTCAAAGAACTTGAGCTTCTGCTCCATGTTCATTGGCACCTCTAATGCCTGATTACCATCACGAAGGTCAACAGAACACCAAATAGGTGCTTTATCGATAACCTTGGTAGGCCACTGACGATTTGGGAGATTCACCTCTGGAATCTTCTTATAGTGTGTGTAATTCATTTCCGCATGTCCTCCTTGACACAAAAAATGACCCTTCGCTTCTTATAGAGACGAAGGGTCATTCGCGGTACCACTCTACTTCACTGCTATTACAGTGCACTCACGGATACGAGATAACATCTGATATCCTGTCCCTATAACGGTGGACCTCCGTTCTCATCTAATTGATTGGCTCATGCCGCCCGTTCAACGAGAAAGCTCAAAGGTGAGTTCCCTAACTTCGTATTAACTGTCTCGCACCACCCGACAGCTCTCTGGATAACCTTCAGAAAGGTACTATTCCTTCTCAACGCAAGAAATATATGTATCAGAATAATAGCAAACCATATTACTTAGGTCAACAAATTAATTTATTTTCTTTTTATCCTGTTAAATCTTGGCATCACCTTAAGAGAAGAAACACAAACACCCTCTCTACTACTAATAACTGACGCCACTAGATCTGCTACATCCTCAGGCTCGATACGAGCTTCCAAGTCATCATCTACTCCGAAGTCGCTATTACGATATAAATTAGTATCTGTCATATCAGGACAAATATCAGTTACGTATACACCATGCTTACGTGCTTCCTCCCAGATACTTGCGCTAAAAGAAGAAAGTGCAGCTTTAGTAGCACCATAAGCTGACCCATGAGGTGCAGGCTTAGACGCAGTTACAGATGAAACATTGATAATATAACAATTACCTTTCGTCTTAAACTCACGCATTAATCTATTAACAATTACAAGAGGTGCTTCAACATTAACTTTAATCATCTCTTGAATATGTTCCACAGAAATATTCTCATGAAGTCCATAGTAAGCAACACCTGCACAATTAACGAGAATTCTAACATCATTACGTGAAGATATATATTCGATGGTATCAATCAAATTCTTAGTATCAAGCAAATCACACTCCACTGGTTCAAAGCCGTCAACGTCTTCACATAAAGAAAAGTCACGACCAATACCATAGACCTTGATACCATTATCACAAAGCATACAAGCTATAGCTCGACCAATACCAGAAGATGCACCTGTAACAATAGCTGCTTTACCAGAAAATTTATTCACAATAGATTCTATCATCTGAAATAACTCCCTTTAATCTTTCACAAATAAGTCCTGTCATCTCACTTCTAAGGTCTAGTGGATAGACACAGTAACCGTCTTCCTTATCAAAAGGAAACTGAACTGCGCAGCTTCCAGGTGCAGCCTTACGGAACTTCTTTATATACTCGCTAGATATACGCACTGTACCAACGCTTACATCCTTAATTTTACTAAAATCTATTTCTTTAAGCATCACATCCATCATGTGACTATAATGAATACGCCACTCTCGTGTATATATCATGGGATCGAAGCAAAGTCTTACCTGACATCCTGCATTTATTGCGGATTTGATATTCTCCACTCGACGATTAAAACTAGCTGTACCATGTTCGAACTTACTTACCATCTCATCTGGTGACACTGAAAAAGCATAAATAACTGAAGGATTAGGCACAAAAGATACATTTGCCGCTTTAGTTCTAATCTCGATTGTAAGATTAGGTGTAGACACCGCTAATTCTGCCCACCTACCACAATAATCTATGATGCCACTTAAGCCCTGAAGGTCAGTATCATAAGAAACGCATAGATACAGAGGACCCTTGACACACTCTTCTTTTACATCGCGAGCATAGTCATCAAAGTTCACAAACATTGCAATATTACTTGTGGCGTACATGCCTTTAAGGAAGCAATAATCACAATTATAAATACAACCCTGAACCGAAGCAGTATACATAAAATTATCGTAACCAAAATCCTGGCATACAGGAGCACCCTTAAAAAGACGTTGACCTTCGTTACTACCAAGTATTAACGCACGAGAACCGACTTGTGCGCTACTATCCTGACGTGGGCGATTAAACACATCTTTATAATGCTTTATTGGAATTACAACAGCATTAGGAAAATTAGCAAGAATTGCCTTAGTATCAGGCAAATCCTTTACTTTATCCTCCACATAAATATGCTCGAAAGGCTTAAAATTTGGTAAGGCGTCGCTTAAATTCATCTAGAACCTCCCTACCAATTTTGCGGTTATTTATGTCGATATAAGATGAGATAATATCATCAAGAATATCATCAGGATTAACACCTAAAGTGTCAGCAAAATGATAAAGCTGACCAAGCTCCAATCTCATATACTCAGAACAATGTAGAACATCATAGTATTTGCTAGCATTATTTTCAGTATCCACATACTGTGTCTCGTTTAATAATAGACTTACAACACTTATTTGTGACTCCATAAGGCAACTAACCTTATCAGGAGTTACATCCTTACCATCACTATCAGAAACAGTCTTAACAAAAAGTATTCTGTCTGGACTTACGTGCTTAATAGCAGTTTGGTAAATACTAGACGCTTCCATGTCATAAAGCATGTTTTTATCAACACTAGTTACAACTTTTGAAACGCTTGTTAGCGGACTTTCGGGAAGTCCCAAGTTAATTGCCATATCAGGGTAATAATCATGACCTGTATCTGCATCACAAATAGCGTTTACAAGATAAGTCTGACCTTCATTTTCACCAGCAGCAACCCCAATATTAAGTACTATATCCTTAGAAGATGGTGCAAAAAGTGCGAATGTGCGCCCTACTGAATATGCAGCATTTACCTTACCGACACCTGTAACTGTAGCAATACACCTATCACTACGATAAACACCATTACCAATAGACTCCAAAGTAAAGGCATTAACAAAAGGGGCTAACTCACAATAAAGCGCAGAGAAAATGTATAGCATTTTATTCCACCGAACTACCCACAGAAGTCTCATCATAATAAACAAGACCATACTGAATAGTAGCGTAATCATTAAGGATGGTGCGTGTCTCTTCATCGAGTTCATTATCATCAAAATGAGGTAATCCCTCTAAATCATACACAGTAAGTGCATTAACTGCAGAAATATGGTGTCTAAGCACACGTAAGCAAGCACGTGACTCTGGCGACTCAACGCCTGACAAATCAAGAATTGTCTGACCTAAGAAATTAGGGCTAGTGATACCATGATTACCAAATGTGGTATCTAGAGTTGTACCACCCTGACTAAGGTCAAAGTTTGCCCAGATAAAATATGGTGTCTCATAGATTGGCAATGACTCTTCTACAGAAATTCCACCAAGATCTGTCTGAAGAAGTGCATCATAAAAGCCCTGATCCAGAGTTGGATAATGGTCACCAAACATAACAATAATTGTAGGCTCATCTACATTACGGAAATATTCCACAAGATACTCTAGAGCATCATCAGACTCCCTTAATAGTGAAATATAATTCTCAGCATAGTAATAATTACTACCATCTTCGTTATGCATATCATCTATAGTGATGTCATAATTCATATTGTCATAACGAGCAGAAAAATCTGCGTGATTCTGCATAGTTACACAGAACATAAATAATGGTTCCTCTGACTCCTCATATATATCTGTAATTTTCTCGAATGTACTATAGTCAGAAATATAACGTCTAACATAGCGAGCACTAGAATCAAAGTCATCTCTTGTATAAAACTCATCAAATCCAAGAAGTGGGTATTTCTCTCTTCTATCCCACCAATCACCATCAAATGAATGAAGAGCTACAGTGCGATAACCATTCTCTCTATAAATATGTGGCAAAGCCTCAATCTCATTATTTACATAAAATGTATATACAGATGAACCAGGAAGCAAATTCGCTACAGAATAACCTGTTAGGAACTCAAACTCCGTATTACAAGTACCACCACCGAAAATACTAACTGCTGTTCGACCGTTTATTGATTCCTGCATAAGCTGATCATAATATGGCATGATTGGCTCACTTGTCTGGAAATCACGAATAGTTCTAGGGTCAGAAAAAGCTTCACTCATAATACAAATTACATTTGGCTTAACCTCAAGTTTATTCACTTCGTTATCAGTATGATTAGAAGCAGAAATACCTTCATACTGATAAATAAGATCCTTAACATTTTCTGGAGAATTATTTTCTCCACCATTTGCCTTGATATTATTAAGATGCATCAAAAAAGCTAGCACTGTACCATTCTCGTTATAACTTTGAATTGGTGGATTAACCTGATAATAAATTTTCATAGTATCAAGCATCTTAGTATTAAGAATGAATCCAGAAAATACAAACAACATAGCAAATGCAGAAGCAAGCATCTGATAGATTCTAGTTCTTGTAAATCTCATAAATCTTGTTCTAGTAATGCGAACAAAGCACAAATACATCAAACAGATTAAGATACCAGCAATAAAATTAATAGTTACATGAAAATAGTATGTAGAACCTGTTTTTACTGCAATTCCTGCTGAGACAATATCCCAAGGCATAAAGGAATCGCCTCTCATAACAAGTTTTGTATGATTTACAAATCCTAATACAGCAACAATAAGACCTGTAATCAAGGCTGATATTGTGCCACTACCAATAACCGCATACAAGAAATAATAGAAAAGTTCAATTACAACAAGCGTAAGAATAAAACAGAACCAATACTTCATTGTTAGTGGTGCAAAAATCTGTAATGGTCTAAGCTTCTCCACATTTAGTATTTCTGCTAATAAATATAGGAAAATTGGAATAAGAGCAGCTCGAATCCCTTCTTTAAATTTACGCTTTTTCCATAATTTATCGACAAATAAAATCACACAGATTCCTACAAAGAAAAGAATCTGAACAATCATACTAAAGTAATTAGCCTTATTAAAATAATAGCTAATATTAGGAACCTTATTAAATCCAATGGAATAATCAAGAGCAATTTCTTCACCTGAATCAGAATCCATTATTCGACTTGGATTCATAAGGAATGTCTGATGCGCTTTTAAAGTAATATGAGATGTTTTTTCCATCTCAGAAAAATCAAGCTTCAGATAATACCATTCATTAGGATCAAGATTGACATTATCCATATCAATACGAATATATCCTGAGTCAGAGTTATAAAGATATACATCATGTGTATAAAGCAAATAATTCTGTTCATCACTTAAAGTAACCTTAAGCTTATCCTTTGAAGACAATTCACTCTTGGAAGGATCAAAATATATACGAATGTAGTTAAGTTCTTTTTCCTTAGCCTCAAATGACATCTGGTACTTAGTAGAACGAGATACCTGAATAGTCTTATCATCTTCTGGTGTATAGTTTTTAAACACCTTATCTGATGCAAAACTATATCTGAACACAATAAATAGGAACACCAAAACACCGACTATAATTAGTCGATAAACGCGCTTAGCCAACAAGAAGTTATCAATTTTCTTAATAATTTCTAATAGCCACACAAGAATTTTTTTCACTTTTTCAATCATGAATTAAAAATCTCTATGCTCCTATCTAATATTCCATTCATATAAGCAATGGCAATACCATAATTTGTTATAGGTACTCTCTGCTCCAAGCTTCTTTGATATCTACCAGAAGCTTCCCTACCAGTAAGAGTACAAGCTCCGCAGTGAATAATCAATTTATACTTTCGTAAATCCTTAGGAAATTCTCCTCCTGATGTAAACTCAAAGTTAGGATTATTACCTGTAAATTTGCGAATCATATTAGGAATCTTAACTGTTCCTATATCTTCACACTGTCTGTGGTGTGTGCAGCCTTCACTAATAAGTATTATATTCTCATCTTTAATATCAGATAAACATTTAGCGCCCGAAATAGATGGGAACAAATTACCCTTCATTCTAGCCATCAGTATGGAAAATGAAGTAAGCAAAATGTCCGTAGGCACTCTAGATGACACGTACTTAAAAGCCTGACTATCAGTTATTACAAGTTTTGGCTTACTTGAAAGCGATGCCAAAGTCTTTTCTAACTCTAATTCACGACAACAAACAGGGATAGCACCAATATCCAAAACGTCACGTAACACCTGCTGCTGAGGCAAAATAATACGTCCTTTAGGAGCTGCAGAATCAATAGGAATTACCAAAACTACAATATCACCAGGATTAATAAGATCTGCTACTAAAGGGTTAACCTTATTTGTTGTTAAGTGCGCAATTTTTTCACGAAGTTCATTTACACCTTCACCAGTTACCGCGTTAGTGTAAGTCTTTCCCTCATCACGTGACTGAATTAAATCAGATTTATTATTAACAATCACGTAAGGAATATTACGCTCTTTAAACTTAGCTACCAATGAATCATCAACTAAGTTCATACCTCTAGAAGCGTCCACAACAAGCACAGCTATATCAGCTTTAACAAGCACATCCTCAGCTCTCTTAATTCGCTCTGCACCAAGCTCAGTAGGGTCATCAAAACCAGGAGTATCAATAACAACCACAGGTCCTAAAGGCAAGATTTCCATTGCTTTACGCACGGGGTCTGTAGTAGTTCCTGCTGTATCAGATACCAAAGCCAAATCTTGGTTCGTAAAAGCATTTACTAAAGAGGACTTACCAACATTAGTACAACCGAAAAATGCAATATGTGTTCTTACTCCAGATGGTGCTTCATTAAGTGACATAATTAAAACCTAAAATCTCTCTCCCCTTGCTCAATTAAGGTAAGGCGCTCACGAAGTATTTCCTTTGCCTTAGGATTAGTAACACCAGGAATATACTTTTCGATAAGATCCATGCCCACTTTCTTTGTATCTTCGGAGGCATAATCCTCAAGATACTCCTTAAGTGTCATAAGTGCATTTGGAAGACAGCAATTCTGAATCTGCTTTGCCTTACATAGTGCCATAAAACGGTCTCCTGTACGCCCCTCACGGTAACATGCAGTACAGAAAGATGGCAAATAGTCTAGTTCCATAAGCCATTTAATAACTTCGTCGAGACTTCTAGTGTCAGATACATCAAACTGAGTTGTATCTTCAGGTCTAACTTCTTCTGTATAGCCACCAACAGAAGTTCTAGAACCACCACTAATCTGTGAAATACCAAGATTAAGCACACGCTCACGGGACTTCTGAGACTCACGTGTGGACACAATCATACCTGTATAAGGAACAGCAATTCTTATACAAGCAACAAGCTTCGCGAAAGTATCATCATCAATTGAATTAGTAAATTCCTTAACATCTATATCATCAGCAGGACAAATTCTTGGCACAGAAATTGTATGTGGACCAACCCCAAACACTGCTTCAAGATGCTCAGCATGCATAAGAAGACCTGCATACTCATAGCGATATTTATCGAGTCCAAAAAGAACACCAAGTCCTACATCATCAATACCACCCTGCATAGCACGGTCCATAGCCTCTGTATGATAAGCATAATCATGCTTAGGTCCAGTTGGATGAAGCTCCAAATAACTTTCCTTATGATAAGTCTCCTGGAAAAGTATATATGTACCGATACCTGCATCGTGAAGTTTCTTATAGTTCTCCACGGTAGTTGCAGCGATATTTACATTTACACGGCGAATAGCACCATTTTTATGCTTAATAGAATAAATAGTGTTAATGCACTCGAGGATATATTCGATAGGGTTATTCTTAGGATCCTCACCAGCTTCAATAGCAAGACGCTTATGACCCATATCCTGAAGTGCCATGACCTCCGCCTTAACCTGCTCCTGCGTAAGTTTTACACGTGGAATTGTCTTATTCTTACCGTGATAAGGGCAGTATGTGCAGCCGTTTATACAGTAATTAGACAAATAAAGCGGTGCAAAAAGCACTATACGATTACCGTAAAAATCTTCCTTAATCTTACGAGCAAGTGCAAAAATCTCTTCGTTTAATTCAGGAATATCACATGCAAGGAGGACAGACGCATCTTTATGGTTAAGTCCCTTACATTCTTTTGCTTTTTCGATTATTGCCTTAATCACCTCGTAATTATGGCAGTTATCATCAGCATACTTAAGTGATGCCAATATCTCTTCGTTATCGATAAACTCCTCAGCTTTCATTGACTTCGGATTATACATGTTGCACCTTCTTCTAATTAAGTTACTTACGAGGAGAATCGCCTCGATCAGTAACGATAATATTACCCGTTAATTCTACTCTTTTTTTAAGACAATCGACACACTCAGCTGCTTCTTCACCAGTACATATTTTGTTGTCATAAAGGCTGTATTTTTGTCTTACTTTAACAGGAGACAAATTAGGCATAACAACATTAGCTCCCGCCATAAGGCCCATTTCTCTTCCTCTAGGGTTTATAGTACCAAGAGCAGTAGTTGACGGTAAAAGCACATCAGGAAGCATAATCCTAATAAGCGACAACAAAAGAAGTGTATCTTCTAGTGTGCCATTAGGCATATCAGCAAAAGGTGTGTCCTTATGCGAAATAAATGGACCAATACCAACCATGTGAGGATTAAGTTCTTTTAAGAAAATAAGATCTTCCGCTATATTTTCCTTAGTCTGATAAGGTGAACCGACCATAATGCCAGCACCTACCTGAAACCCAAGAGATTTAAGGTTATTAAGGCACTGCTTTCTATTGGTGCCACTCATATTTTGAGGGTGAAGCTTAGAATAATGGTCCTCATTACAAGTCTCGTGCCTAAGTAAATATCTATCCGCACCAGCTTTCTTAAAGGCCTTATAACTATCAATGGACTTTTCACCTATGGACAACGTAATAGCAACATCTGGATATTCGGATTTAATACTAGAAACGATGTTACAAATACGTTCATCACTATAATATGGATCTTCACCACTTTGAAAGACGAAAGTTCTATAACCAAAGTCATATCCTTGACGACAGCATTCAAAAATCTCATCTTGGGATAATCTATATCTATCACAATTATGGTTACCATTTCGAATTCCACAGTAATAACAATCATTTTTACAGTAATTCGAAAACTCTATTAATCCTCGTACAAACACTTTATTACTGTAGTACTTTTCCTTAATAGAAACAGCCTTCAAAGCTGCATAATCTCTAAGTTCTTGAGAATTATTAGACAACAACATCACATACTCTTCATAAGTAAGAGAACCCTGCAATTCTAATTTGTCTATTAACTTCATCAACTCATTCATAGCAATAAAAAAGTTCGGGTATTAACCCGAACTTCTAAGTGGTTGCGGAGGCGGGACTCGAACCTCACGACCTCCGGGTTATGAGCCCGGCAAGCTACCAACTGCTCCACTCCGCGATATTATATATGGTGCTCGTGACCGGACTTGAACCGGTACGGGTTATTAGCCCGACGGATTTTAAGTCCGTTGCGTCTGCCGATTCCGCCACACGAGCGTTCTTAACGGTGAAAATAATAACACCACGATTTTAATATGTCAACTACATAAATTCTTTTCACTTAGGTTACATGATTCAATTTCAATTGCTTTATTAAATTCTTTGAATTATATTTTTATATATATTTTATTTATAGTGAGGTAAAAGTATGTTACTCGGTTCAGACGATAACGAGAACAAGCTCTTCGGAAGCGATTCTACTCCTTCCGACAATAATAGTTCTACTAATGGCACTGATAATGGCCATGACTCTTTATTTAATAGTTCATACACTAATAATTCTGATTCAAATGATGGTGATTTTATTGATTCATCCTTCGCAGTATCTTTCAAAGCAAATGAAGCTGCTAATTCTGTATCAGAAAAATTAAAGGAAACTTCACTTTCTTCCTTTGATGATGAATTTGATAACTTTGAATTTGATCCTAATGTATCAGCTTTCAAGCCTATGAACGCACCTGTAGCTGTTGCACCAGAACCAAAGCCAGCACCTGCTTTTGCGCCTACACCAGCACCTACTCCAGCTCCAGAGCACATTCCTGCTCCAGCACCTGCTCCAGTAGCTGCACCTATAGAAAAGGCTCCTGAAAAGCGCTCTCCTTTTGCAAAGGTAGTAAAAGAGCCAGAACCAGAAATTCCTGCTCCTGTATTTACTACTGCTGAATCAGGTATTGATAATAACACTGACTTTGATATGGAAGATCCTGATCTCAAGGCATTTGCTGGAGAAGCTACTGCAAGTCCATTTAATGCTGGTAATGATTTGGACTTTGCTACATCCTCCAACAACAAGAAGAGTCCATTTGCTCATGTAGAAGATGACCTTCAGCTTGATGAAACTGCTGCTGCAATTAATCCATTTAAAAATAATAAACCACAATTTGGTATGGATACTCCTTCCCCTGCTCCTGAAACACCAAAGGCAGAGACTGCAAAAGAAGAAGTTCCAGCACCTACACCATCACCTGCTCCAGCAGCCGCTGTGAAAGCTCCAGAAGCTGCTCCTGCACCAGAAAAGAAATCTAACCTTCAGACTTATGGAAAGGTTACATCAGGTGTTGGCGCTTTCGGAAAGCGTAGAAACAAGGATGAATCTAAAAAGGAAGCACCTGCACCGGTTCCTGCTCCAGTAGCCAAGGAATCTGCTCCAAGTAAGGAAGCAAAAGACGACAATAAGAATGTAGCTCCAGTTGTTGCAGCTGTTGCAACAGAAGCACCAAAGGTAGCTGAAGCAGTTAATGCAACAGAAGCTCCAAAGCCGGTTGAAGCACCTAAGGCTGCAGAAACACCAAAGGCTCCTGAAGCTCCTAAGGCTGAAACAGCACCTCAGGCTCCAAAGCAGGCCGCACCAATTAAGCGACCAGCAAATGTTGGCCGTCCTGGTGCATCAGCAAATCCTAATAACCAGTCACCATTTGCATCTAATAACAGAGCTGGTAATACAATTCAGAGACAGGGACAGCGTTCCACTGCAGCAGCACAGCGTGGTAATATCCAGCCTGTTACCACAGTAGATACAAAGACTCGTAAGAAAGAAAAGAGATCCAAGGAGCCTGGCAAGGGATCAATTATTGCTCTCGTTGTAATTTTTGTTCTTGTTATTGGTGTCTTCTTCGTTCTTGAGAATATTGATAACTGGTTTGGAAAGAATAAAAACAAGACTGAGCCAACAGCTATCGGTACAGTTCAGACAACCACAAAGGAAACTGAAGAAACAAAGCCTGCAGAAACATCTGATGAGACAACAGCAGCAACAACAAAGGCTACTGAAACATCCGCTACAGAGACTACTGAGCCTTCTGAAACAACAGCTGAAACTACTGAAGAAACAACAGAATCTACAACTGAAGCAACTACTGAGGCTACTACAGAAGCCACAACAACTACAACAGCTGCTACAACAACAACTGAAGCAACAACAACTACTACAAAGCCTTCTAACTCTAATGATAAGCAGCCAGAGCCACAATTCAGCTATCACATTAAGAATGCTACATCTACAACAGATGGATTCCAGTTTGATATTGAGATTGCAAATAACGGCAACGAATCAGTTAACCTTGGTAGCAGACTTGATAACATGACAATCAGAATTTCAACAGGAACAAAGATTACTTCCCTCTCATCTGATTACTTCACATTCAAGGCTGGCGATACAGATAACTCATTCGTAGGTACTGCAACAAGTCAGACAATCCCAGCAAACACAACAGTATATGTAACAATTACTGCTAAGACTGAGGAACACACAAATCACTTCACTATTGATTCTTACCACTTCGCTTGGAAGTAATAAATCATATAGTTATAGCAAAACAAAGGGCTATCTCATATTTGAGATGGCCCTTTATTAATATCAATGAAAGATTGCATTCCATATCCAACTTAAATAACTAAATAAGCTTTTATTACCTTTTCTATAACTTGTAATAGCTAAGATTACGATTAAAGCTGATTCACAATATCCTATAATAAGATCTCTTAAAAAGTCACCAGAAGCTTTAAATATGGATGGTAACTGCCAAAACATCTCACCTAACGTCATTCGCTTTATCTGTACTATTTCATCTAAATGCGCTTCAGGAACCATTTGATTTAACAAATCAAAAGTATCTGCGACCGTATCAACATTAAATACCGCATAAGATGCTGTTTTAAGTCGTACTAAGATTTCTGTTCCAATAATTAACATTACAAAAAGTAATGCCATGCCAGGATATGTTCTAGGACCACCAAATATTTCGTATAAGCCTATAACTAATAAGAGTAAAAGTGAAACCTCAGCGAACATGGCAAATATGGCATGAATAGAATGAAGCCATACAATAAGTCCACCGCCAACAGCGATTGCAACACAAGTGCCAAGAAAACCACCTACATAACCATTGATTAGACCACCGCCAATAGTTACAGATACATCTTTACCCTTAAGCTCCATATCAGACTCATAATTAATACTATCATCTTCATAGCCTAGGTCTTTAAAAGATTGTGTTATTGAACTAAATACATTTGTTGCCTTATCACATCCTTTTAAATTAGATGAGATATTGCCGGTTGTAACTAAAACTGCCTTACCATTAGTTGTAATAGAAGTAATATCACAATTTGCTAGAATAGATTTAACATCTTCACCAGAAGGATAAACTCCATCTTTAATTGGAACAAGACTTAATATAAATTTCCCACCTGAGCGTAAAGCATTAACTTTAAAACCGTTGGATTTACCAATTAAGATACCTTGTTCTGAATCAAGTAATAATCCTGACTTAGCGCCAAGAGTCATGTAAAAATCATGTGTATTCATATACTATCCCCAATTAATAAAAAATAATTGATGACAGTATATCACGTTATTGAAAACTCTTAATTATCTTTTCTTTAAACTTAGATTCATCTAAAGAGTAAATACATCCACAATACTTCTGTCTATATAACTCGATTTCTCGTGCCATATTCTGACCTTCACGGTATCCTGGACGGAAATCGTAATATTCAAAATCCACGCCATACTTGATGGCTTTACGCTTTGCAGTATCAATAATCACATCATGCTGCTGATATGGACTTACAAGTAAAGTAGTACAAAATGCTTCATATCCATGCTCTGCTGCATACTTCGCAGTACTTTCAAGTCTTACATCATAACAATAAGAACAGCGAGAATTAAACTCTTCAAGATATGCTTTAGATTCCCAATATGCCTGACGACAGTCTCCTTCTTCAATAAGATTTCTATCATAATGCTTGGCGACAATTCGAAGATTCTCTAGTCTACGATTCCACTCAAATTCAGGATGAATATTAGGATTAAACCAATACAAATCCAAATCTCGATTAGCCTTAAGAAGCATATCAACAGGATACATGGCACAAGGACCACAACACGCATGTAGAAGAAGTGACATTAAGCTTTACTTCCTCCTAAGTCTTCAATAGAAATGTTATTAAAAGTAGACTTAGCCTTATCATAAAACTGAGGTGGAACAGTAATTCCAAGATGCTCAAATGCACGAAGTGTAAGAACACGTCCACGTGGAGTCTTAGCAAGGAAACCATTCTGAAGAAGGAATGGCTCATATACATCCTCAATAGTAATAGGATCCTCACCTGTACAGGCTGCCAAAGTCTCAAGACCTACAGGTCCACCCTTAAACACATCAGCGATAGTAGTAAGAATACGTCTATCTATAGCATCAAGACCAATTGAATCAATCTCCAATGCATTAAGACCGTAGTCTGATACGTCCTTATTAATAACCTCGGAATTCATAAAATGAGCATAATCTCTCATACGCTTAAGAAGTCGAATTGCAATACGAGGAGTACCACGAGAACGAGATGCTATATTACGAAGACCTTCTTCATCTATAGAGATACCTAGAAGTTCAGCATCACGAGCAAGAATATTCATAAGGTCATCTGTCTCATATAACTCAAGTCTATGAATAATTCCAAAACGATCACGAAGAGGAGCTGACAACATACCTGCTCTTGTAGTAGCACCAACTAATGTAAACGGCGGTAAATCCATACGAATAGATCTAGCAGCAGGTCCTTTACCAATCATAATATCTACACAACGATCTTCCATAGCTGGATAGAGAACTTCTTCTACACTCTTATTAAGTCTATGAATCTCATCAACAAAGAGAACATCATTTTCATTAAGATTAGTAAGAATAGCTACAATATCACCAGCCTTCTCGATAGATGGACCAGTAGTAATATGCATCTCTGCGCCAAGCTCTGCAGCGATAATACCTGCAAGTGTAGTCTTACCAAGACCTGGAGGACCATAAAGAAGAACATGATCCAATGACTCTCCGCGATTCTTAGCGCCCTCGATAAAAATCTTAAGGTTTTCCTTTACTTTCTTCTGACCACTATAGTCTTCAAATCTGACCGGACGTAAGCCCTTCTCGTCATTGTCATCGAATTGCTTGGTTCTACCAATAATTCTTTCTTCTTCGTAGTTATTATCGTTAAACATAATTCCTCTTTAATTATCTAGAAAGCACACGTAAAGATGCTCTAATAATATCCTGCAACTCCATATTATCACTATATACGCTACTTACTGCAGCTTCAGCATCAGATTGCTTATATCCAAGTACCATAAGAGCCTCAACAGCGTCATCCATAGGACCAGATACCATTACTCTACCACCTGATGGTACTGTGAGCTTAGAAGCTACTGTAGACGCCTCTAGACCTGACTTCTTAAGCTTATCCTTTATCTCAAGAATAATTCTCTCAGCACCTTTCTTACCAAGGCCCTTAACTGATGTAAGAGCCTTAACATCACTATTCATGACAGTCATAGCAAGAGTTCCAGGATCCATCTGAGAACAAATAGAATGAGCTACCTTAGGGCCAATACCACTAACAGTAATAAGAAGAAGAAACATATCCTTCTCTTCAGGAGCAGCAAATCCATATAAAGAAATATCATCCTCTCGAACTGCCTGATAAGTCCAGACTGTAACCATATCTCCTACATTACCAAGATTAACCGAAATAGCAGCAGGACAAAAAATCTCATATCCAATACCATTATTATCAACTACAACGAGATCGTCTGTTCTCTTTACAAGTTCACCCTTAATATAAGCGTACATAAATATCTCCTATAATTAACCAAATTCATTACGGTTGCTATATCCGTAACGACCGTACTGATCACCAGAAACAGCCTTGCCGGCATACTGAGTGCCAGTATTAGCAAGGCAGATAGCCAAAGCCAAACCATCCGTAACATCATCAGGCTTAGGTACTTCTTTAAGATTAAGAAGTCTCTTAACCATCTCAGAAACCTGCTTCTTATCAGCTCTACCAACCCCAGTAACAGATAGCTTTACCTGCTGTGGAGTGAATTCATAAACAGGAATATTTGCTCTAGCAGCCTCAAGAATAACAACACCTCTTGCCTGAGCAGTACCTATAGCAGTAGTAGTATTGTGATAAAGGAACAATTCCTCAATACTCATATAATCTGGCTTATAAATCTCAAGGATACTGCGAATAGCATCATTTATAGTAAGAAGTCTTTGAGAAAAGTCTGTATGAGCCTTAGTAGTAATGGCACCATAATCAATTACCTTAAGCTTAGAACCCTGCTTAGATATGATTCCATAACCTGTAATCGCATATCCAGGATCTATACCAATATAAGTCTTACAAACTGGCTCCATTACCCCTACCTAACTTTATGAACATTTGTTCTAATTATATATACATCACTTTATAATGTCAATTATAGAAGCCCTTGGTTCTACTGGTTCTTCCGAGAAAGAATAGGCATCAAGAATGTATTCCATGACATCATATAAAAGGTTCTCATCAGGCTCACAATTCTCACCCCGACTAAGTGAACAAATAACATCTCCACGACGCACCTTATCACCTACTTTGCGGTAAAAGCTAATACCTGCACCATAATCAATAGAATCCGCTTTGGTAACACGACCAGCGCCAAGCATCACTGCTGCATGACCAATCATATCCGCCTTAATACCAGAGATATAACCTGTCTCAGGAGAAGTAATACGAAGTTCCTCGAAAGGCTTAACCTTGTAATTTACTACTCCATTCTCACTTACAACGCCACCTTGGGATAAGATAAGTTCATAATATCTAGAAAGTGCTTCACCGTTACAAAGTCTTTTTTTGCACTCTTCTACAAGAGCATCTCCAGTAAGGTCTCCGTTTTTGCCAGCAAGCTCTACCATATTGGCAGCAATATTGGACGCTACCTCTACTACATCAGGTGCGCCCTTACCGATTAGGGTCTCAAAGACCTCCATCATTTCGAGAGAATTACCACAAGTTCTACCAAGTGGCTGATCCATATCCGTAATAACTGCCACTGTTTTACGACCTGCAAGATTACCGATTTTAATCATTGCCTCAGCGAGCTCACGAGCGCTTTCGGGAGTTTTCATAAAAGCTCCGCTTCCACAAGTAACATCAAGAACAATTGCCTTGGCACCACCTGCAATTTTCTTACTCATGATAGAACTAGCAATAAGAGGGATAGAATCAACTGTACCAGTAACGTCACGAAGTGCATAAAGCACCTTATCTGCTGGCGCCAAATCAGGAGTTTGACCGGAAATAACCATACCAGTAGCATTTACAAGCTCAGGAAATTTTTCTGCTGGCACCTCAATTTGAAAACCTTCAATAGACTCAAACTTATCTACAGTACCGCCAGTAAATCCAAGTCCACGACCGGAGAGCTTAACGCTCTGAACTCCGAATGTTGCACAAAGAGGCATAACAAGTGGAGTAATCTTATCTCCCACACCACCAGTACTATGCTTATCTACAGGAATACCATCAATATAAGATAGGTCATTTTGCTGACCTGATGCTGCCATAGCGAGCGTAAGCGTAGTCATCTCTCTCTCATTCATGCCATTAAGAACTATTGCCATTAATAGCGCAGAAATCTGATAATCAGGGATGCTCTTATCAGTAACACCATCCACAAAAAACTGAATCTGTTCATCAGATAATTCTCTTCCATATCGCTTGTCTAGAATTACATCAACAATATTCATAGTAAGCCTCCAAATCTATCTAGAATAATTATAACAATGATTGTGGTATTATTAGTAAAGTAATTTTATTTTTCGAAAGTGGTAATAAGTCATGGAAAATAAGCTAAAGGTAATTATTATCGGTTGTGGCCGCGTATCAAGCAAACATCTTAAGGCTATAAAGAAATTAAATGACAAGGTAGTACTTGCAGGTCTTGTAGACGTAGTTCCAGGTGCACCTGAGAAATTATTATCTCTTTCAAAATTTCCAAGTGAGGGCGTAAAGTTTTTTACTGACTACGAAGCTGCAATTGAAGAAATCAAGCCTGATATCGTTGCAATTACTGTCCCTTCAGGACTTCACTGCAAAATAGCCGAGTTCGCACTTAACCATGGATGTCACCTACTTCTCGAGAAGCCAATGACAATGTCATCCGCAGAAAGCAAGTATATCCACGACCTTTCCATCAAGTGCAACCGTAAGATTGCTATGGGACATATTTATAGATACTTTCCTTTGGTATCTATTCTTCGTGAAGATATCGCTAATGGAGTATTTGGCAAAGTAACTCACGGTACTATTTTTGTTCGCTGGGGTCACGGAGATGATTACTACAACTCCGCTGCTTGGAGAGGTACATGGAAAGCAGACGGCGGCGCCATGATGAATCAGACTATCCATGCTATTGACCTTCTTGTATGGCTTATGGGTTCTACTCCTGTAGAAGCACAAGCAATGCTTGCACAGCGTCTTCGTAAAATTGAAGCCGAAGACCTCGGTATGGCTATTCTTCGTATGAATGATGGTTCTCTTGCATCTATTGAAGGTACTACACCTACTTCTGAGAAAGACCATGCAGCTATGTTCTCTGTATTTTGTGAGAATGGTTCTATCTCACTTGGACTTCGCAAAGGCATGCCTTCACTTAACATTCGTGATGGTCGCGGTAAAAAACTTAATTTTAAATATGTAAGAAAACAGCTTAAAGCTGGTGGTATCTCATCAATGCTTAATGCACTTAATCCACACACTGGAATCTACGCAGATTTTATTGATGCAATTGCTAATGATCGTAATCCTATCGCAGACGCAGTAGCAGGATATTCTTCTGTAGATACACTCATGGGCATCTACAAATCCGCACAAAATAAGGCTCCTGTGGCTCTTCCACTTGAGGAAAATTTCTCTTCAGAAAATATGATTGGATTTTTTGAAAAAAGTTGTTGACATCCGTTTACACAGTGTTATAATAATCAAGCTTGAGCAAGAGCTCAGACAAAAAACAAGCACCATTAGCTCAGATGGTAGAGCAACTGACTCTTAATCAGTGGGCCCCGGGTTCGAGTCCCTGATGGTGCACCAACAAGAAGGATTCCTAATTAGGAATCCTTTTTTTGTGTCTAATTTAATGTCTTCTTCCCCATCTTCTCTTTGATATATCTCAAAGTAAAGATGGTTATCTGTTATGAAGAAGTCTATCTATTTCCTGCCATCCATTACAGCGTACAAATCTACTATCAGGAAGAGCTTCATTTTCATTCCATGGACGATTATAAACAGCAACTGTGCAACCGTCAAAATGCATAACATGCTCAAAAGCTGCAGGAGAATCTTCAACTGCAAAGTCAAAAGACATACTATATAAGTCCTTAAGCGTCATGCTGTAAGTACAGTCTTGGTTAAAGCTTTCGCGACCATACTTATCCACACAAAAAAGAGGCACACTTTCAAGATTATGCTCATCAAGCCACTGACGAGAAGGCTCATATGAGTCGAAAGGTCTTCCTGTAATTATAGAGACATTATGACCCTCTTTAACCCATTTATTAATAGTTTCTGACGAACCTGGAGTCTCTTTATAAGCAAGAAGATTTTCAGGGAGGTGTCCAGCCCTCATTAATTCATCATATTGTTTATCACTAAGATCAAAGGATTTCTGAAGATTGAAAAACTGTACTTCTTTATAAGGAACATCTATATCAAAAAGTTCCTTTGCAATATAAGTAAAATACTTGGCTGTCTCACAAATTACATCATCAAAATCAATATAAATATTCATACCAATCTCCATATATAAAAAGACCATCAATTATCGATGGTCTAATTTAAACTAATCAATACTTTGCAAAAAATCTTACTATCTTTTCCAAAGGTCTCTTAAGCATTACATACCATATTTCTTTCTTACCAAATCTCTCGACCATTATGGTGTATACTCCACCAAGTTTACCAGCAATAACGTCAGTAAAAACCTGGTCACCAATCATTACTGCTTCTTCCTTAGTAGAACCAAGAAGCTTAAGAGCTCTGTTAATTCCGTCGGGACGAGGTTTATGTGCATACGTAACGCAAGGTATATCAAGTGCCTTAGCAATACCAGCAGATCGGCCAGACTTAGCATTAGAAACCAGACACATCTCAAAGCCAAGATCCTTTACTATCTCGATACACTCAAAGGAATAATCAATAGGAGCTGTAGCATGATCTGGACCTAGAGTATTGTCAAAATCAAGAAGCAAAGTAGTCTTTCCTTCCGCCTTCAAAACATCAAAAGGAATTGACTTTACGTCCTTATATACGATATCTGGTACCATTGCTTTAAAAATATTCATGTTTTTCTCCTATTCGTAGAAAAATTTTAACCATAAAACCCTTAAAAGTAAATCTCATGTGGTATTATATACACGCAAATTTTATAAATTAATTATTTTATATATAAGGAGCAAATTATGAAGATTGCTAAGTTTGGTGGTTCATCACTCGCAGATGCTACACAAATCAAGAAGGTTTGTGACATCGTTCTCGCTGATAGCGACAGAAGAATTATTGTTGTATCTGCACCAGGTAAGCGTAATAAGGAAGATATTAAGGTTACTGACCTTCTTATCGCTGTTGCAAAGGCTCGTCTCGAGAATGACAACTGCGACGAGGAACTTAATAAGGTTATCGAGAGATTCGAGTCTATTACTACTGAGCTCGAGATTCCAGAAGCACTTCCAGAAATCATCGACACACTTAAGGCAACAGCTTATGCTCCATATGATGATAAGGTAATGTATCTTGATTCTGTTAAGGCTATGGGTGAGGATTGTAATGCACGTCTCGTTGCTAAGTACTTCACATCTATTGGTCATCCAGCTATTTACTGCAACCCTAAGGAGAAAGGTCTCTTCCTCGAGCACGACGATCTCGGTAAGGCACGTATTCTTGGTGAGTCCTACGATAACCTCGAGAGTCTCAAGTATGAAAAGTCTCTTTGCATCTTCCCTGGTTTCTACGGATATAGCAAGGACGGCAAGATTATCACTTTCTCTAGAGGTGGTTCTGATATTACAGGTTCTATCCTTGCAGGTGCTGTAAATGCAGAAGTATACGAGAACTGGACAGACGTTGACAACGTATTTGCTGTTAATCCTAATCTTGTTAAGAATCCATTCCCTATTACTGAGATTACATACGACGAGATGAGAGAGCTTGCTTATGCTGGTTTCTCAGTTCTCCACGAGGAAGCACTTTACCCTGTATATGTAAGAGGTATTCCAGTAAACATCAAGAATACAAATAACCCATCTGCTAAGGGTACAAAGATTGTTTCTAAGAGAACTCATTACGATTCCCTTATTACAGGTATCGCTGGTGAGAAGAACTTCCTTACAATTACAATTACTAAGTATCTCATGAATCACGAGACAGGCTTCCTTCTTAAGCTTCTCCAGATTTTCACAGAGGAAGGTATCTGTATCGAGCATATGCCATCTGGTATCGACTCCGTAACTGTTATTGTTAGAAGCAAGTATGTTGATCAGGCTAAGGAGCAGATTCTTGTTAATAGAATCCGTAACGAAGCTGGTGCTGAGCTTGTAACAATCGAGAGAGACCTCGCTATTGTAATGATCGTTGGTCAAGCTATGGCAAACTCCGTTGGTATCATGGCAAGAGCTGCTTCTGCTCTTTCTTCTGCAGGTATCAACCTCAAAATCGTTAACCAGGGTGCATCTGAGATTTCCATGATGTTCGGTGTTGGCGAAGAGTATTGCGACTACGCTGTAAGAGTTCTTTATAAGGAGCTCTTCAGAGTTTAATAGATAAGTGTTACACACAAATAAACACCCCGCCATTAATAGCGGGGTGTCTTTTTTAGCTTAGAACTTCAATTTTTCGTTAATTTTCTCAATCTGCTTTTCAGCTTTTCTTTTTATTTTTTCATTATCAGATTCGATTGCAAGATTTAATACTTCTTCCCAATCTTCCAATTCATCAAGAAGCATTCCCTTGTATTGTTCATTTGTCATTCCCATTTCTTCGGACATACTGTCACCTCCGACAGTCCTTTCTCTATACAAATTTTGGTTGTTATAGCCAATCTAGAGAAGGAACACAATTGCATTATAGTTTATATAAACTACATTTATCAATATTATTCCCTCTCATCGTCTTTGCTTTTGCTGCCTTTAACAAGTGACACATAACCTGCCAGAACTGCACTGCCCAAAACAGTCATAGCACCAATTAAGGTGTAATAGTAAATGGACGCTTCACCTGTACTTGGGACATCTACTTTATTAAAACTAACTGTCTGACTAGAATTGTTAATATCTGAGTGATCAACAACCAAATTACCATCAAGATAAAGCTTTTCATAAGCAACAACGGCATTACCATCAATTCTAGAAGTCTGCAAAGTAAATGGCACCTTCACCACACCAGAAGACGTAGCAGGCACGAAAGTAATATCTACATCACTTACACCAGTAACACGCTTACCATTAGTTTTATTTACTAATGTACCCGTCATAACATACTCCTTACCAGGAATAAGACCAGAATAACTAACCTCGTCCGTAAGAGTCACTACACTATTACGTGGCACAATATGAGACTTTGTCTTATCGTTTGTAAGCGTTGTACCAATGCTAGGAATATCCTCGATAAAATAACCTTCCACACCATAAGTATCAGCGTTATCTACCACTACGTCGTAAGCATCATTACTAATCTCAAAAGAATACACTCCTTCGTCTCTTATAAAGCCTTCAGGAGCCACCTCTTCTATAACATAATAGTTACCTCGCTTGAGTCCACTTAAGCGGTATACACCATCTACATCCTCATTAAGTATTCCTACATACTCATTATCATCAGTGTACACACTAAAAACAGCGCCAGAAACATACTTGCCCGTTCCTACATTTTCTGACTCTGTCTTATAGATGCTTACTCTACCAGAGAACTTATTACTAATACCTTCAAAATCACTATCAAGAATATCGTACACTTCACCATTTTCTTTAATTGATACATTCCATGTATCATCTCTCTTTACATATCCTGCTGGAGACATTGTCTCCTCGATAAGATAGTCACCATAAGGCAAATCATAAGCATAGTACTCACCTATACTTTCTTCCTTCATAGTACCCACCAATACATCTTTTTCATCAATAATCATGTTTTTATTCACATCCTTATAAACTGAAAATTCTGCACCAGATAGTTTCATATCAGGATATTCCTCATCTACCTTTGTGATATGCACACTTCCACGACATATATTTTTAATAGTCACCTCATGAGGAAACACCTTAAATCCATCCGTATCTGTATCAACAGAATCAATAACAACAGAAGTGAACTTACTATTTACATGGTCATATCCGTATGGAGTAACTTCTTCATAAATAAGATAATATCCTGGCTTAACATAATCAGAAATATAAACTTTATTACCATCTTTAGTGATTTCATAGAAAGATGCTTCCTTCGTTACACCTCTCTCATCTCCATAAGTCACAGCCTTTACATCAATATCTTCCTCGTATAATCCATTACGATTAACATCTTCATAAAGGGTAAACACTGCGCCACTAAGGTAATGATTATCATCATCGAAGTCTTTCTTATAAATAAGTATAGGTACACTATAAGGCTCTTCATCAACTTCGACATAACTATTATCTCTACTATTAATTACAACAACAAAATCAGTGTAATTAATATAATAGCCATTTACTGTAGCATACTCTCGAATTATGTACTGACCAGAAGGAAGGTTATTAAACTCTACAACACCATCCTTATCTTCATCATATGCTAAAACTCTTGTCTCTTCCTCTTCATCGTCTACGATACCATTTCTATTAACATCACTATAAAGAGTAAAAGAAGCACCACCAACAGCCTTAAGCGTCCATAAATCCTTCTTATCTACTACCACTGAGACATTAATCTCATTTCGTGCGGTTACCATTGTAGTAACATATGCGTCTTCTCCAGAAAGGTTTACAAGTCTATTACCCTCCTCTGATAAATCGCCTTCCCAAATAACTTTGTTACCATCAGGTACTATCTCAATAATCTCATACCAACCCTGAGGCAAATTAGTAATTCTGATATTACCCTCTTCGTTAGTCATAAAGACAGTTTGGTCCTCCGAAGGTCTTATCAAGACACGCTCCTCTTTGGCACAAGGTTCCTCATCATTTCCTCTATAACAAAGACGGAACATAACATTCTCGATTTCTCCTGTTTCTGAGTCTTTCATTATTTCAAGGTCTGCTGTCTTTCTAGTATTTGTAACTACTTCGCTAGTTACACCTTCATTGTCAGTGATATACATATACTTATAGAAATAAGTACCATCACTACTAATTTCAAAACCATCAGGACAAAGGTATGTATAATCCACTCCACAAAAACTAGATTCTTCTATATACTCTCGTAACTCATATACACCTGTAGGAATCATAATGTGCGAATTTTTACTTCCATCAAAATCCCATACCACGTCATATTCCTTAGTAGTATCGCCTTCTGTATGGCAGCTACCTTGAGCAACAAGTACATCATTAGAAATAAGATCAAATCTAATATCAGCTTCATCACCTTCGGAAATAATCACTTTTCTTAAGAAAAATTCTGTATCCTGCAAATCATTCTCTACACTAAAAGTAATCTCAGAACCTATATCATCCTTAAGTTCAAAAGCATATGAATATGAAGTATCAGACTCTTTTTTCCAATTAGAATTGTTTTGAATTTCATAGTTAAGAATAGTGCCATCCGTGCACTCATAAGTTACTGGAGTGAAGCTTTCTTTAATAACATAGCTACCTAGTAGTAGTGATGACACATCATTATCCCAACTAACTTCACCCTTAGCATTGGTAGTTCCAGTAGCTATTAGTTTTACACCATCTTTATATAGTTCAAACTTTACCGTATCTAACATAAATCTGTCGCCACTAGGCTTAGTTTTAACTACATTTATAGAACCAGTTCTATTAGTAAAAGACACCGTGTACTTTCCACCATTTGCATTTACTTCCTTTTGAGACTTATCTAAAGCAAACAAGCTAGAACCATCTAATTCGGCGACATAGTACTTACCATTAGGAATTCCTTCAAAGGAAGCATAACCTTTAATATCACTTTCACTTCCATCCCAGCTACTAATAGTAGCTACGCTAACTAAAGTGCCTGGGGCAATAGTTGTACCATTAGTAAGAGTAATTTTCTCCTTAGCATAAAGGCCAAAAACGCACTTTTTAAGTTCTTCCTCATAATTAACACTATCTGACGCAATTACCTTATCAAAGGTCTTATTAACGGTAATAGACGCTGTCTGAAGCTCATCCACAGCAACTAAAGGCTCGCTATTTACTGCCACGTCGTAGTTTTTGTTATCAGGGCCATAGTATTTAATACTAGAAATAGAATCACGATAAACATTAGTATCACCTTCTACTGTGTGTGTTCTAATTACTGACACCTCCCAATAAGCAGATGATACGCTATAACCACTTGGAGCAACCTTCTCAAAAATCTTATATACAGTTGTTTTTCCTTCTTCAGAAGTAAGGTTACCATAAGTAAAATTATTACCATTTCTTACCATAGGATAAACAGTAGCACCTGAAGTTATACAATATATTGCACCATTTACAGGCACATTAGTCTGATAAGGACTATTAATCACATATGTCTTACCATTTATTGTTTTTCGCTCTACATTTACACCAGAAAACACACCACCAGTTTTCACAAGGCTAATTGAAGCTGGATATACCACATCATCTTTAGCATTAACAAAACTATCAGATCCCACTCCCATAGTATTAACAAGAGTTATGGAATCACCTATTTTGCTATAAATTATGGCTCCGTTACCAGCATAGATACCATAAGTAATACTTGTCCCTCCTGACACCTGGTTATATGTAAGTTCAAGTGTATAAGTATCACTATCAATCTTACCTTGGTCTCTACCACCAAACACTTCGCGATACATAAACTTAGCAGTAATAGAAGAATTTCCACTAGAAATGTTACCCAGGAACAAATCAGCACTAGCATTACCATTACCATCTGTAACCATCAATGTAATATCAGGAGAAACATAAAATCTTCCAATAGCATCAATCGTATCTGACTTGTTATACACAGGCGCACAAAGTACCTCATCAATTGCTCTATATACATCAAGTTCAGTATTTTCAGGAAATGTTTCCGTATATACCCAGTTCTGTGCAGAACCGTACTCATAAGTATCATTGAGGGCGCATATTAAAATACCAATAACATAGTTTGCATCATCAGGAGAATTAAACCTTAATACTGAAGTGCCATCTTCAAGCCCGTCATAGTGCATGCGGTTAGAAAAAAGCTGATAAAACATAGTCCTAATAACGCTAGATGTGGCAGGCTTGGAACCACGGCAACAAAAGATATCTGCTTCCCAGTTACTCATGGCAGCTACATCACTTACACCAGCATAACGATACACATGTCTTACGAAAGCCTTAACATTATTCATGGCAGTGATACCATAGTTATCAATACCTGCCTGACTTTCAGGAACAATAGCAAAAATAGCTTTAGGATAACCGTTACCAAGGTAACTTTTATGAATATTTACCTTAGCATGTGCCGTGGTATCTGTCTCGAAAGGCACTCTAAAATAACCAACACCTTCTTGAGCATAACCTGGAAATTCCGTAAACATACCCACAAGTGCGAAACCATTAGAAATGCCCATGATATTAACAATAACCTTACCTGGATCCATGTTGGGATTTCCAGATATGGCATTAACCGTACTATGAGAGCAATGAAGCACGAAAGTAGATGCAGGTATATGGTAAGTAATACCATCTTTTACAAGTGTTTTATCTGGGATATTTACCTTATATACCTGAAAGTTACCAGAAGCATAGTACTGAGCATTAAGGTCTCCACCACTTCCTCCTGCAATAACTGATGCCATATTAGCTAGGTCTGCATCTGTTAACTTATTTTCTGTTCTAGGAATATAAGTTTTACCATCAGCAGTATAGTTACCATATTGAACAGAAACACCATCTACCACAAAGGTAGTACCAGCTCCAGGCACACCTCCTGATGCAGACCACGCACCACTTGCTACATTCATATCATCAAAAGAGTCAGCATTTACTGTAGGAGCATCCCACATGTGGTAAAGATAATTCAATACCCTTTTATAAACCCCGGGCTTTTGCGCCTCAATAGAAACAGAATAAATACTAGATGCTGGATACTTAATTACTAATGAGCCATCATCTTTGTTGTACCAATAATAGTTACTACTTACCTCATGGTCATTGATCTTAACCCCAAGGTAATCTGTGGCTAATTCCATTTGCGCCTTTTTACTAGCGATGTGGATTTTGACTACATCATCAGCGGCATCAAGAGACGCTATACCGTTACTTATTAGTCCATCAGATATGTTTTTATTTGTTACAGATACACCAACATTATTTGAGGGTGAAGCATTATCACACATATAAAACACTTCTGCCTGAATTGAAGCTAGACCTTCATCAGAAATAGCATTCTTTCTAATATAAGCGATACCGGTATCACTGTCGTAAATACAATTATCTATTGATTCACCTTGCATATTACTCTTAGTGAATTCCACAGAACTATTAATGTTATCCATAGGATTTACAAGGGATAAGAAATAATCAGAATCTTTACCAGGATCATAGAGGATTTGAACTGATTCATTCATCTTAAGGTAACCAGCATAATCTCTAGTATTAGCCCAATAATCACTACTAGAATTAACTTCAAAATCAAGTGATGACTTATCCACAAATATCTGCTTTACCCTAATAGCATCAACCTGTTCCATCTCCTTCGAACAAACAGGAATTAAATCAACATTTCTATTACTATAGAGATAGTCTTCTATCGATAATGAATCATTTGTATTAGCAGATACTTTAATCTCCTTAACATCTCCAAAAGCATCGAACTTAACATGTGAGTCATGCTCCTTATAGTACTTACTAGATGTTAAGAATAGCTCTATGCCAGCAAAAGAAAAGCCAAAGATAACACCTAAAGCAACACCCAAAGAAACAATCTTTTTAATAATACGAGTCTTCATTGTATATCCCCCTGATTAAACGAGGAAAAACAACTCAATTGACATAATTCAGCGTCAAAATAATAGATATTGTCAGAAATAAAATCCTCATCTTCGAATTTAACTTCATTAAGCCTCATAAAGGATTCAGCAATCTTTTCTATATCATTATCCGAGTTTACTGGCATAACCATAATCTCTGCTGATGACAAAGGTACTACGTAAAGATCTGAACCCAACCTACGCGCCATACTTCTAAAAATATCGTTATAAAGAAGAACAACTGCGCCAATTTTGCTACAACCATTAGTAATAAAGAACATCTTATTTTCTTCAGGAATTCTACTAATGACTTCCCTAGCTTCCTTTGCAGTGGCACCATTTCTCATGACCATGTTAAAGACAATATCGTCCATGGAATTAATTACAGGTGGAAAATACTTTCGTGTGTTATAGAAAGCCATCTCATAAAGGTCATCTTCACTAAGACCATACTTTTCCGCCATTTCGTAGTTAATAATAGTACTCGAAAAGCCATCACTACTTACATTAATTGCCCACCTGTAAATAACTGCCAAGTCCAAGAAGCGTCTATGAGGAACTTCATTTAAAAGAGACTGATACTCATTAACATTAAGCAATTGAAAAAGGACCCTTTCAGGTCCTTTTTCAATATCAATCGCTTTAATAATGTGCTTTCCTTCTTTCATTCCCTTTAGCATTGCCTTAGTAACACAATCTAATACCAGTTCCATGTCACCATGAACTAAATAATCCCTATAAAGGTCATCAAAATATAGTGTAGGCATAATTGATTTGTTCTTTTTCTTTTTTGTAAGTGAATTAATTCCGAAGCCATCTTTTACCTTGCCCGCTTTATTGACTTCCATCTCTTCAAATACACAATCAGAATATTTATCTCCCATTCTAGGAATTAAATTGTCTCTGATTTCTTGCTTAAATTCTTCGTAATTCAGCATCATTTATCTCCTTTATTGGTAATAAAAAAGACCGAGCGAAATTCGTTCGGTCTTCTATCTTGTGATCACGATTATATATTACTACCGCATCCTCAGTACCAACAAGTAGGTTTTTGTCCCATAATTATGTCCTATTATTAACCCTCTTTAGCTCTCAGGACCAATAAAAACGCCCATGATACCTGACTTTTGAGAAATCTCACATGAAGTCCCACTTTTCTTAAAGCAGTTACTTACCCCAAGAGAATAGCCGTATTTTAAAGTAGCATCTGACAACTCATAGTAAAGACCTCTAGTAGTAACTCCAGTTACATCTTCATCATAACGAAGTGGCAAAAGTGACACCACCTCATTACCACAAGTTTCATAGTAAAGTGTATCTTCACCTTTAAGGAAATACACCTTAAAACTACCGTCTGTAATCATTATTTTACGGCCTTCATCCACATAACGGGCACACATAAGGATATTGCCCATAATGTGATCTATACGACCATTTAAAGCCACAAAAAGCACAACATCACCAGAAGTGCTACTTAGCACTAACTCTGTATCAGTCATGTCCTTTTCGCAAGGAAAAACTTCCAAAGGAATCCTATTAATATCTACGTAAGCTTTTCCAACTTCACTTATGGAATCAAGGTCACCAAAAACCTTATCTATCTTTATCCCTGCCTCGCGTGCATAATCCACACCACTATCTGCGCATATGATGCTATTAGCTTTTGAAGCATAAGAAGAAAGAACCTCCGCCGCATGTGGCATTGGTCCTCCCGAGATAATTAATGTGTAATTTGAAGTAATCATTGACCTAAAGCCTTAAAGAGAGTCTCAGCAGCTTCTGCCTTGTTCTCCTTACCAAATACAGCACTACCTGTTACAAAAAGGTCAGCACCTGCTTCAGAAGCAGCGACAATAGTAGAAGTATTAATACCACCATCTACAGACAAAATAGCATCACTACCATTCTTATCAAGTCGTTCACGACAAGTAGCAATACGAGAAAGAGATCCTCTAATAAAGCTCTGTCCACCAAAACCTGGACGAACGCACATAACAAGGATAAGATCAGCAGCGCCCTTCTCCAAATAAGGGAAAATAGCCTCAATAGGTGTATCTGGGTGAATAGCTACACCGGCTTTCTTTCCAAGAGCTCTAATCTCACTAATAAGAGATACTGCATTAGTTGTACACTCGATATGGAAAGTAATATAGTCAGAACCAGCATCAGCAAAATCTTTAATATAATCACCTGGATTTAAAATCATGAGGTGTGTATCAAAAATCATATCTGTATGCTTACGAATAGAAGCAACAATAGGCACACCGATAGAAATATTTGGCACATAATGACCATCCATAATATCTAAGTGCAAATACTTACAAGATCCACTAACTGCCTCAATATCTTTCATCAAATATGCAAAATCAGCTGCCAATAAAGATGGTGCCAATTCTTTTTTCTCTAATGAACTCACTTTCTGGTTCCTCCATTGTAATTATTACGCATGGAATATAAGAATTCATTAAATTCCTTATATCTTTCATAACGCTTTGAGCCTATCTTGTTACCAACTTCAGGCTTAACTGCACAGTCTCTTTCTGAGATATGTCTACAGTCATCAAAGCGACATTCCACGCTTAATTCTTTTATCTCAGGATATCCAAGAATAACATCCCTATATTCATATCCAAGGTCTAGAAGATCAAGAGAAGTAAAACCTGGAGTGTCCGTAAGGAACTTGCCCTTATAAGAGAAAAGCTCCACGTGTCTTGTAGTATGCTTGCCTCTTCCAAGTCTCTCTGAAATATCACCCACAGCCATAAGATTAGATCCAAGAATACTATTACACAAAGTGCTCTTACCTACTCCGGAAGGTCCAGCAAATCCGATAAGAACAGACTCGCCACAGGCATCAAAAATCTCATCTACTGAAGGCTTATTATCTTCGTAGGACATAAAACATAATACACCCGTTTTGGTGTAATCATCATATAAATTTTGAGCGAACTCACTATCTAAGTCACATTTGGTAAAACAAATTATTGGTTTTATATTATTCTTACCACAAATAATAAGCATCTTATCAAGCATCTTAAGATCCGGCTCAGGATCTTTAACTGCAAAACAAAGAATTAAGGCATCTACATTAGCAAGTGGTGGTCTAACAAGACTATTCTTACGAGGAAGAATTTTCTCAATAACATATGGCACATCAGGATCACCTGACTCACCGATAAGCACGCTATCGCCTACGGCTGGAGTAAGTCCTGTCTTGCGAATACCGCCTCTAATCTGGCATAAATATGAAACACCATTAGAGGCACCTACTGTGTAAGTGCCTCCAATTCCTTTTGTAATAACGCCTTGAATTTTATCTTCCAATAATATTCTCCTTAGTACTGACCATCCTGTGGTGGAGGTGGTGGCGGATCTGTAGGAGCTGTTGTAGTCTCCTGAGTCTCCGGTGGTGGTGGCACAGGTGTTGGTGTTGGATTAGCTGTAAATATTGCTCTATAATTCAATGTAACAGGCTCTGCTGGAGTTGTTGAGTTACCATGTGAATTAGGGTTATACGCAACAAATGTGTATGTATCTGAATATGCAACGGTATTACCATATGGATCTACCCAGTGGTCAAAAGTAAATCCTTCACCACTTACAGCTGTAAGTGTAACACTTGTATTTTCCTCAAACTCACCAAATCCAGATACTGTACCACCACCTTCAACAGTTACAGCAATTGTAATAAGTGCTGGTGTAGGAGTTGGTGTACCACCTCTTTGTGCATCCTCATATGTACCTACAATAACCTTAATAAAGGATCTACGTGGAAGTGATGTTCCAGAAGGTGGATCAGTTACGATTACATACTGCTGTGACTCTGGAAGAGCCTTAACTTCAGGTGCGCCATCTACCATAGAGATGGAAAGACCATTTTCTTCGAGTGTCTTTCTATACTCTTCAAGTGTAGTTGTATTTGTATATGGTGGGATAACAGAACTTTCTGGCTCTCTAGCATATACGATTACGACTGAATCTCCAGGAGATACCATTGACAGTGCTTCTGGCTGAGTTCTAATAACGATATTAGGCTCTACATCCTCACTTACCTCGGCCAAGAGACTTACGTTATAACCAAGAGCATTAAGTGCAGTAAATGCATCCTGATAATTAAGTCCAGCATAATCAGCAAGAGGTACTGAATCAGGTGCCACACCTACCGTAATTACGAGAGTATGCACATCAGAACCAGACTTAATAGTAACGCCCTCTTTAATAGACTGGTCAATAACTGTACCAACCTTTGTCTCGTCTTCTACTATTTCAGTCTCAATCTTGTATTTAATTCCATTCTTTTCAAGAATCTGTACCACTTCATCTTGAGACTTACCTGTGTAGTCCTCAATTGTATAAACTTCTGTACCTACTTGGCCACCGTTAGTAGCTTTACCTACAGAATTAACCACAAGAGCACCAAGAGCTACAAGAACACCAACAATACATACGATAATAAGTACGAGAAGAATATTGTCTCTTAATCTAGATCTTCTTCTAGACTCAGCAGACTTCTCAAGTTCACCAATCTTATCGTAATTTGGATCCTGTCTGAAGTTAACATTTTGAGGCTCAACAGGCTGATATGTCTGAGGCACAGCATTAATAACACCATATACACCATTAGGATCTACCATAAGTGCATCAAGCTCAGTTACCATCTGTCTCATAGACATATAACGAAGCTCTGGTGTCTTCTGCATACACTTAATAATGATGGAATCAAGTCCATTAGGAATACCAGGTACACAAAGAGAAGCAACTGGTGGCTTTTCCTGAAGGTGCTTAACAGCTACAGCTACATTAGACTCTCCATCAAAAGGAACTCGTCCAGTAACCATCTCATAAAGCATTACACCTACAGAATAGATATCAGAACCAGGACCTACATTACCACCTCTAGCCTGCTCTGGTGAAAAATAGTGAACTGTACCAAGTGCACCACCAGAAGTCATGGTAATAGTATTACCTGAAGTAGCTCTAGCGATTCCAAAGTCTGTAATCTTAGCAATTCTATCTCTACTAATAAGAATGTTCTGAGGCTTAATATCTCTATGAACAATTCCATTGTTATGAGCATATTCAAGAGCCATGCCTACCTGAATAACGATAGGTACAGCTACTCTCCAGTCAAGGTGACCATTCTGATTAATAAGTTCCTTAACTGTGATACCCTCAACATACTCTTGTACGATGTATCTGTAGTTACCCTCGTGACCTACACCAAACACCTTAACAATATTTGAGTGATTAAGTGATGATACAGCTCTAGCTTCTGTATCAAATCTTCTGATGAACTCTTCATCTGATGACAACTCAGGCTTCAAAATCTTAATTGCAACTTTAACGCCAGTATTAACATCGGAAGCCAAATATACATTTGCCATTCCACCCTTGCCGATAAGCTGAATAATTCTATATTTACCAGCTAAAAGCAAACCTTCTGGGCCTTGTACGCTCATCTTCTTACTCCTTCCAAATTAAGGTCTAATGTTAGCAAGAAGGACTGTCAAATTATCACTACTTCCCGCTTCCATTGCTGCAGTAAACAACTTATCTGCAGAACCTTCCAAATCGTTATGAATCTTCAAACACTCCACAATAGTAGCATCTGATAGATTCTTATATACTCCATCTGTACAGAGAACAAATAAATCTCCGTACATTATATTATAACTATAAATGTCTGGATTTATAAAACAGTTTACGCCAAGGAACTTTACAAGTTGATTACTATCCGTATTAGACACGTGATCACTTGTAAGTCTAGTAAGACTTGAGCCATGTTTTAAATAAGCTCTAGTATCACCGATATGTGCAATAATTGCCTTACGCTCTCTTATAACAGCTACTGTTAAAGTAGTGCCCATATCACTATCACGAAGTCCAGCATTAGCACATGTTTTAAGGATTTCCTTATTAGCCTCCTGGAAAACATTATTAAGCACATCCTTAATATCATTTTCACTAGGATTGTCATTAGCTTCAAAATAAGAAACAAGATTAGTTATAACGGTATTACAAGCAACGTTAGATGCCACTTCACCATTATTTTCGCCACCCATACCGTCAGCAACTGCAAAAATCTTATACTTTCCCACCTGAGCATCAAGAGCAAAGTCTTCGTTATTACTTCTTAAACCTTTGTCAGACTTAATGTAACTTAGCATTTTGTTTCCTCCTCGATACCACGGCGAAGCTGACCACAAGCCGCCATTATGTCTGTACCCATCTCACGACGAAGTGTAGCATTAAGACCTAGTCTTTCGAGCTCCTTACGGAAAACCTCAATACGCTTAGGACGACAACGCTTATAAGGGCTACCAGGGAACTCGTTTGCTGCAATCAAATTAATATGGCAGTTAAGCCCCTTAAGAAGTCGTGCAAGTTCACCTGCACACGCGATAGTATCATTAAGCTCATCAAAAAGAGAATATTCGAAAGTAATACGTCTACCAGTAGCATTTACGTAGTCACGACAAACCGCGATCAAATCCTTAAGTGGATAGTGTGCAGGAACTGGCATAAGCTGACGACGAAGTTCATCATTTGGCGCATGAAGTGAAATTGCCAAATTAACCTGAAGACGAAGTGCAGTAAACTCTTTAATGCGCTCGATAAGTCCACAAGTTGATACAGTAATATGACGTGCGCCAAGGTTAAGTCCATCTGGATTATTTGCAAGCTTTATAAAACCAATAAGATTATCGTAGTTATCAAATGGTTCACCGATACCCATAACTACTACGTTATGAATTTTTTCACCCATGTTTTTTCCAGACAAAATAACTTGTCCAAGCATCTCACCTGATGTCAAACTTCTACCAAAACCTGCCTTTGCAGATGCACAGAAAGTACAGCCCATCTTGCATCCAGCCTGAGATGAAATACAAACTGAAAGACCTGTCTTATATCTCATAACAACAGTCTCGATAATATTACCGTCACCTAATAGGTATACAAACTTAGTCGTACCATCTATCTCGGACACAAACTTATGGATAACCTTCATTCCATCCATAGAAAAGTCTTCATTTAACTGCTCTCTTATATTTTTAGGGATGTTTGTCATCTCCTCAGTGTCAATTACGCCAGAAGAAAGCCATTTATAAATCTGACCCGCTCTAAAGGCTGGGAGTTTTTTCTCCACGCACCAAGCTTTAACATCTTCTAAAGTAAGATCTAAGCAAAACTTCTTCATTATGTCCTCCTTCTTAATCTAGAAATAAAGAAACCATCACAGCCGTCCATATCTGGGAACAAAGTAAGCATTCCCTTAGAAGCCATTTCTTCTCTGTCTCCTAAACTAAGTCTATCTGGAAGATATGGTCTAATATCTTCCGCATAAAAGTCATCGTGTTCCTTAAGAAACTCTTCGACCTGATTCTCATTTTCTGCCTTATTAATAGTGCAAGTACTATAAATAAGTGTTCCCCCTGGCACCACATTACGTGCCGCATTATTAAGTATTGCCTTCTGAAGTGGCAACAATTCCTGGATACGGTCATAAGTAATCTGAAGTCTAATATCAGGTTTCTTAGCCATAAGTCCTAACCCACTACAAGGAACATCAGCAATCACCAAATCATATTGTGCTTTATTACTTCCAAAGGTGGAAGCGTCACCCTTCATAGCATTTATGGACTTAAACCCAAGTCTATTAGCATTTTGCTTAATAAGTTCTACTCTACTCTCATTAATGTCGAGAGCGTCAATCATAGCACTATCTTCAGTAAGATCAGCTAAATGCGTAGTCTTGCCACCAGGAGCCGCACAGCAATCGAGAATTCGCATATTCTTCTTAGGATCTGCCACAATAGAAGTAAGCATTGCAGACTCACCCTGAACGAAGATATCACCATCTTTAAATGACTTCCATTCAGAGATATTCTTCTCGCTAGAAACCACCTTAAGTGCATTATCCATAAAAGGTGCGTCTTCTACCTTTACCCCGTCATTATTAAGTTTATCGAGGATAGCATCCTTAGTAATAGACGATTTAAATCTAATTGTTGTTCCATTGGAATTAAGAAGTGCTTTGGCGATACTAAATGCACGCTCTTTACCGTAGTCTTTCTTAAAAATACCAAAAATTTCCGGCTTAAGACTAGTAGCAATTTCTGGTCTATAGGAATTAAAATCTCTAGCCTTATCGTCCATATCACAGATCTTATGTAGAACTGCATTTACTAACCCAGTACTTTTCTTGGCATACTTCTTGGCAAGATCTACAGAAGAATTAACCGCAGCATAATCTGGCACCTTGCTAGAACACAAAATCTGCCAGCTACCAAGTCTTAAAATAGTTCTAGTCTGTGGATCAAACTTATTTACATCCTTACCTGAACAACTCTTAATAAAATAATCTAAAGAATAGCAGTAAGTAATAGTTCCATACACGCTTGCAGTGACAAAATCAGTTACCTTAGCACCTTTAAGTGCAAGATTAGAAAAAGCATCCTTTTCAAGACACTCGAAAAGCAACTGATAAGCTGTCTCGCGATCATTAAGTACCAAACTTTGTACCAACCTTATAGTTATGAGCGCAGTCAATTGCCTTAAGGCGCTTACCACCCTCAAGCTGAAGTTCATTTATCTTAAGATAACCACTACCACAAGCTACAATAAGGTCTCCCTTATGAGCCTTTACGATAGTACCTGGCTCCACCTCATCAAAAGTGGCATCTCTATAAATATTAGTCTCGTACACCTTAACTCTCTTACCATCAAGAGATGTCTGTGCACCTGGCCATGTCTTAAAAGATCTAACCTTATCGTGAATCTTCTTTACATCCTGATTCCAATCAAAGATACCATCCTCAGGCTTAATCATGGAACAATGTGTTGCCTGACTTTCGTCCTGAGGAACAGGTGTGATAATACCGTTAACATAGTCTTCGATAGTATCAACAAGAAGCTTACCGCCAGCCTTAGCAAGTTCCATCATAAGACCATCTGTATCAATATTCTCATCAATAGGTACTTCAACCTTAGTAATCATGTCACCAGTATCCATACCAATATCCATCTTCATTACTGTAACACCAGTAACCTCTTCACCATTAAGAATTGCCATCTGAACTGGAGACGCACCTCTATACTTAGGAAGAAGCGAACCATGAGCATTAATACATCCATATGTTGGGATATTTAATACTCTCTCTGGAAGAAGCTTACCGTAAGCAGCAGTAATAATGAGGTCTGGGGCATATTTCTTTATTTCCTCATAAGACTCATCAGTCTTCATGGAATCTGGCTGAAATACAGGAATACCAGCTTCAAGCGCTCTCACCTTAGTTGGAGGTGGAGTAATAATATGCTTTCTTCCTACTGGCTTATCTGGCTGTGAAACTACAGCAACTACATTGAAATTTGCTTCTAAAAGTGTGTCAAGGCACACTGAAGCGAACTCCGGTGTGCCCATAAATACGATTTTAATATCTGATTTATTCATCATTACTCCTGTGGCTGAATGTTAACAACACCATCAATAGCCTTATCTGTGAAAAGGATTCCATCAAGGTGATCATACTCATGACAGATACAAATAGCGAGAAGTCCATCCGCCTCGAGCTCGAACTCTTTACCATTTCTATCAAGAGCCTTGATTCTAATAATCTCTGGACGCTCTACATCTGCACTCTTACCAGGAAGTGAGAGACAACCCTCACAATAAACCTGTGAACCACTTCTAAATGTAATCTCAGGATTAATAAACTCGATGAGACCATGCTCATCTCCAACGTCTACTACAAATACTCTTCTAAGTACTCCAACCTGAGGAGCTGCAATACCAATACCTCTGTTCTCGAAGTACATAGTCTCTGCCATATCATCCAAAAGCTTAATGATTCTTGGAGTAATCTCATCTACTGGTCTACTAGTCTTACGAATAAGTGGATCTGTCTCAAGTACAATATTACGAAGTGCCATACATTCACCTTCTTTAATTTATTTCCAACGATTATTTTAACACAATATGCGCGTAATAAGAAATCAAACACCCTTCTTGCGGCCGATTCTTCTAACTACCTTATCGGCAACTACAAAGGACTTGTTTCCTACTGCACTAGAAGCTGTACTTCCAGCACTCATAGCAAGACTTACAAGAACTGAATTAAAGGACTTACGAGTCTTGGCATCCATCTTGGCATACACCTTAAACATCTGAGCAACGTTTTTACCATTAAGAAGGTCTTCAGCAACAGTCGCATCACCAGCAGTAAGCACATCAAATAAAGTATCAACAAACTCACTTCGCTCATTAGTATCAAGCTTGGATAACCAATCCTTAAGTGTGTGGTCAATGAATCTACTTCCAGAATCTACCTTCTCTTTAAGGATAAAGCTATCGCGACCAACACCCCAAGAATAAAGTTCGTGCTGCAAAATACCAACGTTATCTGAGCAAACTACAGAATAGTCCTCGATACGATCAAGAATCATGCCAACCACAGAAAACTGAGGCACAAAAGTATTTATCTTTAGTTTAACTGACTGATACTCAAGCATTTCCATAACATCTTCGTTAAAGCCAGGACCATCAAAGTTATAGATTTCCTTTACCATGCTCTGGCACTGAATGTTACTAAAAGCAGCAGCATAAACAGCAAGATTACCACCCTTGGAGTGTCCACCAATAATATACTCACCCTCTGGCAAAGAAATTGCTGCATTTTCAAAATACTCGAGAGCCATGTGCTGTGCTGGTACTGGGAAGACAACACCCATATTAAGGTCTTCTTTCCAACCAACCAAGTTCTTATCAGTACCACGATAGCACAAGTAATAATTATTCTTACCTAGGTCAAAAACACCTGCGGCAAACTGATACTCAGCATCGATATTAAGACGACTAACAAAACCTGTAAGATACAAACCACCAAATCTACGAGAATCTCGAATAGCTTTAATAAATTTCAAATCAATGTCGCGAGACAAAAGCTGTTCTTCCATATATCTAGTGTTAAGCATTTCCTCACATGCATCAGATACTAGAGATGATTTATCAAAATCAGAAGAAACACATATATCGAAAGGCATATAAATGAGACGAGCAAGAATAGCTGCATCGACCTCATTAAAAGGAACTACATCAAAGCTTAAATCACCACGCCATTCAATATATTCAAAAAAAGTATTCACCCTTAACCTCCAGTAGAATCACTATCATAAGAAATTGGATAGTATTCCGCATCAAAATCCTTCATTACCTGTCTAAATATAGCATTCATAGCAGACTTATTTGTGGCTTTTATGATGAATATATTACGATATCTTCCTCTTAATTCGTAAATAGGTGCCGGAACTGGGCCATATAGCTCGAATCCGTACTTAGAATCTTGAAAACTTAAGAAATCTCTTAAATACTTCTCAAGATTTGCACTTCTTTGACTTAACATGTCCTCATCAGGCAAAGACAACACCATCTCACCCATCGCCTTAAATGGAGGTAGGTTCATAGCCTTACGATAAACTATTTCAGACTCATAGAAAGACTGATAGTCCTGACGGCTAGCATACTGCAAAAGTGGATTATCAGGTTTTAAGCACTGAAGGAAAACAGTACCTTGAGATCCTGCGCGACCAGCACGACCAGCAGCCTGTGTAATAAGCTGGAAAGTACGCTCGGAGGCTCTATAGTCAGATGAGGAAGCTACTAAGTCAGCAGATAAAATACCAACTACAGTTACGTCAGGGAAATCATGGCCCTTGGCAATCATCTGAGTACCAATGAGAATAGATGCCTCATGATTACGAAATCTTGTAAGAATCTCTTCATGAGCACCTGCACCAACAGTAGTATCCTGATCCATACGAAGAATCTTCTCGGAAGGATACATCTTGGCAAGTAACTCCTGAAGCTGCTGGGTACCAACACCTGCCTTAGTAAAGTGATTACCACCACAAGTTTTACACAGAGCCTCATTTGCAGGAATAGTGTAACCACAATAATGACAAATAAGAATTCTCTGAGAAGAATGTCTATTGTTATGAAGAGTCATACCTACAGAGCAATTAGGACATGAACAAGGCTCACCACAGTCAGAACATATAAGTGTTCTTGAGAAACCGCGTCTATTAAGAAACAAAAGAACCTGCTTTTTATCAGCAAAAGCTCTAGCCATAGCTTCTTTAAGAGGTGTGGACAATATATCACTTCCTCCGAACTTCACCTCGTTTTTCATATCAACGATACGAACTGTAGGAAGCACCGCATTAGGGTTAGCACGATTCTTCATGGTAAGAAGCTTATAGTAACCATTCTTAGCCGCATAATATGTAGACGAAGAAGGTGTAGCAGAACCAAGTACTATAGTGGCACCATTCTTTTTGGAACGAAGCATAGCAATATCCTTAGCAGAATATTTTGGGAAAGAATCTGACTTGTAAGAGCCATCATGTTCCTCATCCAAAATAATCAACTTCAAATTAGACACTGGTGCGAAGATACAACTTCTAGGACCGATAACAATACGAGCAGAACCATTACGAATACGATTCCACTGACGAACACGTTGCTTATCTGTAAGACGGCTATGAAGCACAGCTGCAGTATTTCCAAATCTACCAGTAATCCAGCTAACAGTCTGAGGTGTAAGTGAAATCTCAGGGACAAGATAAATAACACTTCCACCCTGCTCCAAAACTTCTCCTGCACATTTTAAGTAAACCTCAGTTTTACCACTACCAGTAATACCATGAAGCAAAAATACTTCAGGCTTATTCTCATTAATTGAATCAGTAATACTTCTATAAGCAACTCTCTGCTCATCATTTAATTCATGAACCACATTGAAGCTAGCATCTGGAACTACTTCCTCGATTTCTTCAATGTCGTCTACCTCACGCTTTGTAACTGTTACTAAGTCTTTGTCACGAAGTCCCTTAAGGTGACTTTCGGTGCACTTAGTCATGGACATAAGCATCTTCTTCTCACACTCACCATTATCAAGCAAGTAATCAAGAAGCATACGCTGATTATTTGATTTTAGGCCACCTTGGGCAAGTATAGCCTTGGCCTCCATAACATCCTTAACCGCCACAAAGTTTGCCTTGTCCCTATGTGGTCTACCAATAGCAGATGGCACCATAAGTGACATAGCCATACCAAGAGTACAAAGATACCTCTTAGAGATAGCTTCTATCAGTTCTATCTGGTCTGGCTTTACAACAGGATATGGGTCAAGAAGACGTGTAATGTACTTAAAACGCTTTATCTTGGAGTCATCAATCTCCATCATGGAAACAGTAGTTACAAGACCAGCTTGCACACGATTACCATTTCCAAAAGGTACCTCTACATAACTTCCAGGCACAACAACATCCATCAGACTATCAGGAATAAGATAACTATATGCCTGATTAGTCTGACGAACTGAATCTCTTAATATGATTCCAGCTGTTCTATATTCCATGTATTAGTAACCTCTACTTAAAGCAAGGAGAAAATATCAATCTGGCTTGTCTCTGGCAAATCAGTAAGAAGACCATAGTTGTCGAGAATCTCGAGAGCAGCCTTACCAATATGAGCACGATTCATAAGGTCTTCACGTGTAGTGAAAGGCGCCTCATCACGAGCTTCAGTAATAGCCTCTGCCATGGAAGAAGAAATACCATCGATAGCATCAAGAGGTGGACGAATCTCACCCTTAGCTACTTTTACAAAATTAGTAGCATGACTCTTCTCAAGATCAATTGGAAGGAACTTAATACCTCTGTGGTACATCTCCTCTACAATTTCACTTAAGTAGAACTCAGACTTAGTCTTAGGGTTATCGTCCTGGTGCATCTTTTCGCCAAGTTCACGACGGTGGTTAGCGAGGTGCTCCTCACCCTTACACATATTACCCGCATTGAATTCATCACCACGGATGGTAAAGAATGAGCAGTAATACTCTTCAGGGTGGTAAACCTTAAACCAAGCTACACGCAAAGTAGACAAAGTATAAGCAGCCGCATGCGCCTTAGGGAACATGTACTTAATCTTCTTACAAGAACCAATATACCAATCAGGCACGTTGTGTTCACGCATGAGGGCTTCCTTCTCAGGAGCAAGTCCCTTACCCTTACGAACCTTCTCCATAATGTCAAAGGAGTCCTTATTAGGAAGTCCCCAGTGAATGAGAGTTGTCATAATAGAGTCACGACATCCGATAACGGAATTGATATCACAAGTACCATTACGAATAAGGTCCTGCGCATTACCTGTCCATACGTCAGTACCGTGGGAAAGACCCATAAGCTGAACAAGGTCGTAGAACTTAGTTGGCTTTGCTTCCTTAATCATGTTACGAGCCATGTGTGTACCCATCTCAGAAAGACCAAGTGTAGCAGAACCAGCCTCTGTAGCCTCAAGTGGGAACCCAAGCGCATTAGTAGACTCGAGAAGACTCATCACCTGCACGTCAGGAACTGGAACATCAGTTACCTGGATATCAGTGAGCTCCTGAAGCATACGAAGCACAGTAGGATCAGCGTGACCAAGAATATCGAGCTTCAAGATAGTATCGTGAAGCTTATTAAAGTCAAAGTGTGTAGTAATAATGCCACATGTCGTCTTATTAGCAGGATACTGGATAGGCGTAAACTCATAAACGTCCATCTCCTTAGGGACAACGACGATACCACCAGGGTGCTGACCTGTAGTTCTCTTAACACCAATAATGCCGTCAGACATATACGCAAGCATGGCATTTGACGCCACCTGTCCTTTGCTTTCGGCTACCTTACGTGCAAGGGCAATTGCGTTCTTGTCCGCAAAAGCACCAATAGTACCCGCACGGAATGTGTGTGACGCTCCGAAAAGCACCGCTACATACTCGTGTGCCCTAGGCTGGTATGCGGATGAGAAGTTAAGGTCGATATCAGGCTGCTTGTCGCCATAGAATCCAAGGAAGGTCTCGAAAGGAATTTCCTGACCATCTCTAATCATCTCTTCACCACACTCAGGGCAGTTCTTAAGTGGCATATCAAAGCCTGAACCATAAGTACCCGTATGATCAAATTCACAATACTTACACTTAGGGCATCTATAGTGAGGTGCCATAGGGTTAACCTCAGTGATACCACACATGGTAGCTACCAAAGACGAACCTACAGATCCTCGAGATCCTACGATATATCCATCATTATTAGACTTCTTAACAAGACGGTATGCGATATAGTACATGATGGCATAACCATTACCGATAATGGAGTTAAGCTCCTTCTCGATTCTTGCTGCGATTTCCTCATTAAGCTTACCGTTATGACGATACATACGATTAGCCTTGGTGTAAGTCATATCTCTTACATCCGCAGCCGCACGAGAAATAATTGGCGGATAAGTACCTGATGGGAATGGCTTGATACCATACTCAATCATATCTGCAATCTTATTAGTATTAGTTACAACGACCTCGAAAGCTTTATCTTCGCCAAGGTAACTGAACTCATCAAGCATTTCGTCCGTAGTTCTGAAATAAAGGTCAGACTGCTGGTCAGCGTCTGCAAATCCCATATCAAAGAGAAGAAGCTTACGGTAACGTCCGTCATCCTTTTCGAGGAAGTGGGAGTCAGTTGTAGCACAGCATGGCTTACCATAGTAATCCGCAAGTTGCACAAGGAGCTCGTTAATAATTACGATATCCTCTCTATTAACAGGTACATTACCTGTATCAGACTTCTGCGGGTCCTCACGAGTCATGAAGATGTTATTACAAATAGGCTGAATCTCCACATAATCGTAAAGGCTCATAATATCTGCCATCTTCTCGTCAGCACAAAGTGTACCAAAAGCTACCTCACGGCTCTTACCACAAGCTTTATAAGTAGACATAACATGACGATAAATTTCGCCACGCTCACAAGCACCACCAACAATCATGGAGGAGCTAAAGTACTTAAGCATACTCTTTGGTGTACGAGGTCTAAAGTAGAAATAATGGATATTAGCCTCAGATACAATGTTGTACATGTTATAAAGACCAAGATTATTTCTAGCAAGGTAAATAACGTGATAAGCCTTACACTGCTTTGACTTAATCTGGTCCTCACTTAAATGACCAATAGCCTTATTAAGCTTAGTTGGGTTAACTTCTGCCTTATCAGCAAGATACTTAGCAAGGATTGCAGCAGCGTTTTTACAATCTGCGAGAAGAGGCTCGTCACCACTTTCGTCCTGCTTAATACCCATCTCACTAACTACAGTAAGCACATCCTTGCCCTTATAATCTTCGTAGCCATATCTAACAACATCCTCAAGGCAAATTGCTGGCTGCAAAAATTTATTTCTGTAGTAAACGTGGTCCTCGATATTGATACCAAAACCAGCTCTTCTTAAAAATCCCAAAGTCTCGAAGATATTAGGACCAGTAATATATGAATCACCGATAAACTTAACAAGTTCGCCCATTCTAAAGTAAGAATCACATGGCTCACCAGAACCAGGATAAATAATATCCTCTACTTCAGCATAGAAATCAGCTACATGCTCGAATACGATAGTATCAGGAATTACTTCTACACCATCTTCAGAATAAATAGATTCTACTTGCTGCTCGATATTTAATACATGAACAGAGTTATCTACGATGCCTTTACTTTCGATAGCGATATTCTCGTCACGAAGCTTCTCTGGAATCTCTTCTGGCTCCCAAAGCGATGTGTCGATATCGTTCTTAGAAAATGCGATAGCATCTTCATCAGACTCACCCTCTTCTTCCTCACGTACACCAAGATAGTTCTTAAGTCTATATTTTGATGCCGCTACCTTAAGGATTGTGTCAGTACAAGAATCCTTACCAGTAGTCTCGATAGTAATAGATACGAATGAGCCAATAGAGCGACGCTTCTCTTCGTCGTAAGGAAGGTTATAAACGATAGTAGGACCATCATCTACAAGATATCCCTCACATCCAAGAATAGACTTAAACTGCTCTTCAGTATCTCCTACCTTAAGGCCACATGCTGTGTTATAAGCATCTGGGAAAGCCTGTACATTACCATGGTCAGTGATGGCACATGCTCTATGTCCAAAGGATGCTGCAAGCTTCATAATGTCAGAAGGCTCAGATACAGCGTCCTTCTCACTCATCTTAGAGTGGACATGAAGTTCTACTCTCTTATAGTCAGCGTAGTCCTTACGACCAGATGGCTTCTTAGCTTCAAAAATACCATCTACCTTAAAATTAAACTCGCCTCTATTAATCTGTGGAATGCCTTGGAAACCAGCATAACCACCCTTTTTGAACTTAGAACCGAATTCATCAGCCTGCTCAGGCTTAACAAACATGATACCTGCAATACCACCAGTCTTATCAATGATATTAAACTTGGCAATTACGCAGTTACCTGTCTTACTTAACTTGAGATCATCTGTAAAAGTGAGCTGGCCAGCAATATTAATAAGACCCATACCATCAGTAACATCCTTAATGTTATAAGATGCTACGCCGGCCTTAACTCGACCGAACAAGGAATCGGCATTTTTCTGTACATTTCTATAATCGAAACCACTATTTTCCTTCTTATTTTCAGCCTGCTGCTTCTTAGCTTTAGCAAGCCAAGACTCTGGGTCAAGTTCTTCCTTATCCTCAGACTTTTCCTTCTGAGCTTGCTTTTCAACAGCTTTTGCCTCAGCTTCTCTCATGCTGTCATAGATTTCCTGTGGAATTACTGGCTGATAAGAATAATAGTCATCCTCAGCTGGATATGCTGGGGCTGCTTCTGCAGGATCTGGATATACATAGTCATCATCGGCGTCATTAATGTAGAACTCTACTGGCACAGGATTAATGCAAAGAACATTCTGCATAAAGGAATCCAAGGCAGTATTAATATTCTTACGGCCTGATTCATCCATAAGTTCATAACATACAGTGCCACAACTAACTACTACCTTACTGCCAGTATCATCACTAACATAGCTTAAGCTACACTCATTAAAGTACTTAATATCCTTTAAGCAATAAGCGATATATGGCTGCAAACTAGTAATAGCAGATGCTAAATTACTGCTATTTACACCAATAAATTTGATATTAATTTTGCATGAAGTCTTAGAAGATAATGTCTCAACAAAAGAAACAAGGTTATTCTCTTCTGAAATCATATCAAGATGAGAAACAACAATGCTAATCGTATTTGTTGTTCTAAACATATCAATCTTCTCGACAACGAGACTATCAAGTCCTTTAGTACAAGAACTTGGAAAATTCATCATTTGAGCTATTTGTTTCATATTATTCCTTATAACTTAGATAATTTTTCTTCGCCCAACTTGATTACTTCATTAGTAAACTCTTCAAGCACATTATCAGCACTAATCTTACGGATAGACTCTCCGTGACGGAATAATAAGAACTCGCCTTTACCACCAGCAAGGCCGATATCAGCCTCTCTAGCTTCTCCAGGACCATTTACAACACAGCCCATAATTGCCACTTTAAGATCATAAGGAAGTCCAGAAATTCTCTTCTCCACTTCCTGAGCAAGTTCAATAAGAGGAACCTGTGTTCTACCACATGTTGGGCATGACACGAAAGTGATTCCGCCTTTACGAAGGTCAAGTGCCTTAAGGATACTTATACCAGCTCTAATCTCTTCTACTGGATCTCCTGTCAAAGATACTCTAATTGTATCGCCAATATCTTCAGCAAGAAGTGTACCAATACCTACTGCAGACTTAATAGCACCTTCCCAAGGTGTGCCTGCCTCAGTAACTCCCACATGAAGAGGATAATTACACTTAGAAGCAATTGTTCTATAAGTGTCTATTGTAAGCTTAGGACTACTAGATTTGATACTAATTACAATGTCATCAAAATCAACATCTTCAAGAAGCTTCACGGCACCAAGCGCACTAATAGTCATATTCTCTGCACATACTCCACCGTACTGTTCTACAAGCTTACGATCAATAGAACCGGAATTAACGCCTACTCTAATAGGAAGTCCTCTCTCCTTGCAAGTCTGAGCAACCATACGAAGCTTTTCTTCTCCACCAATGTTACCAGGATTAATTCTAATCTTAGCAGCACCATTCTTGGCAGCTTCAATTGCAAGTCTGTAGTCGAAATGGATATCAGCTACAACAGGGATTGGTGACTTAGCTGTAATCTCCTTAAGTGCATTAGCAGCTTCCATATCAGGTACAGTGACGCGCGTAATATCACAACCAGCATCAGCAAGCTTATAAATCTGCTCCAAAGTAGCCTTAACATCAGCAGTATTGGTGTTATTCATGGACTGAATAGCAATTGGATTACCGCCTCCGAGAAGCACATTTCCTACTCTTACAACCTTAGTCTTAGTAGACATTTTTTCACCTCTTAAGTATTCAAGTGAATATAGTCTAACAGACATTAAAGGAGATAAATATTACAATTTGTCCGTTGGATTAATTTAGTGGCAAAGCAGTAGCAAAGAGCTCATTTTGAAGGAGAAAATCTTTAAATTCAATTCCCCCGGAAAAGCCCACCAAACGACCATTTTTACCAATAACTCTATGACATGGCACTATTATCGGAACTGGATTTTCACTACAAGCCTTACCTACAGCACGTGTAAGTTTACGTGCCCTTTGAAGGTCATTATCAGAAATCTCCAAGGCAATATCTTCGTAACTAACAGTAACACCATAAGGGATACTTTTAAGCTTGTCCCACACCTGGAGCTGGAATGGTGTACTTTCGTGAATTTTCACACTAATATCGAAGTTCTGGCGCTGCTTATGAAAATACTCCTTAACTTCTTCATTAGCTCTGATTAATTCTGGTGGCATGAAGGAAAACTCCTCTGGCAACATATCCCATGGGTAATCCTTTCGTGGTAGAACTTTGGCATCATCGTCAGTAATACCTTGATACCACGCACACTCTGCTATGTAGCTATCCTCTATAGCTTCCTCGTAAGATAAGAAATACAAGCCATCCACGTAAGTAATTCCGCCAGTAATTGCCACCACACCTCTTTGAAATGGCACAAAGCAAACGTTATATCCCTTATACTCACTTCTCTGGATACTATAAAGACCAGCGTCCTCGTACACCTTACGGCCATCTACCACTTTACAAATCTCATCTCTAAGTAAAGCTTCTTGCATAAAGCCTATTTCGCATAGAACTTCATCTAACATTACTTCGCTACTAGTAATAAGAATAGACACCTTGCGCGCATCCTCTTTAAAGAAAAGCTTACGCATAAGTTCATCCATGCACTCGAAAAGCACATGTTCGTCAGAAATAAGAGAATAAATCTTAATCATCTTACGAGAGATATCGTCAGCTGATGATGTGACCTGAATATAAATGTTCTCGCCAATATATCCATCAACGCCATTATCTAGAGACGCTACTCTAATAAGCTCCTGTGCGTTTTTTACAGACATCTGCAGCACACCCTCTTTTACAAGGATATTCGCATCGCTAATTTTTACTTTGCGAAGGAATTCGTCTGCTGCAAGATACTTTCTCATGGAGCTATATCCTCCAAACTAAATTCGAAAGGCTCTTCCTCTTCAGCTTGCTCCGATTCTGAATATCTAGAAGCATAGGAAGAACAATAGTCATTTACCTGCTGCTCATAAAGACTTCCCAAAGTAGGACAATAAACACTATTTTGAACATTCTGACGAAGCATCATAGCAACACTACCAAATTCATCATTATCACAAATCATGTCCCAAAGCATATCTGAATCACAAACAGGATAATAACCAATCTGTGGTTCAAGTCTTTCTAGAAGCATCAACGCATCTGTGTCCATACAGATAAATGCTGCAAAGTTAGCGGCAAAATCCTTATCTTGACTCTTAGTAGAAAGACAAAGTGGATATACAGAAGCATATAGCTTAAGGTCATCTGTATCAGACTCTGTAGGGATCAAGGAATAGTAGATGCTATCAGGATAATACGCACTCCATCTAAGCATATTAGAAGTAGAATCAATCCAAAGTGCACCACATCTTGTAATAGTAGGATCAGAACCATCAATGTCCGTATCCTTAGTAAGTCCAGCCTCATAAAGGCTATCAATAAAATCAATATCCTGTGTTAATAGTTCATCAACATCAGAATTATCACTTAGGTATTCATCCATAAGCATGTATGAACCACCAGTAATATAAGGAATAAATTCATATCCTCTAGAAAGAGGTACCATCACCTCTTCATCCTGGTTATAAGTAGCGTCAAGAGCCTCAAGATACTCACGGAAATCATCAAAACTACATCTAAACTGAAGTATGCCATCCTCAGTATAGTAATCCTTGTTACCATACATAAGCATGAATGACTGATAAAGAGGAATACCATATGCACCTTCACTATCCATACAAGAAACTAGTGCACTGCCATAGATACCAGAAGAACTCATGCTTAAAGAGCCAATATAATTACCAAGAGGCTGAGCATACCCAGCTTCAATTACTGTATCCAAATCATTTACCAAGTAAACATCAGGCACTACACCAGAGTCATACCAAGACTTAATAGCAGATATACCAACACCCTCACTAGGAATATTAATTACATCAATAATCCAAGGTGTGGTAATAGAATCCAAATAATCCAAATTAATACTAGCGCCAGTAGTATCATCAGGCATAATCTCAGAAGTCTTTAAATAATAAAGCTTCAAAAGCCTATTCATGGTCTGCTGAGAATAAGGTACCGCCATGGATATCTCATAAATATTATCAGTGATATCTGTACTTACACTATCATCTGAATCATCAGTCTGAACCGTAGCAGTTGTAGTCTCCTCAGGATAAGAAAATTCAGGAAATGATTTCTGCTCAGCCTTACATGACGATATGGATAACAACATCGCCATCATGGTAACAACTGATAAAAATACTGAACTTTTCCTATGCATCGGTACTAACTCCTTTGTATCTATTATACCATTTTGTTTCTATTTCAAATGCGTTATTAACACTTAATATCTTCCTAATTCCTATTGACATGATAGGTTTTATATTGTTAAATCTGATTAGATTACTAGGAATTAAATTTAAGGAGACTTTCTTATGAAAATATATGCAGACAATGCAGCAACAACCCGTACATCCAGAACTGCAATTGATGCCATGATTCCTTATATGGAAAGCATCTACGGCAACCCATCTTCCCTTTATGAATTTGGTCAGGAAGCCAAAGTAGCATTAGAAGATGCTCGTAGCCGTATGGCAAATATTCTCGGATGTGAACCACGCGAGATTTTATTCACTTCTGGTGGATCTGAGGCAGATAATCAAGCCATTATCTCCGCTGCTTATCTTGGTGCTAAAAAAGGCAAAAAGCACATTATCTCTACATCAGTAGAACACCACGCAGTACTTCACACATTAAATAAGCTCGCTAAAGAAGGCTTTGAGATTACACTTCTTCCAGTAGAGCCTATTACAGGACTTATTACAGCTTCACAGGTAGAGGCTGCACTTAGAGAAGACACTGCACTTGTAACTGTTATGTATGCCAATAACGAGATAGGTACTATCTATCCTATAAGTGAGATTGGCGCCGTGTGTAAAGCTCATGATGTTATCTTCCACACTGACGCAGTTCAGGCTGTGGGACACATTAACATTAATGTCAAAGAGGAAAACATTGACATGCTTTCCCTTTCAGCTCACAAGTTCCATGGTCCACGTGGCGTAGGCGCACTTTACTGTCGCCGAGGCATTAACCTCACAAACATAATTGAAGGTGGTGCACAGGAACGTGGCAAGCGTGCAGGAACTGAAAATCTTCCTGGTATTGTTGGTATGACGGTTGCTTTAGAAGAAGCCGTAGCTAATATCGAAAAGACTACATGTCATTTGCTTCCTCTTAGAGCTCGACTTATTGCAGGACTTAGCAAAATTCCACACTCATCCCTTAATGGAGACAAAGTAAGTCGTCTCCCAAGTAACGTAAACTTCTGTTTCGAAGGTATCGAGGGCGAGAGCCTTCTCCTTCTTCTTGACGACAAGGGTATCGCTGCATCTTCAGGTTCTGCTTGTACATCAGGTTCCCTTGACCCTTCCCATGTGCTTCTTGCTATTGGTCGCGTGCACGACGTAGCTCATGGCTCTCTTCGACTAAGTATCGGTGAAGACATCACAGAAAGCGATATTGACTACATCATTGAGTCCGTAGCTAGCGTTGTTGAATATTTACGTAACATGTCCCCTATCTGGCGCGACTTAGTTAACGGCAAAAGAGAATTTATCTTGTAATTTACTGGAGGTATTTATATGGCACTTTATAGCGATAAGGTAATGGATCACTTTAGAAACCCAAGAAATGTTGGAGCAATTGAAGACGCAGACGCAATTGGAGAAGTTGGTAATGCCAAGTGCGGAGATATCATGAAGATTTATCTCAAGATTGAAAACGACATTATTGTAGATGTTAAGTTTGAGACTTTCGGATGTGGTAGCGCTATTGCCTCCTCATCTATGGCTACAGAGCTTATCAAAGGCAAGCCTCTATCGGAGGCTCTTAACCTCACTAACAAGGCCGTTACAGAGGCTCTGGATGGTCTTCCTGCTCACAAGATTCACTGTTCTGTTCTCGCTGAACAGGCTATCAAGTCAGCCCTTAAGGATTATTACACACGTAATAATATCGAGTATGACCACGATTTGATTCCTGACGATGTGGAGTGTGCGCACTGCCACGACTGATTTTTCATATATTCTGAAAACACTTTCTACTTTTCAACAAAACACAAAAAAGCCCGCCGAACTTCATAAATTCAGCGGGCTTTCTTATTAACTAAAACAGTGCTCGATTACGAATTAAAGACCTTACGATCAAGTTCTTTGTTCTGATGAGCAATAACTGTTGTACATACTGCATCACCAGTGATGTTAACTGCTGTACGGAGCATATCGAGGATTCGATCAATACCCATAATAATCGCGATAGCCTCGATTGGAAGACCAACAGAAGCAAATACCATACTAAGAGTAACAAGACCAACGGAAGGAATACCAGCAGTACCGATAGATGCGAGAGTGGCAGTAGCAATTACTGTGACATATCCCTTAAGTCCAAGATTAATACCATATGCCTGTGCTGCGAATACTACAGCTACACCCTGCATGATGGAAGTACCATCCATGTTGATTGTGGCACCAAGCGGAATTGTGAAAGAAGCAATCTTACGAGGAACACCAATCTTACTTTCAAGTGTGTCGATATTAAGTGGGATTGTCGCATTAGAAGTAGATGTGGAGAACGCGAAAGCCATAACTGGGAAGAACTTCTTAAGGAACTTAAATGGGTTAAGTCTTGTAAATATAACAAGGAAGAACATGTAAACTACAAAGAGCTGAACACCAAGTGCGAGAACAACGCTACCCATGTACTTAAGAAGTGGTACGAAAGCGTCGAAACCAAGGTTAGCAAAAGTTCTAGCAAGCATGCAGAAAACGCCAATAGGAGCAAAAGACATAACAAGTGTTGTCATCTCCATCATGAGGTCATTACACTGATTCATAAAGTTAGAAAGAAGCTCAGCCTTCTCACCCATCTTAGCAAGCAAAATACCAACTATAAGTGCAAAGAAAATAACCTGAAGCATTGTGCCGTTAGCAAGAGAACCAAATGGGTTATCAGGAATGATATTAAGAAGTGTCTCTGTAACTGTTGTCTCAGTTGTTGTTACATCACTAGCAGCCTGAATAGAACTCATATCGAATCCCTTACCTGGCTTGATTACATTAGCTACACCGATAGCTACAGATACTGCAAGTGCTGTAGTACAAAGATAGAACACGATAGTCTTACCACCAACCTTACCAAGTGACTTAGTATCACCGATAGCTGAAGCACCACATACAAGTGAGCAAAATACGAGAGGTACTACAAGCATCTTCATGAGCTTAATAAAGCCATTACCAATTACATAGAAAATACCATCTACAAATACTGTATCTCTTACGTAAGAAGCTGGGATTGCTAAGTTAAAAATAACACCAACAATAAGGCCCAAAATCAATGCGATAAAAATCTTAGTTGTAAGGGAAAACTTCCCCTTCTTTTTTGTTTCACTACCCATTAATATTTACCCCTTAATACTTTTTACATACTGATCAAAATCAGTCTTCCAATCAGGCATCTCGTAAATTCCAGTCATCTTTAGCATAAGATTTTCAAGAAGAGTTACGGAAGCTTCTTCGGAGTCATCAGCAACAGCAAGAGACTTATCGTAGCCAAGGCTCTCAAGAATTGCTACAGCGAATTCATAACGGTTACATGAACCTTCACAAGATGCGTGAAAAATACCATACTCAGACTTATCAACAAGTGAGCAAATAAACTCTGCCAAAGTGTCTGCGCTAGTTGGTGTAGAAATCTTATTTGTAGGAGCGTTAAATTTCTCTCCTGATTCACCCATAGATTTTACATAAGAAAAGTAATCACCCCTACCAATACCATATACCCAAGAAGATCTTACGATAAGGTGCTTAGGGTTAAGCTCTCTTACAAAGCCTTCTCCAGCAAGCTTACTTTTACCATATACAGAAATAGGCTGTGTGTCATCAAACTCTGTCTGGCGGTCGCTCTTCTTACCCTCAAAGACATCATCTGTAGAAAGATGAATAATCTTGCAGTTATGCTTACGGGAAGCCATGGCAAGGTTACGAGCACCAAGAGCATTTACGCGAAAGGCTTCAATCATGTTATCTTCGCAATACTTAGCATCAGAAATACTAGCACAGTTAATAATTACATCTGGCTTATAAATATCAGCTGCGGAAATAACTTCGTTAATATCAGTGATATCAACATCTGTGTCAGTAGCAACAACACGGTTATCTGTGTCTGCCTTAAGTATTTTTACGAGTCGACTACCAATCTTACCGGAAGCTCCAGTAATCCAAATTGAGTACTTCATAATACACACATCCTTTATTAAATTTTTGGGAACGTGTTTATTATAACATAGTCAATAATTATCTACTGATAAATTAAATCCAGGAATCGTCACTATTGTCGAAGGCTGTATTAAGAAGCACGTCCATTCTAGCTACGTCTTCCTCACCCTCAATAACATCAAGCAAGACAGCAGTTTCCATATTTGTTGGCATCTCGTCGTCAGGACCAATTTCCATATCAACTTCTTTACCACAATATGGACACATCATTCTAGGAACTATCTTAGTATCAAGATAGCGCATGTCACATTCTTTACACTCATAAAAACCGCACATTATAGTGCCATCAGGAACAAAATTCATAAATCACTTAAACAAAACAAAATACAAAATAATAAGTTCTACAATTACAAATACAGCGAGGGCTACACATGCAATAGCTAAATCAACTGGGTTCTTGAAAAACTCAGGAGAACCGTATGCTTCCTTAGGAAGTGGTTCACTGGAAGCTTCTTTCTTAGCGAAAGAAACATTGCCTCTACCAGTCATCTTGTCATGTGTTGGATTATATACATTAGGTGAACCATCATAGCCTGTGTTGTAGTAGCCAGCAACAGTTGGCTTTACACGACCAGAAAGTAACTCCTCGTCCTCAAAAGGCTCAGTAAAATCAACGGAACGCTCAGTAAATTCCACAGACTCATAACGACTACTTCTAGCAGCAGCACGCTTAGCTTCATCTGTTTTTACTATAAACCCTGTCTTCTCATTCATATCCTTAGTATTAAGAACATTTCGGTCAAGAGAAGTCTGGTCTATATCGTATGAATTGTCAAAATCATACTTTGGAATCATAGTTCCCCTCTTTTATTTATGCCATGTAGTGGAGCCACTTACCATCCACTGAAGCAACAAGTGCATCAATGTCCTTAGTAGTAATTCTCTTAACAATTATAGCAGTGGCCTCACTGTCGTCGCAAACGATTTCGTTTTCGTACTTAGCGCAAGCTGCCTTAAGAGCCTCTGCCTTACCACTAGCAGCCTTAATTACGATATCAACAACAATATCAGAATACTCAGCTGTTACACGCTTTCCTTCCTCACCTGCGAACCAGTTCTTTGTTGTGGAATTCTTCTCAGGTGGCATTGCAGCCTCGAGGATATCACCTACTACTGCAGAAGCTGTAGGAAGCTTACCAGCACCCTTACCATAGAACATAGCCTCACCAAGAGCATTACCTTCTACGATAATTCCGTTAAATACATCCTCTACTGGAGCAAGCATTGACTTCTTAGATACATAGTGAGGTGCAACATAAGCAGCTGGCATATCATAACCATCATCATTAAGGAATACAGCAAGAAGCTTAATGCCACAACCAATCTTAGTTGCAAAGTTAATATCATCAAGAGTAATAGCAGAAATACCTGTTGTGTTGATTTCAGATGGAGCTACATAAAGACCACCCATTGCAATAGAAGAAAGGATGGAAAGCTTACGCTGTGCATCAATACCATCTACATCTGCTGCTGGATTCTGCTCTGCATAACCATTTGCCTGAGCCTGAGAAAGAGCCTCATCGTAAGAAATACCAGCTACTCTCATGTTTGTGAGAATGTAGTTTGTAGTACCGTTAACGATACCAGCGATTCTGACTACACGGTTAGCTGCAAGACATCTGTGAAGTGGACGAATAATTGGAATACCACCACCTACTGCAGCCTCATAAAGGTAAAGACAGTTATGTTCCTTAGCAATCTGCATGAGCTCTACGCCGTGAGTAGCAACAAGCTCCTTATTAGATGTAACAACGCTCTTACCAAGAGACAAAGCTCTCTTAGTAAACTCATAAGCGATACGAGCGCCACCAATTGTCTCTACTACAACAGAAATCTCAGGATCATCAAATACTTCCTTATCGTCATGAGTTACAAGATCCTTATATGGGCTATCTGGGAACTCACGAAGGTCAAGAATCTTCTTAACTCTGATTGGCTCTCCAAGGTGAGCATCAATCTTCTCCTGGTTCATTGTAATAACTTCGGCAACACCGCCACCAACTACACCAAATCCAAGAATCGCAATGTTAATCATTTATATATCCTCCAAACTATTAAAAACAATTTATTCTCTGCTTAATACAGTACAGCTTCTAACTCCGGCAATTCTCTTAACATCAGCCATAATATCCTCGACAGAACCATACATAGATACTGTCTCAAGAGAAATAGAAATATCAGCCAGACCATTAACAGGAATGTTCTGGTTAATAGTAAGAATATTAGCTCTAGACTGAGAAATAACATTAAGGATGGATGACAAAATCCCCTGAAAGTTCTCTACCTTAATAAGGAAAGTAACCTTCTTACCATTAGTTGCCTCATAGAAAGGCAACACAGAATCCTTATACTTATAATAAGCACTACGAGATAAACCCGTCTTACGAACAGCCTCATTAACAGATACAGACTCACCTGTATTAATACGCTGCTTTACTTCCATTACTTTAAGGAAAACCTCTGGAAGAACCTTCTTATCAACAAGATAATATTCAGTTGTCTCGTCCATAAAAAACCTCCCACAAAGCATGTATTTTTATCTGTAACAGTCCACCCTACGTGGACAGTTGTTCGCAGAAGGAAATATTATCACTTTTCGAGGAGCTTTTCAACCATTAGGCGAAGTGCCTTACCTCTATGGCTCATGCTGTTCTTGAGGTCAATGCTCATTTCTGCAGAAGTCATGTTATATTCTGGCACAAAGAAAATAGGATCATAACCAAAACCATTCTCACCCTGAGGCTCCTTAAGAAGCACACCATTAAAGTACTCCTCTACAGTAAAGGAACTACCATCAGGTCTAACAACAGCAATTGCACAAGTAAAGTGTGCAGTTCTCTTATCATCTGGAACACCCTCAAGCATTTCGTTAATCTTGGCAAACTTCTCAGGGTAAGTAGAATCCTCACCACAAAAACGTGCGGAATAAATACCAGGTGCGCCATCAAGGGCATCAATACAAAGGCCAGAGTCATCAGCCATAACGTACTCATTACAAAGTGCATGCACTGCCTTTGCCTTGATAAGTGCGTTCTCCTTAAAAGTGGAGCCATCCTCAATTATCTCTGGGTTAAAACCAGCCTCTTTCATAGAAACTGCCTCAAACTCAGTTCCAGCCAAAATCTCATTAATTTCTCTAACCTTATCTTTGTTACCTGTAGCGATAATAAATCTCATATGTTTAGTTCCTTTTAATATTTATCAATATATTAACCTGGATAATCATAACAGATTCCATCTGGACCGCAATAATATCCCATAATAGTTGTGTCCTTAGAAACCATTCCGAAAGAATCTATAAAATACCAATTACCATTATAGAATACCCACTCATGAAAACATCTTTCATAATTATCGCCATAATAGAATAATATTCCATCTATTTCAATCATTCCTTTTTGAGCTGCACCATCTTCTCCAAAATAGTAAGTGGTTAAATGACCAGATCCATTCATTAAAGTTGTCAGTCCAGTATTCATTACATTATCATTTATTCCATCATTTCGATCATATCCAAAGTGATAGATTTTACCATCAATCTCACGCCAACCAGTAGCTAGGGTATGTGTTACAGGATCAAGATACTCCCAATGAGCATTAGGTTGACCATCATTAATATGTATCCACCCTGTTTTTCTGTGACCATTTTTATCGACCCAATATCCATCTACATACTTTTTTGTATCAAGATAACCCCAATCATCAAAGTGATAAATCACATTATTAATTTCATACCATTGATTTCTAATTTGCTTACCAGTAGAAGGCTCAAAGTATGACCATTCGCCGTATCCTCTATCCACCCAACCAGTAACCATCTTACCATCTTCATCAAAACAGTAAGAACTACCTTTAATTGATACGATACCTACTGCCATTTCAGGAGAAAGATAATACCATGAACCATTATATTTAAGCCAACCAGTAAGTCGAACATAACTATCAGGGTCATAGTAGTAATATTCATCAAAATTACCCTTTACCCAACCAGTACGAGCATTTCCATTTGTTTCATCAAAGTAATAATCCTTACCTTTTATGGTTTGCTCTCCATATACCATACGACCATCATCGTTGAAATAATACCATTTATCATTATATGAAACCCAACCAGTACTCATCTTACCTGATGTTAAATTAAAGAAATACCAATGACTGTTATCTTTCAGCCAGCCTGTCTTCATGACACCATTGCTATTAAAATAGTATGTAGAATCATTAATTACATGCCATCCAGTATACATATCTCCATCATATAGAGAAAAATAATACCAGTTATCGTCTAGCTTTATCCATCCTTTTTGCATTACACCATCATTATCATAACAGCGTGTAAAACCATATCTTGATTCTATATGATAAGGTTCTGGTGTAGAGGTTGGTGTAGGAGTCGCTGTAGGTGTAATAGAAACGTTTCCATTACCTGCAGATGGCGTTGGATTTGAAGAACTAGAGTTACCAGATGTGCCTGGGTTGCTAGAATTGCTTGTATTACTTGGCGCAGGCGTAATAATAGGGTTAACTACACCACATCTAGTACAACTACCAGATGCATAAGTACCAGCACCTACAAATGTCATCGTACCGTTACTGATGCCATAAGAATCGCAAATTCTATTAAATTCTGCTGAACCAGCAAACCCGTTAAATACATCTTCACGGCTCATTCCATTATTAAGAAGTTCCATCCATGTGGACTTACCCGCACTATCTGCACTTCTTCCCATAAATGCCTGATACAAAGTATCAAGATAACAACTATTGCACAAATGCTTGTTAGTAAATTCTTCTGAAAATACAAATCCTGCAGCTACCTGGGAACCAGAATATGTACGATTTACTAAAAGTGTTGTCCAATCTGCCATTCCCTGACTATCACAAGATCTGCCAAGAACTTCGTTATAAAGTCTCTCAACAAAGAGATTAACCATACCAACCTGAACAAAGTTCTGTCCTTCAATATGGAAACCTCTAATAATGCCATAAGACTTACAAAGATTATCGAACTCTACGGAATTAGCAAATCCACAGAATACAAACTCTCTAGATGCTCCATTATTAAGAAGGGTAACCCAAGTATTTAATCCATCTGGATCAGGTGTTCTTCCAAAGAAAGCACTGTACATATAAGTTACATACTGCTCATTTGTGCACTGCTTATTCTGGAACTCACCTGAAAAAATAAAACCATATGCTGCAGATACGCCTGTGGCCTCATGATTTACAAGTTTACTTGTCCAGTCATTTAATCCTGCTGGATCTGGTTCTCTATCAAGACAGACACTATACATTCTAGTGACAAAACTTGATACATCATTTTGTTCTGCCGCCATAGCGGACTTCCCTGAAAACAAAAATACAGAAAGTACAATCATTGTACTTAGTAGCAATGAAATAATTCGTTTCATATAAATACCTTATCCCTAAAAATTCCAATAGAATTGTATAAAATAAGATACCTATATGTCTATATATCTATTTCTAAGATTAAGAGAAAAAAGCAATATTTTAAACTAATCGCCAAGCTTTTGGATATTGATTCTTAATAGAGCCATCACCAGTAATCTTGCCAAAACCTAAAGGATACTTACCTACAGCGATTATAACCGTACCTTTTTTCTTAAGTTCAGGATACTCTTCAAAATTGACGATTATTGTCTCACCCTTAAGATATCTAATAAGTCTCTCATCATCACGACTAAGACTAACTACAGAATCCTCACGAATATCCTCATAATTAATTGCCAAAGCCAAAGAATGGGATGGAATAAAAATACGCTCTACTGAAGTATTCTTAATTTCTCCAGGATACTGACCAAGTTTTACTACCTTAAGACCATTAAAAAGTCTTTCCTCCACATTAAGAAGATGAACTCTACCTGAGTGAAGCACAAAATTATCGTTATTGTCATCTTTAAATTTCTTTGCTGCTTCCTTAGTAAGAATAGACTTAACAAAGTCAAAAAGAGCCTCACGAGACTTACCAAAACCATAGTTATCATTTCTCTTACGCTTATAAGAAGGAATCTTCTCGAGCTCGCTTTCTTCTACTAATGCATCTTCATTCTTCTTAAGATGCACACAGAAATGTCCATCACCTCTTGTTAAGTGAGGCCAGATACGCATTGAACCTGGAAGGATAGAATCATTACCAGCGTGAGTAACACCCTCCAACTCTGGATGAGCAATTACACTATATTCAGGATGTCTCTTGATAAATTCAGCAATCTGAATCTCATCTTCACCATCACAGAAAGTACAAGTAGAATAAACAAGCTCGCCACCAGCTTTAAGCATAAGGTGTGCAGCTTCGATAATGCCATACTGAAGCTCCATGCACTGAGCAGGACCATACTTTTCCCAGCTCTTTGTCGCAGCTGGGTCACGGCGGAACATACCCTCACCAGAACAAGGTGCATCAACAAGAATCTTATCGAAAAAGCCTCCGAACCTTGTAGCAAGCTTTTCTGGAGTCTCATTTAAAATAACGCAGTTACTAATTCCCATGCGCTCGATATTACGAAGAAGTGCTTTCGCGCGGTTCTCAGAAATCTCATTAGCAATAAGAAGACCCTCGCCCTTTAAGTCCTCACCTAGACGACACGCCTTACCACCAGGCGCAGCGCAAAGGTCCAAAACTTTATCTCCTGGCTTAGCTGCCATAACTTCAGCAGGAAGCATTGCAGATGGTTCCTGTGGATAGTAAACACCTGCGTGATAATATGGGTCATTACCTGCAGCTTCTGCTGTAGTATAAAAGCCTGACGCACACCATGATACCTTATCTACGCCTTCACCAAGGTCTGCTAAAACGTCCTTATATTCGTCAGCATTTACTTTCATGCGATTAAGACGAAGGCCCTTAAGTGGAACTTCGTCAAAGCTCTCCCAGAAACCCTCTTCAGGTACTCCGGAAGTTGCCAACTGATTTTTCATTCTAGCTAAAAATTCTTCAGGTAATCTCATAACTCAAGAAAACGACAAGCAGAGAATGCAAGTCTCTTCATAACTCCTGTATCAAATGGTGATTCAAGTCCTGCCTGATTAATAAGCTTAAGGAAAGTATCTGTACCACCTATTTCGCAGAGAATGTTGTACTTAGCAAGTGCACTCTTAACATCCTCACGGGACTCATCCCAAAGCTGCAAAGCACAAATATGTGCAAGACAGTAATCAATATAATAAAAAGGTGTAGTAAAGATATGATCCTTCTTCATCCATGCACCACCCATAGCGTGGAAAGGATGATCCTCATCATAGTTAATACCAGGCTGATACTTCTCCTCTAATGCCTTCCAAGCAGCGTGACGCTCATCTGGAGTCATATCAGGATTATCGTATACAATATGCTGGAACTCATCTACCATACAGCCATAAGGCAAGAACAAAAGCGCCTGTGTCATGTGAAGCTCACGATACTGATCTGCCTTATCACCATAGAACATTTCCATGTAAGGATATGACAAGAACTCCATAGATGTGGAGTGAATCTCACATGTCTCAAGTGTTGGAGAAAGGCACTCTACGAAAGGAGAAACCTCTGCACTCTTGATAGCTGCATACGCATGTCCACCCTCATGCACGATAGTAGCTACGTCATCAGCAGTACCATTACCATTCATGAAAATAAATGGGATAGCGTAATCCTCTAAGTACATGCAGTAACCACCAGTAGACTTTGCCTTACGTGACAAAAGGTCTGTAAAACCATGCTCAGAAAGCACGTCAAAAAAGCTTGGGTCAACGCCAAAAATTCTATTAAAGAAATCACCTGCAACACGCTCATAACCTTCACCTGGCACGATAGGTACTGGATTACCCTTACGGAAAAGGCATGGAAGGTCATAGAACATAAGATTATCCACCTCAAGTCTTTCCTTCTGGAGCTTTCTAATCTGTGTTGTAATTGGAACAATGTACTTTACAACATTATCGCGGAACTTCTTTACATCTTCTGCTGTATAGTCATAGCGTTCCATACGCTTATAACCAAGCTCAGTAAAGTTCTTATAGCCAAGCTTCTTAGCTACTGTAGTTCTGACCTTGACCATATCATCATAAATCTTGTCAAAAGTCTCTTTCTTTTCCATATAGTACTTATCAAGTACTGCATGGGCATCACGACGCACACGACGGTTAGTAGACTCGAGGTATGCTGCGAGCTGTGAAAGATTCAAAGTCTTACCACGGAAGAAAATCTCTGCCTCAGACTGAATCTGAGAATAGTCATTCTCAAGGGATGATTCCTTGGCAAGATCATCAAGAACTTCCTTAGAAATAATTTCCTTCTGATTAATAGCCTTCTTAAAAATCATGTCACCATACTTCTCTCGAAGCTGATCACTACATGGGCAGTTCAAAATACCAGTAAGAACTGCAGAAGAAAGCTCAGAAATAGCTGGGTTAGCTTCATCGTAGAAATCTAACTCATCTGTATAAAACTCATTAGATGTATCTAAGTCATGAAGAATCATGCAAAGAGCAAATGCCGTATCGAACTTACTTATCTGATGCTCATACTCCATGATTGCCTCATAGGCCTGCTCTGGGTCTTGAGAAGTCATGAGTTTAAGTCTTACTCTACGAACAACCTCAGTAAATTCTTCCACGCTAGGACGAACATACTTAATATCCTTAAAAAATGGCATTAACTCCTGGCCAACTTCGTACATATTACATCTTCTCCACTACATCAATTCCAAGAAGGTCAAGACCAGACTTCAAAGTAGCACATACAGCCTCACAAGCTGCGAGACGAGCACGTGTAAGATCCTCTGAATCTGCTCCAAGAATTCTGGAGTTGTTATAGAAACGATTGAAGTTTCTAGCGATAAGAGAAATCTGACGTGAAATCATAAATGGCTCATAAGTTGTAGATGCCTTCTTTACTGCCTCTGGGAAATCACCAATAGACTTAATAAGCTCATACTCATCATCTGTAGTAAGCTTAGAAAGAATTTCCTTATCACAGCTTGGCTCGAAGCCCTGATCCTTTGCCTTACGGAGGATAGAACGTGTACGTGCATATGTGTAGATAAGATAAGGAGCTGTATCACCATTAAAGTCGAGCATATCCTCCCAAGAGAATACGATATCACGCTCACGTCCTGACTTAACATATGTATAAACTACTGCGCCAATACCAACCTTCTCTGCGATATTATCAATCTCTTCATCAGACATATCATCGCCTCTATCCTGAGCATTCTTAGCAATGATTTCTCTTACCTTGCTTACAGACTCATTGATGAGGTCCTCAAGAAGAACAACATTACCTTCTCTTGTGGAGAACTTCATGTTCTTAAACTTAACAAGACCAAAACCTACATGTACGCAGTCATCAGCACACTCGTAGCCAGCCTTCTTAAGTACGGAGAATACCTGCTTAAAGTGAAGTGCCTGTGGAATACCTACTACATAAATATTCTTATCAAAATTATATGTCTCATTACGATAAAGAACAGCAGCGAGGTCACGGGAAGCATAAATAGTTGTTCCGTCAGACTTAAGAATGATACATGGTGGGAGGTTATACTCATCGAGCATTACTACCTGAGCTCCCTCAGACTCCACTAAGAGGTTCTTCTCACGAAGCATATCAACTACTGCTGGAATTCTATCAGAATAGAAAGACTCACCATTATAGTTATCAAACTCTACGCCCATTCTCTTATAGAGCTTCTCAAACACTACAAGAGACTCATCACGGAATCTCTTCCAAAGCTTGTACTCTTCCTCTTCACCATTCTCGAGCTTTCTGAAATTCTCTCTTGCATCTGTAGTAAGAGATGGATCATTCTTCTCTTCTTCATGGAACTTAACATAAATTCTAAGAAGCTCCTTGATTGGATCTTCAGCAAGTGCATCCTCATCACCCCAAAGTCTATAAGCAGTGATAAGCTTACCGAACTGTGTACCATAGTCACCAAGGTGATTCATACGAACTACATTGTAGCCAAGCTTCTTATAAGTTCTTGCAAGGGAATTACCAAGAATTGTTGTGAAAGCGTGACCTACGTGGAAAGGCTTAGCAATGTTAGGAGAAGAATACTCTACGATAACATTCTTACCTTCACCCTCATTATCAGCACCATAGTTATCACCAGCTGCGTTAACTGTAGCAATAGTATCTGCGGCCATAAAACCACGATCTACGAAAAAGTTAAGGTAAGGACCAACATTCTTTACTGTATAGATGCTAGAATCTGCAAACTTCTCATTAGCTGCGAGGTCAGTAGCAATCATTGGAGGTGCCTTGCGAAGTGTCTTAGCAAGCACGAAACATGGGAAAGCATAATCACCCATATCGGACTGTGGTGGAATTTCAATTAACTTATAAACCTGCTCTTTATCAAGGCCAGTAATTTCTGCGATAGTAGATGCAATATTTGACTTATGATCCATAAAAAGTCTCCCTTTTTACTAATTAATTACTTTATCTGTTGAATTATAGCATTTTTTTGTATAATGTCGTAGATTTATAAATATTAATATTACACGAGGTTGATTATGCCTGACGCATTATATATAGCTATTTTCATGATTATTGCAGCTGCTGGTACTTTTGCCGCACTTAAGTTTATGCCTTTCGGAGGTAAACTTTTGGGGCACGATAGAGGCCGTAAGTTTGCTGCTGGTTCTGAGGTAAATATCGGAAAGCCAACTGGTGTTGGTTTTTATTTCGTTTTGGTATTTGCAATTGTTGCCCTTATTGCTGGTGAGCACTCCTGGGGATTTATCGTAAGCATGCTCCTTGTAGTAGCTTCCATGATATGTGGTTTCCTTGACGACAGATCAGCTGCAGCTTGGGGCGAGTACATCAAGGGCGCACTTGACTTCGGTATCGCTATTGTTGGCGCTATTGTCTTTGTTGCTTGTTATGGAAGTGAGGTTTCCATTTCACTCGGAGGTGCTTCTTTTGAGATTCCTTCCGTAATCTACGCTATTCTCGCCGCTATTCTTTTTATCGTTAGCATTAATGCCACTAACGCTACTGACGGTGTTGATGGTCTTTCCGGAACACTTTCAGTATTTACTATAATTACACTTACAATCACTGGTTCCATGGTAAATGGATTTGATAGCACAAAGGCTGTTTCTGGTCTTATTCTTGTTGCAGTACTTATTCCTTATCTATGGTTCAATCACTTCCCAAGCAAAATGCTCATGGGTGACGCAGGATCTCGTGCAATTGGTTTCTTTATTGCTTTTTATGCAATGTACATGGGCATTCCTTTTGCTTACCTTATCGTTGGACTTCCATTCCTTATTGATGGCGGTCTTTCCATCTTAAAGATTACTATCGGTCGTCTTACACATAAAAAGATTATTATCCTCAAGAACGTAACTACACCTATTCATGACCACCTTAAGAAAAGAATTGGTTTCTCTGTTCCTATGACTTGGGGTGTAATTATCGGATGTGCACTTTTTATTGATGTGCTTTATATCGCTCTCGTAGCTGCTTTCCTTTAATTACTAATACTTCTTCTTTTATCAATATAGATTAGTACTACGGCTGCGACGATTCCGACACAGCTAACTACTAACCCTAGGCTAAAATCAGAATATTTATAAGTAATATTAGTTGTACCTTCATCTACAACTAGCAAGTTAAACTGAGACTTTAGCTTATTACCGTTATCATTCGCAAATACATCTGAAAAAGATATAGCTGTATTTACGTTGTCTTTGGAAGATGTTATTTTTAATCCTTCTGAATCATATGTAACATCAATTGGAACTATTTCACGCTTAGGCAATTCATCATGACCTATTAGTAACAAGTCATCAAGAAGCATAAACAAGCCCTGGTCATTCACATCAACAGCTTGATACATAATGTTTAATCCAAGGAAATATACATTTTCATTAGTATTATTGGTTCCTAGGAAACATAGTGTTTTATTACCTAATACAAATGTACCAAGCTCATTATCAACGCCGCTTATATATTTGGTTTTAAAGTTCGCATTATCTGAAGAAAAATCCATAGGATTAATTGTAGTACCATTAACAGACAATAAAGGATAACTATAACTAAAGTTTACATCTGATGCCAGAACACCCATAAAGTACTCCTGTCTATTACGAGGATCTGTAGGCATATGGGAAGCATCAATAATTACACGAGTGCCACTATTAGCGACTTGATTGACGATATCCTCTGCTGAATCTTTATCATTGTATTCAAAGCCAGTCAAAAAGACTGTGTCATACTTAGTCAATTCTTCCACTGTGTAATCATCAATATAAATACTATCTCCCAAAATAAAAGACGGATACGCAGTAGTCATGGTAGCTGCATAATAACCAATTGATATTCCACGATAGTCCGCTATTGTTCCAAAAAAGCCGTCGTAATCCTCTGGCAAACTATTAAGGCGGAACACATATGCAGTCTCACTTTCGTCTACTAACCCATAATTACAATGAATTGCCGCATCAAACACTTTACCCCAAGCATATGGTGGGATAGCACTCTTTCTAATTAATACGGTATCATCACCTAGTTCTAGGCAACGATCAAACACATAATTATAGTGTTCATTTTCTAATGCATCATTTACAAGCATGATGTTATCCGCAGTAGTAGCGCCCTGCCAAGCCCATCCAAAAGTATAAAGTTTGTCACTATCAGGAATTGCATAAGACATATAAGGACCGTAGCTACTTAAATCTAATACGCTCGAACGCTTAATAGTGTGCTTATTTACCATCTGTGTGTCGTAATAACAATCATCTTGATATACATGCTGATTAAACTCAAAAGAACCAAAAGGTACTATATCAATAAGAATAAGAGCAACTATAATTCCAAGATATTTATTTTTAATATGCTTCCATTCAAAAATTGACATAAGAAAATATGCATACGCTATAGGCAAAAATCTTTCCATCCAGAAAAGACCACCAAGTGGGAGCTTTACTATTAATTCAAATGCATCTGGTGTTGAAAGAATTACAATCAAAGGCAAAAATACAAATCCTGCCTTATACTTAGAATCAGAAGCAATAAGTGCAAATACACATACAATTATTAACGCCAATCCAATATAAAAATAGGTATATCCGTATATAAATCTAGTAATTGGATTAAGAGATATAGATAGTTCACTAACAAAAATAGCACCGCCATCAGTAGTAGATGAAGATGAAGCTCCTATAACTCCACCTGTAACTGCTGGTATCATCCATATACCCATACATACAATACCTAAAACCATGTATATCAGGACTTTGATTTTAGTTACATACTCTTTGGTCCAGATGGAATCAATCAATAGGAAAACAAAAGTAGATACACCAACAATAGCAGTAATCATAAGGTGCGTAATGGTTAATAACGCCATCATAACCACAAGTCCTATTGCTGCTTTTTTGTTTTTGTCACGTGTGTAAATCCATATAAACAAAATTAAATATGGAATTAATACTGTGGAAAAAATCTGAGGCACATTACCAAAAGCTATTAATATGTGCACATTATCAGGCATCATAAACCACATGGCGCCAATAATAGAACCAAGTGCTTTCTTATTAGTTTTTATACCAAGCATCACCCATGGTATGCCACCAAAAAAGAAAACAGATGCGACAAAAATTCTATATGCCACATTTATATTGCCACCTGCGATGAAAAAGCTAATTATGTAGTAAAAATAAGAAAGTGGTCCCCAATAACGGAAGGTCTCCATTCCGTTATACCAGTACATATCAAATAACGGATATATTTTTCCAGACTTCACTTGCTTATAAAGATAATCCGCTTTATAAACATGGCCCCACACATCAGAACCGGAAGGAATATGACCTCTATCAGTTAAATAAATAAAAACGCACACGGCCATAATAAGTGGTGCTATATACCACTTAAGATTACGCATGCTAAACAATTTGTTATTGTTTTTATCCATTATTACCCTTCTTTAGTCTTTCCAAAAATAAATCTGTAAATGCATTAATAGTTTGGTCTTCTGATAGCTCCACGTCATCCAAAAGACTTATTACATATGTACGCGACGGGGTCTCACTCATTTCAAGAAGAATTAACACCCATCCAAGATCATTTAGTATCTTAGATAACCCATCCTTAAAATAATCAGCCATGTTTTCCAAAGTAGGATTTACTACGTCAAAAGGCTTAATCTCATTAAGGTACTTATTCTGGTATAAGCTAAAATACTCCTCTACACTTTTCTCAATTTTTCCAAAAGGAACAAACTCTTTTCTAATATTAACTATGTGTAGTGAAATCTCCCAAGTATGAGGGTGCTTATCACGAAGCACGCCATCTTTAATAATAGAGTGACTAGAATTGAGATAAAACTTAAATTTATACTGTCTATATGGCATCTCTTAACCCTCAACTTTCTCCATTACTTTCTCGAAATCTTCTATAGGAGCATCTTCACCTGCACCTAATACCTCAATGTCATATGTAAAACCTTCGAAAATCTTCTTTTCCTTATTATGTTTATTAAGAAGACTAATAAAAGATTCTGCTCTAAGTCTAGCCTCTGAATCTGAGCTGTGATAAATAGCAACGCCAAATGTTCCTTTACGAAGTTCGAAAAGAAGTTCTCTATACTTAATAGCACTCATTATTACAGCAGCAAAATCAGATATTTCACCTAATGAATAGTATCTAGAAAACATTTTAAAATTAATAATTACTAGATAAACTGGTTTTAAATCGCCCTCATTAGATTTGGATAATAGGTTACGAAGTACTGAAGGATCATAAAACTGATTCATACTCCTATACTTTGTTTCAAACTTTTCATCATCAACAATATGAGTGTCTTGATTCATTTGAATATAATTTTCTATATTCTTATTACTCTCCTTAAGCTTTGTAGAAGTATCCGCCAAACTACGCTCAGTTCTATTAAGAACACCGACGTAAGTAATTAATAAACTGAACAGCACAACACATAACAATACTGTCGCCATAAATACAAATTGTGAATGTTTGTTAAGGTTAGTCTTCTGATAAATACTCTGCTCCAAAGTAACTATATAAATGGTGCAATGAACGTCTTCTCTATCCCAACTCTCAGATGAAATAACAAGTTCCTGCTTATTAAGTTCTTCCCAATATAATTCAGAATTACGAAGCTGACCGAGAGAATCAGTAGCCATAATAGTTTTGGCAAAAAGAATTTCACCATTCTCCTCATATACTAGGAAATTATCACCACTAGCGTCATAAACACTTGGAAGATACTGCACCAAGTCTTGACCAACTATACCTTCAGATTCTTTTTCCATAGCATAATTTCTTAGCAAACTAACGGTATGAGTTTGCTCATTAATATACAAGTTTTTTACTCTCTCCAAATTAGAATTCATCTCATAATAGATAAAGTAAGAAACCAATATAATAAATATAATTACACCAATAAAAACCGTTCCCATACGGTTTTCACTAGTCATGTTTCTTTTTCTATTTCTTGCCATCTTTAACCCTCAATAACTACTACTAACTAAGATTCTGAATCGTTAACATGCATTCTTATTCTATTTATAAAATTCATACATATTGAAAAATCATGCCTGATTACTTCGATAAAATCGTTTCTTTCCTGTGTAAAATTACGTGTAGTCCACACTCTTTCCGTCTGATATATAGAGTTAATAATTCCTGCAAATCTGAACCAGAACGTAATAAAATTAAATATTGGAAGAAGGAATATTAAATACCACTTTCTAAAGTAATATCTTCGCAATTCCTTAAAGTCCTTAAGAAACATAGTAATACAAATATGCAAAAGCAAATTTGCAATACTATAAAGGATAAAAAGCAAAATAACTGAAATTACAATCAGTCTTAAAGGATAGTTAATCAAAGCCAAGGCAAGTAATGCGAAATACCAAATCATTCTAGGAAATGCAAAAGTATGATCAAACACAACAAGTCTTACTACAAAATCCCTTAAGTAATGACTTCCTATGTTCATAGCTTTTTCATCTCTAAACATATGCAATACTTCAAGCTCACCTATTTGCCATCTCTGTCTTTGAACATACAATCTGTTTACGTCTTCAATAGGATCTACAAAAAATATCGCATCACTACAAAGTGCAACTCTCTTTTTCAAGTTATCTCTAATTTGAAATGTTACGTGAGTATCTTCACATAAAGTCTCGAAGTTATAAAGTTCAGTCTTCATAATAGCGGATCTTCTAAAACCAGAAAAAGCACCAGAAACTGTAAATACACTATTTAATTCAGACTGAAAATTACGACCTGATAAAAAGGCCTGACAATATTCTCCAAACTCCATTTTACGAAATAAGCGTTTGAAGAATCCTTTTGTATCGTCGATTAATTCAGGGTTAGTTAGTACTGTACCTGTGACGCAATGAATATCAGGATGTGTCTCAAAGAAACGAATCATATTATATAAAGCAGACTTTTCTAGAACACCATCACTATCTATATGAATTACGTATACGCCTTCAGCGTTAAAAAGAGCAAGATTTAAAGCTTTAGACTTACCCTGCTGTGCGTTAATCCAACTCATTCTTAAGTCACTAAATTCCGACTGGCATTCTTTAAATACTTCAAAGCTATTATCCTTAGTCTCGTTATTTGCAAGAAGAACCATCAACTTATCATTAGGATAATTACAGTCATATACGGACTTTATGCAGTTTCTTAATGTGTCGGCAGAATTATAAATAGGAATAATAACTGTTATCTCTGGAGTAGCTAGATTTTCAGTTTTGTTTTTTACAACAGTTCTTTTATAAAGCAATATAAAAAAGTTACCTATAGTAGGAATAATTTCCATTATCACAGGTATGATTATCCAAGCTGCCCAAAATATAATTTCGCTATGAAAGAAGTGATTAAGTATTGTCATGCTTAATACCTCCTAACTTTTGTCTTATAATTTGAGACTTAGTAAACACATAAAAATATAAAAATACTGTGCACACATAAAAGAACAATCTACCAATGATGGTATGTGCCACAAAATAGATATTCATACCACCTATATATACAGAAATACAAATAATAAATATCCTTAAAACATTAAAGACAAATATCATAATAGTTCCTACAAATCCTATAATCACACGCTCATATATATCGTAAATACCAAAGAATGCTAACAAAGAAATGAACGCAATTATTTCAATAACACCAGAACACTCAAAATCAATAAACAAAGATAGATTCGTGGCATTATGAGAAATAAAAAGAATTCCAGAATTAAAATAAGACGAATAAATTCCTGTTAAATCACCTATCACACCTGCTACCGCAGCTACATTTTTCTGTAAAATAGGCACAGCAAAAGGCTCTATAATTATCATTGAAAAAGTAAATAAACCAACGCTTCCAACTAGATAATAGAAAAAACTATTCTTGGATCTATATAGCACAGAAAGAATATAAATCCACAATAATATAAATAATATAAGTATTATTCTCATACTAATATCTACGGAAATCTTATGACTTTTCCAAAGTTTCCGTATTCTTCCTCTTTAATGCGACATAAGCGCCGCCCATAGCAATAATAGAGCCTATTGCAACACCAATAATTGGACCAGTAGGAGTGCCAGCAATAGATACGCCTTCTGTACCCAAAGATGTATTGGTAATTGTTATTGTGCCCATGGACTCAGGATGTGTACCATATGCATTAGCCACATCTTCTAATTTCACCTTAAACTCAAATTCTGATCCCTTTTTATCATTTCCAGAATACCAAGGTGCATTATAACAATTAAGGATGCACTCACCAGCCAAAGTAGTTGGTTGCCAATTAGTTGCCTGACCTCTTACGCCTACTGATAAGTTATTAAAAGATCCTGGATTACCCTGGTTAACACTACCCCAGAAATTATTATCTGGGAAAATATGCATTTCCTGTGTAACACCATTAACAGTTAAATAAAACTGTCCTAAAGGCATTTCTGATGAATACAAATCACTTACCTTAAAGTGTACATACATATACTCACCATCAGTATAAATCTGACCAACATGAATATCTGTACCATTGTATCCTGTATATGTAATCTCCTGAACTGGTACATTATTCCAATCATCATACAAACCATCAATTACAATTGAAGATGATGGATTAGCACCATTATCAGCTAAAACAATTCCTGTCAAAGAAGAAAAAACCATGGCAGATGTAATAGTTGCAACAAATAACTTATTTATAAATCTCTTCATACATTGCCTCCTTAGTTTCCACTTCGCTCCAAGAACTTCATCATAAGTGCAAAATTCTTATTGCTAATATTATCGTTAAGATTAGGAAGCATAAGTCTGTCACCAACAAGATAAGCTTTTAAAGGACTATCCGAAATGCTTAACTGCAATAGGTTAACATTCATTTTACTAAGTAAATGCTGTATAGAATCAAAAAAGCAATCGCCAATTGTCTCTATACTTGGATAAACACCTTTAAAATAATCCAATTCATCAAGATACTTATCATTAAATTGATTCAGAAATTCATTTATATATCGAACAACCGTATTCTCGATTTCCTTAGTAACATAATCAATTGTAAGAGTCATAGAGAATGTATGGAAATGTCTTTCCAACTTATCTCCGACATTACTATGTGACGAATTAAATCGAAATGTTAATTCAATATACTTATTCATACCTAACCTCACCCTAATTATACTCCTGTAATAATACAGATATGTTAAAAATAAATGAGAATTAACATTTTTGTTCACATTTGACGAATAATAAACGACTGTCTAATAAAAAATCAGACAGTCGTAATTAAAAACACAATATAATGACTAATTAAAGGAACTCGCTAAAGTCATCAAGTGTCTGCTGCTCCTCATCACTTTCAGGAACAATTGGAGCGGAACCAGCAGGTGTTGGCTTTGGATCTGGCTTTGAATCAGGTTTAACATTTGCCTCTGGCTTAGAATCCTTTGCAGCAGCTTTTGCAGCTTCCTTAGCAGCCTTTTCTGCAGCTTCGGCCATAGCAGCTTCTTTCTTAGCTCTTACCCATGCCTTGTATTCATCTTCAGGCTCTTCCTGCTTAGGCTGTTCAACAACTTCCTGAACTACAGGTGCAACGTCTTCTACAACTTCCGAAGCCTTTGTTGCAGCTTCTTTTTCTGCAGCCTCAGCCATAGCAGCTTCCTTCTTAGCTCTTACCCAAGCCTTATAATCTTCATCCTGTGCAGGCTTCTCATTCTTACGAGCTTCAGCTCTAGCTGCAGCTTCTTCTCTAGCCTTACGTTTCTTTTCTTCCTTTTCAGCCTGAAGTCTTGCAGCTTCTTCCTCAGCTTCCTTAGCAGCCTTAGCTTCTGCTTCAGCAGCTTTACGAGCAAGGCTTTCTTCAAGAACTTTCTGCTGCTGCATACGACGCTCTTCTCTAGCTTTCTGCTTTGCTGCTTCCTCTGCTCTTGCAGCCTCGAGGGCTTCCTGCTCTTTCTCAATTGCTTCACGCTTTTCAGGTGTCATCTGCTCTTCTGCAGCCTTCTTAAGATCACTTAAGTCAGGAGTATAAACCTGTTTCTTAATTTCTTCCATCTTACGACGGCTCTCTTCAGCAGCTCTCTCTTCTTCTTCAGCAACCTGATTACCAAGCTTATTGAGCTCATCCACAGCTGCACCAGTAACCTTAACTGGTCCACTGGAACTATTTGAATTAGAAATATTCTTTCCCTTAACTTCAACGTCTTCAACGCCTGAAACAGAAAAATCAGAAGCCGCCATAATAATCGACTTCAAATCAGGTACCTTTGTACCTGGAAGTATTTCATACTTTCTCTCGTTCATTTTATTTCCTCCCCAGGAACCATTAATCACTTAATAGCCAACACAACGATTACAATTAACTCAATTACAGCAATAGCAGTCATAATCATAGCCAAAGTATTCTTTGGTTTACTTTCTGACTTACTATCTGGAGCCTTTGTATCAGCATCAGTATCTTTTGCTGATTCATTAACTGGCTCCTCAGATACTTTTGTATCTACCCTTTCTTCAGCACTCTTAACTTCATCTTCGTCTTCATTTCCCTTTGACTCAGAAGGTGCTTCATTATTAGCAGCATCTAAAATAATTTTCTTAGCTTTCTTAACATCTTCGACCATAAGCATCTGTAAATCCTTAAAAGTCTCTGTTCCTCTTGGGAAAGCATCAGCATTACCAGGAAGTCCCTGTGAATTAGGTGCTACTGTATTCTCAATATAAAGAACACCGAACGATGAATCATCACTATTATTAGATCCACCTACGATATATTTTTCAACAATATCAGAAATTTCTTTCTCTGCTTCTTCTCTGCCATTCTTTAATGTCTCGACCATACGTGCAACAACCGGCTTAACAAGACCAGAATTCTCATCATAAACTGAATCCTGAACACCATCAGACATAAGAGCAATGGCATGAATATCATCAGTAGTTGTCTTAACTACTCTCATATAATCTGCAGCATGATTAGCAGTAACGAAATATGTATGTCCAGCCAAATCATTCTGAGGCATTGTAAGTGGACTTACACCTGAAGATGATACTCTAACAATAAGTCCGTCACCCAAATGACCTACGATAACACGTCTATCCTTAACTGCCACAAAAAGAAGTGTACATGAAAGTCTCTCAATAGAATCAAGCTTAAACTCTTCAATAAGTGCTGCAAACTTAACGTGAACTGCTGCAATAACAATAGTCTTAATAGCAGCTTCTCTATTCTCATTATAAATAGCATCAAAATGCTCAGTAATAAGCTCAGCAATAGCTTCTGTCGCAGCTTTAGAACCATACTTCGCATGAGTATACTGCTTACTACCAGCACCATCTGCGACAACAACAACATCTACGCCATTCTTAGAAATAGCGAGAGAAGAATCTTCACATGGAATATCACGGTTCTTATGCTTTTGACCGGTTAATGTAACTGCTGCAATCTTATTTGCCATAAGTATCACTCTTCCATGAACTTAAAGAAGTCGTCAACATCAACAGACTCACCTTCTGGCTCAGTATTAATGTTATAAAGAGCATCATCACTCATTCCAGAAGATACTACAGAAGAACTTGAAGAACCAAGGAACTCAAAGAGCTTACCAAAGTCAGATGATGATACAGAAATTGGCTCTTCTCTCTTAAGTGAAAGCTTCTTCAAAATATCGAAATCAACGCTATTACCTACGCCGATATTAAAAATAACAAGCTTATCATTCTTCTCAAGCTCATTACATGCCTCAATAGCAAGATTCATATTAGCCATCGCATTAGGGCCCTGTGGAGCACCATCTGTAATTACTACAAGCCATGGCTGATAGTACTTAATACCAAGATCCTTATATCCTTCCTTACGAGCATTAAGAAGCTCAAGAGCTGTAAGGATACCTTCACCAATAGGAGTAAGAGTAGTAGATGCAGAAATTTCTGGAATACCCTCATCCTTAATCTTTCCAAATGGCATAACAATCTCTACAGAAGAACCAAAAGTAACAATGGCAATATCTGTAGCAGACTTTGTATCATCATTAGCCTTAATGGAAGCAACAAAGTTAGAAAGTCCCATGTTAAGCTGCTGAATAGGATTTCCTAACATAGATCCTGATGTATCAAGACAAAAACAAATAGGTAATCTTCTCTTTGTACTATTACCAAAATCAGATGCACTAAACGCTTCAGCCATTATATCTATCCTCCAAGTTTAGCCGAAAAGGCCTTTCTTAAATTTATTCAAAATACCGCCCTTATCTTCACTAGCAGGTGGTGGTGTATTTGTAGGTGTATTATTAGGTCTATTTGTAGGTGTTGTGGAAGCACCCTTTGGTACAAATGGACTTGCACCTGAACCATATCCTGTAAATGCAGACGATGGGCTACTAGAAGTATTATTTGTAGTAGCACTATTAGTGTTTGTTGCTTTTGGAGCATTATTAACTAATGGTGTAGGCTGATACACAGCGCTACTATTAATACCTGCAAACTTTGTCTTAAATGTAGGATTCTTAAGACCTTCAGGAGCACCAGTATTAACTACAGTCTCTGCCTTCTTGTAATTCATCTTAGGGAAAACCTTGTATGCTTCTTCATCTTCAATCTGATGTGCAGACAATGCATCCTTATAAGCTACAACAGCCTCATACCAGACAAGAGCCTCGTATTTCTTACCTTCTTTAAAGACACCATAAAGCATCTCTCTAATCTTAGCTGGTAAATACTCCCAAATGTAATTATATCCACCCTTCGGAATATGTTCATCAGAAGAATTATCGAGCAAATATGGGAAATTCTTCTCTAGAATCTCTTCACGAAGTGTATCAGCACCCATTCTAGTAGCATATGGATGTAATCCACAGAAAAGAATAGAGAATACAAGCATTGCAATAGAATAATCCTCATCCTTCAACTGACGTAAGAAACCTGCAAAGTTCTTACCCCAAAGCTCAGGGTCTGTAAACTCTTCTGTACCAACAGGGCAAGGCAAATTACCAACCTGAGCACTATCCATATCGATAAGATAAACAGAATTAGAAGAATAAAGAAGTGCATTCTTCATCTGGATATCACCAGCAATAATGTCGTGCATATGAAGATAGAGATACTTCTCGATAAGATCTACAAGAGTATTAACAACATCGATTCTAGTCCACTCAGGGAAGCTTTCTGTAATAGCATCTGGACCATCAAATACATTACCAAGAGTACGACCCTTACCAAGATTCATTGTATAACCTACAGGCACATCTCTATAGTAAATAAGATCCTGAGGCCAGCAAATACCAATACTATTGATACCCAATGAAACCATCTGCTTCAACTTACTCCAACGAAGAGGTGTAATAACACCCTTATGGTAAATCTTAGCAACTACCTTAGGAGAATCAGTATTAAATACCATTCCCTCTGCACCACTACTTATTCTCTTAGTAAGAGTAATATTCTGCTTACGTCCAGTAACAACAACATCACCGACATTACAATAAACTGGTGCATCAAGATACTTATTTACAGATGCAAGAGGACTAATAACTGGAACTGGGAAATTACTAACAAGATCTTCAACGCCATGATAAATCTCGAACCCATCCTGTCCAATTACGCAAATATCTTTCTTATAATCTGGCTTAAGCTCTAACAAACGCTTAGTAAAAATAGAGTGCTCAGTAACAATAAGACATGAATTCTCAATATCACTTACCTTGCCAAGGAATTCAACTGTGTCTGTAGACTGAACTGAATGAAGCTGCTTATTAGGAAGCAAAACAGCACAAAAATCACGCATAGCTTCTGCTACGTATGAATACTTCTTATCAGCCTGGTGGATAACACAATAATGTAGGAGCTTAAAAGCTTTACTAACATAAACAGCCTTATTATTAGATACAATAAGGTCAAGGAACTCTTTAAAAAGAGAAGTCCCCCCAAACTCTCTAATTATAGAATAGTCCACAACCAATGAACTATATCCTGATAAATTCCTAATCTCCATACAAAATCATTATAATAAACTTTGATTTTTCAGGCAAACGAATTTAGTCAAAAATAAGGCATGTTTGATAATGTTAACGGGTTATTTACATTATGCCGACCAAACGCATAAGATACGTGGCATTAGACTCATGTGAAACCCCGTTTCTGAGCTTATAATCAAATGTAATTCCATCATTTTCATAGGTTTCAGAGAAGTGATAATATGCGATGTTCGTTAAATCTTTCTCACACATATCGCATAGCGCATAATCATGTGTAGTCATCATTCCAATGATATACTTTTCGCCTAACTTTTTAAGAACTGTCATAGCTCCATCAGTTCTGTCCTTTGAGTTAGTTCCACGGAAAATCTCATCAATAAGATAAAGCATTGGCATCTTGTCCTCTGCTGCCTTTACAATTCCTGCTATTCTCACAAGTTCAGCACGGAAAGTACTCATCTGCTCTTCAATAGAATCCACTATTCTCATAGAAGATATAATACGCATACGTCCTAGTTCACAGCAAGTAGCCGGCACAGGCGCACCCATATAAGCAAGCAAAGAACAGATACCCACAGTACGAATAAGTGTAGTCTTTCCAGACATATTAGAACCAGTAATCAAGGCTGTCTTTCCATCAAGCGTAATGGAATTAGATACCACATTCTCAGGGCTAATAAGAGGGTGTGTAATCATCTCTCCTGAAAAATATGCATTCTCATAGGAGTCTGGAGCACAATCTTTTAGCTTAGGGAAAGAATATTCTTTACTTACTATACCAACACAGGCGCAAGACATAAGAGACTCCATTGTAGCCAAAGCCTCGATACTTACCTTCAACTCTGCACCGTAGTTAAGCGCCCAATTATTAAAAAGACGTCCACAATAGATATCATAAGGATATATAGCATTTAGGATTAAAGCTAAAATTGGCTGCTCACGAAGTCTTGCCTTAGAACAAGTATTAGCAAGAACTTTAAGTCCTTCTGATGCCTTTCGTGTATCTTTGGCACCACCCTTAGTAAGAAGCTTTAGATAATCATCACTAAAGTCTTCCTTCTCTAAAATGCCATAAAGATTTGAGATAGCATCAACCTGTCTACTAATACCATCTACAGCCTTAAGCTGCTGTCCATAACTAGAACCAGCCACGAACCAGAAGATAAGATTAATTACAATTACCAAAAGGATAGATGCTGTTCCAAAGGAGCTTCCGCTTAGCATCAAAATAATAGGAATAAGCCAAAAAAGTGGAAGCATAAACATAATTGCAAGGTGCACCTTAGAAAAAGGTTTACCACTATCCGAAAGTGAAATAACTGCATCTGGCATTTTACTTGCCTTGCCTTCAATAGCTACTGCTTCATATTCTACAAGCATTTCGCGCTTATTTAGAAGCTCCTCACAAGCCTTCTGGCGCTTAATAATCTCATCATTAGTACGAGATTTATTATCACCATTAAGCTCTTTAGCAAAACTAGCTCTACCCCAAGCAGTACGAGATACATTAAATCTTGCAAACAAAGATACATTTCCAAAAACATCAAGATCATTAGCATAATCATGACCAGGAACAATAAATTCCTCACCCTTATCAGGAAGCTTACAAAAATCACCTTCTGTTCTAGAAATATACATTTGTGAAACATCAATCAAATTCTGAAGATGAATTGCGCGTCTTTGTGATTTACCATGAACTATACAAAGCGCAACAAAAATTCCCAAAACAGCTACGGCAACCACGTAAGTAATTGCTCCCCATTTATTAGAAATACCTAAAACTATGGCAACAATAATAAGCACGAAAAAAAGAAGTCTCAAAAGACTTAATCGCTGATTAAGACTTTTGACACTCTTAAGTTCAGAAGTATATTTCTTAACCTTTTCAGAATAAAAATCTTTGTTATTATCCATTTTTCTTCTTAGTAGTAGACTTCTTTCCTGTCTCCTTTGGCCATCTCTTTGGAATAGCCTGATCAAGCACAGTACCAATACTATCGTGAATTGTAAGCATTGCTGACAAATCAAGATAAGTAGAACTCTTATTAATAATAACTACTCTATTGTGCTTAATAAACTGTACGAAAGTTGCTGCTGGATAAACTGTAAGTGAAGTACCACCAATAATAAGAAGATCGCACTTCTTAAGAGCCTTAATTGCAGCATCTACTTTCTCATGATCAAGATTTTCTTCATACAAAGTAATATCTGGCTTAACTATACCGCCACAACGATCACATCTAGGAACACCATCCTGAGATACCAAATACTCTGTACTAAATCTCTTATTACAATCCATACAGTGGTTATGGAAGACAGAACCGTGAAGCTCAATTGTCTTCTTAGAACCAGCATCCTGGTGAAGTCTATCAATATTCTGTGTAATGATAGCTAGAAGCTTGTCATGCTTCTCAAGTCTTACAAGAGCCTTGTGGGCTTTGTTAGGCTTAGCATCTGGATAGATAAGCTTAGTCTTATAGAAGTCATAAAACTCTTCTGGATGCTTATCAAAGAATGAACGAGATACTACATCTACAGCGCGGTAATTCTTACCTGTATCCTGATTATAAAGGCCATCTCCACTTCTAAAATCAGGAATACCACTCTCTGTAGATACACCTGCACCACCCAAGAATACAATACGCTTAGACTCCATGATTAAATCATGAAGCTGCTGTATTTTATTATCTCTAGCGCCTTCGTATCTGTCTAATCTAGTTTCCACTAATTAACCTCTAATTACCGTAATTAAATACCATCAATATGGCCGTCCATACAACCATCATCAATATGATTAGCTGTACCGAACATTTCTTTACCGAGTACTCTCTTCTCGTCACGCTCTTTCTCAATGATTGTGCTAAGAGATTTAAATACTCTCTCTGAATCCTTAATGCTCTTAATATGGAACTCTGGGCTAGTCTTATCTGCAGTTACCATAATTACAGAACCAACACCAAAAATCTTCTGGCCTAAAGTTCTTACAAGCTTAATATCGAGTACTCTATAAAGAAGGATTTCATTCTTTTCTGTCTTAAGAAATCCAATATTGGAATAGAACTTATCCTCATCAAAACTATATCTTGTAAAAGAAAGAGGTAAACCGAAATATCTCTTTCTATCCTTCCAAAGAATTGGCTTTTCTTGTGTGTACTGTGATAATCTATCAATCTTTTCCTTAGCCATAATTCTCCTCCATATAACATGTTCAAAATAATTATATAGTTTTTTTGTTATTCAATCCACTTTATCCCAAAATAGCAATATAAATTTAACAATCGATTTAAATATTAGCCTTCTGGGTCCAGTGGAGCCTGCTCTTCTTGATTTTCTACTGCTCCGTACAAAATATAATTAACACTAAACATTTGTGAAAAATCAGTATTACCCAGAGACGTCTGACTAACAATCATTCTATCGTAGTACAAATAATTGTTTCCATAAATGTAATATGGCTGAGTTCCCATTCCTACAAATATTCTAAAACCATTACTCTTGAGGTACTCAGCTCTTTCATCTGTACCATAAATATAGTTGCCGCCTGGATATACAATGATATGTACATCTCCAATAAGAGGTCTAATTCTACTCATCCATGCAGATGTATCATCCACAATTGTCTGCATATCAGACTCATAAGCATTAATATTGCCATAGGTTGAAGAAGCAAATCTCCATCCAGTATCTACAAGTCTCTCAGTAATAGCCTTTACAGATTCACTATTTGCATCCATATCAGCTTCAGAATATGTAGGAGCTGTACGACCGATAGCCTCCATGTTAGAAGCCCTAACTTCAGCTTGTTCTGGACAAACAACATATCCAAAGAATGACTCATTTCCACAAATCGAAATTACACCCTTTGCACCGTTATACGAAAAGTCTGGATGACTCTCTACAAAGGCATCTAAAATACCAACAGATTCAGCATATCTAGACACTACAGTCTGACCCTGAGCATCTATATACTCTCCACATACCTGTCCCTGCTCATTTAAAATGAGTCTGCTACAATTACCAGCTGAATAATTAAGCACACTATAATCCAGTGGCTCAATAATAATAATTACTGGCTTCTTACCTTCTGGAACTGTAAGGTCAACTTCAGTAATAAAATTAGCCTCACTTTGATCTGCCATTGTCTCAGCATCAACCAAGACATAGTCATTAGCATAAAGCTCCTCAAGAATGCGAGTAAACTGCTCTGGTGATAAATAAAGTCCTACGTCACCAGAAGCTCTATCCTGTGCCGCAATAAGCGGTCTAACGCTAATTACCTGTACTGTGCCCTTATACTTTTGAACAGCCTCTGTATGAGATGTAGCCTCGAAAAGGTCATTACTAATTCTAGAATCATCAGGGAAAATTACTGCCAAATCAGAGAATAATTCCTCAGCAGAGTAGTACTTATATGTATCAAGCCAGTGTTCTCCCTGAGCAAGCATAGGCTCATACATGACTTCTTTAATCTCTGTTATACGATCAGTGGAAAAGTCTTTAACGAATCCTTCGTAATTATCTGCAATACTTGTATATTTCTGTACTGCACCAACATAGTTAAGGTTAATATAATCATTCTCGGCACTTTGAACATCACCTGCAGCCATCTCTATAATCTCGATTTCCTGCAAAAGCGGTGTAGCCGAAGCTGATACATTACCAATTTGAATCATCTGATTAAAGATGAAAATAACATCTGGCTTCTGAATCTTTCCAAGCATGAAATCCTCACAGATATCTCTAAGCCACTGTGAAATCTGAGATGATGTCAATTCCCCCATCTCGTTCATAAACTGAAGGTCACTAGTAGATAAAACATATCTTTCTTCACGAACGAGGCTCTCAATGGATACCAATCTCTCATTAACGATAGATTCCATCTGAGACATTATCTCAGTCTGTTCACTTACTTCCTGCATCTGTTCAGGGTCTGCAGCAACAACGATATCGTGGGTATGTCTATACATCTCAAGTGCATCATCATATCTACCCTCATCAAGAGCAGCAATAAACTCAGGAATAATAGATTCCTCTTCTTTCTGAGTTATATTAATCCACACCAAAGATACTAAAAGAGCAAAAATCACGACAATGCAAAGAATGGAGGCAATAGTATTGCCCCATTTCTTTTTGCTCTTTTTCTCATATGCATCAAATATGTTGTTCTGAGTAAAACTCATCTATATTAGAGATCCTCTAGTCCAATCTGCTTATTCTCAAAAGAATCTTCCTTGATATAATAACCAATCGCAGGGATTCTTCTTACTCTATAGTACTCAGGGTCGTTAATGCCAACCTCTGCAAGTGTGTCTATTCCAGTCATTTCGGAACCACGCTTAGAAACAAGAAGCTGTACACCCTGTGTAGTTCTTGTTGTCTTAAGTGGAATAAGAGATGACTTAAATACAGCAGCCTTCTTAAGGTTACTTCTAGCTACCAAGTCAGGATCATCACCCTCTGGTATCCAAAGGAAGGAAACTGCTGGAGAAATATCACTAAAAGCGTTAATAAGCTTCTTACGATTCTGCTTTGTCTCGTATACATTTACTGGGAACTGCGCAGCCTTACCATTAGTAAAGCCAATTACAAAATTACCCTTATAGTCTGTAGTAACATGCATGAAAAGGATTCTCTCGCCTTCTTCAAGCTGGAGATCATTTGCTAAGTAATTACCAAACTCTGATGGCTTAGAATCAGCAAACTCATAAGTCTTTGCCTTATAAACATTGCACTTATCAGAGAAGAAAAGCACTTCACTTCTATTCTCGCACTCAATATCAATGAAAATCTCGTCGTCTTCCTTAATCTTGAGATCACCCGCATTACGTAAAGACTGTAAAGTCATCTTCTTAAGATAACCATGTCTTGTAAGCATAAGGTGACAGCGATAGTCAGCAATCATTGTCTCAGGCTTGAACTCAGTAACTTCTTCCTGCATAACAAGCTGTGTCTTTCTGTCCTGACCATACTTCTTAGCTACTTCCTTCAAAGTCTCTTCGATAAGCTTATCGATACGCTTTGGTTTACTTAAGATATCCTCGAGGTCTTTGATGTCAGCCTCAAGCTTTTCCTTATCAGCAATACGCTTGATAATGTACTGCTTATTAATATTACGGAGCTTAATCTCTGCTACAAACTCAGCCTGAATCTCATCAATAGAGAAGCCCTTCATCAAGTTAGGAACAACTTCCTCTTCAAGTTCAGTATTACGGATAATCTCAATAGCCTTATCAATATCAAGGAGAATCTTCTCGAGACCTTCTAAGAGATGGAGTCTATCCTTCTTCTTACCAAGATCAAAATTCAACTCTCTTCTAAGACACAAACGTCTCCAATCAAGCCACTCACGGAGAAGGTCCTTAACGCCAAGCACCTTAGGATTACCATTTATAAGCACATTGAAGTTACAACCAAAGGAGCTCTGAAGTGTAGTAAGCTTAAAGAGCTTTGTCATAAGTGCTTCGTGATCAGTACCACGCTTACACTCGATAGTAATCTTAAGTCCATTGAGGTCTGTATCATCACGAACGTCGTTAATCTCACTAATTTTCTTAGCCTTAACGAGATCGATAATACCTTCGATAATCTGCTCTACAGAAGTAGAATATGGTATCTCAGTTACCTCGATACTATTTTCCTTCTTATTAATTGTGTAATTAGATCTGATTACAACAGAACCACGACCAGTGTCGTAGATTTTCTCCATCTGATCACGGCTATAAAGGATAGTACCACCACCAGAAAAATCAGGTGCAGGCATGATACTAAGGATATCAGCATTTGCATCCTTCATATAAGCGATAGTAGCATCACAAACCTCTCTTAAGTTAAAAGAGCAAATATTAGATGCCATACCTACGGCAATACCCTGGTTGGAGTTAACAAGGATAGATGGGAATGTAACAGGAAGAAGTGTTGGCTCCTTCATTGTTCCATCATAGTTGTCAACAAAATCAACAGCATCCTTATCAAGGCCCTTGAAGATTTCTTCACAAATCTTCTCAAGTCTTACCTCTGTATATCTGTGAGCAGCATATGCCATATCACGGGAATACTGCTTACCAAAGTTACCCTTGGAATCAACATAAGGATGTAAAAGTGACTCATTATCACGAGTCATACGAACCATTGTCTCGTAAATTGCACCATCACCATGAGGGTTAAGGCTCATTGTACGACCAACAACGTTAGCAGACTTGGTTCTATTACCACCGAGAAGACCCATCTTGTACATTGTGTAAAGAAGCTTACGGTGTGAAGGCTTAAATCCATCAATCTCTGGAATAGCTCTGGAAACAATAACTGACATAGCATAAGGCATGTAGTTTGATTCGAGCATATCGATAATAGACTGATTCTCGATAGGAGCATCAGCGATAGATGAATCTGTAAAACTATCTGTTAATAAAGACTTAGTATTCTCGTCTTTCTTCTTCTTTGCCATATTTATTCTCCAAAATTCAACTTAAACAAATACTATTAGCTCAAATCAAGCATCTCAAGATACTTGTAGCCATCCTGCTCAATGTGACGCTTACGACCATCAAGATTATCACCAAGGAGCATCTCAAATACTTCAGCTGTTCTCTTGGCATCATCAGGAGTAACTCTAATAAGTCTTCTAGACTTAGGATTCATAGTTGTCTGTGCCATCATTTCCTTAGTATTCTCACCAAGACCCTTAGAACGCTGAATAGTGAGTGTCTGGCCTTCTAACTTCTTAACGATGTCAGACTTCTCCTTATCACTATAAGCAAAATAAGTCTCTTCCTTAGCATTCTTACCCTTTGTTCTAGCAGTAATCTCAAACAAAGGAGACTCAGCTATATAAACATAACCCTCATCAATAAGAGTAGGAGCAAGTCTATAAATCATTGTGGCAACAAGTGTACGAATCTGGAATCCATCGACATCAGCATCAGTACAGATAACAATCTTGTTCCATCTAAGCTGATCAAGATTAAATGCAGACATATCCTTACTATGCTTATTCTTAAGCTCGACACCACATCCTAATACTTTAATAAGGTCTGTGATAATTTCACTCTTAAAAATCTGTGCATCATTAGCCTTAAGACAATTAAGAATCTTACCTCTGATAGGCATTACACCCTGGAACTCAGCATTACGAGCAAGAATAATAGAACCCATCGCAGAATCACCCTCTACGATATAAAGCTCACGGATAGAAGTATCTTTACTCTTACAGTCATGGAACTTCTTAATCTTATTAGCAATATCAATCTTACCTGTAAGTTTGCCCTTCATGGCTGTACGAGTCTTCTCAGCATTTTCACGAGAACGCTTATTGATAAGAACCTGATCTACAACCTTATCACCCAATGCCTTATTCTCGATAAACCAAATCTCAAGGTTATGCTTGATAAGTTCATTCATGAAATCCTGTACAAACTTATTGTTAATAGCCTTCTTAGTCTGGTTCTCATAAGATGTCTGAGTAGAGAAAGTAGAACTTACAAGAATAAGTGAGTCCTGAATATCCTCGAACTTTATCTTATTCTCATTTCCCTTATACTTATCTCTTGCCTTGATTTCCTTATCAATACTATAAAGGAATGCATTCTTTACAGCCTTATCAGGAGAACCACCATGCTCAAGATAACTAGAGTTATGGAAGTACTGGAGTTCATTTACTTCATTATTAAAACAGAATGCTACCTGAGCCTTAACATTATAAATAGGACGATCATCGCTATCGCGACCCTTTCCCTCTGCTTCAAAGA
>JAKSRH010000039.1 GCA_024403675.1 Saccharofermentans sp. | reverse complement strand
GTCTTATCTGTAGCATCAATAACGAGCCATTTTCTCTCGATATTTGAAGGTGTTGCAACAAATGTCTTCATTTGACTTTACTCCTTATATATTTCTTTAATCCGCTTTAAACGCTCGATTATAATACTTGCCTTCAGCTATTAAGTCAAGCGTTTTACTAAAAAATCTTAGTGTTTATATCGAAATCTCCGTTATTCGCCGTTATTCTCGTTTATTCAGAAACACGATTATAAGAAATTGCTGTTACATTTCCACCACTTATAACGAAAGAAAGTGTGCAGCTACCGTCTGTATACTCAAGTCCACCAGTCTTCTCTGATGTTGGCTCTCCGTATGTAGAACGAACCTGCTCCTCAGTGCATCCAATATAGATTCCCTCTGGTGTAGCTACTGAATCATCACGAAGCTCGATAGAAAGGATGTAATCTACATCATTAACTGGATATGTACGAACTAAGAAAGAAGTATATGTATATACCTTATCCATTCCCTGGAATGCACAAGATGGAGACTCAAAGTAAGTATATGAATCACCATATCCCTGAATTGCTGGATCAGCAGCCTCATCAGCTGTAGCTGTCTTACCATTAAATGCAAAACCATACTTTGAGCTACCAACAGGAGCCTGAGCATCATTTACTGCATTATCGCCACCACCGAGATCAGCTTCTGTAGCTTGAGCACCGGAAGAAAGCACCTCTGGTGCAGTATCTTCTTCGCCCTTTGAACAGGACGCAAGAGCTAATAACATTGTTGCTGACAAAATAACAGCTGCAAACTTTTTCATCTTATTTACCTCCCGAATAATACCGTCAATTATCTACCGCATTCATACCCCAACTTCTAAGCTCTCCATACTGTTCGAGTTCAAGAAGCTGTGCCTCGCGTAAATCATTATACCTTTGAATCTTTTCTTCCCACATAGCATTTACTTCACTATCATTACGATAATCAGTTAAATCTGCATTTGCTACTAAGTATTCACCAAGACTATCAGCAAATTTCTCAGCACCATAAATATTAAGATGCAAACCACCATCATATGTGTCCTGAGACATATCAAGACCTATATCATCTCTAATATCTATATAGTTAATATAATCAATGCCTCGAGAATTAGCGAAGTCCTGAACCTGCTGATCCCACTCTGGATACCAATAAGGATAAAGTGTAGGTGCCTTTATAAGCACAAACTTTACTCCATTTTCCTCACAAAGGTCTGCCATCTTCTCTAGGTAGTACATGGCGTTATCGCCCAAAGTATAATCAGTAAGAGTAGGTGCTGGTGGGAAATCCATCTCAGCAAAAACATCACATCTCATGTAATAACCATTAACAGTAACTAAGTCCTTTTTGAACATATACTTAAAGTCATCAGATGTAAGAGAAGACCATCTAGAGTGATATCTAAGAAGTGGGAATATATATTCCAACATATTTTCATCTTCTGTCATAGAAGCCTTAATGTTATTCCACTTAGATGAAGACCACTTCATACCATCAATAGACATACGGTTATATGATTCGCTCTGTGGCTCATTGTACTTAAGCGCTAAAACATTAAATACAACTACCTTTGGCTTTTCATAACGAAGAGTATCTTCTAGAAGATAATATGACTGCCATGTAAGCTGCTGAGCAGAACCTCTAATGTAACTAGAAATGCCATACTTCTCATAAAGCTCAACTGTAGAAATATTCTCATACACCTCACAGTCGCCAATAAAAACAACTTCATGAGGAGCTTTATCACCATAGTACTCCTCTATCATGGAGCCCTCGATAATACCCTTTTGATACTTTGGCATCACAAGTCTCTGGGCCATCCAAAGCAATACGGCAGTTACTACCACGAAGGCCAAAATAATGATTATTTTCTTAGATTTCTTCATCATTTGCCTCCTTAGAACTGATTATAAATAAACTGTGTGGAATCATATCCGTTACCATATGCGCCAAGCACAGCTACGGATATGACAAGAAGTACACAAACCAAGCAGAAAAGAGGAATATTCTTAGAAAGCTCTGTTCTAACATCCTTCTTTGTCTGCGCCTTATAAACACCTACGCCAAGAACAATAATAAATCCAATGACGAGAACTGTATAATCTGCTGCTGTTAGACCAAGCTCCATAAGACTTCCATCCACATACACCTTAAGGTTAGCCTTTGTGAACATGGAACCAATCATCTTAAACGTAAGTGGGACATTACGATAACAGTCAAAAAGTCTAATACAGCTCATGATAAAGATTGTTCTACAAATCTCAAACATCGCATAACCAGGCTTATCCTTGAGGTGGAACTTACCGTGGAACTTAGCATAAAGTGGCTCCAACTCCTGTGAAACCATGATTATTACATAGTTAGCAAGACCCCATACAATAAAGTTCCATGCAGCACCATGCCATACACCTGTCGCAAGCCATACCAGAAAACATGAAAGATAAACTGTAACTCTTTTACCAAGTTTATCTCCGAGGTGGCTTCTAGACCACTTACTTAATTTAAGCATTCTAGGACTAACAGAAAGTGGATAAAAAATATAATCTGTAAACCATGTACCCATAGTGATGTGCCAACGGTTCCAGTATTCCTTAACGTTCTTGGAAAAATATGGAAGAATGAAGTTTTCCTTAAGTTTGATTCCCATACACTCAGAAATACCGATAGTTATATCAATACCACCAGTAAAGTCGCAGTAGAGCTCGAATGCATAGAACAACATTGCAATAAAGACATAAGTGCCAAAGTACTTGTCAGTAATGGTAATCATAGGCTTAATTGCAATCATAATACGATCAGCAATAACAAGCTTCTTAAAGTACCCCCAAAGAATTCTAATTAATCCTCTACCGAACCCATTAAGCTCAAACTTATGTGGCTCATAAAGAGTCTGGGAAAGGTCTCCAAATCTACTAATAGGTCCCTGTACAAGTTGTGGAAAATAAGATACAAAAAGAGCCATCTTAAAGAAGTTCTTCTCGGACTTAATAGTACCGCGTGATACATCAATAAGATAACTTGCTGCCTGGAATGTATAAAAAGAAATACCTAATGGAACAATAATATCCATTGCTCTAATGGCATTTCCTGGCTTTAAAAATGAATTAATATTTGTAATAACAAAATTTGTATACTTTGTAACCGCAAGGATACCTATAGTAATAAGAAGTGATAGGAGAAGCACCATGTTTTTCTTATGCTTTACCTGTGCCTTATAAGCCTTGCGCTCTTCCTTGCTTAAATCAGCCTTGTGCGCCTTGACGTAGGCATCACCTTCAGTGCCGATTTTATCCATAACAATACCACATATCCATGTAACCACAGATGTAACTGTAATAAACAAAAGATATCTGCCCTTTGTATCTGCGCAATAATAAAAATAATAACTAGCGACCAACAATAATGGCCACTGAAATTTGCGCGGAACAATATAGTACAGCAATAGTACTGCTGCAACAAAAAGTACAAAACTATAGGAAGTAAATAGCATTAGTCGTTCTCGAGTCTCTCAATAAGGGCCCACAAAGCCTTAGCGGAATTGAAATTCTCAGGAATGATTTCCTCTGCAGGAATAGATACATCAAGTCTGTCATCTACCTCTGCAACAATAGAAATAATATCAAATGAATCAATGATTCTATCATCTACCAATGTCTCACATGTGTCGTAATCTACGTCACTATGAAGGTCTCTTAAAATCTCAAGTAACTCTTCCATTCTCATTCTCCTTTTGCTGTAAGAAGCTTTCGGTCTATTTTACCATTATTTGTAAGTGGCATAGCATCAAGCTTTGTAATCTTAGTTGGCACCATGTAACGAGGCAAACTCTCCTTGAGAAGATCACCAAGAGATTTCTCGTCAATGTCACCTGTATAGTATAACTCAATTCTGTCTTTTTCCCTCAAGTAAACTGCACATGAATTAATAACACCCTTCTGAGCATTAACGTTAGCTTCAATCTCGCCTAACTCTACTCTGTGGCCCATGTGCTTTATCTGATAGTCCTTACGTGACACAAACTCGAGAAGTCCATCCTCACGACGCTTTGCAAGGTCTCCTGTACGATAAATAATTTCAGGGTAAAGCTTATTAAGAGGATTTTGCACGAAATTCTCAGAAGTGCGACCAAAGTCATTGTAGTAACCAAGACTTACCGCTGTGCCGCGAATGCAAATCTCGCCCTCATCAGAAAGCTTATCCTCCTCATCAATAAGTAAAATCTCTACGTTATCAAAAGCCTGTCCAAGTGGAATTTTCTCATCATCAGCAAACTCTCTATCTGCCTCATACCACATGGCAACACCAGTTCCTTCAGTCGGACCATAAAGGTTAATAAATCTTGCCTCTGGAAGAGCCTTTTTCCAACGGTTAAATTGCTTAACTGGGAATACCTCTCCACCAAAACCAATAAGCTTTAGGTATGCAGGAACCTTTTTATCAAGAACTTTAAAAGCAGAAATCATTGTAAGAGCAGTAACTACCCAACAAACTGTATTAATTTTATATTCATCAAGGAAATCAACCAGCTTCATTGGGAACATGAAAAGCTGCTTAGGAATAATCACTGTAGTGCATCCACACTTAATAGTTGGATACACATCCTTAAGACTAGCATCAAAATACAAAGGTGTCTGATTACCAAAGATAGTATCTTCATCAAATCTCATAACTTCACAGAAGCTCTCAATATAATCAATAAGGCTTCTATGGCATACAGCTACACCCTTAGGAATACCAGTAGAACCAGAAGTGTACATTATATATACAGGATCCGTATCAATCTGAGAAGCTCTAACTGCAGAAAGCTTAACCTCATCAACAGCTTTGTTACTTGCATCATTCCACATAAAAATCTGACCTTTGAAGCCAAGGTCCTGTGCTAACTTCTCAGTCGTATCGTCACAAATCATAACTCTAGGCTGCAAAGTCTCAAAGATACGCTCGATTCGCATCTTTGGCATTTCCTCATCAATAGGCACATAAGGACAACCAGCATAGATAGCCGCATAAAAAGCAGCAATCTGCTCAGGGCACTTCTTCATAAATACAACCACTGGTTCCTTTGTAAAACCTTCTGCCAAAATGGCAGATGCCACAGCACGGCTATAATTATAGATCTGCTCAAAAGTAAGACTTGTATCAGGATCCATATAAGCTATCTTATTAGGGCAAGTCTTAATTGTATTTTCAAGATACTGAAGAATATTTTTACGCATACGTTATTCCTCTCTCATTTCAAAAGTATTGTAATTAAGTCTTCTCTGAACAGACTCTGTAGCTCTTGCAGGATATTTATCACTATCAGATTCAAAGCGATTTCCAGTACCAAGCTCAGCATCAGTATACATAAAATAGTAGCCATCATGTGAAGATGAAGGACAAGAGTCACAGTGATACCACTGACCTTCGAGATAAACAAGATTCCAGTAATGGTGACTATTGTATGCAGGATAACGCTCTACCATCACATTATCGATACCTGCTACGTCAAGAAGGGCATGACAACATGCAAAGTATGTATAACAATCGCCTCTATATGTTGTAAATCCCTCAAGGGCGCAATTTACCCAAGTAGACTTATCAGAGGTTCCAATATAATGGATATTGTATCTAGCCCAATAGAAAATCCTAAATGCCTTCTCGACATCTGTCATATCTGGCTCGGTAATCTCATTAAGAACCTCCAAAGCCAAATCATATACAATCATCATGTCATCAAAATCATCTGGCTTTTCTACAAGAGTGAGATTTACAGTAATATCTGTCTGATTACCAGCACCATCCACAGCAGAATAAATTACAGGGTAGTCGCCACCAACATCTGGATTTACAGCTGAATTATCAATGGTAAATGTAGGATTTACAGTATAGTCATCAGCTACCGCAATACCCTCACGATACTGAATAGTATCCCCAACCCAATACTCCATGTCATGAGTACCATAAATAGTTGGCGGAGTATGGTCATCAATTACTAAGAAAGGAACATCAATAATTGTTTCATTTCCATATGCATCCATAATAGAAACAGGTACATCATACTGTCCACCTTCATGAACATTTGGATTAGCATCAGCATAAGATACTGTTACAGGAGACAAATCCATCACAGACTTAACACACTGCTGTGGATCTGGAAGTTTATCCGCATAGATAATCTGAGACACTGGTTCACCTGTAGGCGCAGTAGTATCTTGAATTGTTAAAATTACATCTGAAGTGAATTTCCATCCTTTAACAGTAATGGAATAAATTGCTGGAACAGAAGTGTCTATCAAAGAAACATCTGTTACAAAACTACTATTAGGAAGCATTTCATAAAAGAAAAGATCTAATGTAATTGGAGAACCCGCCTCTATTACAACTTCCTTCTTTATTTTCTCGTGCTGTTTGTATGCATAATCAAAGGCAAAAACACCTGCCCCTGATCCCATTAATATTGCGATTATTATAAATACAGTTAGTACAGTCTTATGAACTTTACTACGACTCATTACTTCTCAAGACTCTCCGCATCTTCAGTTAGTAGATCGATTCCTGTCTCAATATTAGGATAATCACCAGTGAAGCATGCGTCACAGAACTTATGGCCTTCTTCATTAAGCATCTCGCCAAGAGAATTGACATCCAAATATCCGAGAGAATCAGCACCAATAATGTCTGAAATCTCCGGAATTGTATGCTGGCAAGCAATAAGCGCACTACATGATGGCACATCTGTTCCGTAGTAACAAGGATGCATAAAAGGTGGAGAAGAAATTCTTACATGAACCTCTGTAGCTCCAGCATTTCGAAGCATTTTAACAATATTGGCGATCGTTGTTCCCCTTACAATCGAATCGTCTATCATTATAACCCTTTTTCCCTTAACTGCGAAATTAATAGGGTTAAGCTTGATTCTAACCGCCTGGGTTCTCAATGCCTGTGATGGCTTAATAAAAGTTCTACCAATATAGTTGTTTTTTACAAATCCTTTTTCGTATGGAATACCGGACTCCATAGAATAACCAAGAGCAGCATCAATACCTGATTCAGGAACGCCAATTACGATATCAGCTTCTACTGGATGCTGTTTAGCAAGAAGACGACCAGCTCTAATTCTAGCCTCATATACAGAAATGCCATCCATCTTACTATCAGGACGCGCAAAGTAAATATACTCAAACACACACTTTGCAGGACGTCTTGCTGGAGTCTGAACAGAAGTGATACCATTTTTATCAACAATAATCACTTCACCTGGCTTAACATCTCTTACAAATTCTGCACCAATAGCATCAAGGGCACATGTCTCTGACGCAAACACAGTGGCGCCATCGATATTGCCCATGACAAGGGGCTTAAGTCCGTATGGGTCTCTCGCTGCAATTAACTTACGAGGGCTCATGACAAGAAGAGCATATCCACCCTCAATCTTTGTCATAACATCTATTACAGCCTTCTCTACTGACTCACAAGTACTTCTACTCTTGGCAATCATATATGCAATAATCTCAGAATCAACAGATGTCTGGAAAATAGCACCTTCAGCCTCAAGCTTTCTGCGAAGCGTATTAGTGTTAGTTAAATTACCATTATGAGCAATTGAAAGGGTTCCCTTAATATAGTGTGTTACAAGCGGCTGAGCATTTTCTCTAGTACTAGCACCTGTAGTGGAATATCTAACATGACCTATAGCTATATTACCCTTAAGAGCTGCAAGCTTATCTGGCTTAAAAACATCACCTACAAGGCCCATGTCCTTATAGCAATTAATGCTACCATCATCATTTATCGCTATACCGCAGCTCTCCTGACCTCTATGCTGAAGAGAAAATAAGCCATAGTACACCAAAGACGCTAAGTCGAGCTGCTCATCAGAAGTATTACCCTCCAAAGCATTAAAAATACCAACTACGCCACATTCCTCGTGCATAAAGATGCCCTCCGCGAAAAGAATCCACTATCATTTTATCAACTAATTAGTGCTCTCACCGTAAAATTATAACGTATAATTAAGGCGTATGGTTGGTGAAAATGACAGAAATTTATACAGAACTTGCAGAATCTGTCCTCGAGGATGCAGCATAGACAGATTTGAAGGCAAAACAGGTGTTTGCGGCATGGGTTCGACCCCTGTCGTTAATATTTCCATGCACCATTACGGGGAAGAACCATCTATCTCTGGCGACACCTCTAGCGGTGGGTCTGGTGCAGTATTTTTCGAAGGATGCCCTCTCAAATGCTTGTTTTGTCAGAACTACGCCATATCTCGTGGCACTACCAGAAGGGGCGAAAAATATGACTGGAACAGGCTTTCAGACCTCTTCCTTAAACTTCAGGAAGAAGGCGTAAATAATATCAATCTAGTCACCGCTCTTCATTTCGCGCCAGATATTGCCTTATCCCTTGAAAAAGCCCGTAACCACGGCCTTTCTATACCTGTCATTGTTAATTCAGGAGGCTACGAATCCGTTGAAACATTAAAATTATTAGACGGATTGGTGGATGTATATTTGCCAGATATGAAAGTCTGGAGCGACAAACTTGCAAAAGAGCTGTTTAATGCGCCAAATTACCGTGAAATTGCATGTAAAACACTAGAAGAAATGTATAGACAGACAGGCCCTGTGGTAATTAATGACTCTGGGTTTATTCAAAAAGGCATGATTGTGCGTCACCTTATGCTCCCTAGCCAGTTATTTGATACAAAAAAGGTTCTGGATTATCTTACCAGCACCTTCGGAAACAATATTTATATTAGTTTGATGAGCCAATACACTCAAATGCCACATCTAGATAAGATTAATTGCCCAGAGTACTTAAGAAAATCTCTTAAACCATCCCATTACAATTCTGCGGTAGATTACTTGATTGAACTTAATCAATATAACGCTTATATTCAAGGAGACGAGTCAGTAGGGGATAGCATGATTCCTGACTTTAAGTAATTACATTATTCTATAAACCCAAGGAATATTCATAGACATTGCTAATCCAGTCCATGTCCATTCTTGTTCTGTACGAGTTTTGCTAGCAGGATCAATGATATAGAAGGTCTCATCCTTATATCCCGTAATAATAATATAGTGCTCACTCTCGTATGGATTGGAAAATACACCTTCACCCATAGAACATACGATTAAATTACCAACATCTAGATTACGCTTAACTCTATCCTCATCAATAGTAATCTGAACTACATCAATTCCAAGTCCAGCTGCACCACTAGTAATAAGAGTTCTATATGTACCAGTAGAATTATCACAATAACTATTATTAATTGTATAGTCCATTATCCAGGCTGGAGTTAAATCAGTATTGCCTGTAAGGTAAATAGCAGCTATAGATACACATGTAGGACCAGAGCCGTTAAATCCAAAAGGCTGCCCGCAATAAGCTCTATATGCCCACCTTGTGTCCCATTGAAAAAGCTGTGGTACCTTAACCTTACTAATTTCACTCGAAATATCAGGATATTCATATGCTTCATCATCACCATTGGAATTAAGTGGGAATTCTAATACAAAGTTATAAGCATCTGGAAAGTACACAAAACCGTCAATAATGTTCTGTGGATAATTCTCAATAGAAAGACCAAAATCAGATGCATGCGCAGAAACAACATTATATGCATCTGAAGAATTAAGAACTGAATATTCAGGAACAGAAGATATTTCTTCAACAACAGTAGTTGTTGTGGACACTTCAGTCTCGACAGACTCTGTCTCACTCGTATCAGCATTCTCAGCACAGCTAATAAAACCTGTAGCGATACTTGCGATAAGCATACTCGAAACTATAGCTTTACATACGTCCACTACCCTTTTTTTCATTCTATCTCCTTAAATAAATACATATAGAAAAAGCTTCCCAGAATAATCTAGGAAGCTATTGGTGACCCCAACGGGAATCGAACCCGTCACTCCGCCGTGAAAGGGCGACGTCTTAACCGCTTGACCATGGGGCCAGAACAGTTGAGATTTTATCAGAAAACCCCAACGTTGTAAAGGTCATATATTTACTCTGTCTTACCAGTATCTATAGCGTTATCGTCATCATTCACAATTGGTGTTGCTGATTCGATTATTTCCTCGGAACCTGCCTCAACAATTTCTTCCTCAGATATATCCTTTTGTCGCTTTTTAGCAACCCTTAATCGTTCATCACTACTTGTTCTTTTATCAGCCTTTACAGATTTGTGCTTTGAGGAAAAACCTTTCTCTCTCTTAGGATGACTAACATAGACATATGGAGAATCACCAAACTCTCTATAATTACTCTGATAATATTCACCTGAGCCACCTTTGGTATCATTCATAATAGAACCAAGAAGTTCAATTCCAGACTTTCTTAATCTACTGATACTTTCAGTTACAGTGTTCATCCATACCTGATCCTGGCGAACAACAAATATCGCACAATCCGCAACTTTGTTAAGGCTCATCGAATCTGACACCTGACCAACAGGCGCAGTATCAATAATCACAAAATCATATTTAGTCTTAACACTATTAATTATATCAATTACTTTATTATCAATTTTCAGCAATTCATCCTCAAGTCTTGTTGGCAAAAGAGAAAGATTTGAATTGATACTCACTAAAGCATCTTCAATTTCTATTTCTCCACGATACACGGCGTTAAGAGAATGCTTGTCATCTTTATTAAAATCGAACTTACTAGAAAGACTTGGATTGCGTACATCCATATCCAAAAGCAATACACTATAGTCCATATCAGCCAATGCATATGCCAAATTTGCAGTGATAGAAGTCTTTCCTTCTTTTGGGGCAGAAGATGTTATATACACACATGCGTTATCAGTATCTTGCATCTTGTATATCAACACATGTGCACAAGCCGCAAAATACTCCTGTATAGCAGAAAAATCCTTTGCCGAATAACTATTTATCTTATTACTAAAATAGCTATTATCTCCTGGTATCTCTCCCAATATTTCTAGATTATAGTTATTAACAATATCCTCTGAATGGAGATAAGTTGGATGTATGAAAAATTTCACCAAATAATAGCCCGCACTCATAAATAAACCTAACAGAGTGCAAATTGCAATCATTCTCATGTTTATAAAGCTTAGAGTAGATGTCTTAACCTTTGGTGGATTAACAATAGTAACATCACCAAGCTTTAATGTACTAATAAGAATATCAGGAACTACATCAGTAATAGCATTAAGAATCATCATTCCCTCATCTGGATTATCCCAAACAAGAGTCATTTCAATAATCTGTGTTGATTCGTACTGTGAAAGACTAAGCTTAGGTCTAATATCATCTGCAGTAACTCCAATTAGCTGAAGCTTTTCAGATGCAGCATTAAGTGTAAGGTCTGTCTTACAAACGTATATAACAGAATCTGTCATATCTTCGGCCAAATGAATATCTGCTGCGTTAGGATCTGCAGAATTAGCACTGAACATACCATTCTCATTAGTAGATGTAACTGCTATTGAGGCTGTGATATAATACTCAACCTTTGTTAATCCCTTTACATAAAACGCAAAACTAATAAGGATACCAACCAAAAGGCCAATAACTCCCATACCAATCATCGTTTTACGATGCTTGAAAACAATATAAAGAATATCATCCAGACGAATCGCCTGTTTATTGTCATTCTTATGTATATCGTTCGCCATTATTTTTTATCCTTATTTTTCTTTCTTCGATCATTTACCTTAGGAACTACAACAAGTGTTACTGTAGCAAGTGCCAATACTAATCCCGCTCCAATTACACTAATAACTATATAGCTCCTCTTAGTCATTACTGAAGCGTTATACTCTTGAATATCCTTAGTATTTTCAACTTTGATTGTTTTTTCTTCTTTAGAATCTTCAATCTTTAATGTATATACTCCAGGCTCCAATCCATTTATGCTGTGTGTAGAACCGTCAGATACCCAATTTGTTACCACGTTACCTTCATCATCCACTAAAGTTATATTATAACCCGTAAGTGGCGTTTTAAGCATCTTATCTACGGTGTTCACTTCAACTCTTATAAGTCTATAGTAAACGTCATAATTAGCTTCTGGTTGATTATCAATAAGACCTATTGAATCCACAGTAAATACAATTGGATCATTCTCTGATATGTAGTCTTCTGGAATTATTTCCTCAGTAAGTGTGTATTGTGCATTCTTTCTTAGCTCAGATATGAATATCTGTCCATTACCATCAGTAGTAAATGTTCTTTCCTCAGAATCATCACTACATGTAAGAACATAGCTCACACCAGATAACTTCATGGTTTCATTTAATTCGTCCGTAACACTAAGCTTAACTGCTGTTTTTTCTGAAAGTAAAGTCATAAGTGGAGCATACTCGCCAGGATTTTGTCTTCTAGGAAGATCTATTGTTCTGGAACCTATTTCAGGTGCAGCATACCCAAACGGTAACTCTGTCGGAACAAGTTGATACTGTCCAAGATACAAGTCTGTACTCAATCCATAACCACTATCATCACAAATGATAACATCGACCACTTCACCGTCATGATAACGCACAGTTCCATCAGGAGTAACAACATTACCATGTGCAACTACATCAAAAGTTACTCCCTTCAATGGAAGAAATGTGGCTGCATCATTAATTTGTACCTGAATATTATTTTTCGCTGCTCCAAGAGGAATAGTTACAATAAACGGTTTGTCCCAATCATGAGACTCAGGGATTTCAAAGTGAACGTCAGGTGAAAAATCATATCCCTCTACTTCTGTCAATTGACGGAAATAGTAGCCTCCAAGACTAATTTTCTCAGGTAAATAGAACCATCCACCATCAGTAGTTTCATACTCTTCATACGAAATAAGCATTGGGTAGTGTGTATTTAATCTTACCTTTTCTCCTCGACTTGTAAACAAGTCGAATGTAACATCAGCCACCTCAACTACTTGATTTGTCTCTTCATCGACTAGCACAGCATAAACTGCAGCTTTTTCGTAGCCCTCACCTTCAACGCCTTCTTCTTCGTATATTCCTGGATCATCCTCTCCATCTCCGCCGCCACCACCGTGACCATCATCATAATCTGGTGTAGGTGTTGGAGTTGGTGTAGGAGTTGGTGTTGGTGTTGGCTCAGCCCTATCATCATAAACTCCATGATTATAACCATTGTAATCATCATAATCAGGAAACTCCTCAGTCTGATTATTTATAAGAAAATTAATAACAAAAAACATCAACACAAGAAGAATTACCATCAAAAGAGTGGTAATTACATCTACCATTGATTTCCAGTAAGAAACCGGTTGTGTCTCTCGTATCTTTTTTCTCATAACCTCTTAAGCATTTCAGAATAATATCTTGCTTCCAAGTCTCTAAGCTGCTCTTCCTCACTTGCAATCACATTTTTATGAAAATCATTCAAGAACAAAAACATGTCTCTCATCATGTTGTTCCATACGAATTTGTAAGTGAGATTAAAACAAATTGAGAGGATAATGCCTACGATGGAAGTATAAAACGCAACTTCGATACCACTAATAAGTGACTGGAGGCTTGTGACAGCAGCAGCAACTGAACTAAATCCAATGCTACTTACACCTATAATCAAACCTACAAAAGTTCCTAAAATACCTATACCAGTTAATGTCTCCGGTACTTGATTAATTGTGTTACGAACTGTTTTTATAGCAATAGTATCTTCATTGATTACATTTTCAATATCAGGTAGTATTCCAGTTGCCTTATTCTTATCAGTCGATACCAAACCCTTATACTCATCAAAAACTTTATCTAATGGTTCATAATTAAACAAGTTATCCAATCTAGATAAAGGCACCCACATATCATTTGACTGCACTTCTTCCTTTAATCTATGCATAGTCACACGAGCAATTTGAAATGCTCGTGAATATCTAGATACTCTAAAAATACCCAATGCAAAACCAACCATCATAAGAATTGCTTGAAATACAACAAACACCATAGTTAATCCATCTGGTGCAAATACAATAAGCAATCCACAAACTAAAATAAAAAAGAATCCAAGAAGTAAGACTTCCCTTTTCATAGCATGCCCTCTTACACTTTTAGTTATTACATTTTACGAGGCAAAAATTAAACATACAAGAAAATAGCAAAAAACTTACTTAATCGTAACATTTAGGACATAAAAAAGCTGTCTGATAATCTATCAGACAGCTATTTGGTAGCGGCGACGGGATTCGAACCTGTGACCTGCCGGGTATGAACCGGACGCTCTGGCCAACTGAGCTACGCCGCCATATAGGCGCATCGCTTGAATGCTTGGCTATTATAACAACGACGAATAAAAAAGTCAACAAAAAACGGCCATACATTTCTGCATAGCCGTATTTTATTGTCGACTCAACGGGCTACAAACTCAGATTAAAAACCCGAATAGCCGTATCAATCAAATTAAAACTTCTAAGTGAAGAATTACTTGAGCTCGAGCTCAGCACCGCAATCAGCGAGCTTCTTCATGAGGTCATCAGCCTCATCCTTAGAAACGTTCTCCTTGAGGGCAACAGGTGCCTTCTCAACGAGCTCCTTAGCATCCTTAAGACCAAGACCCATAACGTCCTTGACAGCCTTAATAACGCCCATCTTAGAATCACCAAAGCTCTTGAGCATTACTGTAAACTCTGTCTTCTCAGCCTCACCAGCACCAGCACCAGCTGCAGGAGCAGCGGAAACCATAGCAGCAGCTGTTACACCAAACTCTTCTTCGATTGCCTTCTCAAGCTCGAAAAGCTCAACAACTGTGAGAGCCTTGATCTGCTCGAGGATTTCAGAAATATTAGCCATTTTAATTTTCCTCCATAAAATGATTAGTTTTTAAATAAATTGTTTTCAGTATAAATACTGTAAATTAAGCCTCAACAGGTGCCTCAGCCTCAGCTGGAGCCTCTGCAGCAGCCTCCTCAGCAGCAGGTGCAGCAACAGGTGCGCCACCCTCTTCCTGAGCCTTCTCAGCAACAGCCTTAACGAGCATAGCAAGCTTTGTCATTGGGAAAAGCATACCAAATACAACCTGGCTGTAAAGTGTAGTAACGTCTGGAACCTTGGAAAGTGCGATAACTTCGTCCTTAGAAGCTGCCTTACCATCGATAACACCGCTCTTAACTTCCATAACATCAATCTGTTCTGCAAACTTGCAAACGATCTTTGCTGGAGCTACAACGTCTTCAGAATAAGCAACAGTTGTAGGACCTACGAAAGCGTCTTCAACACCCTCGATGCCGAGCTCCTTGAATACGAGACGAAGAACAGTGTTCTTGATAACCTTGAACTTTACGTTGTTCTTACGAAGCTCGTTACGAAGCTCTGTATCCTGTGCAACTGTAAGTCCGCGTGTAGAAGCAAATACGAAAGACTTAGCTTCCTTGAACTCAGCAACGAGATCAGCAACTACCTGCTTCTTAGCGGCAAGAATTTTCTCACTTGGCATTTAAGTTTACCTCCTTGTTAGATTTTAAAACCCCTTATGCCACGAAGACATAAGGGGTCAGAAAAATCATTATGATAATTCATTCCTCGGCTGGCTCTCATAAGAGACTTAGGTTCGTAAGAACACCGGCTGTCTTCGGCACGAAAAGTATTTAATTGTTAATTTAAGTCAAAATCAAGCAAACTTTGTTGGGTTGATCTTGATACCAGGGCCCATTGTAGCAGAGAGAGAAACATTCTTCAAGTACTGTCCCTTAGCTGCTGCTGGCTTAGCCTTGATAATAGCGTCCATGATAACCTTGAGGTTCTCCTCAAGCTTCTCCTGGCCGAAGGAAACCTTACCGATTGGGCAGTGGATGATGTTTGTCTTATCGAGACGGTACTCAATCTTACCTGCCTTAATCTCGTTGATTGCCTTTGCAACGTCCATTGTTACTGTACCAGCCTTAGGGTTTGGCATGAGTCCCTTAGGACCAAGTACTCTAGCGATTCTACCGAGTACACCCATCATATCTGGAGTAGCAACTACTACGTCAAAGTCAAACCAGTTTTCCTTTGTGATTTTCTCAATCATGTCCTCAGCACCAACGTAATCTGCGCCAGCTGCTGTAGCCTCATCAGCCTTAGGACCCTTTGTGATAACGAGAACCTTCTTTGTACGACCTGTACCGTGTGGAAGTACAACCGCACCACGAACCTGCTGGTCAGCGTGACGGGAATCTACACCAAGTCTTACGTGAAGTTCTACAGTCTCATCGAACTTAGCCTTACCTGTCTCCTGTACAAGGCGAACTGCCTCGGAAGGATCATAGGCTGTGGATCTGTCTACGAGCTTAGAAAGCTCTGTATATCTCTTACCAGATTTCATAATCTTTATCCTTTCCTAATCAGTTATCTTTCTACAACAATACCCATGCTGCGTGCAGTACCTGCAACCATCTCAGCACAAGCCTCTACGCTTGCTGCATTTGTATCAGGCATCTTAATCTCAGCAATCTTTACACACTCGGAGTAAGGAATCTTAGCAACCTTCTGAGTGTTAGGCTTTCCTGAACCACTCTCAATGTTGCATGCCTTCTTAAGAAGAACTGGTACCGGTGGAGTCTTTGTAATGAAAGAGAATGTACGATCAGCATAAACTGTAATGATTACAGGAATAATAAGTCCTGCATCCTTCGCTGTTCTCTCATTAAACTCTTTTACGAACTGCGCGAT
>JAKSRH010000038.1 GCA_024403675.1 Saccharofermentans sp. | reverse complement strand
TATGAGACTGCTTGTAAGGCTTTTGAAGCAGGAGCTAATAGCGTAACTCACGTCATGAATGCCATGGCACCTTGTGATAAGCGTAATCCTGGAGTTCTCGGAGCACTTGTTGATTTTCCTGATGTTTACTGTGAAGTTATTTGTGACGGAATTCACATTGCACCACCATTTTTAAGGATGCTTTTTAAGTTAATTAGGGAAGACCGACTTATTATTGTGTCTGACTCCATGCGTGGTAGTGGTATGCCTGATGGTGTGTATAAGCTCGCAGAGGTTGATGTAGAGGTCGCTAATGGACGTACTTATTATGGTCCTAACCGTGGTTTAGCGGGTTCTGTGACAAATATGGCTGAGGAAGTTATGCGCCTTCAAAAATTTGGAATTGATGACAAACTAATAACACTTGCTTCTAAAGAAAATCCTCTTAGAAGACTTGGTACTAATTTATTGTAATATATGATGGTGTGATATAATAAAGATTATGGCAAATGATAGTTACATCACAAGAATTATAGATTTTATTGTAGAGCTTTTTAAAAGCTTTAAGTCTGGCTACCTGTTTTTTGGTAGTACTGCTGATGTAATTCGTTATGCTATCGATATTATTCTTATTACATTCCTTTTTTATTGGGTACTCCTTTTTATTAAGCAGTCCAGAGCATGGCAGCTTATTAAAGGTATTATTCTTATTTTAGGTTTTGTTATTATTTGTGGTCTTTTCCAGTTGGACATGGTGGGATTTATTTTTGGTAGACTCCTTTATGTCTTTGCCTTTGCTTTCGTAGTTATTTTCCAGCCAGAGCTTCGTCGTGCACTTGAGACTGTTGGTCTTAAGTCTTTTGGTACTTTCAAGAATATTCTTAAGACAAATGACGTGGATGATAATGTGCAGGTGGTGTCATTTATCCATCAGATTAGTCTTGCTTGTAAGGAAATGGCTTCTACTTATACTGGCGCACTTATTCTTATCGAGCGTAATTCTAAGCTTGACGAGCTTTTGACACAGGAAAATGTAGTTAAGTTCGAATCTTCCGTTACTAATTCAGTAATTCAGTCCATTTTCTATAAGGGTTCTCCAATGCATGATGGTGGACTTCTTATTAGAGATGGTCGTATTATCGCAGCTAGATGTCACGTGCCACTTTCAGTTACTATGCATAACTTAGAGCGTTCTGGTACTAGACACAGAGCGGCAGTAGGTGCTAGTGAACTTGGTGATACTATTGCTGTAGTAGTTTCTGAGGAGAGAGGTAAGATTTCTGTAGCTGTTAATGGTCGTCTTTATGAGATGAAGGACAGCAAGGAGCTTGAGGCTAACCTTAGCTATCTTCTTGGTCTTACTACATCTCAGGTTAAACCTAAGGGTATCAAGAAGTTTATTAGCAAGATTTCTAATCCAAAAGCTAATGCTAAAGTTATTACTAATAACAAGGAAAAGACTGTTACTGAGACTTCTGGTGAGGAGTCAGGTAATATCAATATCAAGACAAAAATTGCTGATGAGGCTGGATCTAATAGCAAGGCATCTCTTGGTACTAGAATTGGTCTTATTATCTTGTCTTTTGTGCTTTCCGTTACTTTATGGATGTATATCCAGGTAAATAATAACCCTGTAATTACTAAGAGTTTTACGGTTCCTATCTCTTATGATAAATCTGTAGTTCCTGATGATGTGGAGATTTCATATCCTATCAAGGAAGTAGAGGTGGAGATTAGAGGACGTCAGACTACTATAAATTCACTTACTAAAGATGACATTATTGCTGTGCTTGATTATTCAAATACTGATTTGAGTAATACAGGTGTTGTAGAAGTGGATGTTACTGTATCTCCTTCTAGTAGCAATATTTATTTCAGAGTTGAACAGCAGGTTCCTGAAAAGATTTCAGTAACTGTTTATTAAAGGAGAAAAGATTTTATGTGCGGTATTGTTGGTTATATTGGACCACGTAACACATTGTCAGTTTTGATTAAAGGTCTCGAGTGTCTCGAGTATAGAGGATATGATTCTGCAGGTGTTTCTTTTATTAAAGATGAAGAATTTCACCTTGTAAAGCGTAAAGGTAAGGTAGAAGAGCTTCGTAAGGCTGTATCTACAGAAGGCTATAACCTTGAGGATAGTGGTAAGAATAATATTACTGCTGGAATTGGTCATACTAGATGGGCTACTCATGGTGCTCCAAGTGATGAGAATTCACATCCACATCTTTCTATGAATGAAAAGATTTGCGTAGTTCATAATGGAATTATTGAGAACTATGTAGAACTTCGTAAGTTTTTGATTAACCACGGTTATAAGTTTAGTTCTGATACTGATACAGAGGTAGCTGCACAGCTTATTGATTATTACTATACAAAGAGCGAATCCAAAGATCTTGTAGGCGCAGTTAAGGAAGCTCTTCATGATATTGAAGGTTCTTATGCTCTTGGTATTCTTTGTGTTGACGAACCAGATAAGATTGTTTGTGCTAAGAAGGATAATCCTATTGTTATTGGTGTAGGTGAGGGTGAGAACTTTATTGCTTCTGATATTCCAGCACTTATCGAGTATACACGTGACGTTATTTTTATGGATGACGATTGTCTTCTTGTAATGACAAAGGATTCTATTGAGATTTTTGATTCTATGGGTGAGCCTGTAGATTATAAAGTTTCCAAGGTTGAATGGGATACAGATTCTGCTCAGAAGGGTGGATATGCTCACTTCATGATGAAGGAAATGTATGAGGAACCTAAGGTATTTGATGCCACTATTCGTCCACGTATTAAGGATAATGAGATTTATCTTGAGCATTTCCCAGTAGATAAGGCTTATATGGATTCTATCAATAAGGTAAATATCATCGCATGCGGTACTGCTTACCATGCTGGATGTGTTGGTAAGTATCTTATTGAGAAGCTTTGCCGTATTCCAGTTGTTTGTGGTGTAGCTTCTGAGTTCTGCTATAGTGATCCTATTATCGATGATAAGACATTGACTATTGTTATTTCACAGTCAGGTGAGACTCTTGATACTCGTCAGGCTATGCGTGAAGCACAGGCTCGTGGTTCAAAAACACTTGCTATCGTTAATGTTATTGGTAGTACTATCGCACGTGAGGCAGATTATGTCCTCTATACAGCTGCAGGTCCTGAAATTTCAGTAGCTTCTACAAAAGCTTATACTACTCAGCTTGGTTGCTTATATCTTATTGCTTTGAAGTTTGCTCACACTATGGGCAAGCTTGATGATGAGATGTATGTGCATTATCAGCAGGAACTTCTCGCTATTCCAGAGAAACTAACTACTATTCTTGACAAACAGAACGAGATTCAGAAGTTTGCGTCAGAGGAGTTTAATTGCGAAAGCATTTTCTTTATTGGCCGTGGTCTTGATTATTATCTTTCCATGGAAGCTTCACTTAAGCTCAAGGAGATTTCTTATATTCACTCTGAGGCATATGCAGGTGGTGAGCTTAAACACGGTACTATCGCACTTATCGAGGAAGGCACTCTTGTAGTAAGTCCAATTACACAGGATTCACTTGTAGGTAAGATGGAAAGTAACATCAAGGAGGTTGCTACTCGTGGTGCTACAGTACTTGCTATCGTGCCTGAAAGAATATCTTCTGTTGATTTGTCCTGTGATGTTAAGTTTGTAATTCCAGATTGTGATGAAATGCTTTCTCCAATCCTTGCAGCTCTTCCATGTCAGCTTTTTGCTTATTACATGGCAGTTAATAAGGGTTGCGATGTTGATAAGCCACGTAATCTTGCAAAGAGCGTTACAGTAGAGTAAAGGTGATTATTTATGTTTGAAATTAATTCTATTCTTGATTTAAGTCATACAATTGCAGCTCCTCTTTTTGAGGGTAAGACATATCCATGGGAAGTTCTTCCTGAAATTGGCGATTATATTTTGAAGATTGGTCCAACACTTCCTGCTGATGAATATGAGCAGCGTGGTGAAAACATCTGGATTGCTAAAGATGCTAAGGTATTTGATTCTGCATATATTACAGGTCCTTGTATCATTGGTCATAATACAGAAGTAAGACATTGTGCTTTCCTTAGAGGTAAGATTATTGTAGGTGATAACGCAGTTGTTGGTAACTCTACTGAGCTTAAGAATGTAATTATCTTTGATAACGTTCAGGTTCCTCACTATAACTATGTAGGTGATTCCGTTCTTGGATTTAAGAGTCATATGGGAGCAGGCTCTATTACTTCTAATGTTAAGTCTGATAAGACTCTTACTAAAGTGAAGTATGAGGGCGGTGAGATAGAAACTGGACTTAAGAAGTTTGGTGCAATTCTTGGAGACCACGTTGAGGTAGGTTGTGGTAGTGTTCTTAATCCTGGTTCAGTAATTGGTCGCTGTACTAATATTTATCCACTTTCCATGATTAGAGGTTATGTTCCTGAGAATTCTATTTATAAGAAACAGGGAGAAGTGGCTACTAAGCACGAATAATGTATTTTATAAGAAATATAACAGCGGGACTCATAAGGGTCTCGTTTTTATTTGCTTTGATTGCAATAAAAATGCCCCAGATTAACTGGGGCAGTGAATAACAAATTATAACTTAAATTACTCTATCCTTAAGCTTATCAAATGCTTCCTTAGCTGCGATTCTAACATTTGGATCGGAATCTGCAAAAGCAAGTTTCTTAACATACTCAAGACAATGCTTAGCTCCGATATCACCAGCTGAAGTTGCAGCATTTGCTCTTACGAAAGGACTAGTATCTCTAAGAAGAGGAATAAGAGCCATACCACTATCATATGTCTTAATAAGACCCATTGCCTTAGCTACTGTAGCTCTTACTTCTTCGTCAGGATCTGCTGAAAGTTTTACAAGTCCATCAAGCTTACCCTTTGCTGCTAATTTGTTGATTTTACCAATAAGACTATCAATTCTTGCCATGAAATCAACTCCTCATCTCCATTTTCTAATACAATTATAAATTATGTAGAGCCAAAAATTTATTAATAATTTATGACATAAATATTAAGCATCTAACACAATCTGTTCATTGTTTTTATTGATTCATATTTTCATTTATTATACACTTGTTAATATAAATTATAAATAAAAGGAAGAAGAATTTTATGAGAAATCTCAAGAAAATTTTATCCACTGTTGTTATTTTCTCTTTATTAGTTTCTATCGCTGCTTGTTCTAAGAAGCTTCCTGAAGAAACTACTCCTTCTACAACTGAAAGTACTGCTCAAACTACTATAGCAGAGACAGAGGCACCTATCGAGACTACTGTAGTCGAGACTGAAGCTCCAACTCCTGCTCCAATGGTATTTAGCACACCTGTTGTGGAGAGAAATGTAGTTGAAGAATACGGTAAGCTTTATGTAGATGGTACTAATCTCATGAGTTCTGTTACTGGTGAACCAGTTCAACTTACAGGTATGAGTAGCTATGGTCTCTATATGTGTTCTGCTTTCTTTAATGAAGAGATTGTTAAAACTCTTACACAGGACTGGGGTTGTTCTGTAATTCGTATTGCTATGTACACAGTAGGTACATCTGATGGTTATATTGAAAGACCAGAGAAATACTTCAACCTCATGTGTGAAATTACTGATATGTGTATTGATGCTGGTGTTTATATTATCGTTGACTGGCATATTCTCGCTGATGGTGATCCTAACCAGTACAAGGCTGAAGCTATTGATTTCTTTGATAGATATTCTGCTATCTATGGTGATTGCGATAATGTAATCTATGAGATTTGTAATGAGCCTAATGGTACATGCTTTGATAATCCTGATGAGACAGTAGGTTGGGAGAATTGCATTAAGCCTTATGCTAATGAAGTAATTCCTGTTATCAGAAAGAATGCACCTGATTCTGTAATTATTGTTGGTACTTCTACATGGAGCCATGATGTTCATATCGCTTCTGAGAGTCCACTCGAAGGTTACGACAACATCATGTACACATTCCACTTCTATGCAGGTTCTTCTGGACAGGAGACAAGAGATATTGTTGATCAGGCTCTTGCTAATGGTCTTCCAATTTTCTGTACTGAGTGGGGTACAACATATGATTCTGGTAATGGCGGTCCTTGCCTCGAAGAATCTGATGTATGGCTTGATTTCCTTAATGAGAGAAATATCTCTTGGTGTAACTGGTCTATTGGTGGTGCTGCTGCTGAGACATCTAATGCACTTCTTTATATGTCCAACTATCTCACACCAGAAGAAAAGATGCAGGGTCACTGGCCTGATGAGTTTATTAGTGCATCTGGTCTCTATGTAAGAGAAAAGATTCTTGAGAGAGCTCTTGCAGCTTCAGAAGAGGCATAATTCTTGAGTCCTCGTAAGATATTACAAAGAATAGTATTAATTATTATGATGCAGGCTGTGATAATTTCTATTGCAGCCTGCAATAATGTGTCTTCAGGAACTACTGAAACTGAGTTTCAAGAGTCATTATTAATTCCTGAGACTACTGTAGAAGTAGTGGAGACTACAGAAGCAGTGGTGGAGACCACACCTAGTCCTACACCAACTCCTACACCAATTCCAGAACCTGAGCACATTGTTGTCAGTTTTCTTGGTGACTGCACTTTAGCGGAGGCTAAAGCGTGGGATGGTTCTTCTGCAGGTTTTGACGCAGTAATTAATGGTGACTATACTTATTGCTTCAAAAATTGCGCAGAGTTACTTAATAGTGACGACATGACCCTTGCTAATTTCGAGGGTGCCATAACTAATGCCACTTCTTATAAGGTAAAGGAGTTTGTTTTCGGAAGTCCTTATGAGTACACCGAAATGCTAACTTACGCAGGTATCGACGCGGTTAACCTTGCTAATAACCACAGTGGTGATTACTTTGAACAAGGTCTCACAGATACTCAGACTGCCATGGAATCTATTGGAGTAGTGTGGAGTAACCAGCATAGTTATGGTATCTATGAAGTTCGTGGCGTAAAAATTGGTATGTGCGGTATTGATATGGTTGATGGTGACTACGCAGGTACTGCTTATCCACTTATTGATAGCTTAAAGGAAGCTGGATGTAATATCATTATCGTTAGCGCGCATTGGGGTATTGAGAAAGATTACACACCTAGAGACTCACAGGTGGTAGCTGCGCACGATCTTATCGATTATGGTGCTGATATTGTTATTGGTACACATCCTCATAGACTTCAGCCTATCGAGAAATATAACGATAAATATATCTTGTATTCCATTTCTAACTTCTGTTTTGGTGGTAATACTGGATTATCAGACCCTGATACAGCAATAATTCAGTGCGAATTTATAATGGACGAGACTAACACTTATTGTGTAGACTACAGGTTGAATGTAATACCATATTCTCAGACTTCTACAAGACCTGGAAATGATTATTGTCCAGAGCCATATGAGTGGGGTTCAGAGGATTATTATAGAGTACTTAATCGCCTTAATTGGGCGCAGGAAGACGAATAAAGGAGGAACTTTATTATGAGTAAAGTTTTAGTAGTAATGGGATCTGATTCTGATTTTCCAATCATGGAAGGTTGTCTTAAGATTTTGAATAAGTTTGGTGTAGAGTTTGAGGCTCATGTAGCATCTGCTCATAGAACTCCAGAGAGAGCTGAACAACTTGCTAAGAATGCTCGTAGCAATGGTTTCTCAGTTATTATTGCAGCTGCTGGTCTTGCAGCTCACTTAGGTGGTGTTCTTGCTGCTAATACAACACTTCCTGTTATTGGTATTCCTTGTAAAGGTGGCGCACTTAATGGTGTTGATGCTCTTTACGCTACAGTACAGATGCCTACAGGTATTCCAGTAGCTACAGTTGCTATTGATGGCGCAAAGAATGCTGCAATTCTTGCTGTAGAAATGATTGCTATTGCTGATAATGAGCTTGCTAATAAACTTGAAGCTTATAAGAAAGAAATGGCTGATGAAGTAGCCGCTAAGGATGTTAAACTTCAGGATAAAATTAATGCCATGGAGGCATAATTATGAGTGGTGTTTTTGGAATAATTAACACAAAAGGTGATACAAAAGAAGTAGTTAGATCTGCTTATTATGGCATCTTTTCTTTACAGCATAGAGGTCAAGAATCTGCTGGTATTGCTGTAAATAATGGTGGTTCTTTTATTGTCCACAAGAGACCTGGTCTTGTAACTGAGGTTTTTGATGACATTACTCTTAATGCTCTTGAAGGTTCATGTGCCATTGGTCACGCTAGAGGTGGTGACGGTACTATCGGTATCGAGGGATTGCAGCCAAGTTCTATTAGAAGTAGCGTGGGTAATATCGCACTTAGCTGTGATACATCAATTCTTAATAGCGAAGAACTTAGAGATGACCTTAAAAATAAAGGTGCTATCTTCCAGACAGCTACAGATTCTGAGACTATTCTTTCTCTTTTTTCACGTAAAAGAGTAGCGTCCGAATCTACAGAGCAGGCTATCCTTGCTACCATGAAAGAACTTAAGGGTGTGTATTCTCTTTTGTTTATGGCTGATAATGCACTTATCGGTGTTAGAGATCCTCATGGAATTCGTCCGCTTTGCTTAGGAAAGATGGGTGACCTCTATATGCTTTCCTCTGAGAATTGTGCTTTTGATGCTATTGGAGCAGAATTTATTCGTGACTTAGAGCCAGGTGAGATTATTTCTATTTCTGGTAATGAGGTTAAGTCATATTTCTATAATGATGAAGTTACATCTGAAGATAGAATTAAGAGCGGTAATATTTGCGTATTCGAGTATGTTTATGTTGCTCGTCCTGATTCTTATATCGATGGAACTTCAGTATTTGATTCTCGTTATAGAGTTGGTAAAGCATTAGCTACAGAACAGCCTTGTGATGTTGATATAGTTATCGGTGCACCAGATTCTGGTAATGTAGCAGCACTTGGTTATGCTGATGGTCTTGGTGTGCCATTCTCTATGGGTCTTCTTAAAAACAGATATGTAGGTCGTACTTTTATTAAGTCTACACAGGAGCAGCGTGAACTTGCAGTTCGTATGAAGTTTGCTGCACTTAAGCCAGCTATTCAGGGAAAGCGTATTGCTATCGTTGATGACTCTCTCGTAAGAGGTACAACTACAAAGCATATTATTAAATTCCTTAAGGAAAATGGTGCAAAGGAAGTACATGTAAGACTTGCTTCTCCAGGAGTTAAGTTTCCATGTTGCTATGGCGTAAATGCAAGTAACGATAGTGATCTTCCTGCAAGTAACATGTCTGTTGAAGAGATTAAAGAATTAATTGGCGCAGATTCCTTACGTTATATTAGCCTTGAGTCTTTGAAGAAATCTCTTGAAGGACTTAAATGTAATTCTTGTTCAGCTTGTTTTGACGGTAATTACATTGCTGGTAAGCCAAGCGTATTAGAGAAGAGCGTACATAAAGTAACTTATAATTGAGGTAAATAGTAGATGAAGATTGCTGTTTTTGTTAGTGGTGGTGGAACTAATTTACAGGCCATCATAGACAATATTAAAAGTGGCTATTTAAGTGGTGTAGAGATTAGTCTCGTAGTTGCATCTAATTCTGATGCATATGCACTTACAAGAGCTGCTGATAATGGTATTCCTAGTACAGTATTGTCAGTAAAGAATTTTGCTTCCCGTGATGAGTGGGATGCTAAAGTACTCGAAGAAGTACAGAATTCTGGTGCAGAACTTATTGTTCTTGCTGGTTACTTAAGCCTTCTTGGTAGCAAGGTAGTTCAGGCTTATAGTAATAGAATTATTAATATTCACCCAGCACTTATTCCAGCTTTCTGCGGTGCTGGTATGTATGGCATTAAACCTCACGAAGCAGTAATCGCACGTGGTGTAAAAGTTTCTGGTGCTACAGTTCATTTTGTTAACGAGAACTATGATGAGGGACCAATTATTTTCCAGAAGGCTGTAGATGTACTTCCAGATGATACTCCTGAAGTTCTTCAGAAGAGAATCATGAAGGAATGTGAGCAGGTTATTATGCCAAAGGCTATTAGATATATTGCTGACGGTAAGATTTCCGTGGTAAATAACAGAGTAGAATTTAATTAAAAGGAGATATATAAAATGAAGACTTTAGATTTGAGCGAGCTTTTAAGCACAAACGCTTATCCAGGTAGAGGCATTGTTATCGGTACATCTGATGACGGAAAGTATGCTGTAACTGCTTATTTTATTATGGGTAGAAGTGCTTCTTCTCGTAACAGAGTATTTACAACAACAGAGGATGGAATTCAGACAGAGGCTTTTGATCCATCAACACTTCTTGTTGCTCCTGAGCTTATTATTTATCACCCAGTTCGTGTTCTTGGTAACACAACTATCGTTACTAATGGTGACCAGACAGATACAGTACGTGATGGCTTAGCAGCTGGTAAGACATTCGAGGAGTCTTTAAGAGAGAGAAAGTATGAGCATGATGCTCCTAACTATACTCCTAGAATTTCTGGTGTTATGAATATCGTTGATGGCAAGTATGATTTCGCACTTTCTATCTTGAAGTCTGATGATGGAGACCCAGAGTGCTGCATCAGAAACACTTATACATATGATGTACCTAAGGCTGGTGTAGGTAGATTTATCCACACATACATGGGTGATGGTAATCCACTTCCTTCTTTCGAGGGTGAGCCAGAGAAGGTTGCTCTTTCTGGTAATATTGATGAGTTCACTAACATGGTATGGACTAACCTTAACGAAGATAATAAGGTTTCCCTCTTTGTTCGTTATATCGACATCGCTACAGGCGAGGCTGATACAAGAATTATCAATAAGAATGTTTAATTAAAGGAGATAAAGAAAATGTCTAACGAAATGCAGTTAAAGTACGGATGTAATCCTAATCAGAAACCATCCAGAGTTTATATGAACGACGGAAGTGAGCTTCCTATCGAGGTTCTTAACGGTAAGCCAGGTTATATCAACCTTCTTGATGCTTTTAATGGTTGGCAGCTTGTTAAAGAGCTTAAGGCAGCTACAGGTCTTCCAGCAGCAACATCTTTTAAGCATGTTTCTCCAGCTGGTGCAGCTGTAGGACAGCCACTTTCTGATGTTCTTAAGAAGATTTACTGGGTAGATGACCTCGGTGAGCTTTCTCCACTTGCTTGTGCTTATGCTCGTGCTCGTGGTGCAGATAGAATGTCTTCTTTCGGTGACTTTATCTCCCTTTCTGATAAGGTAGATGTTTGCACAGCTAAGATGATTCAGCGTGAGGTATCTGATGGTGTTATCGCTCCTGATTATGAGCCAGAGGCACTTGAGATTCTTAAGACAAAGAAGAAGGGTAACTACGCAATCATTAAGATTGATCCTAATTACGTTCCAGCTCCACTCGAGCACAAGGAAGTATTTGGTGTTACTTTCGAGCAGGGTAGAAATGAACTCGTTATTGACGACAAGCTTTTCGAAAATATCCCAACTGCTAACAAGAACTTCCCAGAGCAGGCTAAGAGAGACCTTATCATTTCTCTTATCACTCTTAAGTACACACAGTCCAACTCTGTATGCTACGTAAAGGATGGTCAGGCAATTGGTATCGGTGCTGGTCAGCAGTCTCGTATCCACTGCACACGTCTTGCTGGTTCTAAGGCAGATAACTGGTGGCTCCGTCAGTCTCCAGAAGTTCTTAACCTCCCATTCCGTGAGGATATTAAGAGAGCTGATAGAGACAATTCCATCGATCTTTATATTGGTGAGGATTACATGGATGTACTTGCTGAGGGTAAGTGGCAGAACATCTTCACAACAAAGCCAGAAGTATTTACAGCTGAGAAGAAGAGAGCTTGGCTTGATCAGCTCACAGATGTAGCTCTTGGTTCTGATGCATTCTTCCCATTCTCTGATAACATTGAAAGAGGTTATAGAAGTGGTGCTAGATACATTGCTCAGCCAGGTGGATCTGTAAGAGATGACCTCGTTATCAAGGCTTGTGATGACCTCGGACTTGCTATGGCATTTACAGGCATCAGACTCTTCCACCATTAATAAATTAATGCGTAATTTGCGAAAGTGCTCCATAATGGGGCACTTTTGTATATTCTTGAAAATAATAGGAGACAATAAATGGCACAGGATATTAACTGGTTCCCGGGACATATGCGTCGTACACTTAACGAGACTAAGGATGCTCTTAAGCTCGTTGATCTTGTGTATGAGACTTGTGATGCGAGAATTCCATTCTCCAGTCGTAATCCAGAGTTAGATAAGTTAATTGGTAGTAAGCCTCGTGTAGTTATTCTTAACAAATCTGATTTGGCAGACCCTAATAAAACTAACGAATGGATTCAGCGAATTAATTCAACAGGCGCACGTGCAGTATGTATGGAAGCTACAAAGAAGAAGGGTCTCGATAAACTTGAGGAAGTTACTATGGACCTTATGAAAGATATTCTTGATAGAGCTGCTGCTAAGGGCCGTGAAGGACGTCCTGTAAGAGCAATGGTAGTAGGTGTACCTAATACTGGTAAATCAACTTTAATTAATGCTCTTGCTGGTAAAAAGGCTGCTGTTACAGGTGATAAGCCGGGTGTTACACGTCAGGCAAAATGGATTCGTACAAGTGGACGTCTCGAACTTATGGATATGCCAGGAGTATTGTGGCCTAAGATTGCATCCCAGAGATCCCAGTTAGTACTTACAGCTACTGGTGCAATTAAGATGGAAGTAACAGATAATATTGAAGTTTCTTATAATGCCATTAATCTTCTTTACGAGCTTTATCCACAGCTTATGGAAGAACGTTATAAGGTAAAGGAATCCTTTGGAAATGGCGATTTATATGAGCGTTTCCTACAGATGGGTAAACTTCGTGGTTGCTTAATGTCTGGTGGTCGTGTTGATGAAGAGCGTTTTGCTAGAGGTTTCCTTGATGACTTAAGAAGTGGTCGAATCGGTAGAATTAGTTTGGAGATTCCATATGGCAAAGCTGACTGAAGAACAACTTAAAGAAAAATACGCTAACCTTAATGTATATGAGCAGAAATATTTTGATGCTGGTTATGAATTAGTAGCTGGTATTGATGAAGCTGGTCGAGGTCCTCTTGCAGGTCCAGTTGCAGCAGCTGCTTGTATTCTTGATCCTAACTATCCAATTCTTGGTCTCGATGATAGTAAGAAGCTAAGTGAGAAGAAGCGTGAAGCTTTGTTTGTTGAGATTAAAGAACATGCACTCGCATATAGTGTGGTTACTATGGATGCTGATGTTATTGATGAGATTAATATTCTTGAGGCGACTAAGAAAGCCATGCGTCAGTGTGTTCTCGAATTAGAAGAAAAGGGATATAAGCCTCAGGCATTACTTGTTGATGCTGTTAAACTTGAAGGCACAGGAATCTATGTAGAACCTATTATTAAAGGTGATGCAAAGTCTAATTCTATCGCTGCTGCTTCCGTTCTTGCTAAAGTTACTCGAGATCATTTAATGATGAAGTACGATGAAGAATATCCTGGATATGGTTTTGCGAAGCATAAAGGATATGGTACAAAGGATCATTATGCCGCTATAAGAGAAAAGGGCATGTGTCCAATTCATAGAAGAACTTTTTTGAAAGTTATTCATTAATATATTTTGTGGGCTACCTAGTGGTGGCCCATTTTTATGGTGTTTTTTGTTTTGGGGTGAGGAGCGTAAAAATAAGGATTAGTACAGTGGATTTTTAAGTCTATTTGTAAAATATCTCTCAGATAATGCTTTCTCAAATATTTCTGACTGATAAATATCACAGCCAGCTTCGAAAGCACGATCAATCTCAGACAAAGTATCAGCGCCTTCGCATACAACCTCGATACCAAGATTATCAGAAAGAGTAATAAGGTGAGAAAGAAGGATTCTTGTCTTAGAATTATCTGAATTAACAATACTAGAATCGATCTTTAATGTTGTAAAATCAAGCTCCTCAAAAAGCTCAAGGGAAGTGAAGTTACGACCAAAATTATCAATACTAATTTTTACTCCAGCATTATAGAGCTTGGAAATTGTATAGTTAAATGCGCTCTTATTCTTATGGTAAGCAGACTCTGCAAACTCAATGTTAATAAGACTATGGTGAATGTTGTATTCATCAATAATACTCAAAATCTTTTCTGGAAGATTAGGAGTAAGAAGATCACTATCTGCAAAATTACAGTGTATACAAACAGGGGAGATACCTTCAACAATCCACTGATTTAACTTCTGACATACAGTCTTAAGAACATACAAATCAATGTCGCACATAAGATTATACTTATCTGCAACCTTTAGGAATGTACGTGGGTTAAGCATTTCACCCTGGCGACGCCATCTAATGAGAGCCTCAGCTGAGAAAAGCTTAATCTCGTTATTATTTTTACTAACGATTGGCTGGAAATAAACCAAAAATTTCTCATCTTCGAGAGTCTTCTTAATCTCAGCTGCATAAGCTTCTTCTTGTTTATTAGATTCCAAAGATTCATCTACGTAGAAATAAATATTTGGATTCTCATCTAATCTAGAAAGGGAATAAGCAGCTGAAGCTGGATTCATAACAGAACCAATATCCTTACACTCATTAGAGAGCTTTACAACACCCATACGAGAATAAAGAGTGTACTCAATAATATCGTTATTTTCTTCAACTTTTACTGGTACTTCTTTTAAGGTGTTAATAACCTTATCTGTATTGTCTTTTCTGAAAATTACTACAAAATTATCTCCACCAAGACGAGTAAGAATTTCGTCTTTTGACTCGTCTAAAATAGATTGAGCAACAGTACAAAAATTCTTCAAAAACTTAGTAGTAACATCTGTACCAAATAATTTATTGATTACACGACACTGAATAATGTTGATGAAAATAACACAATACTCACCAATAGTTTTATTAATAATAAGCTTATTAATGTGACTATAAAGGTAGTTAAGGTTATATACATCCATCTGCTGGTCATAGTAAAGAATACGATTTGTCATATTACCATTCTCAACAGCAGCTATTTTATTAAGGATAATCTTAGAGAAAATAGTGAAGAGGTCCTCAAGTTCACCAAGAGGAGCGGCATACTGATATCTATAGATACGAATCATTATAACTTTGCCGTTAAATGTAGAAACAGAAAAATCATAATTATCGCCAAGTTCACTAGTATTATTAGAAAATAGGATTCTAGTAAGTTCAGATCTACCATTACCAAGGATTTGATATGAAATCCTATTAATACACAAAGCATCCGTCAAATGAACAAAAGACGGATTATTATGTAAATCAACAGCTTCATCTGTATAATCGAAAATCTTGATGAGCTCAAGAATGTCGGAATAAAAATTCATAGTAATTCCTTAATAACTAATAAATAGACTTTAAAATAATAATATGCAATATATATAAAAGCAAACAAATATGATTGATTTTTTATTATTCATTATTTTCACTTGCAGTAAATTGAAGTTTTAAGTAAAATTATTTGGTATAAATTCTACGACTCTGCCATTAGTAACGGAGATATTTATGATCAGTGCAGGCGATTTTAGAAACAATGTGTGCTTCGAGATGGACGGCCAGGTTTACCAGGTAGTTGAGTTCCAGCACGTAAAGCCAGGTAAGGGTGCAGCTTTTGTAAGAACAAAGTATAAGAACGTTAAGACAGGTTCTGTTGTAGAGCGTTCCTTCAACCCTAACGACAAGTACGAAGAGGCTCATATCACAAAGAGAACAATGCAGTATCTCTATGCTGATGGCGATCTTTACTACTTCATGGACCAGGAGACTTTCGAGCAGGATCCTATTACAGCTGATGTTATCGGTGATAATGTTAAGTTCCTTAAGGATGGTATGGAGTGCATTACTTCTTCCTTCAACGGTGAAGTATTCGCAGTAGAACTTCCTATCAACGTTACACTTGAGATTGTTGAGTGCGAGCCAGGTGTTAAGGGTGATACAACAAACAACGCAATGAAGTACGCTACACTTGAGACAGGTGCTCAGGTTAAGGTTCCTCTCTTTATCAACCAGAACGAGAAGATCGTTATTGATACAAGAACAGGCGAGTACAAAGAGCGCGCTAAGGACTAATAGTTACTTGATTCTAATTGTTCCGGCGTCAACAAAAATGACGCCGGAACTTTATTTATTTCAAAAAGTATTTTTTGAGCGAACCTAATTATGATTGATAATAGTGTAAACGAGAGTATAAAAGGCGATAGATCCATGACCCAAGGATTTGTTGCTCAGTACGCTGCCGAAGCTGCTATGCAGATCGACGGTGTTTATGAGCTTGTGCCTTCTTTTGCAGTTGCACTTAAGGAAAAGGCCGGTGTTGTACACGAGGGAAAGGGTGTCAGAGTTGTTTTCGGACAGACTCAGAATGATATCGTTTCCATCACAATATACCCGGTCGTTTTTTATGGTAAAATTATTCCAGAAGTAGCCTGGGCTATTCAGGAAAGGGTAAAGGCGGACGTAGAAAAGTACACAGGACTTGATGTAGAGTCAGTTGATGTTTATGTGTGCGGTGTTCGTAAACCAGATAACAAGCCTGATAATAAGGAGGACCAGTCCCGATGAATCGTTTTATGCGAGTTCTCATGTTTATATATTCTGTAATTATTGCTGTTGTATCTATCGTGCTTCTTTATGCCATGATTGATGATGGTATCTTCGCAGATATTCTTTCTCCTTTATCATCCATTGTTACTAATCCAACAACTAGATATATTTATTTGGTTGTTCTTTTGATTTTTATAATTTTGTGCGTTTATTCGATTTCCAACATCATTACTTCTGCAAGAGTTTATAAGACTAAGCTCAGAAAGACTGAGATTGGTTCTGTAGATATTGGTGCTGATGCTCTTGAGAGTATCGCTCTTAA
>JAKSRH010000037.1 GCA_024403675.1 Saccharofermentans sp. | reverse complement strand
AGGACTTTCGCATCTACGCGCTCTAGACACCGTCTCACTAAGCACACTATAGTTAAGTTCCGTACCCTTGGCATCACACACATAATCCACTGCGTGATGGCGATCAATTCCAAAATTGCCAGCTACTTCTACAGCATCAATATTAGCCCCAAGGAAAATAAACTCCCAATTGTACTTATTCTTCTGACGTTCAATCATCTTCTTCACCTTAGCTGAGTTATAACGCTGGGACGCATTTTCCATACCATCAGTAGTGATAATAAATATTGTCTTCTCTGGTACATCTTCATTTCGAGCATACTTATGCACGTTACCAATGTGATGAATCGCATCCCCCATAGCATCAAGAAGCGCAGTGCATCCACCAACGAAATACTGTTTGTCGGTCATTGGTGAAACGTGGTCAAGCACCACGCGGTCATGAAGCACCTCGGAGTCATTTGAGAAAAGCACCGTAGATATTAAAGCTTCACCCTCCTCCTTTTTCTGCTTTTCTATCATTGAATTAAAACCGCCAATTGTGTCGCTTTCAAGACCTGCCATGGACCCACTTTTGTCGAGAATAAATACGAGCTCTGTTAAACCTTTTTTCATTGTAATTTCCTCCTTGAGATTTTTGCTTACGAGAGGATATTACTACCTAGCTCCAATAAAAAAGTCGCCACACAGGCGACCTTTAATTCACACTATCAAACAAGGCAAACCATGTTCTTCAAGCGCAATGTCTATCTCGATTATGTCGAACATTTCGTGTTCTATAAAATAAGAAAAAATAACATCAGTCTTATCACAAGGAGAAAGCGCGTAACCTGCGCGTGCAAGTAAATCCTTAGTATCATCAAGACACAACTTGGCACCAACACAAAGGCACAATGCAGTCAACTTATTAGGATGATAAGAAGGATTGTTTTTTATCTTAGAAAACACTTTCTTATCTACCACAGCACGCTTATAAACATCACTATTACTCATACCCTGACGTTCAATAAGATAAAGCAAATATTCTGAGAAGGTATCACTAAGGTGCGCAATTCTCGCATCAAGTGAATCACTAATGTCACTAGAAGAATCTGCGTATGGCACAGCTTCATAACAAGCCTCCACAATTGCCTTTTCTTCTACATCCGCCTTGACAGTTTCCTTCTTAGGAAAAATGCGTGGAAGTCCACGGAAATGCCTAGTAGTTTTAGCGCCAGCCACACTTGAACCAGGAGCCATATTATACATTGGTGGAGCCGAACGAGGCGCCATCATATCAACATATTTATCGTCAATATACTGTTCTAGGCTACCTGCTATGCGTGCGCCTAGATTAGTGGAAGCGGCATCAAACACCACGATATAAATAAGCATGTCATGAGTCAAAAGAAATGCGCTAATCTCATCCACCGCAATACGCATACCCTCCTCACGAGGATAACCAAAAGACCCTGTAGATATTAACGGAAAGGCAATGGAACTAAGGCCCTGCTTCAAAGCGATATTAAGGCAATTACGATAGCAACCACGAAGTAGTTCTTCTTCACCAGACTCACCATCAATATAAAGAGGACTTACCGCGTGAATGATAAAGCGAGCTGGGAGATCAAAACCAGGCGTAATAAAAGCTCCACCTTCTGGCACCTCACCAATAACTTCGCGGGCAGCCATAAGCTTGTCAAAACCTGCGGCTATATATATAGCATGGTCACATCCTGGTCCCACATTAACAGAAGATGCCGCAGTGTTAATTACGGCATCTACTGTCATTTTAGTTATATCGTTACGAACAATTTTTAATGGCATTAATTAGTCCTGTCTAGCACATGTAAAGCCAACTGGGAGCCATACGTCACCATAATCGATATCATCAACTGACTCATAATATGGCATTGGAAGAGTGCCCCTATATTCAACTTCACCCATAAGTGCATTAGCGATAGCATTACCACCCTGAGAACCTGGGAGATAACACATAATTACGGAATCCCACTGGTCGATATAATCACTAATAATTACATTACGTCCTGCGATGATAAGTGTAAATGTTGGAAGACCAGAATCAGCTGCAAGAGCGATTGCTTCTTCATTACCCTGAAGAGCGAGAGCACCAGTAATTGAAAGGTCCTCTGTATCTCCGTACCACTCAGCATATGGAATCTCACCCACACAGAGAAGAACCATATCGCAAGTATCAATCTCAGCCTCATCAGTTACGATAGTGATGTCATAGTCATCTGCCTTACGCTCGAGTGCCTCAAGGATTGTATATCCATTAATCCACTCAGCGTCTACATCCTGGTCAGACTGACCCTGCCATGTAACTGTCCATCCACCACACATTGCGCCCATATCTGTAGCAGCAGGACCTGCAACAAACACACGAGAACCTGGCTTAATAGAAAGACCCATATCGTCCTTAAGAGGAACAAGTGACTCCTCAGCGAGAGTACGAGCAAGCTCAATCTCGTAATCAGAATTGAAGTCGTATGCTGGCTCAAGGTTATCAAGATATGGATCGTCAAAAAGACCTGCTTCCATCTTTACACGGATAATTCTTGTAACAGCATCATCAATTCTATCCATAGAAATATCACCATTGTTTACAGCCTCGATGATGATATCGCGGCACTCATCATAGTGTCTCTCTTCCATGAGTATATCTACACCTGCATTAACACAGAGAACTGTATTTTCATAGAGGTCTGCACCTGAACAATTCTCGAGAGAATCCCAGTCAGAAATGATGAAGCCCTCAAAGCCCATCTCCTCCTTGATGATCATTACATAGTTCGTATTCTCATGCATCTTTATACCATTAAGTGCAGAGTGTGAAATCATAATTGTCTGGGCACCAGAATCAACAAGTGCCTGATAAATAGCGAGGTTCTGATCAATAATGTCATCAGATACAATAGCATCACCACGGTCGATAAGCATGTCACCCTCACCTGTTCCATACATTACATAACCTTCACAAATAAAGTGCTTAGGACACACAATAATACCCTGGGAAAGAAGTCCCTCTGTGTATGCAACAGCAAGTGGCTGGATGATAGATGGCTCAGAGGAATAACTCTCATATGTACGGCCCCAACGAGGATCCTGAGCAGCAGCTACACATGGTGAGAAATTAAAGAGCATCTTTGTATAAAGAAGATCACTTCCTACTACAACGCCGTACTCACGAGTAAGCTCGATATCATTTGCAGCACCAATATTGATGTTGTGCGGAAAAATCTGTGATCCAAATACAGTATTAAGACCATGAACAGAATCCTGACCATACACAAAAGGAATACCAGCATCAGATGTTAACGCCGCTGTCTGATATCCAGTTACGATAGTACTCCAATGACTATAATCAGTTGCAGGCCAGTTGCCATTTGTAGAAAGAACTGATCCGTAGCAATTGTCACTCATCTCAGTAATACCAAGATCATAAAGAGCACCCTCTACCATTTGGGAAGCTTTGTCCTCGAGGCTCATAGTAGCCACGATTTCTTCTGGTGTCATGCCACCATATCTCTCATACAATGCGTCAACTGGATCAGCCTCTACCACAGGAGCTTCTGTCTCAGTAGCTTCTGTTGTCTTAGTTGTAGCATCTGTTTCTTCGGCAGATGTCTCTTCAACAGTTGTCTCAACTTCTTCGTCTTTGTCTACTTCTTTTGTACTACATGCCGCCATGGACATAACCACGGATGCCGCAAGAGTTGTAGCCAATGCCTTTCGCAAATTCTTATGCATATTATTCTCCTTATTCTTTAGTAAGCATTTCGTAAGTAACGCCGTATTTCTTAGCAATGTCCTGGGCAAATGACATACCTTCTGGTGGCATTTTTTCCACCTTGAAGGAACGCTTACCATCACCACTAGACTTTACTACCAAGGACACAGCGCGGCCCTTATAATCAGAATTATTTAGCTCTTCCACATTATAGCCAAGCTTATGCATATGTGTATTGTAAATTGTTCTAATATTTTTATTTAGGATAGCTTTTATCGCATCCACTGCGATGTAATAACCTTCCTCGAAGGATGTAGTAGAAAAAGTCTCGTTAAGAAGCATAAGGCTATCAGATGTAGCCTCACCATACATTTCCTTAAAACGAGTGCACTCCTCACCAAGACGACCAAGATCCATGGTCTTATCCTCATCTGCTGGAAAGTGGGTAAAAATATTATCCACAGGCTTATACTTAAGTCCTGTACCTGTAACATAAAGACCACTCTGAGCCATAACAAAAAGCTGGCCAATAGCCTGTGTAATTGTTGTCTTACCACCGCGATTAGCACCAGTAAGAATATACGCGAGGTTATCGTTATTAAAATCAAGGTCATTAGTGACAACGTCATCGAAAGATGCCACGCCACCTTCTAAGGCAAGCTTCATGTTATATACACCATGAGCATCCATAAAGCACTCTGGGCCATCCACAGCTTCTGCCTTACAGAAAGTAAAGCCTCTCTTCTGAAGTTTCTCAATAAGCTCTGCCCCACGAATATAGTAAGCAAACTCAGGAATGAGATTAGTAATGTTACCGATACTCAATCCAACATACTTTACGAGAACTTCTTTAAGCTTTTTTACAAGCAAATTAAGCATCTTACTTGCCACTTGATCAAGGTATTTTGGCACATCTGAATTAGAATCATCGTCAGGAATATTTACGATACTCTTTCGCACGTCAGAAGTAACAAAAGCAGTAGAATTCATAGCCATGAATCCACCAAGCTTTTCAATCTTTCCTGCTACATTTACACTATCTTTCTCGATTGGCTTATAGTGCATATCACCCTTCCACTCAGTAGTATCTTTAATACCCTTAGCAGAGCTGAAATTTTGCAAAATAGTAGACGTCTTGAACTGCTTGTTATTAACAGAAACAAGACCAATAGACTCAGCCTCAAATCGATTATTCAAGTTAATACCAATGGTTACGGACTGCACCTCAGATGTGTCCATCTTAATGTTATTGATGTCTTTCTTAAGTTCCTCGAAATAACTATCCTTATAAATCTCACTAACATATGCCTTCAGCGCAATAAGTCCCGCTGACTTGATATCTGCCTTATCAAGGCAATTATAAATAGACTCCACACTATGAATATAATCATTAATTTCATCAAGCTTATGAAGAAGTTCCCAAAGACCAGCCTTGGCACCAACATCACGCTTCAAAATACCAAAGTCCTTAATAACCTGAACATGCTCCAAAAGCTGACTCATCTCCTCACGCATCTGAGGATTATTAAGAACATCTTCAAAAACGTCACTTCTATATGACGCCACACGAGGATCATTACTCATCGCTTTAAACACAGACTCAAAAAGCTTCTCTTCTTTTTCTGTCTTGCTCATAGCCTTACAAAGCATATCGATACCAAGATCATGCATTGCCACCGCCGACAAAGCCTTATACTCTACAGACTTCTCATCACCTTCAAATATCGGAAAAAGTATACTTACCTGTGCTGCCATACCACTAATCTCCTGATAATTAATCCTAATCCTCAGTATATATAATCTCGCCTTGAATTACGATGCCAATATCCACATTTGTTTTTGCCTTCATTACCTCTTTTGCACGTCCTTTAAAGTGACCATATTTGTATGTGCCAATAGAAACGGTAAGGTCAGAAATTACGCATGGATCGCCTAGACCTGTGTCGCCATTAAGACCACTATTAATATCTGCGCTTACTACGACTGCACCAGAATTATTAATACTATTTATGGCGAATGCAGGAAGCCCACTGGCGTCCCCTTTGATTCCTGTACCAAATATGCAGTCCACAACCATGCTAAAGTCTTCTAAAGTGGTCTCTTCTGTAAAAATTTCCCACTCTATTTTTTGCATCAGGCACTGGTCAAAATAGTATCTACCATCCTCTGAAAAGGATTCTGGATATAAAAAAAATATTTTCACGTCAAATCCATGGTCTTTGAGAAGAGATGCCACTACAAAGCCGTCACCAGCATTATTTCCTTTACCACAAACCACCGCCACAGGTGATTTCCAACCATTTAACAGTGTTACAACTTCAGTAAAAATGCCCATTCCCGCTCTTTTCATCAATTCTTTAGATGAAACGAGATTTTCTATAGTCCATGCGTCACTTTCGCGCATAACCTTGGTGCTTACCGTCTCGTAAAGCATAAATGGCGTCTCCTTTTTTACTAATTGTACACTTCCATAGGATGTAATTGTTGCATTTTGTTAAATACTATACTGACATCTATAATGCTAGAATTATTTACAATACGAATTATATCAATGGTGGGAATGATATGCGTAAAAGAATTGCGGTTTTTATGGGAGAGTTATGTCGTGAAATACAGACTGAGTTCTCTGTTTCAATAAGAGAAGAGGCAAAAGCTCGTAATTATGATATTTTCCTCTTCGCCAACTTTGGTGCATATACAAGCACTAGCCTTTATGATGACGGTGAGCGAGATATCGTTAAACTTCCTGATTTCAGTACTTTTGATGGTGTAATTTCACTTGCAGATACATACGACATCGTAGGAATGGAAGATAATCTCTTAGAACAGATTAGAAGTACTTGTGATATTCCTGTTGTCTCTATTCGTAATGGACGCGAGGATACTTACCGCATCAAATTCAATGATTACGAGACTTCCTATCAGATGACACGTCATTTTACTGATGTGCACAAATTCACTCGAATTTGTTATATGTCTGGCCCTCAGCAAGTTGAGGATGCAATAGAAAGACTTCAGGGCTTTACAGATGCCATGAAAGATGCAGGTGTAGAAATCGCTCCTAACGCAATATTTGAGGGAGACTTCTGGACTTTCCTTGGAGAAGTTGCCGCACACCACTTCGTAAGGGTATTTGGAGATAAACTCCCAGAGGCTATTATTTGCGCTAACGATTACATGGCTCTTTCTGTATGTAACGAGCTCAAGGCAATGGGAATTAGAATCCCTGAAGACATTACAATCTGTGGCTGTGATGACACTATTGAAGGAAGTGGTTTTAGACCAAGTCTCACTACAGTTCATATGCCAATCAAACAGATGGCAGCTAAAGCTATAGATATCGTTGAAGCGGTAAATCGTGGAGAAACCGTGGAGCAGGATACTCTTATTCCTGGAGATCTTGTTCTAAGAGGTAGCTGTGGTTGTAGCAAGAAGGACGAGTATTACGATCCTTCTGGTCTTGTAAATCAACTTAGAGAAGATTTTGTAAGTATTAGACAGGCAAGTCTTATATCAATTGACGTTCTTAACTGCCTCACAGAAGAAGAAAAGCTTAATATGATTGATAGTTACTTCTATCGTACCAAGCTTCGTCGTGGTTATGTTTGTTTGTGCACAGAACAATCCGTAGGAGAAGACGACGAGATTATCCCATATACAGATAATATGATTCTTCGTAAGGTCTTCCCTGTATTTGATGACATTAATAATTCACCAATCATCAATAAAGAATTTAATAGAAGTACTCTCTTACCTGAGGAACTTCTCGATACTGAAGAACCAAAATTCTTTATGGTATTTCCTATTCACCATAAGAATTTAACCTTTGGTTATCTCGTGTGTGAAGATGGTGGCGAATATATCACACCATTCATTTCAGGAATCATTATGGGACTCGCGTCATCTTACGAGGACCTCAGAATTCTTAGTCAATTCGAAGAGCTTGCCGAGATTAAGAGACAGAATCTCCATGATCCACTTACTGGTCTCATGAACCGCCGTGGCTTTGATCAGCAAGTAAGTAACTTCATGAACAATAACAAAGAAAAACCACATCCATTCACATTCGTATCTGTTGATATGGATTACCTTAAGAAGATAAATGATACTTATGGTCATCTCGAAGGGGACGAAGCCTTGAAGGCTCTTGCAAATGTATTAACAACTGTAGTTGGCGATACTGGTATTGCCGCAAGAGTTGGAGGCGACGAATTCTTAATTCTTCTTACTTCTGACAATCTTGATGACCATGAACACTTTATTGCGCGTGCAAATATCGCCATGGCAATGAAAAATAAAGATCTCAACAAGCCATACGACTTACACGCAAGTTTTGGCGCGCATTTCAATTATTGTAATAAGTCTTCTTCACCAATATCCTGCATTAAGATTGCCGACAAGAAAATGTACGAAGAAAAGATAAAGTACAAAGCTGATAAAGATTAATCTTTGAGATAATCATCACAACACTTAATAAACTCATGGTATGCGCTACTATTTGGTAGCGCATCTTTTATTTTGGTCGCAGGAATGTATCTCTCCGTCATAATTAATGACATTATGTCATCACCAGCTGTAGCAATTGAATTCACAAGTGCTTGTCTTAGCTGAGGATATTTCTGAAGTTCGTCTATAGTCATATTAAGACCAAGTCTATATTCAGGACTACCATCTACTACGCGAATTATTTCTTGCGCTTCCATATGATCACAATCAAAGCCAAGCGCCAACTCATACTCACCGTCTTCGACAATCCACTTCATAAGATCATCATCATAAGATGCTAAATTATTAACACTAATACTTATGGATTTACTGATTGTCTCACCGGCTTTTACAAAAACCTTATCAAAGCCCTTGAGTTCTCTTAATGGCTTTCCAACACGAGATACTTTATCAGTGACATAAAGCTGTACAACCTGTGCTCCATCCATGTTACCTGTATTTGTAATACTGTATGATAATGTAATTGTCTCGTTCAGTTTACATAGATGCTTATCAATGTTTGTAATATTCAAATCAAAGCTACTGTAACTTAATCCATGACCAAAACAGAACAGCGGTTTTACGTCCCTTTTCTGGTAGCCACGATAACCAACATAAATGTCTTCACCGTAGTTACAATGATATCCATCCGGATAACAAAGATAAGCAGGTGTGTCCTCATATCTAACCGGCCAGGTACAAGATAAATGTCCTGATGGATTTACTCTTCCATACAAGATATCCATCAACGCATGACATCCTTCACCACCAGGATAATATGTTGTAATTATCGCATCGATATCATCAACCCACTCGCTAATTTCGACAGGACCTGACACGTTAAGAACAAGAATAATCTTTATATTATTGCCTACCCTTTTACTTCCTGTAAGAACATCAAGAGTACTTCTTGTCCTTAAATCCACCTTCAAATTTTCCTTGTCTTTACCCTCGCCAGAGCCCATGGTACACACTACAAGTGCAACTGTATTTTCATCATTTAGAGTAGCCTCATCATCAGCCTTGTTAATGATATAGTCAGAAAACTTACCCTCACGAGATGTATAAACCTGTGCTGAACCATCACCATAAATGCGAAGTTTATCCTCGCCAAATAGCATCACATTGGTACTTTCCTTTATTGGAAGTATTCCATTATTTTTAAGAAGAACAATACCTTCTGAAGCTGCCTTATAATTCGCAGCGTCACCGATAGCCACGAACCTCTCGGGACTAACCTTCTCATTCACGTTAAGCTCATGAGAGTACTTATCCACAAACTCCAACATGTGTCTGACAGCTAAGTCTAGATTTTCCACAGAAAGTCGCTTTTCTTCTACAGCCTTGATAATACCTTCATGTGGCCATGGTCCAGGCATAAAAAGGTCCATTCCAGCTTCTACTGAATCTCCAGCATCACCAGTACATGCACCCCAGTCACTCATATTGAGACCTTCAAACTCAAATCTGTCCCTAAGCACATCACGAAGAAGCCAAGGATTACGAGTGCATGGCTTACCATTAATAGATGGATAAGATGTCATAAAAGTAGCGGCGCCAGCACGGGCACACTTCTCAAAAGCTGGAAGATACATCTCCTCCAACGCACGATAAGAAATATGCTGATCAATTCCGATACGATTTTTCTCTAAATTATTGGCAGCAAAGTGTTTAACATCAGATGCAACACCTCGACCTTCCACACCCTTTACAAGCTGTGATCCAAGTTCACCCGCAAGGTATGGGTCCTCAGAATAGCCTTCAAAAAACCTGCCGTTACGAGGCTCTCTTAAAAGATTAATATTAGGCGTACCCAAAAGGCAATCCACCTGGTATTGTCTCGCCTCCATACCAAGCGCATCACCAACCTCATAAACGAGCTCTCTATTCCATGTAGATCCTAGAAGAATACCTGGAGGATAACATCCTGGTGGAGGAACACTCCCAAGCTTCTCCATCATCTTCTTCTCAATAATAGCTTTTAGCTCTTTCTCTTCACTTGATAGTTTATCCACTTCATAAAAATACTTAGAAACGTTGTCCAACTGTTCACGATTGAACTTACTTTCATCAACAAAATCTCTATACCAATCACTAATAAGTTGCTCAAAATTCATACCCGTACCGCCGTCTAGTAGCTGCATATGAGGTATGCTATATTTCTCAAGTTTACGAGTTCTAAAAAATGTTTCTCCACACAAAAGTAGCGCCTTCTCTTCCAAAGACATACTACTAATAATCGCATCTATATTAAGTCCCATATTAACCTGCCTCTCTCAAACAAGTTTATACATTTACTATAAACCAAAACCAGTTATAATTATGTAAATATAGTATAAAAAGGAGAATGCGGATTTGAGTAAAAATAAAGAGCCAATTTTATCTCATAAATTAATCATTTCCTATACAGGAATGTTCGTTATCTTCTCATTTCTCGCATTCATGTGGCATTTCTTAACAGGACGCACTTTTATTTGGTTTAACGATGGTTATGACCAACACTACAAAGCACTTCTGTTCTATGGAGATTTTCTCCGTCAAATAATTAAATCTATTTTTACTGGCAATTTTCAAAACATCACCTCATGGTCTTTTCTAATCGGAGAAGGTGGAGATGTTTTACAAATATTAAATTATTACGCTATAGGCGATCCACTTTGTCTAATAAGCGTCTTTTTTAATAACTCAAATATGTACATCTGCTACTGCTTTATTGCTTTTATTAGACTTTACTTTTCTGGAATATCATTTCTGTATCTTATTAACTACAAAAATATTGGTAATAATACTTCACGTATAGCAGGAGCACTAACATATACTTTCTCCATCTGGGCCTTTTACCAAACTTCAAGACATATTATGTTCCTTATTCCACTTATCTACCTCCCACTCATAGTAACTGGAATCGAGAAACTCCTTGATAAAAAGAAATCTATTCTACTCACAATATCTGTTTTCTTATGTGCAATTAGTAACTTCTACTATTTTTATAACATAGTACTCCTTATGGTATTTTACTGTGCCGTTAGATTTATAGTGATTTTCGGTAAGGATTACAAATCCTATCTCATAGCATTTAAAGATTTGTTTATTCACGCATTCGTTGGACTACTTATGTCAGGTATTGTATTTATACCTGTATGCTATACGTTTTTAAACGATGCTAGAACTACTTCCAGACCTTCCATTAGATGGTTTTATCCTTTGTCTTACTATCTAGAATTACCTTCTGGTATTTTAACTACAACATCAGTTTCCCTTGGTGTTTCTACACCGGTTATCGTTGCTTTAATACTTCTGTTCACATGCAAAACTAGCCATAACCCAAAGGCTATTTCAACACTTAGAGCACTTAATATCTTATCTTTAATTTTCCTATTAGTTCCTGCTATCGGGCAGCTATTTAACGGCTTATCTTATGTGTCTAATAAATGGTCTTTCGCTGTGCCACTTATACTTGGTGTAACTATTGTTTACCTATGGGATGACTTGCACACCCCTCTCAAGAAAAAAGACCTATACATTATGTTTAGTGTACTAATCGTTCTCACATTAGCTATCACTGTCCAATCAAACAGACGAACAGAGTATTTTGTCGCACTTATCACCATTGCGGCTTACACTTTCGTATCATATTATCTTTTTCCTAAAATGACTCCTAAATGTAAATCCGCTATCACCATCGGATTCATCGCATTATCCCTTATTTACAACAGTTTTTGGATTAACTCTTCAGGGGGGGCAAACTTCGCTGCAGAAGCTAGACGACCTTCTGAAATACACGAAAACGACAACAACAACGAAGCAATAGCAATCAAAAATCTTAATGATGACGCATTTTATAGAATTTCAGGTCAAGATGTATACCGCAATGGTTCCCTTGCTAGTAAGGTTCCTTCCATAATGCATTTCTGGACCAACTCTAATCCGAACGTTGTTGATTTTAATTCCGATATGGAAATCTTGGACTATAAATTAAATGAATATGAGAACTTTGATGATCGCGTGATACTTAACGAGATTTCTTCTGTAAAGTATTACTCTGTACCAGAAGACTACACTAGTATTCCTTATGGCTACGAACCCATATCTACACAAGACTACGCTTACCACACTATATACCAAAACCCATATCCCATGGGACTTACCTTCTCCACAGATACACTTATTAGTCAAAGCGAAATTGAGTCTTTACCTGTTATAGCAAGACAAGAACTTCTTATTAAAGGTGCCATCGTCGATGACGTTAATAACCTTAACACCACTCATGTTTTCAACACCTCGGCAACCACCTTACCATATAACATGACACTATCTGATAGTGTCACTTTAGTAACTTCTAAAAATTCTTTCGAAGTTACTGGTGATAACTCTGTTGTTCACTACACTTTTTCTGGGCTAGGCAATAGTGAAACATATATTACTTTTGAAGGACTCACCTTCAATGGTGGCGACGAGACTTATATTGTCATATCTTCAGGAGATGGAGTAATTAAATTACTATCTTTCTACGAAGATGGTTACCAATACTATAACGGAAGACGAGACTTTACAGTAAATCTAGGCTATAGAGAAGAAGCTCTTAATGATATTTGGATAGCATTTGTTATGGCAGGAGAATACACTTGCGATAACATTGAAATTTCTTGCCAACCTATGAATACCTACGAAAGTGATATCGAGAAACTTCAAGAACAGGTTCTCCAAAATGCTGATATCCACGGAGGACACATCGTAGGAAATGTTGATTTCACCAACCAAAGAATGCTTGTTTATACTATCCCTTTCTCCGAAGGCTGGACTGCCACGGTAGATGGGAATACTGTATCCACTTATAAAGTTGATAAGAAATATATCGGCATATTAATAGATGCCGGTGAACACAAAGTAGAGCTTTCTTATCACACTCCATTCATGAACATCGGCATCTTATCTACAGTTATTGGTATGTTAGGTGTTTTTCTCCTAACAAAGAAAAAGAAAATTCAGTAATTACTTTGTAGGCAAATCGAAATCCTTCAACATAGTCTTAACAGCCTTTACGCTTTCTTCATTGTATGCTCTAAGTTCGAATACCATGTCTTCTGCGTAGTAAACTCCGTGGAAGCCATCCTCTACATTAATATCAATGAAGTATCCGGATTCACCTTCCTTATACTTCTTAGAAGCATCATCATTATCCTCAGCCATAGCCTCGTAATAATTAGCAAAATACTCATCTGCATCATCCTCATCATCGAAGATAATATACTGACAATAAACTGAATAGTCTGTCTCACCATGATCCATTCCGCTAATATAAACATCAGCATCGTAATCAAAAGAATCGTCTGGATCTTCGAAGTTTGTCGCATATACTGTAGTATCTTCGATATATACGTACTGCTGATGTTCTTCCCATTCAATGTTATCTTCCAAAGCATCAACGAAGTCATCTTCATCAATCTTAACTACCTTCTTACCACAAGCAGTTAAAGAAAATAACATTGTAGCCACAAGTGCTGCTGACAATACTTTTCTAAAAATCTTCATAATCTATCCTCCGATATTCATAGGGTAATTCAAATATATATATTTGAGTCCAAAAAGAATATATATTTCCAACGAATTACAGCCCGTTATTTCTCTATCGGATAGTCAATCAACAAGATAAAGAATCTACAAACTGTCTTGCAAGTCTATTAGATCTACCGCCTGCACGAAGAGCTGCTTGCTCAGCCTGAAGTTCCAACTCCTTGTCATCGTATTTAATACCACGTGCATCGCACATATTCTTGATGATATCGATGAAAGTAAACTTGTTAGGCTTTTCGAAGAGAATTCTAAGTCCAAATCGCTCTGACAAAGAGGTCTGCTCTGCGATAGTATCTGAAGCATGAATCTCATCACGTCGGCTGGAAAAAGTCTCCTTAATCATATGGCGACGATTAGATGTAGCATAAATAACGATATTTTTTCTATCGCCAGATGCTGCACCCTCGAGAATACTCTTAAGGATACCAATTCTGTCATCATCAGCATCAAAAGTAATATCATCGATAAAGAGGATAAACTTCATTGGAACCTGTGATAACTTCTCGATTACGTCAGATAAATGGTCAAGTTCAGGCTTAGGAATCTCAACAAGACGAAGTCCCTCATCAGCAAACTGACGTGCAACTGCCTTTACTGTAGAAGACTTGCCTGTACCTGCATCACCATAAAGGAATACGTCTGCTGCAGGCTTACCTGCGAGGAAAGACTTTGTGTTATTTATAACCTTATCACGCTGCATTTCGTAGCAGAAAAGATCATCTGTACAAATAGGGTCCGGATGCTTTACAGGTGTAATCTCGCCATCATCAATCTTGAACATAAGATACTTAGAGTACATACCGTAACCTTTAGTAGCAATGTTCTCGATAAGATCCATATATCTTTCTTTGAAGTCGATATTAGAACTTCTAAAGTCAGGAAGATATCCATCATAGTACATCTCATCTTTAAACTTTGTAGATGTATAAGAACCAATCTCTGATAGTAAATCAAGCTCACGCTCGGCAGTCAAAGTAATAAGAGTACTAAGTTTGGTAGCATCTTCTGGATTAACAATCTCTTCGATTCTATGACGAAGAAATGGATTCATATCCACAACAAGTGCATCCCAGATAGCAGCTGACAAATCAGCATCACTTCTCTGCCAATATAGTGATGACACAAAACCAGAATATGCTTCAATCATCTCGTCGATTGTGTATCCAGCTTCCATCTTCTTTAAAAACTCGCATAAGCTGTTAAGGGGCTCGCGGTAGCGAACCCCTCTGAATAATGCAATTGAATCAATTTGACGAAGTAATTCAGACATTAATAATTGCTCCCTTATCAGCAGAAGAAACCATCTTAGAATATCTCTTAAGATAACCTGTAAGTTCTGTCTTCTCTTCTATCTTCATTGTCTTCTTTCTTTCTTCGAGCTCCTCATCGGAAACCTTAAGAGTAATCTTATACTCTGGAATGTTGATAGAAATAATATCGCCATCCTTAACATAAGCAATTGTACCGCCAGATACAGCCTCTGGGCTTACGTGACCAATAGAGGCACCTCTTGTAGCACCAGAGAATCGTCCGTCAGTAATAAGAGCAACTTCCTTATCAAGGCCTGCACCAGCAATAGCAGATGTTGGTGAAAGCATCTCTCTCATACCAGGACCACCTGCAGGACCCTCGTAACGAATTACAATAACGTCACCTGGCTGAACCTTACCGGAGAAAATAAATGCAATACAGTCTTCCTCAGAATTAAATACACGTGCTGGGCCCTCATGAACGAGCATTTCAGGAGCAACAGCGGATCTCTTAACAACGCATCCGTCTGGTGCGAGGTTACCCTTAAGAATTGCGAGACCTCCAGTCTTAGTAAATGGATTATCAAGAGGACGAATTACATCTCTATCAGTTACGACAACATCCTCTACATTCTCGCGAAGTGTCTTACCTGTAACAGTCATAACGTCACCATTAATAAGGTTAGCATCTAAAAGTGTCTTAAGAACTCCGTGGATACCACCAGCCTCATTAAGATCCTCCATATATGTAGGACCAGCTGGAGCAAGGTGACAAATATTAGGTGTTCTCTCAGAAATATCATTTACATGATCAAGGTCAATCTTAATACCACACTCATTAGCAATAGCAGGAAGGTGAAGCATACTATTTGTAGAACAACCGATTGCCATATCAGCAGCAAGAGCATTCTCGAAAGCATCTGCAGTCATGATGTCTCTTGGACGGATATTCTTTCTTACACACTCCATAACCTGCATACCAGCATGCTTGGCAAGCTGAATACGAGCAGAGTAAACTGCAGGAATTGTACCATTACCCTTAAGGCCCATACCAAGAACCTCTGTAAGACAGTTCATAGAATTAGCTGTGTACATACCAGAGCATGAACCACATGTAGGACATACCTTCTCTTCAAACTCACGAAGCTTAGCATCATCCATCTTACCTGCTGCATACGCACCAGTAGCCTCAAACATAGCGGAAAGAGAACGCTTCTTACCATCTACACGACCAGCAAGCATTGGTCCACCACTTACAAATACTGTAGGAATGTTAAGTCTAGCTGCTGCCATAAGAAGACCAGGAACGTTCTTATCACAGTTAGGAACCATAACAAGTCCGTCAAAGCCATGTGCATTTACCATAGACTCAGTGGAGTCAGCAATAAGATCACGAGTTACAAGAGAGTACTTCATACCCTTGTGACCCATAGCAATACCATCACATACTGCGATAGCTGGGAATACGATTGGAGTACCACCTGCCATAGCAACACCGAGCTTAACTGCTTCAACAATCTTGTCGATGTTCATGTGACCAGGAACAATCTCATTATAAGAACTAACGATACCGATGATTGGTCTCTCGAGTTCTTCCTTTGTGAGACCAAGTGCATTGTAAAGTGATCTGTGAGGCGCGTTATTAAAACCGTCTACAATTGTATCTTTAATCATGGGGTTACCCTTCCTTCTATTTTTATGAACAACCATACTATTATACTCCAGATGGTGAAAGTTGAGTATTAGTTTCAGCCTTATTTAGATTTTTTCGTATAGGGCTGAATTTTTCAGCCTTATTTGGAAATTTCTGTATAAGGCTGAAATTTTCAGCCTTATTTCAAAAATTTTGTATAGGGCTGAAATTCGCGCTTAATCAGCATCAACAACCTCAAAACCAAATAAAAAGCCGCCACGCAAAACTACGCAGCGGCCTGTAATTCATTAGCTAAACTAAAATTAGTTATTGATGAACTTCTCTTCGTCGTTCCAGCTGTAGAGCTTTCTGATATCTGCACCAACAGTCTCGAGCTGGCACTCAGCACCCTTCTTACGCATAGCGTTGAAGTGAACCTGTCCACCTGCCTCGCTCATGTCGAGGAGGAAGTCCTTAGCGAATGTACCATCCTGAATATCAGAAAGAACCTTCTTCATAGCCTTCTTTGTCTCATCTGTGATGATCTTTGGTCCTGTGATGTAATCACCGTACTCAGCTGTATTTGAAATTGAATATCTCATTCCAGCGAAGCCTGACTGGTAGATAAGATCTACGATAAGCTTCATCTCGTGGATACACTCAAAGTATGCATTTCTTGGGTCATAGCCAGCCTCAACAAGTGTCTCAAAACCAGCCTGCATAAGAGCACATACACCACCGCAAAGAACAGCCTGCTCACCGAAGAGGTCTGTCTCTGTCTCTGTTCTGAATGTTGTCTCAAGAA
>JAKSRH010000036.1 GCA_024403675.1 Saccharofermentans sp. | reverse complement strand
TCTTCTGGTGTTCTTTCGGCTATAATCAGGAACTTTTTTTTTTTTTTTTCTCCACCACGACGATTAATCTCATCAGAAATATCCTTACTAGAAATCTCTCCTGTATTTATCTCACGGTCTGAGAAAATCTCTGCGAAAAGAATCTTACGACAAGGTAAAAGTGATGTTACGTAATCCTCAAAGAGCATTTTTGTACGATTAAATGTAAGGGGCTGGAATACAACAAGAATGTTGTTATGTGGCATATGACTTGCTGCCTCAATAGTAACACGAGCAGCTGTTGGGTGATGTGCGTAGTCAACTACTACGTCACAACCCTTATACTGTCCCTTAATTGTGTAACGACCGTCTGCACCACCAAACTTGTTAAGCGCACTGATAATAGCCTCTGGAGCTGCGCCATTAAGGTATGCACACGCTGCTGCTGTAAGTGCATTAGAAATATTGTGACTACCTGGAATTCTAAGCTGCGCTCTACCCAAGGACTCTCCCTTAAATACGATATCAAATGCAGGATGTCCGCCAACAAACTCGATATTTTGAGCTGTGAAATCAGCGTCAGTGCCATCAGCAGCGAAAGTGATAACAGAAGGCATCTTAAGACCTGCAGCCTTACGCGCTTCTACCGCCTGATCAATCGCCTTAAGACAATTCTTATCAGAACCATTTACAACAATGTAACCATCATCGTCTGTGTTATCTGTAAACTTAGCGAATACATCGATTACATCCTGGATAGTAGGATAGCAATCAACATGATCATGATCGATATTAGTAATAGCAGCTGTTGTAGATCTAAACTGCAAGAAAGACTGCTTAAATTCACACGCCTCAGATACGAGGATATCTCTATTACCACCAAGGCGAACTGTACCTCCGAAGATATCAAGGTCAGCACCAAGGTGAACTGTAGGGTCGATTCCACTTTCGATAAGCATCATAGATGTCATGGAAGTTGTTGTAGTCTTACCGTGAGTACCAGAAATATTAATTACTCTATCGTAGCTATTAGTAATAACACCGAGGAATTCAGATCTATCAAACACCTTGATATTCATCTCAAGTGCCTGTGCAAGCTCCTTGTTCTTAGGAAGGATTGCAGCTGTCTTTACGATATAATCCGGCTTAAATTCAATTATATTTTCAGCTTCCTGAGAGTTATAAATCTTAATTCCCTTAGATGCGAGCATCTCTGTTCTCTCAGAAGGATTCATATCGGAGCCTCCGACCTCGAATCCATAACCCTTAGCAAGGATAGCAAGACCACTCATGGAAATGCCACCAATACCAACAAAGTAAATCTTAGAACCCTGAGTTAAAGTATTAAGCTTATAATCTGTCATTTGTCTATACCTCTTAATAAACGTCACTAGGGTTAATTATACTATATTATTTCGCTTTCGCCTCATCACGGGCATAAATTGCCTTAAGGATAATTGGGGTTGCAATAGAACTAATAATGATAAGCAAAATTACAGAAGTAAAATAACGGCTATCAAGTACCCCAAGGCTCAAACCTCTCTGAGCCACGATAAGAGCAACCTCTCCTCTTGTCATCATACCAATACCAATCTTTAAAGAATCACTTTTCTTAAAGCCGAGCACACGGCTTACAAGACCACAACCAATAATCTTAGAGCCAAGACCCACAATTACAAAAAGAAGTGAGAACAACAAGATAGACATGTTAAGGTTCTTAATATCTGTCTGAAGACCGATACTAGCAAAAAATACCGGTCCAAAAATCATGTAAGAATTGATATCCATCTTACGTGAGATATAGTCAGAATCTTTAAGAGAACTAAGAATTACACCAGCGATAAATGCACCTGTAATATCTGCTACACCGAAGTATGCCTCAGCGATATAAGACAAAGAAAAACAGAGTGCAAGACCAATGATTGGAATACGTCTTGTATGTGGATGCATACGGTCAATCTTCTTAACAATCAAGTAAATAGCATATCCTACAACAATGGCAAATAAGAAGAATAGGCCAGTCATGAGAAGAGTCTCACCAATGTTCTGAGAAGGATCTCTGAATCCCATAGCAATTGTAAGAACAAGGATACCAATTATATCGTCGATAATTGCCGCACTAAGAATTGTAGTACCTACTGTAGTAGAAAGCTTACCCATCTCACGAAGAGCCTGAACAGTAATACTTACGGAAGTAGCTGTGAGGATAAGACCAATAAAAAGAGCCTCATAGAACTTCTCTGAACCCCATGGAGCAGAGCCATAATAACCCATGTACAAAAGTGTTCCACAAACAAGCGGAATGAAAACGCCTGCACAAGCGATAAGAAGTGCCTTAATACCAGTCTTCTTAAGTTCAGAAATTCTTGTCTCAAGACCCGCCGTAAACATAAGAAGCATTACGCCAATCTCGGCTAACTGTCCCAAGAAAATACCAATGTTATTAGGAGCCCCATCAGGTCCTGTTAAATGAATCAAACCAAGAACGGAAGGTCCAATAATAAGACCTGCGATAATTTCACCAGTTACCTGAGGAGCCTTAAGTTTTCTAGCTCCAATACCAAAAATCTTTGCAAATACAATAATTACTGCAAGAAATTTAAACACTTCATACTTTTCCATATAAACCTCTTTATGCTGTAAAGTCAGCGACAACCCCTTCGGTATACTCCAAAAGGTCCTTTGGTGCAAGCTTTAATTGCACACCTCTTTGTCCACCGCTCACATAAATAACATCAATAAGCTCTATCATCTCATCAAAGAAAGTCTTAAATTTTTTCTTCATACCTACAGGGGAGCAACCTCCACGGATGTATCCAGTGAGAGGCAAAAGCTCTTTTACATGAATCATTTCCACTCTCTTCTCACCTGCTACAGATGCTGCCTTTTTTAGATCAATCTCAGAGTCTACACTCAAGCAAAAAACATAGTACTCTCCGCTAGCACCCTTAGTAACCAGTGTCTTAAAAACTTCCTCATAACTTGTACCGAAAAAGTCAGCAACATGATGACCATCAAGGTCATTCTCATCATATTCATATTCCATTACTTCATAAGGTACATTAGCCTTATCAAGCATTCTCATGGCATTAGTTTTCTTATTATCTTTTTTCATAAATCGAAGCCTTCAAATTTATATTCATTTTTCCTTCGAAAAACTATAATATTACTTAATAGAAAAATTATCAATCGAGGTTTTTATGTACACTACTCGCTATCCGGAACACGATATTAATGTCGCTTTCGACATGATTGAGAAAACACTTGTGGCAGGTGGCTGCGCTGAGAACTCACTCCATGAGATGATGTTCGTAAATAAGCTTTTCGCGGCACTTCCACCAGAGGCAGTAGAATATGGCATGAGATTTCTTCACGGCAATACAGATTTACCATCATCTTGCACTGAAATCATGCCACTTTATATTAGATTTAAAAGTCTTTGCGAATACTGCTCTAAGCTTGATTCTCTTAAAAATATCCCAGATAACATCACTATGGATCAGATCAAAAAAAGAAGCGAGGTAATGCAGTCTCTCGATACACACGAGAAGGCTTTCCTTATGCCACTTCTTGGATATACATACAATATGGATGGCGATAAGCTCGAAGATGCAAAGGATGCAGAAGAAGTTACCACTGAAGAACAGGGTTCCACACTTCATCTCATGAATGCAGCTGCCCCAGTATTCGTATGTAAAAATCCTCTCGATACTTCCCTCTTCTATGAGACAAAGTGTGGCTTTAAATCAGTTCATTTATCTGATGAATCAATGCCACACATAAGAATAACTAGAGATAATATTTGCTTTATTTTGTGTGAAGGATCAGGCACTGCAGCTAGTCCACTTAGAACATATACAAATATTAAGTACGATTTTTATATTTACGCATCTGAGCCATTTATGCTTCAAAACGAACTCAAGACAAATGGCGTAAAAATCATTGAAGAACTACCAGATGCTAAAGAAGCAGTAAACGCCAGCACTAATAGACAATTTGTATTCGAGGACACCGATGGTCGTCACATCTGTGTATCTCAGTTACTTGAAGATTTCTGATCCTCTTTGCACAGCAGCAGTCATCTTTTCTAACTGTGGACGATTAACAATCATCTGACGTTCACAACCAGTGCACACCAACTTACAGTCAGCACCCACCCTTAAAAGATTCCAAGTATTGGATCCACAAGGGTGTTTTTTTCGAGTAGAAATCACGTCACCCTCTTCATACTTAAAAAGAAAAAATTTGCTTGGCATTACTTTACCCTCCCAAAAGTAACTCTGTCATTACCACCGTAGTCCTTAATAGTAACCACGTCAGTAAAACCATTCGTTTCAAATATCTCACGGACTGCCCTTCCCTGCAGATACCCGTGTTCAACAATAAGTGCACCGCCTTCCTTCAGTGCTACTTTACTACGTTTTGCTAATTCATAATAAAACTCCAAACCATCCTGCTTAGCTCTTAATGCCAAATCAGGCTCGAAGTTTTTCACATCAAATGGAAGTTCTTCCATCTCGCTGTCAGTAATATATGGCGGATTTGAAATTATCGCGTCAAGCTTATTTCCACTAATATTTATGTAGTCATCCGCTAACACATTGAACTTCTTTGCTACTACATTATGACCATAAACGCGATTTAGATTGGACTTAGCGCATTCCAACGCCACGTCAGAAATATCAGCTATTGTCATATTAATATCTATCCCCGCGTCATGCATACACTTAGCAACAGATATGCCAATACATCCAGTACCCGTACAAAGGTCAGCCACTTCATAAGAAGATGTCCTCTCATGTTCAGGAATAAGTGCCACATCTCCCATTGGAAACGTTACTGCACCCATAAATTTAAGGGCAGACTCGACTAATATCTCTGTATCGCTTCTAGGAATCAACACCCCTGGAACCACATTAAAATCATCCATGTAAAAACACTTGTGACCAATAATATATGCACTAGGTTTACCTTCTGCGCGTTCCTTTACAGCATCTAGAAACGCCTCATCACCTTCAGAATCAAAATGCTCCAAAAGCAAATCAATATCAAAACGGGCATCGTCTTTATCAATGCCCGCCTCTACTAACCTTTTAATACTTTGTTCTCGAAGATTACCAGATATCATCTTCCGCATTCTCCGGAATTACTGCCTGCATAGCTGCAATAGCAACCTCAATCATAGAGTCATCTGGTTCAGCTGTAGTAAACTTCTGAAGCCAAAGACCTGGCTTGGATAACCCTCTGAAAAATGGCTTATCATCATTCTTACCAACAAACTTCAAAATCTCAAAAGAGATACCGCAGATAATTGGAATAAAGATAATTCTGATCAAGAAATTTACTAAGCCTCTGTCGCTTCCGATAATAATACCAGCCGCTGTATATACGAGGATGGAAATAGCCATTACGATAAACATAAATGCTGTACCACAACGAGGATGGAATCTTGTCTGCTTCTTGATATTTTCTACTGTAAGCGGCTCACCAGCTTCGTAGCATGCGATAGTCTTATGCTCAGCTCCGTGATATCTCCATACTCTTCCGATACCATCAATCTTGGATGCAAGTCTAAGATAGATAAAGAAAATAAATATTCTAAGGATACCTTCGAGAATATAACTAATCACCTTGGACCAAAGACCAGAATCAAAGAAAGCAACTGGAATTCTTCCAAGAAGATCTACAACAAGCCATGGAAGCAACAAGAAAAGTCCTACACTAATACCGATACCCAATATTACAGAAAGAATGAGCATGAAGTTGTAGTGCTTCTCTGCAAACTCGTCGAGAGCAGACATCTTAACTTCACCATTTTTCTGTGCTTCCTTTTCTGGAGAACCTTCTTCAGAAATATCTGCTGACTTCATAAGTGCATCTGTACCCTTTACAAGCATCTTGTAAAATCTGATACAACCTCTAACAAAAGGAACCATCTCGAAAAATGTTACTCTATCACTTTGCTTAATTTCTTCAATATAGATAGTACCATCGCCCTTACGAACTGCCATGGAAGTTCTCTCTGGGCCAACCATCATGATACCCTCGATAAGAGCCTGACCACCAATAGTAGTCTTCTTAAGAGGCTTCTTTATCTCCTGCTTTTGTTTCTTTTCCTTGGACATTCTATATGTCTCCTGTGCATAGTTTTTCATTTTATGACTCGATTATACACTATAAGTTATTAAAGAATGCGTGAATTATGTAATATCACCACTACAATTAGATGTCTTTTATACTCGAGACATAAAAAATCTCCACCGCATTTGCGATGGAGATTAATCAATTCATTTAAGCAATTATTATGCTCTGCCCATTCTCTTGTTGAACTTATCAACACGTCCGCCTGCATCTACAAGCTTCTGCTTACCTGTGTAGAAAGGATGGCACTTAGAGCAAATATCAACACGGAGCTCTTCCTTAGTTGAAGTAGTCTCGAATGTGTTACCGCATGCACATCTTACTGTTGCAGCGTATGTCTTAGGATGGATGTCGTTCTTCATTGTTTTCACCTCTTATCAAAGATATGACGCATATCAGACTATGTATGTCATACCGGATTTATAGTAACTTGGCTATATTACTGTATTTGTTCCCTTATGTCAATCAACAGAAAAAGATTTTTTTGCGGATAATACAAAGGAAGAATTACTATTGGTACGCTTCATGAAATTGATTACCGCCTCAGTAGCTGCAATAGTATCAACATCAGCAATTGCCTTACGTGTAAGCCATACAGATTCAAGCTCTTCAGGTGTAAGGAGAAGATCTTCTCTTCTTGTACCAGACTTATCAACAGCGATGGCTGGATATACTCTTCTGTCAGCAAGCTTACGGTCAAGCACAACTTCCATGTTACCTGTACCCTTAAACTCCTCGAAAATTACTTCGTCCATCTTGGAGCCTGTCTCAATGAGTGCAGTTGCAATAATTGTCAATGAACCACCATTCTCAATATTACGTGCGGCACCAAAGAAACGCTTTGGACCATAAAGAGAAGCTGGATCCAAACCACCAGACAATGTACGACCAGATGGAGCAACAGTAAGGTTATATGCACGACCAAGTCGTGTCATGGAGTCAAGAAGAATTACAACATCCTGTCCAAGTTCAACAAGTCTCATAGCTCTCTCGAGAACAAGCTCTGTAACTCTTACGTGATTTTCTGGTCTCTTATCAAATGTAGAATATACAACCTCTCCCTTAATGGAACGCTGCATATCAGTAACCTCCTCAGGACGCTCATCAATAAGAAGAACAATAACCTTACAATCAGGATTATTAGTTGTAATAGAATTAGCAATTCTCTTCATGAGAACTGTCTTACCTGCCTTAGGAGGAGATACAATCATACCTCTCTGACCCTTACCGATAGGACAGAACAAATCGATAATTCTACTACTAAGATCTTCATTAGATGTCTCAAGAGTAAGTCTCTCATCTGGGTATACAGCTGTAAGAGTCTCAAATCTTGGTCTCTTACGTGTAATCTCATAATCAGAATCCTCAGGAATCTCAACATCATTTACAGCGAGAACCTTACGAAGTGGAGCGTATTTCTCTCTACCCTTAGGAGGAGCTACGAGACCCTTAATCTTGTCACCACGACGAAGACCCATTCTCTTAATAATCTGACCAGGAACATATGCATCTTCTTCACCTGGCAAATAATTTGACTTATGAACAAATCCACAGAATTCATTCTTATTCTCACCGCCACCAATGGAAAGAATTCCTTCGATTTCTGTGTAAACGATCTCAGGCTGCTTAGGCTCCTCTGGAGCTTTCTCCCCTTCAGAAGAATCTGTAGTCTCTTCCTTCTTCTCTTCCTCAGGAATAGCAACTTCCTTTACTTCCTGAGATGGTCCGAAAGAAAGTCTTCTCTTACGACTATTACGGCCACGTGGCTGCTTAGCTTCACCTTCACTAGGCTTTACTTCTTCAGAAGGTGTCTCTTCTGCCTTAGCATCTTCTGCCTTAGCTTCTTCTGCATTTTCTGGGGCTGCTTCAGAAACTGTTTCTTCCTTTGGTTCAGCCTTCTTTTTACCGCCACGCTTAGTCTTCTTTGCAGGCTTTTCTTCTGACTTTGGTTCGTCTTCTACCTTAGTCTCTTTTACTTCTTCCACAGAAGTTTCTACAGGCTGTTCTTCAGCAGTAGTCTTAGTAGCTTCTTCTGCCTTAGCCTTCTTAGAAGTTTTCTTAGCCTTAGTAGTTTTCTTAGTAGCGGCCTTTTCAGCAACTTCAGGAGCAGAAACTACTTCTTCAACTTTTGGTTCTTCTACCTTAGCATCTTCAGCTTTGACTTCAGCAGTTGCCTTCTCAGACTTCTTTGTAGTCTTTCTTGTTTTCTTAGCTGGCTTCTCTTCCTTTACAGGAACGTCTTCTACTGGTGCTTCAACAACAACTTCTGATGGCTCAATCTTTTCATCAGAAGTCTTTGACTTCTTAGTAGTCTTCTTCACTGCTGGCTTCTTTGTAGCCTTCTTAGGAGAAGCCTTCTTCTCTTCAGTTGTAGCAACAGGTGTTCTTGTGATAGCAGCAATCAATTCTTCCTTTGACTTAGTTGCTGCTTCAGCTGGCGTAAAGTCTCCGAACTGTACAGCGATAGCTGCCAAGTCCTCTATAGACTTCGAGGTCAGTTGTTCTAGTTCTGACATAAATACCTCATGTAAATCATGATAAAAATATAAAGTTAAAAATGGGATACAAATGAATCGTCTTCTTTGTCGATTCGAGGTGATTATATTACTTTATATAATCACCGTCAATCAAAATTTAATGAGATAAAAAAGTCGGTCTTGAAGATTTCAAAACCGACTTAAATCGCAAATTTACCAACGTCTATATTAATTACATTGATGTATATCTATGTTAACCCTGATCACCAAGAGCAGCGAACTTATCCATCATGTCGAGAGCCTTACCTGTACCAATAGCTACGCATGAGATAGGATCCTGTGCAATATAAACATCAATACCAATCTTTGTAGCGAGCATACGATCAAGACCATAAAGGAGTGCTCCACCACCAGTAAGTACGATACCTCTCTGGGAGATATCAGCCATAAGCTCTGGAGGTGTCTTCTCAAGTACTACGTGTACCGCTTCGAAGATGGATGATACAGGCTCCTCAAGAGCCTCGAGCATCTCTGTAGAAGATACTGTAACTGTAGATGGGAGACCAGTAATAAGGTTACGTCCTCTAACATCCAAAGTAAGCTCCTCATCTCTTGGGTAAGCACAACCAATCTGAATCTTGAGCATCTCAGCTGTCTTCTCACCAATAAGAATATTATGCTTACGTCTAACGTGCTTAATGATAGCCTCATCAAACTTATCACCAGCGACCTTAAGAGAAGCGTCTACTACTGGCTCACAAAGAGAAATAACAGAAATATCTGTAGTACCACCACCGATATCTACTACCATGGAACCACATGCCTTAGTAATATCAATACCTGCACCGATAGCAGCAGCAATAGGCTCTCTAATAAGGAATACATCCTTAGCACCAGCATGACGACAAGCATTTTCTACTGCCTGCTGCTCTACTGGAGTGATTACAGATGGTACGCATACTACGATTGTTGGCTTAAAGTAAGTCGCACGAAGGCCATTACAAACTCTACCGATAAATGCCTTAAGCATAACTTCTGTAGCTCTAAAATCTGAGATAACGCCCTCACGAAGTGGACGAATAGCCTCTACTACACCTGGCGTTCTACCGAGCATCAAACTAGCGCTCTCACCCACTGCCAAAACCTTACCGGACTTATTATTTACAGCGACTACAGATGGTTCCTTAAGTACAACTCCCTTGCCGCGAACATAAATCAATACACTGCTGGTACCGAGATCGATACCAATTTCCATTCCAAGACCCATATAAAAAACCTCATATATATAGAAAGTGCCAAAGCACTATAAATTCATAGTTAAACAATTTAATTATACAGTAAGGTAAAGTAAAATCAATGACCGTCACCTGCAGTAAGATTTCAAATATGTTGCATTTTGAGTAAAAAACTCATTTTTGCCTAGTTTATCACTAAGTTATTACAAAGCTATCACCTTAAGTACACAAAGCACAACCAAGGCGATAATGTTAAGGCTCATGAACACCAACATGAATTTCTTCATATTAGCCCCTTCACTTTTAGCATAAAATTTCATAGAAATGAGACTTGCAAGAGATGCCACTGGTGTTCCAAGTCCACCCACATCTACACCCATAAGAAGACCCTTCCAGTCAGATGTAAATGATGCGAGAAAAACACTACTTGGCACATTACTTATCACTTGGCTAAGGCAAAGTGAAGACACAAAACTATCCTTCTGAACAAATTTTGTTACTACCTCTCTAACTGCAGACAAGCTTCCAATATTTCCAGAAAAAACGAAGAAGCATACAAATGTCATAAGAAGAGCATAATCCACTTTCTTGAAAATATTTCCAAACAAAATTACAACGACAGCCATCAATGTAATTTTGTAATCAATTACATCGAATACACATAGAAGGCAAATAATTAACGCAGCGACACTTCGATATAGATATATAAAATCAACCGGATTATTTTTGGAATTATTATTTATTTCCTGCTGAGATGACTCGCATTTCTTTACCGCCACAATAGACATAGCAATAACAATCGCAAAAGACACAACCCAAACAGGAAGCATTGTAGCTACAAATTCAGAAGCGGATAAATGGTAATAAGACTGAATAAACAAATTCTGAGGATTACCAATAGGAGTAAGTACACTTCCCATATTTGCCGCTATAGTTTGAATAACAACTAATGGAACTATCGCTTTATCTGCTTTGATATTTTTCATCACTGCGATGCCAAATGGCACGAAAGTAATAAGTGCTACATCATTAGTAACAATCATAGAGACAAAAAATGGCAAAACACATAAAACGATAAACACTGACATCAAGCTTTTGCACTTACCGAGCATAAGGTCAGACGCTTTGTCAACGATACCAGATCTTGTTAACCCTGCCACAACTGACATAAGGCAAAACAAAAGCGCTAATGTTCTAAAGTCAATATAATCAATATAAGCTTTTGACGGTGGTACCAAAAAGCATGATACCACCGCCAAAATAAAAGAAATTACTAATACTATTTCCTGCTTAATAAACTTGAGCATAATTACAACAATGCATCCTCGTAACCTGGAATTGACTCAGCCTCGCTAGCTCTCTTCTTTGCCTTGTTATCAGATGCAATAGAGATTACAAGAAGAAGTGAACCAATCACTGTAATAACACCACCAACACCAAGGAGCAAGTTTCCCTGATTATTGTTAGGAACAATAGTATAAGGAATAATCATATCTGTATCGCCATCAATCTTCTTGATGTACTTTTCAAAATACTCAAGCTCCTCACTTGAAAGCTTTCTAACAGTACCATCAAGCTTATAAGGGCTAAGTGTCTTCATAGCTTTTCCAGAATCATCATTCCACCAGTTATTACTATCGTTACAGATTAAATCTAACTTTGAAAAATCTGTATTCTTGGCAACAGTAACACCCATATATCCATCCATGTAAAAACCATAATCATCTTCTGATACATGTGGAAGACAATAGATTCTAGATGTTTCCTTACCATTCTTTGTGTAGTAAGAAGTAACATCCATGATGAAGTCAACATCACACTTTACGTGATCGCCTTCCTGAATATCTTCGAAGCTGAATTCAGGGTCCAAGATATCAATCGGCTTCTTAAGCTCATTTTTCTTCTGAATACCACCCATAACCAAAACGAAAATACCTACGCAGGCAATGAGGGCAAATCTAAACTTTGTCATAAAACTGTTCATAACCAATCCATCCTTCTTATCCGTATTTTGGAAAATCCGAAATTGATTATATTAACAATAAAGCAATATGGCAAATAAAAACTATCGAATATCAAAGATATTCTCTATAGGTATTGTAATTCCTTCATTTGTAACAATGTTATTTGTCTCTTTTATGATTTTCTTAATAGATGCAGAGCAGCTTACATAAGCCCCACCTGACTTATACTTATCAGGAACATAATAAATAATCATCTGTGGCATTTTCTCATCAGATACATCACCCATGAGAATCATTATTTTCTTATTTATAAGTTGTTTTTTCTCTTCCGATATCTCTATACGCCTATCTGTAAGTCTGCCTGTCTCATCCACAGCATCTTCATATCCTGTAAGTGCAGCAAATGGTGCGAACTGAGCAGCCCTATTTTCTCTACTCATTCGCTTATGACGCATTGGTTCAGGATGAGGAAGATTAATAATATCATCGTAAAGATGCGAACTCATGCTCTATGTCCCCCTATCTGACCATTACGCTCTATAGTAGTGCCACCTTCCTCGAGATTCATCCCCTTGAGCATGGCATTTTTACCATATTTTTTCTTAATTTCAATCACAGCCTTCTGCAAATTCTTTTCTTTACTAACGCGATCGCGTTCTAATGCTTGAAGTCTTTCTAACTCCTCATAGTCAGTAAACATATCTAATTGCACCACGGCATTTTCTTCTTTCACAGAAGACTCATCTTCCACGTGATTTGCTACTACATTTATTCGTCTAACATATAAATTCTTGTCAGCTATATTATCAAAAAGCTTCACAACGGCTTCCATAATAATTTTGGTAGAAGATGTCATGCTACCAAGATTAATAGAACCATGTGCTGGTGGTGGCACACGTCTACCATAATGGTCAATAGCAATAGGTCCTTCGTAAGAATCAGCAGAAGCTACATCATAACCCAGCATCAAAACTATCTGATCTGTTACTAATCCTTTATCCACTAGATCTAAGACTAACAGATCTGTCATTTCCTTAACAATAAGCCTTGCCTTGCTCCACGGATATGGTTCTGATAACACCTGACCAGTGCTTAAACTACTGCTTCGAGGCATATAAGACTTAACCTCTTTCATGGTGCATGATTCATATCCCCATGCATGATCAATTAGTAGCTCCGCATTAACGCCAAAAATCTTATATAATAAATCCTCATTAACAAGGGACATTCTCGCCACATCACCCATGGTCTGCATACCACTTCTTCTAAGGCGATTCTCGATACCATGACCAACTCGCCAAAAATCTGTAAGTGGCAAATGATTCCAAAGCTTTTCCCTATAACTCATTTCATCAAGTTCTGCCACGCGAACTCCATCCTTATCAGGAGGCATATGCTTAGCTACTATATCCATTGCTACCTTACACAAATACATGTTAGTTCCTATACCTGCAGTAGCTGTAATACCTGTAGTATTAAGCACATCTTTTACCATCTTTAATGCTAACTCTCGTGCAGTCAATCCATACAATTCAAGATACGCTGTAACATCAATAAACACCTCGTCTATTGAATAGACATGAATATCTTCTGGAGCTACATAATTAAGATAAATACTATATATCTGTGTGCTTACTTCCATATACCTAGCCATCTGAGGCTTGGCAGCAATGTAATCAAGTTCTAGTGATGAATCTTTATCAAGTAAAGTCGCATCATAAGACTTACCTGTAAATCTTCTTCCAGGAGCTTTGGCCCTTCTAGCAGCATTTACTTCAGAGACAGACTGCACCACTTCAAAAAGTCGAGCTCTACCAGATATTCCATAGGCCTTAAGTGATGGTGACACAGCGAGGCAAATAGTCTTCTCCGTGCGACTAACATCAGCCACTACAAGATTTGTCGTAAGCGGATCCAGACCTCTGTCCACGCATTCGACCGAGGCATAAAAAGACTTTAAATCTATAGCAATAAAATAAGAGGATCCGTGACTCATTGATTGCTCCCTGATTCTTACGAACATTTGTTCACAATCATTTTATCACGAATCCTCAAAGATTCAAATTTATACAAGCTTTTACGCAATTACTCTTCTAATAGTAAGAATTGGCGATCTATCTACATCACAGTAAACAACACCCCAACGAGCACCACGAGCCTCGATACACTGACCGTTACCTACATAGAGACCAACGTGTCCACAGACACCTGTACCATGGTTATCCCAACAAACGATATCACCAGGCGCAATGTTTTCTCTAGATACAGGCTGGCCTACAGAACAGAGGGATACGGAATAGTGTGGAAGTGAAATTCCAACAAGACCATAACAGTAAACTACAAGACCAGAACAGTCTACCGCTGAACTAGAACTAGCACCCCATACATATGGCTTACCAAGCATGGATACTGCCGCATTTACAATACTCTCTCTGTTACAACCAGTAATAAGTGGTGCGGAGTAATTGTTGTAATTAGTACCACTAGAGGAGCTACCACCTGAGCCACCGCCACCATTACTCTGTGGAATTACAGGAGGTGGTGTTGGTGTAGGAGTTGGAGGCGCCTGAGTAGTTGTATATGAACTATATACATAACCCTCTGTACCATCCTCTGTATATACCTTGAACCACTTATCAGCTACAGCTACTACACGAAGTTTATCTTCATCATACAAAGTGCCAAGCACTTCACTCTCGACAGATGCAGAAGCACGAAGTGTAAGAGAACTTGTATCAACCCATACAATTCTATCTACAGCAACCCATACCATTTCATAAGAAAGTGTATTTGTGAGAACATAACCTTCTGTGCCATCTTCAAGTCTAATCTTTGACCATGTATCACCGATAGCAATACGAGTTACACCAAGACCATAATTAAGGAACTGAATTGTCATGGAGCTCATGTCTGGTTCAGCCTTAAGAATCGAGTCAGGCGCAGCTATGTAATATGTTGTCTCATCTGGTGCAAAATACATTGGATCCAAAAGCTCGATTGGAAGACCAGCTTCGTCAAGCTGTTGGTAAACAATGTAAGTAGAAACATCACTAAACTCAGTATCAGTTGGTGCAGTTGGCTCATAGCCTTCAAAATATGTAGGCTGAACCAAACCACCATTAAGAACTGTCTGAGACAATTCATCATTGATATTCTCAAGAATATCTTCTTCTGTGATTACATCACCCATCTCTTCTGGATTTTCAAGCTCTTCTTCAGAAAATGTATCCGCATAAGCACGGCGTACAATTACAGAAGGATTCTCTCCCTCTCTAACTCCGAAAGGCATACAAACAATAGGCGCCGCCACTGAGGAGCAAACCACGATGGATAAAATAGTTTTGTTTTTATTCTTGTGTCTATTCATACTCATACCTATATTGGATTCTAACACGGTACCTTCTCCCATAGGGTTCCGTCTAATAACTATCCTGTTACAATTCTATAACAATGCTCTTTTCTATATCCGGGCAAAACTAGGCAAAATATGAGGCATAAATGAGTTAACTTCTAAAGCCAACCATTGTAGATGTGGCGATTACTCTTCCCTTTTCGTCAGTAACACGCACCAAATAATTACTAATACTTCTGCCATCTTTTACGACTTCTGTCTCCGCGTATAACTCTTTACCAGTAGCCGCACTATTAAATGTGATTCCAGAATTAAGGGTAACGCACTTGCTAGGACCACAGTTAGACGCAATTCCGAAAGTATAGTCTGCCAAAGTATAAATGCATCCACCCATAACCACGTTATTAGCATTAAGGTGCTTATCCTGAACTACAAGCTTAGTCTTAGCGTAACCTTCTTTTACTTCGAGAATTTCAATCTCTGTCGCATCGTTAGCATATCTATCGTTTGCAAAAAAACTTCTACATTCTTCTGGTGTCATATAATTTATCTCCCAACTTTTTATTTTTTATTAAGTTCTGCAATATATGGCAAATTACGTCCTATCTCACCGCGGTCAAGGCCATAACCTATTAGCCAACTATCATCAATTTCAAATCCAGCATACTTTACTGGAACTGTCATCAAAATACGATTTGGATTAAGAAGCATAGTGCAAAGAGCAATTTCTTTTGGCCCCTTCTTCTCAAGTTCAGATGCGATATACGCTGTCGTTAATCCAGTTCTAATTACGTCTTCTACAATAAGCACGTACTTATCTTTAATATCTATATCGATATCCTTTGTAATTTTAACTACGCCTGTCTTGGACGTAGTATCAGGGATATTACCAAATCCAATTAGATCAACCTTTATAGGGAGGTCAATCTGTTTTGTAAGGTCTGACAAGAAATACAATGAACCCTTAACGACTCCAACTACCACCAAGTCCTTACCATAGTAATCCTTGGATATCTGCGCACCTAGTTCATCAACCCTTGCTCTAATATCATCCTCTGAAAAGACTATTTTCTTAATATCTATTGCGCCATCTAATACGGAATCCATATCAACCTCCGAACGCCTTAAATCTCTCGACTAATTCCAAGAAATCCCTCTTATAAACTATGCGAACATTAGTACCTGGATATAATTCCATCACCTTACGAGCCTTCTTATTTTTTTTAGTTACATACTTTTGTTCCATAGTAGTAAGTTCGAGATACAAATTAAACTTAGGAAGATAAAAGTCTGGCGAAAAAGCCACAGTGATATTACCATCTTCATCCCACTCTAGAGGGAATGTCTTAGGCTCATACATCCATTCGATATTGTACATATCAAGAATTCTCGCGAACTCTTCTTCTGTATCATTTTTAAATATTGGTGTATCAGTCTGATGATTAATAGTATTATTACCCTCTGTCTCTAACTCAACCTTAAGACGCTGTTGTTTTTTGTTAACAAGGGCAATCACCGCATCTGCACACTCTTCTACAGACACCTTATCGGTATTAAAAACCAAATCATAAAGAGACTCTTCTGATAAATCTCTATCATACAAAGCACTAACAAACCTTTTGTGTTTACGATCAGCACTTGTAAGGATATTTTCTGCTTCGACCACATCTACACCGTACTTACGGGATGTTCTGTCAATTCTAGTATTAATACCTGCGATTACTTTGATATTTACAGCATCTTTTCTAGAGCCAAACATGGCACATCCACCAAGTCCAAGAACCACAAGATTACTGCTGTCATCAGCAACATCAACTAATTCTTCAACCAATTTATCTCTGTAGGTATATTCTGTATCGTTAATGGTTTTCAAAAAGAATTTGGGACTTTCTTCCAGAAGCCTTCTAGTTTCTTCTGATTCATCAGCAAAAAAGTGTCCCAGAGCGTATTCTCGATCAATAAGACCACATCCAAGCTTACTTGCCAAATAACTAGCAAGCTCATCTCCAAGACTGCCACATGTTCTGGAAATAGTTATTACCGCCATAATGGTCTCCCATACTTTTTTCATATTAATTATAACATTAATTACCTATATAATTACCTTATGAAAACAATAGTCATTTACTTTTCACAAAGCGGAAATACTAAGAGAGCAGCATCCCTAATCGCCAACAATCTTGGCATAGATGCTGTATCTATCACTGCTTTGAATATGAGTTCTCCCTCCATTGATTTAAGTGAATATTCCGATTTCATAATTGGATACCCTATCCATGATGGAAAGATTCCAACTCCAATGATTGATTTTCTATCCACTATCAATTGGACAGGCAGAAGGATTTACCACTTTTGCACCATGGGTGGACTATTAGGCGAGATTGACTCGCAACTATTGTCTTTATGCGAGGGCGCCTCTATCAGAAAGCCACTTAGACTAAAGTTTTCCGAGGCTAACTGTGAGAAACTAGATGAGCAAACAAGCGCGTGGACAAACTACATAAAAAGAGATTCTCACATATTCTAAAAACTTTTTTCGAAAAAG
>JAKSRH010000035.1 GCA_024403675.1 Saccharofermentans sp. | reverse complement strand
CGTGGAGACACCTAACCTAACTAACATCCGCACTGCAACTCCTGCTCTTCTTTATTCAGGCATCATGAGCTGCAGTATCGCATACACATTTCAGATTCTTGGCCAGAAACACTGCGAGCCAGTTACGGCGTCACTTCTCATGTGCCTCGAATCAGTGTTCGCGGTACTTTCAGCGGCTATAATTTTAAAGGAAATCCCTACTATTCAAGAGGGACTTGGCTGCATCATAATGTTCGCAGCAATCGTGATTTCTCAATTAGCACCAACAGCCTCATCAGAGGATGCACCAGCCGATTCACGACGCAAATAATACACATAAAATCCTAGGCAAATAAGGAAGGAAACGAAGGATCCGATTGGTGCCGCAAGACCCATAGGATAAAGCGTATTCGGAAACAAAGTCACCGCCAAATAGGTGCCAGGAATTCTAAAGAAAATAACCGAAATCAAATTGTGAAGGAAAGAAATCCCACTCTTCTGATCACCACAAAAATATCCACTAAAACAAAAGTGCAAAGCTGCCATAACGCAGTCAATGGAGTACGCACGAAGATACTGACTACCTGCCTCGATAATCTCCGGTTCACTTCTAAACCAACCCACCATAACGTCAGGCATTATCTGACACAAAATAAAGCAAAGCATACCCCAGCTAACTGTCACCCATAATCCAAAGCGCAAGCTCTCGCGAGCACGGTCCTTTTTACCAGCACCCATGTTCTGCGCAGTAATTGCGGAAATTGCTGACAAGAATGCAGATGGCACCAAGAACAAGAAGCAAATAATCTTTTCCACCACGCCAACAGATGTGGAAACAATAAGTCCACGACTATTAGCAATAACAGTAATTACGATAAACGCCACCTGAATAAAACCATCCTGCAAAGCAACAGGCAAACCAACCCCGATAATGCTTCTAAAAGAATCACCATGAAAGCGTGTGCGATCCTTACTAGTCTCGAATCCAAGACCTTTTTTCTTAAGCATCACAAGCGAAAAAATAACGCTTACCGCCTGCGCCATAATTGTCGCACTAGCAGCACCTCTAGCGCCTAAATGAAGATATCCAACAAATAAAAAGTCAAGAATTACATTAACAACACACGCAATTGCAATAAAAATAAGTGGACTACGAGAATCGCCGATACCACGATAAATGCTACTAATGAGGTTATACGCTACAACAAAAGGCAGACCTAATCCACAAATGACAAGATACATTTGTGTTGATGCTCTAGCTTCTGGTGGAGTCATCATGAGACTAGTAAGCGGCTTTGACATACTAGTCACTGCTACCATAAGAAGCAACGCCAATCCTATAAAAAAGTACATGGAAGTATCTACTGCACGAGCGGCCTTTTTGTGGTCATTAGCACCAACGGCGCGACCAAGCTCCACAGTAACGCCCATAGCAAGGCCAACAATCATTACCGTAAGCAGGTGCATCACTTGGCTACCAATTGCGACCGCAGTTGTAGTCTCTGCACCGTTATAAAGACCTACTACATACATGTCAACAAGACCATAAAATGTCTGCAAAAAACATGACAACAAGTATGGTAATGCGAATACTACCATCGTCTTTTTTACATTTCCTGTTGTTAGGTTTTTTACTGCCATTTTTTAACAAATCCCGCTATCTAAAGGTTTGTAACAATGTTACACAAGGCGTGTACGCCCGTGGTTCATCCAAATTATCAAATTGTTCATACTTTTTTCTAATTCATTTCATGAAAGAACCAGCGATATTTTATATTATTAGAGTTGGCTAAGTAAATACTGTTTTCTTGAGAGGTGTGACAGTGAGTAGAAAGAAAATTTGCGTATACATGGGTGAGCTTATTCTCGATTTCCAGCGCGAACTTTGTGAAGAGCTCATGGAACAGTCTAAGAGCAAAAATATGGACATTCATGTCTTTGCTTCCTTTGGATCATATATCGGACCTTATGGACGTAATATGTTCTTTGAATTGGGCGAGAAGAATATTTGTCATTTGCCTGATTTTTCCAAGTACGATGCCATGATTATATGCCCAGATACTTTTGACATCTACAACATGGATCTTGAGCTTTATGAACGAATCAAAGCTGAAGCTACTTGTCCAGTTATTTCTATTCGTAGTGGCAGCCCTGATTTTCCTGTAATTTCTGCTGACAATAAGACAGCAACAAAAGCCATCACTAATCACTTTATTAGAGAACACGGATTCACAAGACTTTGCTATATGTCTGGTCCACTTGACTTTAAGGACGGTGCATCTAGATATTCTGGATTCTGCGAAGCTATGGCTGAAGCAGGACTTCTTATAAAACCAAACACACACTTCGAAGGTGATTACTGGAAGGACAAGGGTGAACTTGCTGTAAGTCGTTTCTATGACTGCCCACCAGAGGAGTATCCACAGGCTATTATTTGTGGTAACGATTACATGGCAATTTCCGTAATGGAAGCTGTTCAGAATCGTGGTCTTCGTGTGCCAGAGGATGTTTGCATTGCTGGCTTTGACGACACACCAGACAGCCGCACAACTACACCTCCTCTCACTACAATTAAAATTCAACCAAAAGAATTTATTAAGATTGCTATTAAGAGCTTCGAAGAAGCATGGGAAGGTAAGGAAATTCCTATGCTCCAGTACGTTAATCACGAGATTCTTTTAAGAGATAGTTGCGGTTGTGGCAAGTTTGACAAGACAATCAATACGTTCGAGATGCTCAAGACTCTCAATCGCTATGATGCACTTCTTAGAGCAACTAGCCGTATCACTTCTGATTATCAGAATTGCTTCACTGTAGAAAACGCACTTACTATCGCTAATTATCACTTCCCTATTATGGATTGCAATAGAGGTTATCTCTGTCTTTGCGACAATAGTGATGAGGCATATAACTCCATCGAGGAAATGCAGATTTATTCTAAGAATATGTATTTGCGTCTTCAGATGGATAAGCACAACATCGATAATTCTAAAAAATTTAATCTCAAATTCGACAGAAGTGAGATTCTTCCTAAAGAAGTAATCGAAGATAAGCCACACTTCTTCGTAGTGTTCCAAATTCACTACAGAACTAGTACTTATGGCTACATGGTACTCGAACCAGAAAAGAATGAGTGGCCAAATATCTTTATCATTAACTTCCTTAACACTATTGCGTACGCCATCGAGTCCAGTCTCATGGAAGAGCAGTTTAAGGAGCTTTCTGAAATTAAGAATCAGTATCTTATCGACCCACTCACTGAAGTATACAATCGTCGTGGATTCGAGAAGAAAATCCAGCAGATTCTTACCGATAGTATCACTTATAAAAACACGCTTATCGATATCATCTCCATCGATATGGATAACCTTAAGACAATTAACGACCAGTACGGCCACGCCGAAGGTGACTTTGCCATTATTTCTGTAGTTAATACCATTAAGAATTGCCTTGGTGAAAATGACTTCTGTGCGCGTATTGGTGGTGACGAATTTATTGTACTTTTAATGATTGAAGACCACCGTAATCTTAAGGAGTTTATTGAGCAGGTTAATAAGGGTATCTATAAGAAATCTATCGAGATTGCAAAACCTTATACACTCCACGTAAGTATGGGTGACTGCGGTCCTACTTTGGTACCTGACGTTACACTTTATAATTGCATGCAAATTGCTGATCAGAACATGTACAAAAATAAGCGCGAGTACAAGATGACTCTCAAGAAAAAATCCGAGCGATAATTATGAGCAAAAGAAAAGCAAAAAGACGTTCTATTATTTTTATACCTGCATTTATATGCGCTCTTCTTGGCTTATTGCTTTTTAGCCAAGTTGGTAGATGTCGCGTGAAAACTGTCGGCGTCGTTACCTGCGCTGACAAGGATAATTTCGAAATTAATTACGTAGTTTCTGCAAAAAATCTCACTGGTACCCCTACCCTTCACATGGGTATGCTCACAAACAAGATTGATTACTACGAAGGCGAAGTAATAGATGTTGCGTATAACCCAGGTAACCACAAAAACTTCGTCATCGCTGACGAAAATTTCACTACTCTTAGTTATATTCTTCTCGGACTTGGCATGGTAATGTTCATCGCAGACACTGTTGTTGGCGATTTTTTACCTGAAAGTTTTGTATTTAGAACACTTAATAAGGATATAAGTACCAAAAACTAATCCCTTTTCGCCACATTAGCGATATAAATGCACAAAATTACCATCCTCCCTATAGAAATATGCCTTTTTTCGTGTATTATTACTGGGTAACCTATTTAAAACCTATATTAAACAAAGGAATATTGGAGGTAAGTTAAATGAAGTTCAAGAAAATGATGGCTATCCTTCTCGCAGCTACAATGGTATTCGGTATGGCTGCTTGCGCTACTAAGGAAAAGGACAGCAAGAAGGACAAGAAGGACAGAGTTGAGGACGAGGACGACGAGGACGACGACGAGGACGAGACTGAGCCTGAAGAGACTGAAGAGACTGAGGAAACTGAGGCTACTGAGGAAACTGAAGAGACAGAAGAGACTGAAGAGACAGAGGAGACTGAGGATGTAATCGTTGTTACTCCATATGGTGATTCTGATATCGAGGCAGCTCTTGCTTACATGGGTTATGAGTCTTTCGAGTCTTCTGCATTTGCAGGTTCTGACTTCGAGTCTGCTTCTACAACAGGTCTTTATATCACAACAACAGATTCCGCTGATATCGAGAGCTTCTGCAGCTCCTTCGATATGCTCGATCCAAACGGTGTTGAGCTTCTCACAGTTGGTATGAGACAGACAGAGGCTGGTTCCATGCTCATCGTATTGAACGCTGAGTTTGATTCTGCTGACAAGGCACAGACATTCGTAACAGATATGAGAAACGACTTCGGCATGACAGAGGATGACTTCGCTGGCATGGAGGATTATGTTAATTTCGGTATGATCGATTCTGAGGATTTCTTCCAGCTCGCTATGGCTATGGATTACGATGGACTCATGACAATGGAGGAGTACCTCGAGCTCAAGGTTAATGGCAACACAGCTAGAATGGTTCTCGTTCTTGCATCTGACGATGATATCGCTTCTGTAGTAGGTGACATGGATAACTTCTACTTCTACATTGGTGAGTCCAGCCCTAAGGACCTCATCTAATTTAGAACAATAAATTAGTCAATTTATTTAAGCTCCCCTAAGACAAGTTCTTAAGGGAGCTTTTTATTGTTGATTATACAATAAAGTACCAATATAAAAGTCTATCGACACAAATCAAATTTAATTGTATTATAATGAGGACTTTTCAAATATTTTTTACGGAGGCATAGAGAATAATGAAGACTAAGAAGATTATTGCGGTAGTTCTTTCTGCAGCTATGTTGACATCTCTCGCATCCTGCTCCCTTGCTGGTGGTTCTAAGCTCCAGAAGAAGTACGCAGATGCTTTGGATGCAATCGGATACAAGGAAGCTGATGGAGATGACATCGAGGATGATTTCGATGAACTCTGCGAAGACGGTTTCTACATGACAACAAACAACAAGAAGGATATCGAGGACTTCTGCAGTGAGTTCACATATCTTGATGAGGATGATGTAAAGTCTCTCGTAGTTGGTATCAAGTCCACAGAGAATGGTGGTATGTTCATCGTATTGTCTGCTGATTTCACAGACGAGGATGCAGCTGAGGATTTCTTCGATGAGATGAAGGATGAGTTCGGTGGTGTTGCTGAGTCCTACGAAGGTTTCGATGATTATGTAAAGTTCGAAGAGAACGACGATGATGATGTATACCAGCTCGCTATGGCAATGGATTACGAAGACTATCTCGAGATGGAGGAGTACCTCGATCTTAAGGTTGATGGTAAGACAGCTACAATGATTCTCGTACTCGCTTCTGACGACGAGATTAAGGAAATCGTTGGCGATATGGAAGACTTCTACGAGGAGATTGATGAGGATTCCCCTAAGGATCTTCTCTAATTGATTGTAGTTTATAAATCAATTGATTAACTTTAAAACTCTCATAAGATAACCTCTTATGAGAGTTTTTTTCGCCTTATAGAGGAAATACATCTCTTATATACATATATAATTTCTTTGTAATCACCTTGGAAAGGATAGATATATATGAAGGTTAAGAAAATTGTTTCCATCTTATTGGTCTCTTCCCTCGCCGTAAGCATATCAGGCTGCAGTTTTGTTAACAGCACTTACGATAAAACCCGTAAGGCTATCGAGAAGCTCGGTATCGAGGAAGAAAAAGCAGAAAAGTTCTTCGACGAACTTGAAGAGATAGATGAAAAAGATTGGGAGGATGGTCTCTTTAGCGAGACTTCAGATTCCAAATACATTAAGGAATTTATTAAATACAGAGATTCCGCTTTTGGTCTTAAAAAGACAAATGTTAATCAGGTACTTTTCGCGCAGGAACTTAGTTTTGATAGTGGCCTCGAGGTTAGCTCATTCCGCATTACTTGCATAGAGTTTAAGGACGAAGAGTCCGCAGAAGATTTCTTCGAAAACATCATCGATGCTTATGAGAATATGGACGACATATTTAGCGGTTACTCTGATGATGCACTCGACTTTGAGACAGATACTAGCGACGACTATTTCTATATGGCCCTGGAGCTCCATTCCGGTATCATAAGCAATTCTTGCTATGTTGTTTCGAGCATAGATAAGAATGTGGTAACATTACTTGTAGTAAGTACTACAGACGACGACAAAGATGAGTTCGTCGACATGATGGAAGAATTCTGCGAAGAAGCAGGCTACGATAATCCAATTGATTTATTATAAAAATTACATATATCAAGGAGAAAAGAAATGAAGACAAAAAAGATTATTGCAGTTGTTATGACAGCATCTATGCTCATGAGCCTTGCCGCTTGTAGCTTCGGAAACAAGACAAAGAAATTCGTTGACTACGCTGAAGACCTCGGTTATGAGGAAGTAGAAAGCAAGGAATACACTAAGCTAGATAAAAAAGATGGTGACCTTGAGGATGGTTGCTACAGTGTAGCTACAAACAAGGACGATATCAAGAAACTTCTCAAGAAGGTTGATGCCGATGTTAAGGCAGATGATTTAACAGCACTCTTCTTCGCTTCACAGGAAGAAGAGAACGAAGAAAAGGATGAGTTCAATTCTTTTGGCTTCTTCGTAATGGAATTTAAGAACGAAGACGACGCAGAGGAATTCTTCGAGGATTATTCTGATGAATTCGATGAGCAGTTCGATAGATTGGAAAGTTACTCCAGCTACGGTGATATGGAGCAGGACGATGATGATAACTTCTACATGTTCGCTGTTGACGTTGATATTTACGGTAGCAACATGAGCATGCGCACAGCAATCTATCTCGACGGCAAGGAAGTTATCTGTGTTATCTCCAAGGGTTACTACTCTGATGCTGATGATTATACAGATCTCCTCGACGATTTCTGTAAGGAATTCGATTTAGAGTCACCAAGTGATCTTCTTTAATTTATAAAGCAAATTATCTGGGGAGGGTTAACACCATGAACAAAAAGAAAATTACAGCAACTATTTTGGCAGCAGGCATGCTTCTCAGCATGACAGGTTGTAGCGAAATTCTTGATAAGGCTAGCAAAAAGAGTGCTAACCAGAGTGCATTTATCGAAGCAGTAGAAGAGATTGGTTTTGATAAGCACAAGGATAAGTCAGACGATATCGAAGACGGCGCCTATATGACTGTAAAAACAAAGGATGCATTTGAAGATTTCTTTGAAGATTTTGACTTCGACGAGCCTGATGCAAAAGAAATCGACAGACTCACATATGCCCTCAAGGTAACAAAAAACAAGGAAACAAAGAAAAAGAATCAGTTCGTTGCTTTCCTTTGTGAGTTCAAGGACGAAGATGAGGCCGAGGATTTCTTCGATGGCATTATCGAATTCTACGAAGGCACTATGGAAGAATATGACGGCTTCTACAATGTAGACTATGGCTATGATATGGATGATGACTACCTCTATATGGCAGCTGAGGATGAGCAGGGTCAGGTAAGAATCGCAGTAGTTATTGATGACACAAGCGTTTATTACGTAATGTGTATCGCTTACACAGACGACGCTGATGATTATGTAGACCTCGTAGACGACCTCTGCGACGAGCTCGACTTTGAAAAGCCAAGTCAGTATCTTGATTAATTATTATTAATTAACTAAACCACATGCGGGATTCCTTTGTAAGGAGTCCCGTATTTTTGTGCTCAGATGTTTTTACTTGCCAATAAAAAAGTCCCCGATTTCTCGAGGACTCATATAGCATTCAATAAATCAAATGAACTATTACTTTACATGCATGTACTTGTGCATATAGTGCTCATACGCTCTTTCTCTAGCCTTATCTCTATGCTGCTTAAAGTCATGCATATAAGAACCAGAAACCGCATTAGAAGCATTAAAACGATATACAATCGCTGCAATGTTTGTACTATGGTCTGCGATACGTCCACAGCTATAAAGAAGATCATTAAAAACGAAGCCCTGCTCTGCTGTACAGATACCCTCAGACAAACGCTCAACATGTGTCGCCTTAAACGCATCACACATCTCACTTACTACTATCCTAAGGGGTACGATATCTGCTGTCTCATCACTATAACCTTCACGGTAACACTTGATAGCCATGGAATAAACTTCCTTAACCGCAGCAAGTATGCTCTCAAGTTCTTCCTGAGCCTTAGGAGAAAACTTAATATTCTTTGTCTTGAGTTCCTCAGCAGACTTTGCCATGTAAGATGCATGATCAGCAATACGCTCAAATTCTCCAATTGCCTGAAGCATCTTAGATGACTTGTTCTTGTCTACTTCAGACAAATGCTGTGTAGCAGAAAGCTTCATAAGGAAGGCACCAATATGGTCCTCATAAGTATCAATCTTATCCTCATTAGCAGCAATGAAATCAAATGTATCACGATCAAACTCACCAAGAAGCATATCTGTAGACTTATTAAGACCATCCTCTACTCTATTAACCATCTTAGTCATGATGATAGAACACTCATTAATAGCAATGGAAGGAGTAAGCATGATTCTTTCGTCAAGCTGGAATTCATTGTCCTCTTCACTGTCCTTAACAATAATTCTAGCAAGCTTTTCAAGCTGCTTCTGGAATGGGAACAATACGATAGTATTTACGATATTAAAGATTGTATGGAAAAGAGCGATACCAACGAAATTGATTGTCTTGCCCATAAATCCAAATGGATGAACTGAATTGATTCCGTAGAATACTACGAGCCAAAGAATTGTACCAATAACCTTAATAGCAACGTGAATAACTGTAACTCGCTTAGCGTTACGGTTAACACCAAAAGATGAAAGAATAGCTGTGGCACAAGTACCGATATTAGCACCCATGATAATTGGAATAGCTACACCCCATGTAATAGCACCTGTAGTAGACATGGACTGTAAGATACCGATAGAAGCTGCAGAGCTCTGAATAACACCTGTAACAAGAGTACCTGCAAGAACACCAAGGATTGGGTTATCGAACTTAAGGAGAAGGTTAGTAAATCCTTCATCTTCCTTAAGACCACTCATAGAACCACTCATCATTGTCATACCAGTCATAAGTACCGCAAAACCAAGAAGCATAAGACCAATATCTTTCTTACGCTGTGATTTACAAGCCATGAGAAGAATAATACCAATCAACGCAAATATAAGGCAGAAATTCTTAGGCTGTAAAAGCTGGAGAGCAATATTGTTCTGACTATCAATTCCACTAAGAGAAAGAATCCAAGCAGTAAGTGTAGTACCTACATCCGAACCAAAAACAACTCCAATTGTCTGACTAAGTTCCATGATGCCGGAGTTAACAAATCCGACGAGCATAACCGTCATGGCTGATGACGACTGAATGGCGATTGTGATTACCGCACCGATTGCCATACCCTTGAATGGATTATCTGTCGCCTTACGAAGAAGTTTCTCGAGCTTACCACCTGCTGTTTTCTTAAGAGATTCGGAGAGAACATGCATTCCGTACATGAAGAATGCGAGACCTCCAAGAAGATTAATAATTACAAAAATATCCACTGTCTATGTGTCCTACCCTTATAAATCAACTATATTTTAGAATATAGTTCGTCGTTCGTTACATAGTTACTCCCCAATTTTATAACGTGGCATTTACCTTTGTAAACAATTGTTTTTTGACATTTTTATTTATGTATTACAAAACGCTTTGGTGCGAACTTGTAAACTAGTAACAACGCAACCAACACATAGATGACGGTGAATATAACAGAAACTCCCGAGAACGCGATAGGAGCGAGGTTTATGTCATCTCTAGCCATAAAAATTGTGTATGTTACAAAGTATGTTGCATAGTTCGCGAGAGAATAACTACTGCGCTTCTTCTCAAGGCCATCTGTATATGGTTGGAGAAGATAATAAACAACTAATCTATGTACTGAAAAGAATACACTAAGCACAGGACATAAAATAAAGATTGCAACATATGTTAATGCATTAGCGTAGTCAGATGAAAACGCACATACTACAGCAAGACAACATGAAATCAAAAATGCTGGAATAATGTTGTAACTAATAACTGTTTTAAGTCTAGATCTAAATACACCAAGAAGCACATCTGCCCTTCTATAGAAGTTATATGTCAGCATAGCATTATCGCAGTTCATAAACATTACAGACGCGAGCTGTTCTCCATTGTTAGCATAATAAATAATTAGTGGCATAGAAAACAACAAAGTGCTAACCATATCAAGGGGCTTCATATTAAAGAACATCTTACCAATAAAAAGCGAAACAACTTCAACCACTAACATAGCTAAAAGAACAAAGCACATAATGGTTGTTCTCTTCTTAAGAAGCTTACTATGTCTTTTTACAAAGAGGTCATTATAGTAAGCGTAACCCTCTTTATTGCTTGTAGCCTCTTCACTATTTACTTCCACCTTAATAGAGTTGTCGGCGTTTTTCTTTTCGACATTTTCCTTGTTATTTTTAACGCTAACTGTCTCGAGTGTAAGGAAGTACTTACATGTCTGTGGATAATCCTCATAATTCCAAAGCTTAAAGAAGCAAAAGATACCTGTAAGACAAATAGCGCCACCCACAATATAAATAACCACAGGAGAGACAGCGAGCTTTAAAACAAAAGTAACTACGCAACCTAAAATAAACATCCCCATTACGTACCAAACAAGAATGTTACTCATCTTACCCACATTGTTTTTCTTTACAAACTGAAGCTTAACAAAAGCACCAAGGAACTTACCAAGAAGCGTCATGGTCACTAACATAACCGCAACCGACACAGAAAGCTTCGTTAAAAGACAAATGATAACAAACATTATGCTATAGCCCACAAATTTACGTATAACACGATAAATCATGTCACTTAGCACATACTCACGCGGATTCATGCGCAACATATTTATAGCGTAGTACTTGTCCTCGCTTGGATCAAATAAATATGAATTGAGAAGCACTCCAATTAGAGCAAGGAAGAAATATACATTTTTAAATGCCTCTGTACCTGTCATGATACCCATGGATTCAGATACGCCCATAGAAACACCAAGAAGTATAAGAAGATATATAAAATCTCCCAAACAAAAACCAATTATAGCCTTAAGAATATAAAGCACATTGGCAACTGTTCTAATAACTCCACCAGAATAAGTACTATTTGACACCATTTTCCCAATAATAGGCAAAGTCTTAATCCAATAAATAATACTGTTCGTAGAATAAGCACGACGAACTCGTGATGCGTTACGGAAGGTCTCAAACATAATTAGGCACCCTCTTTAAGCGCAGAGATAATAGTGTCGCGTAAAGTCTCATCATCGAGCTTTACACCATTTTCGTCGTAAATATTAAGTCTCTCTACTGTACCATTTCTAAGGAGCACAATCTCATCACAAAGTGTAAGAGCAAGCTCCATAATATGTGTAGAGAAAATCATAATCTTATCTTGCTTCTGTCTCTTAAGAATCTTCTTCATCTCGTCAGCAGCAACTACGTCGAGGGCAGTCAAAGGCTCATCAAGAAGAAGCACTTTGCAATTGGAAATTACATTAATAATTACCTGCATCTTTGTCTTCATACCATGGGAATAATCCTTAAGGAGCTTGTCTCTATCGTCGTAGCCAATACCAACCATGTCAAAGTAGTAATCAGGACGCTGAACTTCCTTCATCTTGTCCTTATTAATATCAATAAAAAACTTCAAGAACTCACGTGCTGTAAGAAAACTAGGAACTACAGGTGTAGATACTACATAACCGATATCGTCCACTCCAAGTGGCTGGTCGTCTAATGTAATCACACCATCGTCAGCAGGAATATCTTTGTTAACGATATTAAAAAATGTAGTCTTTCCTGCACCGTTACGACCAAGAAGGCCATAAATCTTACCAGACTCAAAAGTATAATTAACGCCCTTAAGAACTTCCTTTTCTTCATAGTTTTTCTTAACATCAGTAATTGTAAGTTTCATATACTATCCTCCATATTCGTCATAGAGGATAACATCCAATAGTTAAGAAAATTCCAAGAAACTAGTTAAAAAACAAAAAGATAATAACCAAACCAGTGAGTTACTGCGCCTGCGAGCACGAAAATGTGCCATACAAAGTGCGCGCCCTTGGTATCCTTAATAAAAGGGATCATGCCAATAGTATAGAGAATTCCACCACCCAGAATACAAAGGAAAAGTGGAAGACTATTCTTAAAAATACCTGGAAGAAAAATAAGACCACTCCAGCCAATAAGGAAATATAGCGCGAAATGAATTGGGCGGAATCTACCGGGACCAAATACACCGATAAAAGTAATGCCTGTCACGATAAGTCCCCACTGGATACAAAACATCACTATGCCCTTCACGTCACCCCAATATACAAGGCACAGTGGCGCAAAAGAGCCTCCAATAAGGAGATAGATAGAACTATAATCAAACCTTCTCCAAAGCTTTTTTACAAAAATCCCCGTCTTCCATGAGTGATAAAGACAACTCATAAGAAAAAGAACAATAAGGCTAATACCATAAAAACATGACGCCATAATCTTAAGACCAGTATTAGACTTAAGAAGCAAAAGAATAAAGCCAGCGATACTAAGTCCAGCACCCACACCATGAGTAACTGCATTGCCTATCTCCTCGAGAAGCCCTCTTACTGGCGGATCATTTTTCTTGCTAATGTCTTGCTTAGTCATCCTTATTGTCCTTTACAATATTTTGAACCCAAATGCCACTTTTAACCATGAAGTAGCCAACGATTACTTTAATTATCTCAGAAAAGGTAACTACCACAAAGAGCATATGAATCTCAAGGCTTGTAAAATTAGCCAAGACAAATGCAAGTGGAATCATAACCACCCATGTATAAATAAAATCAAAAAGGAAAGTAATTCCTGTTCTTCCACCACTTCTTAAAATAAAATAGCAAGCGTTAGTATAAGACCACATAGGAAGCGCAATTGCCTGAACCAAAATAAAATATGTAGCGAGTGCTCTGATATCTGGCTCAGTCTTATACATCATAGGGAAAACATATGCTACAGGAATCATTATCAAAGTAAGGCCCGCTGTAACAGCAACAGAAAAGAAATTCAATTTATCAGCATCTCTTCTAGCTTCATCGAGCTCATTAGCACCAAGCTTGGCACCAACAATAATACCAATCGCAGCACCCATCTGAATGAAGAATACATTAAACAGATTAATCATGGTTCCCGCGATATTACGGGCAGCAACTACATCAAGTCCACGCACAGAATAACACTGAGCGATAATTGACATACCAAGAGACCAAAGGAACTCATTACAAAGAAGCGGTAACCCCTTAACGATAATCTTACGGGTAAGTTCGCCAGGAATACGAAGACTCTTATAAAGGCCCTGAGCACAGGCAATTTTCTCATGATTTATGTGAGTCCAGATGATAACCACAAGTGCCTCTACAGTTTTTGCCACCACTGTTGCAATCGCAGCACCCTTTACTCCGAGACATGGCATACCAAGTTTTCCAAAAATTAATCCATAATCAAGAATGAGGTTAACTCCGATGGCCGCCATAGAACCAACCATAGGAACCTTTGTCTCACCACACTCTCTGACAACACTGGCATAAGCCTGACCAAAAGCAAATGGAATAAGTCCAATTATCATTATCCTAAGATATTCCATACCAAAGGCTAGAGTCTCCGCTCTTAACTCAGGTGCATCATTTTTACTAATGAATAATGACAAAAGCGACTTTCCTGCAAAATAAAATACAGAAGAAAAAATTGCAATAAGAGCTAGTGCCATTATTATTCGAAAACGAAATGTATATTTCTGACCTTCTTTATCCTTCTTGCCAAAAAACTGCGTACCAAAAATACTAGCTCCAGATACGCCTCCGAATACAGTAATGTTGAATACAAAAATCAACTGGTTAGCAATAGATACTCCACTCATAGGGGCAGTTCCGACTTGTCCCACCATGATGTTATCAAGCATACTTACAAAATTTGTAATTAAATTTTGCATAATCATAGGAATGGCAATCGCCATTGCACGTGAATAAAACTCGCGAGTTCCTATGTATTTTTTTAGACCATTTCTCATATTCATTTCCATTAGTTTATAATATTCAAATAGGAAGATAGTTATATCAAATTTATGCCAAATATGGAAGGTTTTTGCACATGAAAAATTATAATTTTTATGGCTGGGAAGCAGCACTCGTTCCATGCCTCGATAAATCGCTTAAGGGCATTAACACACCTCAGGATATGTACGACGCTTTAGCAACTATTTGGTGTGCTAACACATGTGCCCCTCGCATGCGTGATAACTGGACCTCTAGTAACATGACCCTTGGACAATGCTCCATCACTGCCTTTCTCGTTCAAGACATATTTGGTGGCGAAGTCTATGGCATCTTAAGACCTGGCGGGAACTATCACTGCTATAACGTGATTGACGGTGTGACCTTTGACCTTACATCTGAGCAGTTTGGTGATGAAGTCCTTGACTACACTAATAATCCACCTCAAGCTCGCGCAGTACATTTCGCCAAGGAAGAAAAACGTCTCCGATACGAATACCTTAAAGAACAGCTTTACAAAAAATATGGGGAGTGATTTCTCACTCCCCATTTTAATTTAAGTGGCAATTTATATCTTATGCGGAAGCACGCTCGTTAACTACTGTCTGTGCTCTATCGTTAAGTGTCTGGATAACCTGATCAATTGATTTCTGATCTGCGAAATAAGCACCCATCTCCTCAGTTACGATAGCACCTACTGCTGTATCACCAGCATAGATTGTCTCTACACTAGAGAGAACATCAAGATAATCCTGAGCAACAGAATCATCTAAGAGGTGCACACCATACATCTTGAGCATAGCCTCGTTCACACCCATGTTAACAAGGAGATAATACTGCTCGTTATACATAGAGATAGCATTATCAGCAACAGTCTTAGAAGCTGCGATATTCATTGGATTAGAAATTGTCTCACAGCTCTGAACATCCTCACTAAGCATAGCCTTGATGAACTCCCAAGCAGCTGCCTGTGTATCCTCATCTACATTAGCAGAAATAGCTGCAGAAGAATCGATTTTTGCGACTGGACCATGCTCTGTGGATGCTGGATATCCAAACAATCCAACAGACTCATTCTGATCAGCAACTAAATAGTAGAAATCAGATGGACTATAAATGCTATAAGCCAAAGCTCCATTTTCAAGCGCATCGGAGCTACCTCCAATGAACATCATACCCTCATCCTCATCACCTTCAGGGTTAATGATGATGTTTTCCTTAGCAAACTCAGCGAGCTCTCTGAACTCTGGTGTATCGAAGTTAACCTTACCGTCTGTTTCATAATCAACATAACCATTAGCAATAATGTCAATTACAAACTCTGTCTGATCCATCTGAATTGGGTTATTACCATTACATACCTTATCAACAAAATCTACATACTGATCATATGTAAAGCCCTTACGGCCCTCACCAACATCAGACTTACGAGCAAGGATACCAGATGCCTCGAAAGTAACTGGAATCTGATACATAGCTCCATCCTTATTAGTAGCTGCATCAAATATAGCCTGATAGTACTGGTTCTTATCAAGACCGTTATCGCCGTCAATAAACTTATTCAAATCTACAAAATACTCAGCATTATTAAGCTGGGAGAAAGATGCACCATTAAGTACGATATCTGGACCGTCACCTGCCATAATATCTACCATAAGCTGATCAGAGATAGATGAAATCTCATCAAGATCTTCATAATCTTCAGCAAAAGAAAGAACTGCATAATAACTCTCATTTGTAGAATTAAACTTTACGAGAGCCTCACCTTCAGAATAGGAAATATAGTGCTCGAGAGAATATACATCAAGGATATACTTTCCTGCATTAGGGTTCTTCTCTGCCTTATTAAGAATGTAAATTGTGGAATCTGGAATAATAGAAGAAGAGTACTCTGTACCAAAGAGGATAATCATATTATCGTCAAGGTAAGTAACATCACAGCTAGCAATAGAACGAACATTTACACAAGCAGCTGAGAAGTCCATAACACTCTCTACTGTAAGGTTTTCAGAAATCTTCCAGATACCCTCAGAGTCAACAGAATAAGAGCAACCATCCTGAGACAATGCGAAATAATAACCATCTGTCTCAAGCTCTTCTTCCTGGATAGTAAGAGAACCTGAATTAGTATCAAGCTTCAATGTCTCATTGCTATCGTCGCCATATGCTGACATAACAACTGTATGGTCATCAAGAACTACAAAGCTATCAAGATTCCAGAAGTTCTTTCCAAGTTCTTTACTTACGTCAATTTCTTTAATTACATTATCGCCATTAGCAATTTCAAGTAAGTAATTAGGAGAATCACCACTAAAGTCATAAACAACATACATAGTGTTATCGCCAATAGTAACTTCATTTTCAATCTGAGAAATCTGACCAGCAGAAATAGGTGACTCCTTAAACTCCTCTACCTCACCTGAAGCTGGATCAACAATTGCATAAAGTGTCTTTGTAGAATTAGAGTTAACATCTGCGCCAAGACAAGTAACCTTAAGTTTGTCGTCCTGAACTGAAATAGCACTAGCCTGTATTGCATCAACACCTGTTGTATTCTCGATAGTAAACTGATCAAGAAGATTACCCTCGAGATCATACTTACAGATAGAATTAATGATGTACTGATTGTAATCAAAATCTGGATCCTTCTGAGCCTCCATTGCATCGAAAGTACGCTCACCAGTAAGAAGAACATAAAGGTCTCCATTAACATATACAGGCTTGCTATACATAATCATGGATACTTCATCAGCTGAATATGGGCTCTCGAGCTCAATCTTAGTAACGTCATACCATGGAGAATCTTCGGCAACAGTTGCTCTGTCTGTTCCCTTTTTCTTACATCCTGTCATAGTTGCTACTGAACCAATAAGCACAGCAGAAACCAATGCCAATGACATAAATTTCGCAAATTTTCTAGTCATAAAAATCCCTTTCCTTAAACCATGTTTTGTATTAAACACTCAAAGGTTAACAAAGCACCGTTAAGAAAAGGTTAAGAAAAAGTTGATGTTTTTATAGAATTAATTATTTTTTACCAAGCTTATGAATAGAACCATCTGGATTCTGGATAGAAGTGTGATCAAGCTGGCTTCTAAGACTACCAACTACACGCTGACGATATTCGTCACGAAGCTTTGTCTGCTCCTTCTTCTCGTCTTCTGTAAGGCCTTCTGTCTTGGACTTCTTGGACAATTCATTGATTCTTTTAATTAATAACTCGTATTCCATCTTATTCACTCCATGTTTGTTTTCTGGTCAAAGGATACTACACTTAGGTGTCTTTTTCCAATTGTCAAAAATATTTAGTTCCAAACGGGGCTAAAAATCCCGACTTTTTTCGTTTACAGCCTAATTTTATGGAATTTACGCGCACCGCCCTTTACACTTTTTATATCTACTTTTTCACGAGGTGTATCAATGCTATTACAAAAAGACATATCCGAACTTCTCACATTAATAGAAAACCGCCGTAACGCATTATTAAAAGAAATTGCTCGCATAGAAGCTTCCTTGTCACATGCTCCGAAAGGTTCTTTGAGTGTGTCTTCTTCCAACGGCTACGTATCCTATTATCATAAGACGCTAAAAAACAAAAAAGGTGACTACCTTCCTAAGTCTAACAAAGATATGATTATAAGCCTTGCCCAGAAAGAATATGACCAAAAAGTTCTCGCACAAATGAAAAAACAGCTCTCTGCACTTAATAATTGTTTAAGGACATGTTCATCACAAGACTTGCAAAACATTTATCTATCCTTCTCTCCACACAAGCAAAAGCTTATAACAAAACATGAAGAAACAAATAATGAATTTATTCATTATTGGAAGGGCATATCATACGGCGGGAATCCAACTTCAAAAACACAAGACCACTACACCAAAAGTGGAGTACATGTACGTTCCAAATCAGAATCTCTCATCGGAGACGGACTTGATTATAGCAATGTACCTTATAGATATGAGTATCCCCTTATAATCGACGGTAATCCTTGGTTCCCTGACTTTAACTGTCTGAATCCACGCACTCTTCAAGAGTTCTATTGGGATCATTTTGGCATTATGGATGATTTCACTTATCGCGAAAACGTCCTTTACAAGATAAAACGATATGCAGCTAATGGCTATGTTGCAGGAGTAAACATGATTTATACCTTCGAGAGCATGAATCATCCTCTTAACAACAATCAAATTAAAGATGTAATAAACCAATATCTACAATGATTTCGGGTGGATTTAAGGTGTTAGCCGTTTTCACCCGAAATACATTTCGGGCGGAATGAAACAATACCGCATTTCCACCCGAAAAAATCACATTTCTTTTGGCAAATCACGTTACATTTGAATAGAAAATGCTAAAACTAGCCACTTATAAGGGCAATTTTCGGGCGGATTATAAGGGAAAGTCATTTTGACCCGAAAACAATTTCGGGTCAAAACACCACAAACAGCATTTTGACCCGAAACGCAATCAAACTAATCCATCAAGCAAACTAACTAACCAACAATAATCACTTAACAACCACATCATACTCATCAAAGAAACCATCTTCGTATGAATCCTGGTCATAACGAATAATTAATACCTCTGTTCCAAGCTTAGACTTATCGTAAACAGACTCAAGCACACGAAGTCTCTGTTCATTAAAATCAGTATCACTATCACCCTTAACAGTTACATGGTGATAAGTGCCGTTTTTATTCTTTACCACATCACGATCAACAACCAAGCCATCAATAACCTCAAACTTCTGCTCGTTAATAGCGCTGATTTTCTTTTGGAAATACTTCACATAAAGTACACTCAAAGCCACAACAATAACTATACCAATGAAGAACATGATCCAACCTACATGAGCCTGAGATTCTCCTTCAACAGAAGTAATTCCAACGCCAAAGGAAAGCATTGATATACAAAAAGCTGCAACTCCACCAATAATCCATGCATTCTCTATCTTTTTCTTTAGTGCCTTCTTAGCAAAATCATCAATCTTCTGGCACTCGTCATAAGTTGCTCTTCTCCAAATATTCATCTCATAATCATTCATAGAAACACCCTCCAGAACTCATTTATTCTGAAGGGTATTATACACGAGCAAGATAAAACTATTTCTCTTTAGCGGCGTTTTCTCTTAGCGTGATCTGCCCTAATAGAAGCAAAACAATCTGCTTGCTGGAACATAGCATGC
>JAKSRH010000034.1 GCA_024403675.1 Saccharofermentans sp. | reverse complement strand
GAGCAATAGCTCATTTTTTATTGTTTGAATTTACACCATTATATGGACATAACTTACGGGAAACTGGTGAGTTCACTTTATTACTCACATTATTTAATAATAAGTGAGCGCTTTAGTGGATTCTTGTTGTTTGAGGAACTGAATTCACTTGTTTACTCACAAAAAAGCAAACCAAGTGACCATTCTAGTGAATACTTATTGATTTTTATTGGGAATTCACTCTTTTGCTCACAAAATCTTCAAAAAAGTGAGTAAATAAGTGAGTGCACCCCATAAACCAAACCACTGTGAAACTCCAATAAAAAACAATTTTCTAATATCCCCTATATTTACATTTGTTACAGATTCATTTTGTTTTTGTAAATTGCCTAGCTTTTCCCTTTTTTTATTATAAAGAACCGTAGTAGAATACGGTGTCAACGTGTGTGTAGGGTAATGCACGTTTATTTGTTATAAGGAAGGGTTAAGTTTCAATATATGGAACGTTTAAGTGTAAAAAAGCCATTTACAGTCTTAGTTGCTGTAATAATTATAATTGCAATGGGTGTTGTATCTTTGATGCATTTGTCCATGGACTTGCTCCCAGAGATTAGTCTCCCATATATGATTGTCATCACAACATACCCAGGTGCAGGACCTGAGAAGGTAGAGGCCATGGTTACAAAACCAATGGAGAATGCCCTCGGTACTGTAAGTGGTGTAAAAAACGTATCATCTACAAGTTCCGATAACTATTCACTTATTCAGCTTGAGTTCGAAGAGGACACTAATCTTGATAGTGCCATGGTTAAACTTACCAGTGAGCTTAATCAGATACAAGGTCAGCTTCCTGATGGAGTAGGTACTCCAAGTATCATGCAGATTAGCATGGACATGGTAGCTACTATGTACGTTGCTGTTGAGCGTGATGGTTATAACATTTATGAGTTGTCTGACTTTGTTAATTATGAAGTTATTCCTTATCTTTCCAGACAGGAAGGTGTTGCTAGTATTAGCACAATCGGTCTTGTAGAGCAGACTGTGCAGGTCGAGCTTAATCAAGACAAGATTGACGCTTTAAATGATCGAATTCTTGTAAGTACTAATGATGCCCTTGCAGAAGCAGAAGAACAGCTTAACGAAGCTCAAGAAAAACTTAATGAAGCACAGGAGGCTCTTGATGAGGCAGAGTCATCCTTTGGTTCGACTATGTCTTCTGCAATTTTTGGCCAGTTGGACAAATCTGCAGTAGGCGCTGGAAATAACATTAAGGCTTCCATTAATTCTCTTGTAGATATGCTTAGAAGTATTGAGCCAGTTCTTGCGAATCTTCAGGCATCTCAGAATGCTTCAATTGCTAATGCTCAGCAGTCAGTAAGTGACATGATTACTCTCATTAGTGCGACTCAGTCTATCGGAGGAATCGTTAACGAGGAGACTTTGCAGAATTATTCGGATGTAATTACTTCTGCTATGGATGGTACTTCTGAGACTGATTATGGAACTCTTACACAGAATGTAATTGCTGCATATATAGCTTTAAATGAAGCAATTGCTACTAATGGTGCAGAATCTGCAGAAGCTGCAGCAGCTCAGGCTCAGTATGATACTGCATCTGCCGCTCTTGTGGCAGCAATTAATAGTGAGGTTGGTATTACAGATGAGCAGATTGCTGAGCTTTCAGCACAGCTTGAGACCCTTATCGGTCTTCTTGAGAATGCATCTAATAACATTGATGATAGTTCTGTTGGATCTTTGCTTGGTAGCTCACAGGAACTTTTAACTGCACTTAATAATATTAGTGCTTTCCTTGATGCAATTTCTAAGATGGATCCTATGGGTTCTCTTTCTGCATCTATCGCTTCAATGAGAACACAGATTAGTAGCTCCACATCAATGATTGATCAGCTTCCTACTATGATTGATGGCATGGAGACAATGTTCTCTGGCCTTACTCAGGGACAGCTCGATGCAGCGGTAGCTTTCTCTACTGCTTCTGTTCAGCTTTCAGACGCACAGAATATGCTTGCTCAGGCACAGGCTCAGTACGATACGGCTAAGGAAGCAGCTCTTAAGAATGCAAACGTAAATGCACTTCTTTCTCCAGCGACACTTTCTGGCCTCGTATATGCACAGAACTTTTCTATGCCTGCTGGTTATATTGATGATGAGAATGATAATTCATGGCTCCTTAAGGTCGGAGATGAATTTGATTCTGAGGAAGCAATTGCTGAGATGATTCTTATCCAGAATGATGCAATTGGAACAGTAATGCTTCAGGATGTTGCAGATATCACTATTATTGATAATGCAGCAGAAACTTATGCGAAGCTTAATGGTTCAGAGAGTATTATCCTTTCTATTTATAAGTCTTCTGCATCTGGTACAAATGATGTATCTAAGGCTTGTAATAAGGCTTTTGATGAGATGGAAGACCTTTATGATGGTATGCACAGTGTTACTCTCGTAGATCAGGGTGTATATATTTCTATGATTGTAGAGAGTATCTTCTCAAGTATCGCACTTGGTGCGCTCCTTGCGATTATTATTCTTGCCCTCTTCCTTAAGGATATTAAGCCTACAATCGTTGTAGCAATTAGTATTCCTTTGTCAGTACTTCTTGCTATTGTACTTATGTACTTTACTGGTCTTGACCTCAACATGATGACTTTGTCGGGTCTGTCGCTTGGTATAGGAATGCTGGTAGATAACTCGGTAGTAGTTATGGAAAATATTTTCCGTCTTCGTAACCAGGGTGTTCCTGCTCCACGTGCAGCAGTTCAGGGTGCAAAGCAGGTTAAGGGTTCAATTATTGCGTCAACTCTTACAACAATCTGCGTATTCCTTCCAGCTGTATTTGCTAGTGGTACAGTAAAGACACTTCTTTACCCACTTGCGCTTTCTATTGGTTATTGTCTTGTTGCATCACTTGCTATGGCGCTTACTGTTGTACCTGCTTCTTGTAGCACACTTCTTAGTAATGCAAAGCCAAAGGATCACAAGCTCTTTGACAAGATTCAGAATGGTTATGGTAAGACACTTAGATGGTGTTTGAAGTTTAAGGTTGTACCACTTTTGCTCGCAATCGTGCTTCTCGCTATTTCTATTTTGTCACTTCTTAGAACAGGTATCGTTTACATTCCTGAGATGACTACAAACGAGATTAATGTAACTATTACTACTCCAGAAGAGCTTACACGCGAAGAGTCTTATGCGATGGTTGACGCGGTGATGATGGACCTTCTTGAGATTGATGGTATTGAAGAACTTGGTATCATGGACTCTGGTTCTACTGCTAGCTTCATCGGAGGCGGTTTTGGTGGTAGTGGTGGATATGGTTCTTATATGGTTTATATCGTAGCTCCTGAAAATATTACTGCTGAAGAAGTTGATGAGATGAGTAAGGAGATTGAGAAAGCTGCTGCTAAGCATGGCGCAGAGGCGCTTGTTGCTGGCGGCGGAATGTCTGATATGTCCTCTCTTATGGGTGGTAGCGGTATGTCTATCAGTGTATACGGTAATGATTTGGAGAAACTCCATGAGATTGCTGGCGAAATCGGAGATATCCTCGAGGATCAGGAAGGTCTTATCGAGGTTGATGATGGTTCTGAGGACAATGAGCCAGCACTTCACCTTATTATCGATAGAGATAAGGCAATGGAGTATGGATTTACTGTTGCACAGATTTATGCACAGATTGCTCAGGAACTTACAGTAAGTGTAACAGCTACTACAGTTACAATTGATGGTATGGATATGAGCATTGTTATTAACAATAATCTCGATCCACTTACTGTTGAAAACATCCTTGATATGGAGTTTGATTCATCCACAACTGCTATGGGCGGTATGTCTTCCGGTTCAGGAATGAGTGGAGGCATGAGTGGAATGGACATGAGCGCAGGATTTGGCGCTTTTGGAGATGACGCATCAGAAGAAGACGAAGATGCTGTTAATGAAGATGAGAAGATTGAGGAAGAGGAGACAGAGGAAGAAGAGGAGGAGACAACTACAGTTCATAAGCTTAGTGAGTTTGCGAGCCTTGAGGAAACTGTTTCTGAATCTGCAATCCGTCATGAGAATCTTTCTCGCTATTTAACAATTACAGCAGCAACTGCTCCTGGATATAACACTACTCTCGTATCACGTGAGCTTACACCTAAGCTTGAGAAGTATGAGAAGTCTCTTCCAAATGGATACTCCATCGATATCGGTGGTGAGACAAGCCAGGTAAATGAGATGGTATCTCAGATGGTTCAGATGGCTGCTTTGGCATTGCTCTTTATCTACATGATTATGGTAGCTCAGTTCCAGAGTCTCTTGTCACCATTTATCATTCTCTTTACTATTCCACTTGCGTTTACTGGTGGTATGTTTGGACTTATTATTGCAGATCAGCCATTGTCGCTTTTGAGCTTGCTTGGTTTCGTTATCCTTATGGGTACTGTAGTTAATAACGGTATCGTATTCGTTGACTATGCTAACCAGCTTAGAATGGGTGGCATGGAACGTCACGATGCACTCGTTGCTACAGGTGTTACACGTATGAGACCTATCCTTATGACAGCTCTTACAACAATCCTTGCCATGAGCCAGCTTATGTTTGGTAAGGGAATGGCTAGCCAGCTTGGTAGTGGTATGGCAATTGTTATCGCTGGTGGTCTTCTTTACGCTACAATCATGACACTTTATATCGTGCCAGTTGTATATGACATCATGTTTAAGAGACAGCCACTTAAGATTGATGTTGGTGATGATATTGATGAGGAAATGGATGATGCTTCTGAGTTTATCGCAAAGATGAAGCTCGAGAAGGAGGCAGAAGAAGCAAAGAAGGCTGCAAAGGAAGCTGAGAAGGCGGCTAAAGTAGCTACTCCTGTTACTCCAGCAACACCTACTCCAGCAACATCTGCTCCAACTACACCTCCATCTGCCCCAAGAGCACCAAAGGGTTAATATGGATAGCACTACAAAGACACTTCTTGATGAAATTATCAGCGTTGCAAGATTTTGCGGCGACATTATTCTTAATGCCGATAGAAGTGATATCGGCATCAAGGATAAAGAAGGAAGAGCAAATTTTGTTACTGAGTACGACTGTAAAGTGCAGAAGGTTGCTCAGGAAAAATTACAGAAAATCTTACCTGAGGCGGAGTTCCTTGGTGAAGAGGATAATTCCGAGATTGATAGTTCTAGAGAATATGTCTTTGTCGTAGATCCCATTGATGGTACTACAAACTTTATTAAGGATTACCATACAAGTTGCATTTCTATTGGTCTTGTAAAGGGTGGTAAGCGTTACCTTGGCGTGGTATTTAACCCATATCTTGACGAAATGTTTTACGCTGTAAAGGGTGAAGGTGCTTACCTTAACGGAAAGAAGATTCATGTTTCTAGTGAAGAGCTTTCTAATGGTATTGTGCTTTTTGGTTCTTCCCCTTATAATCAGGAGCTTTCTAAGGCATCATTTGAGCTTGCTTATAAATATTTCCAGAAGGCTCTTGATATTAGACGTAGTGGCTCTGCGGCAATTGATTTGTGTTCGATAGCAGCAGGTAGGGCGGAGCTTTATTTTGAGATGATTTTGTCCCCATGGGATTTTGCGGCGGGTGCTCTTATTGTGGAAGAAGCAGGAGGCATAATAACCACCTTAGAAGGTGAGGAAGTGCCTTGCTTTGAAAAGTCTTCAATACTGGCACGTAATAAAGAAATACTGTAAGCTATAAGGGTTGGGGGGAAGCAGTATGGATTCTATAAAGGCAAAAAAATTATCTTATATAGTTAATACAGTGCTGTTATTTTTTGTACTCTTTTTGCTTGGCTTCTTTTATATTTGTGACGCCACTTTCATGATTAAATTCAGTATCCCTACGACATGCGTTTATTTAATTAACTATGCGTTAATCAAGACTAACAAACTTCACTTGTTCGTACAGCTCACTTACTATTGGATAATTCTTTATATGACTTTTGCCACACTGTGTTTGGGCTTTAATATGGGATTCCATCTATATTGTATGTCTATGGTGCTTGTCATTTTCTGTACAGAGTATATTGCACGTAAGATAAAGGGTAGTAAAACAGGTGCGTTACCTATAAGTATTGCTATAGCTATTGTTTATATAGCTTGTACTGGTATAGCTATATGGAATGGTCCAGTGTATGAGACACCTAAGATATATAGCAATATTATGCTTGCCATTAATTCATGCACAGTATTTTCCTTCTTGATTATCTATACCCAGATTCTTCTTGGCATTGTGTATTCCTCTGAAGACCAGTTAACTAAGATGGCACATACTGATAAGCTTACAGGATTATTTAACAGACACTATACAATGGGTGTTTTAACTGAGAAAAATAGTTTGGATAAGTCATGGCTTGCCCTTCTAGATATTGATGGCTTTAAGAAAATTAATGACACTTATGGTCATAATGCAGGTGACTATGTGTTGGTTAGTTTGGCTGAGGTATTAAACGAAGTGTGTAATAAGTGTACCGTAGCTAGATGGGGTGGCGAGGAGTTCCTCGTTTACTGCGATAATGGTGTAGATGATATTCAGGTTTTAGAAAAACTTCGTAAGGCTGTGGAAAACCACAAGTTTACTTTTGAAGGAAAAGATATTGCGGTTACTATAACAATTGGCGCAACTATTTATGATGGGAAGTTTACAGTAGATAAATGGATTCAAGATGCTGACGCTAAGTTGTATCAAGGTAAAAATAATGGTAAAAATAAAGTGGTCTTCTAATTAGACCACTTTTTATTTAGGGGATGGACAATATGATAGAGAATAGTAATAATACTATGTATTTATTGGCGAACAGCAAGAAGACAAATACATTGTGGTGTATGTTTGGTTCAATTTTTGTTATAGGTCTTACTTCTGTATATTTATATATAGATAAGAATCTTAATTGGCCGATTGGCGTGCTTATAGCAGTTGATATTATTTTGGTTGTAGCTTTTTCATTGCTTGTTTATTTTTTATCTAGAAATAAATACATCGTTTTTAAAGAATCTGGATTCGAGGTAATTAAGAGGGATAAAAAGACCTTATATTCGTATAAGGATTTTGATGGTACTAATGTAACTCGTAATTATTACAATGGAATATATATGGGTACAGATCGTGCGATAAAGGTAATAAATCCTCTTGGTAAGAAGGATGAAATCGCGTGCCCAGGTATTGGTAAAGACGCTTTTTCTGAGATAGTTGCATTAATTAATAAACATAAATTTTATGAGATATATGGTGAAAAGAATGCTGATGATTATTATGAGCATTCTAGAAATTTTGCAATCCCTAGAGATGAGATAATTAAGTCTCATAATATTCGAACAACTACATATGTGTCCTTGATTTCTAGTGGAACTATCGCGTTAAGTATAATTTGGATTTGGGCTGGAAAAGAAGATGTAAATAGTGACATGGCTTCAATTAAGGTTTTGACATCTGTTTTTTCAATTCTTACTCTTATTATTGGTGGATATTTTGTATTTAAGTGTGTGCGTAACAATAAGAGAGTTAAATTGATTCCTGAAAGAATAAATATTAGTAATGAGGCTATTGTTATAGATGGTAAGTCAATAGCACCATCTATGATTGCTAATATCTCGATGGTCCCTGGCAATTATCAGATTCTCGAGCGAGATATGTTATTGCTTTTAAAAGATGGCACTAAATATCAGTATGGTTTTGGTAGTGGTAAAGGAAATACTAAATTAACATATGTGGATTATCCTCAGCTTTATGCTGCTATTCAGAGTTGGTGTTTGGTTAAGGGTATTAGTTTCTTGGCAATATTGGGATAAGAAAAAAGTGATACAATGTTCATAGTTAATCTACGGAGGCAAGTATGAGCGATAACGGTTCACAACAAGGTGGCGGCATAAACAATCTCGATTCGATTATTACGTTAATTATTCTTGTTGGATTAATTTTTCTTTGCGTATATGCTTGGCACGGTATTACATGGGCATTCGATAAGTATATTGAATTGCTTCATGTGAATTAAGGAGGGACTATGGCTTTTTGTTCTAATTGTGGTTCTCCTATTAGTCCCGATAGCAAGTTTTGCAGAGAATGTGGTGCGGCAAATGTTGATACACCAACTCCAAATGGAGAGCGTGTACAGGAATTTGTAGGTAAGATTACAAAGTGTCCTAATTGCGGTGAGGTGCTAAAGGCGCTTACTGCAAAGTGTCCTGCGTGTGGGTTTGAACTACGCGAAGTAGGATATACATCTTCTGTTAAAGAGTTTTCAGATACACTTGCTAAAACTGTTTCTATAAGACAAAAGATAGATCTTATCAAGAACTTTCCTATCCCTAATGCAAAGGCGGATATTTTTGAGTTTTTAGTTCTTGCGACTACTAATTTTGATACCAAAAAGCACCTTGATGCATATGGTGCTGAGAAGGATATCTCTGAGGCGTGGCTTAGCAAAATCGAGCAGGCTTATGTGAAGGCCGAGATTTTGTTTAAGAATGATAAGGATTTTAATCAGTTCGAAGAACTTTATAATTCTGATATTTTGGAACTACGAGCTGCTGAAGCTAATAAGGCAAATGCTAAGCATTATTTTTACGGTTCAATTATGATGCTAATGGCAGCTTTGGTATTTGTTATTTTGATGCTAAAGGGTTCCGGTATTACTGCTAATCCACGACTAGATGTTACAGTGTTGGCGTTTTTTGTAAACGGTATCATTTCTTATGTTTATGCTCGTAAGCAGGATCTTAAAGTGGTAGCATTTATTGTGTACTGTGCGAATGCAGTTCTTAATCTCGCATTTTGCTTAGTTGCACCAGGACATTTATTTCACGTATTGATAATTGTAGCATGCGGTTTAGGCGCATTTTTGGAAAAGAAAAAAGCATCTTAAGGAGGAAGAAAAATGGGATTATTTGACAAGGTAATGAATGGCGGCCTTATGAATGTTATTAGATGTGATGAACCATCTTATCTCATTTGGAAGTGGCGCCCAGAAGGTGATGAGGCTAAGCGTGAGAATGCTATTAGAATGGGTTCATCATTAAGAGTAAAAGATGGTGAAGTTGCAGTCTTTGTTTATAAGCAGGCTAATGGTGTTCTCGAGGACTTTATTGAGGGTCCATATGACGGAATTATCGAGACAAAGAACTTCCCAGTACTTGCTAATATTGTTGGTGTTGGCTATCAGGGTGACACACCTTTTCAGGCAGAAGTTTATTTTATAAACACTGCGGGACTTATTCAGGTGCCTTTCGGAGTTCCTTATTTTGATCTCTTTGATCCTCGTTTCCAGGACTTTAGTGTTCCAACAGCAGTTCGTGGTTCTGTGACATTTAAGATTACAGATTATAAGGCATTTGTTAAGCTTCACAGACTTGTTGAGTTTAGCCTCGAGGATTTCCAAGAGCAGGTTCGTGATAAGGTTGTTCAGAATGTTAAGGGTATCGTAGCAAATATTCCAACTGAGACAGGTTTACCAGCTGTTCAGATTGAGCGTAACCTTCCAATGGTAAATACAGTTGCTCAGGCTAATCTTAAGGCAGCTCTTGAGCCAATCTTTGGCATTGATATTGTTACTACAGATATTAGTAGTATTGAACTTGATAAGACAAGCGCAGGTTATCAGGAACTTAAGAAGGTAACTCAGGATGTTACTACTGCTACAGTTCAGGCACAGACAGCTGCTAGTGTTAAGAATATTGCTGATATGCAGAGAATTAATGCAGAGAATCTTCAGGAGACACTTCGCATCCAGCGTGAAGAGGGCCAGTACGCTACACACCTTCAGACTCAGTCTGCTAATATGGCTGCGTTCCAGGTTGGCGCTCAGACAGAAGTTGGTGTTGCTGGTGCACAGGCTTTGGGTCAGATGGGTGCAGCAGGCGGTGCATCTATGAATGGCGCAGGTGGCATGAATCTTCCTGGTATGATGACTGGAATGGCTCTTGGTGGAGTTATTGGTCAGAACCTCGCAGGTACAATGAATGGCATGATGAATCCTGTTCAGAATATGGCTACAAATGCTCAGGGTATGGTGCCACCACCTGTTCCTACAGTTGCTTACCATGTGGCAGTAAATGGTCAGGCAGCAGGTCCTTTTGACATGGCAACGCTTGGTCAGATGGCTGCTAACGGAACACTTACTAAGGATAGTCTTGTATGGAAGCAGGGTATGCCTGAGTGGACGGCTGCAAGTAACGTAGCAGATATTGCGTCTGTATTCGCTACTCCGGAAATGCCACCAATTCCAGAAAATAATTGATTATTAGTAGAAAGGGCTTTGGGGAATTTCTCTAAAGCCCTTTTATTATGCGTGAAAAACTTTGATGTATGAGCTAGGCTTTCTATAGAGTCTTATGACATACAGAAAGTATTCACTTATTTGCTCACTTTTATGCGATTTTTGTGAGTAAATAAGTGAATTTTGCCTCTTTGAAAATAGAAATTCACTAAAATGCTCACTTTTTCTAATATAAAGTGAGTGATTCAGTGAGTTCGTCGTGTGACTATGTGCGGCCATATGTGACTATAAATAAATTGCTTTATGTAATATAATATTATGGTTCGTTATACTAATAAAAATACAACGACGGGGCACTATCTTAATGGAATTGATTTACTTAGACAACGCAGCGACTTCCCTTAATAAACCACAGTGTGTTATAGATGCTGTAGTTGATGCAATGAAAAAATTTGGTAATAGCGGCCGTTCTGCATGTAGTCAGTCCCTAAATGCATCTCGTGTGATTTATGAAGCTAGAGAAAAAATAGCTAGCCTATTTGGTCTTGATAAAGCAAGTAATGTTGTATTTACATCTGGGGCTACAGAGAGTCTCAATATAGCGATAAACGGCCTTTTAAATAAAGGTGATCATGTAATAACAACCGACCTCGAACATAACTCAGTTCTCAGACCTTTATACGCATTAACTAAGATTGGTGTAGAAGTAAGTTATGTCCACGCAGATTCTAGTGGCAACGTTAATTATGATGATTTTTCTAAGCTAATAAAGCCTAATACGAAAGCTATAATCACAACACATGCTTCTAACTTAACGGGCAATGTATTAGATATTTCTCGTATTGGAGCTTTAGCATATGAACATAATTTGATATACATTGTTGATGCTTCTCAGACAGCAGGTGCGTTTCCGATTAATATGTCAGAAATGAATATTGATGTCCTAGTATTTACGGGGCACAAATCACTTCTTGGTCCACAGGGAACAGGAGGATTGTGTGTAAAGGAAGGAATAGATATAAAGCCTTTTAAGCGCGGTGGAAGTGGTGTTCAATCCTATCTAGAGGACCATCCTAGTGAGATGCCTACAAAGCTTGAAGCAGGAACTCTTAATGGGCATGGTATTGCAGGTCTTCTCGCGGCCATTACGTATATAAATGAAGTTGGTATTAGTACTATTCAGAATAAAGAAAAAGCATTGGTAACGCGTTTCCTTGATGGGATTAGTTCCATTGATGGCATCAAGGTTTATGGTGACTTTGGTAAAGAACATGCACCTATTGTTGCTCTTAATTGGCGCGATATGGATTCTACTAGTTTGGCAGATGAGTTGATGGAAGATTTTGGTATCGCGACTAGGCCGGGAGCACATTGTGCACCACGCATGCACAAGGCTTTGGGCACTGTAGACCAAGGTGTTGTTAGGTTTAGCTTTGGTTATGGCAATACTTTTGAAGAAGTTGACAAGGCAGTAAATGCACTTAAGGAAATATGTAGGTGAGACCCATGAGAGAAAAGAAACCATGTTTTGTTGTTACCTACTATACAACTGCTGAGGCAATGGCCACAGAACGTCTTTGTAAAGAGAAAGGAATCGGAGGAAAGCTTATTTCTGCTCCTAGAAATATTACCGCTGACTGCGGTATAGCGTGGAGCTCTTCGCCTGATAATAAGGAACTTATAATTGCTTCTTTAAGTGAAGCGAAGATTGAAGTTCAGGGCTTTCACGATTTGGTTCTGTGATCATGAGAATATCAGAAGTTTTAAATATAACTCCTGGTGTAACAAGCATCATTGGAGGCGGTGGAAAAACTACTCTTATGCTTACGTTAGCTAGAGAGCTATCCGACAAAGGAACTGTAATTATACTTACGACCGCAAGGATTTTTCCTCCAGAAGGAATTACTTTGGTGACATCGACATCCAAGCAGGAAGTAAGCGAAAAAGTAAAAGAACAAAAGGTAGTCTGCGTGTCAGAAGGGGTGGATGATAACGGAAAGTTATTGCCACCGACTTTTGAAATAAAAGAGCTAATGGAGCTTGCAGATTACATCATATGCGAAGCAGATGGTGCAAAAAGATTACCACTTAAGGCGCACCTAGATTATGAGCCAGTCGTGCCACAAGAGTCTAGTCAGACTATTTTGGTTGTGGGTATAGATGGTATAGGAAAAGCAATAAAAGATACGTGTCATAGACCCAAGCTTTATGCTGAACTTGCTGGCTGTAGAGAAGATACTATAGTCACACCTGAAGTCGCTATGACGGTAATAAATAAAGAAGAACTTGGAACAAAAATATTTATAAACAAGGTCGAAAGTAACGACCAGATGGAGATAGCTAGAAAGATGAGTGGACTAACATCTCTTCCAGTTATCGCAGGTAGTTTAATGAATGGGGAATATAAATGCTTGTAGTAATTAAAGGTGCAGGAGACTTAGCTAGTGGAGTAGCTTTAAGACTTCACCACAGTGGTTTTAAGGTGGTTATGACTGATCTTAGTCATCCTTTGGCTATACGAAGAACGGTAGCTTTTTGCGAAGCAATAAGAAATGGCGAAATGGCAGTAGAAGATGTTACTGCCAAGCTCGCTACAACTAAGGATGAAGTTTTTTCTATCCTTGATGAGGGTTTTATTCCAGTGCTTGCTGATCCTGAAGCTAACATTATTAGTGAGATACACCCTGACGTTGTTGTTGATGCTATTCTTGCCAAGCGCAACTTAGGAACCACAATTACTGATGCGAAAACAGTAATTGGAATTGGACCTGGTTTTACTGCTGGCAAAGACTGCCATGCTGTTATCGAATCTATGCGTGGCCACACTCTTGGTAGAGCAATTTATGAGGGTGCAGCACTTCCTAATACAAATATTCCTGGCTTAATCGGAGGCTTTGCTGGAGAACGTGTATTACGAGCTCCTGCAGATGGAGTTTTTACATCCGTACATAAAATTGGTGACATAGTTAAAACTGGAGATGTAATTGGCTACGTTGAAGGGAAGCCAATGGTAAGTACGATTGATGGTGTTCTTAGAGGATTAATTAGTGATGGAACACCTGTTCGCGAAGGCCTTAAAAGTGGAGATGTGGACCCTAGAGGTGAGACTTCATATTGCACTTTAGTCTCAGATAAAGCACTTGCTATAGCAGGTGGTGTTATGGAAGCAATTCTTAAGTTAAATAGGAGTTGAAATGGAAGATATTAAGTTAACAAAACTTGCAAATTGTGCAGGGTGTGGAGCTAAGGTTGGGGCAGGAGTTCTTGCTAGTTTGTTAGAAGGACTTCAGGTTCATAATGACCCTAATCTGCTAGTTGGATTCGATAAAAGTGATGATGCCAGTGTGTATAAAGTAAGTGACGATTTGGCATTGGTGCAGACAGTAGATTTTTTCCCGCCGATTGCTGACGACCCTTTTACATTTGGCGCTATTGCAGCGACTAATGCACTGTCTGATGTGTATGCCATGGGTGGTGAACCTAAATTGGCACTTAATATAATGGCGGTTCCAAAGGATATGCCAAAGGAGGCTGTTCATCAAATACTTAAGGGTGGTTATAGCAAGGTTTATGAAGCAGGTGCATTAATTACTGGTGGCCACAGCATACTTGATGATGAGCCTAAGTATGGGCTTGCAGTTACAGGATTTGTTCATCCAGAAAAGCTAATAAAAAATTCAGGTGCGAAACCAGGTGATGTGCTTTTCCTAACAAAGCCACTTGGTATGGGAATTATCACCACAGCAGCTAAAGTCGATATGGTAAGTAAAGAGACTTATGACTATGCTCTTAGACTTATGATGACTCTTAATAAAAGTGCTAGAGACATTATGGTTAAGTATGATGTGCATGCATGTACTGATGTCACAGGATTTGGTCTTCTTGGTCATGCTAGTGAGATGGCAACAGGTAGTGATGTCGAGCTTCATATTGATGTGGATAACATTGAATTAATAAGTGAAGCGCTTGAACTCGCGACCATTGGAATGCTTCCGGAAGGTATGTACCGCAATAGAGAGTTCGCAGAAAAATATGTTGATGTAGGTGATGTCATTCTTGCTAAGCAGGATATGCTTTATGACCCTCAGACATCAGGCGGACTTCTTATTGCTGTTGATTCCAAGGATGCGGACAAGTTCTATGAAGAACTTAAACCACAGGTTCCATTTGCACAACGTATAGGCGGTGTTAAAGAAAAAAAGGGTGAGTGTTATATATATTTGCATTAATTAAATTTAGGAGGACTGTTTATGGGAAAGAACAGTAAAATCAACATTTGGGTTCTCATAGCTGGACTTGCGGTAGGAATTGCTGCGTTAGTATTAACAGCTTTGGGAAACCCTAAGAACATGGGCTTTTGTATAGCTTGCTTCGAGAGAGATATCGCTGGTAGCTTGGGACTTCACCAGGCAGCAGTGGTTCAGTATGTAAGACCTGAGATTATCGGTCTTGTTCTTGGTTCATTTATCATCTCTTTGGCAACAAAGGAATTTAAGGCAAAGGCAGGATCTTCTCCTGCAGTAAGATTTATCCTTGGCATGTGCGTTATGATTGGTGCACTTGTTTTCCTTGGTTGCCCTCTTCGCATGGTAATTCGTATGGGTGGTGGAGACCTTAACGCATTTGTTGGTCTCGCAGGATTTGTTATCGGAATTCTTATCGGTATTTTCTTCCTTAAGAAGGGTTTCAGTCTTAAGAGAAATTACAACGTAACTACTACTGAAGGGCTTGCACTTCCAATAAGTAGCGTGGTTCTTCTTGTTCTTGTGATTGCAGTTCCATCTATTTTTATCTTTTCTGAGATGGGTCCAGGTTCCATGCACGCACCACTTCTCGCATCACTTGTTATTGCTATGGTAGTTGGTGCTCTTTGCCAGAAGTCTAGACTTTGCATGGTAGGTGGAATGAGAGATGTGGTTATGTTTAAGGACTTTAACCTTCTTTCTGGTTTTGGAGTTATCTTTGTAACTATTCTTGTTGGTAATGCTATTTTGGGTAACTTCCATGGTTTCTCCGCATACCTTCAGCCTATCGCACATGCTAGTCAGCTTTGGAATCTCCTTGGTATGGTAATTGTAGGATGGGGTTCAGTTCTTCTCGGAGGCTGCCCACTTCGTCAGCTTATCCTTGCAGGTGAAGGTAATGGTGATAGTGCAGTTACAGTTTTCGGAATGATTTTTGGTGCTGCCATTGCTCACAACTTTAAGCTCGCAGGTTCTGCAGCAAGCTTGGCAGAGGATGGCACATATAACGCTGGTGGTATTGCTGATACAGGTAAGGTTGCAGTTGTTATTATCTTTGCTGTCTTGCTTTTCGTATCAATTATGAATATCCCAAAGCTTGCAAAGAAAACAAAATAAGGAGTATAAAATATGGTAGACGCTAGAGGATTAAGCTGTCCTGTACCAGTAGTTATGGTTCAGAATGCAGTTAAGGAAAGTAATCCAAAAGAATTAGAAGTACTTGTTGATGCTAAGGTGTGCGTGGAAAATATTACACGTTACGCGTCAAGTCAGGGCTACGAAGTAGATGTAAAAGAGGTTGATGGAGGCGAGTTCTCCATGACACTTAAGAAAAAGGCATGAAGCAAATAGTAAGCAACATTCTAAAGTCATGGCAGTCTAATCAGGCTGCCATGCTTATTACTATAATTGATAAGTCAGGTTCCACTCCACGCGGTATTGGGGCTCAGATGCTTGTGGGCAAAAACGGTCTTATTACTGGCACTATAGGTGGTGGACTAGTAGAAAAGGAAGCTATTGATCAAGCGATTTTGGCACTTGAGACAGGTAGTTCCTACATAAAGAATTACAAATTAAATCTTCAGGATACATCACTTAATATGGTGTGTGGTGGAGTCCTTTTTCTTCATTCTCTATATGTGGATAAGGCTCATTTTGAAGATGCTATCTTGACTATAGATAGCAAGATAAATAGTGAAGAAACTGGCTTTATGGTTATTGATACTGAGGCAAATACCCTAACATATAGCAGCGATGTTGTTGTATCAGAAGGAGTAGTATCTATTCCACTTCCTGTTCCCGATAGAGCCATTATTTTTGGTGGCGGTCATGTAGCTAAGGCCCTTGTTCCTGTACTTAGTAATATCGGATTTGATTGTATATTAATGGAGAATCGTAAGGAGTTTGCTAGTAAAGAGAACTATCCTCAGGCTAGAGTAGTTATATGTGGTGACTATGATAAGGTTGAAGATTATATTAATCTTAAGCCTCACGATTACATAATTATTATGACTCATGGTCACACTTATGATTACACAGTCCTCGAGAGTATGCTTCGTAAAAAACAAACTTATATTGGCGTTATGGGTTCTAGACGTAAAAAAGAGTTTGTTAACGAGAAGCTCCGCCTTGCAGGTTTTTCTGAAGATAGAATTAATTCAGTTCATGCTCCTATTGGTCTTTCTATAGGTGCAGTTACACCAGAAGAAATTGCGATTAGTGTGGCAGCAGAACTAATCGAGGTTCGCCATGACGCGAGGTCAAAATCGTAAGTGAGTTAATTCGTCCATGTCGACAACATAAGCGTCAGGGTTAGTAATCACCTTGCGTAAAATAGGTAAATCTTGTTTACGGACAGAGGCGATAAGTCGTTTCTGTCCTATTATTTTATCTAAGGATTCTGAATAAATTTCACAGGATGATTCTAGGTATCCAATCTCGTCTATAACCACTGTGGAAGAATCCTCATCTGCCATGCTAGAAAGCACTTCAGATGCAACTTTTTCTAGCTCCTTCATAACAGGAACCATAATATGGTTTTTCTCAAAAAATACCGGATCAAATTCCCCTATGGTATAAGTTATATTTGTTAGGTTGTAGTTAAGATATACTGCCTTTCCAGGGACTGCCCAAGAGGTTATGGCAGGAAGGTTTTCTCCTCCAATTAGGGAGATGATTTTACGTAAAGTTGTAGTCTTGCCACTGCCACGTTTGCCTGTAAATAGAAGATGCTTTTTGCCTGATGCCTGATAATCGCTTAGCACCTTGCTTGGCAAAATATATGGGAGAAGTGTGTCGTAAGCATCTTTGGTATCAATGTCTTGAAGTTCTATAGGATTTGCCACAGAAATTGTTCTTACAATGTCTTCGTGACGCTTGGCAACAACGTTTCCACCCTTGCCTTCGGGAAGGCTTGAAAGCTCGCTAAATAGGCTACATGGAAACCAAATAGGAGATGATACATTTCCATCACAACTAGGTCTCCAAATGCATTCGGGATTTGCGCTAGCATTACTTACTAGGTTATACAAAGTACCATATGTTAAAAGAGGCTGATCCGCCAGACAGAAAAGACATCCATCCACATTACTTGAAATGTTTTCAAGACCAATTCTAACAGTGTCACTTCTGTGGGGGAGAGTGTGGAAAACGGACTTAATATTAAGCTCGTCGCATAGCTGTTTTACTCCACTATTACGAGTTACTACGACAACTTCGGAAAACATAATAGAAGCCAAATTAATTATCCACTGAACCATTGGCTTTCCACCAAAATCGGCCATCAATTTATTACCACCAAATCTCGTGCCGAGACCGGAGGCCATAATTACACAACCTGAATTAAAGGGCTTATTATTTTCCAAAGTATTCGGAGTACAACTTATCATTTTCTTTCTTGCAGGCGTTTCTATAATCTTCGTATTTTTTTAGCCATTCTTTGCACTCAGGAGTTAATGTGCTACCGCCACCTTGTTTGCCACCAACTGAGCGAATAGTTAACTTAAATCCAAGAGCTTTTTCAGCATTAGATAGAAGCTTAAGAGCTTTGGTGTATGCCATGCCCATAGTGTTAGAAGCGGAGTGCAAAGATCCTGTTTCCTCGACAAGACAAAGTAGTCTATAAGGACCTTCTCCAAAGAACTTTTCTCCGTTCTCATCTATAAAAACTATCTTTGTAACTGCTTTCATTAAGCCTCCATATCCTTAAGCATAATTAGCTGTTCGGTATTACTCTTAGTTGCTATTTTGTGTACGCTTATCGCTCCATATATTTTACGGAGTTTGCTCTCGATAACATCAAGAGAATCAGCATGTAAATCAACGATATCTAAGATGCACTTGTCCTTGATAAGTAATAGTTTATCACAATAATTAAGGGCGAGATTGACGTCGTGAAGGGATGCTAGGAGACACCTATTGGAATCTTTGATTGTTGATTTTATGGTATCCATTACATTGTATCTGATGGAGTAATCTAGCGCACTTTCTGGCTCATCCATGATGACTAATTTACTATCTGTAATCATGGATCTAGCAATGATGCAAAGTTGTTTTTGACCTTCACTTAGATGTAGATAGTTATCTTCAATTCTGTCTGTTAACCCCAAGCACTCCAAGATACGTGCTGCCTTAACCTTCATATCAGAAGTTGGCTGCTGTAAAAGACCAAGATATGGATTAAAGCCCATAAGTACCACATCAAGGACTGACATATCTATAGAGATGCCGCTTTTTTGTGGGACCATGCTTATAAGCTTAGCTAGGTCTCTTTTGGAGAGAAGGGATAAGTTTTTATCCTCAATTAGACATTCACCATTTCTAGGTAAGATGCCGCCTATAGCCTTGATAAGGGTGGTTTTACCACTGCCGTTGGCGCCAATTATTCCACATAAAGTCCCTGCTTCTAAGGAGAAACTGATGTCTTCTAATATTTGCTTTTTGCCATAGCCTGAAGAAAGGTTATTAACTGTAAGTAAGCTCATAACTTTTGTTTTCCTCCTGCTATAAGATAAATGAGAAATGGTGCACCAATAAGGCTTGTGAAAATACTTACGGGAAGTTCTGTAGCAGCGATGCTTCTAGCAAGAATATCTGCCGCTGTAAGTAAACATCCTCCTATAATGCCTGCTAGGAGCATAGTTGATAATTTGTTGTTTCCTGTTAGTTTCTTTGCGCAGTGAGGAGCAACTAATCCAACAAAACTAATAAGTCCTGTCATGCTGACTATAGATGCCACCATTATGGTAGCAAGTGCAAGAACGATTAATCTTGTTGTGGCAACGTTAACGCCAAGCATTTGTGCTTCACCTTCGTCAGCAGACAAAAGCAGAGTTTGTCTATGAAGTAGGCAAGATAGAATTACGCAGATAGCACATAGAATAAGGTTGCCTATCATGGAGTGAGAACTAATGTTATTAAGACTTCCCATAATCCAATATTCAATGGAAGCAAGTTCTTTTTCTGGGTCCGCGGTGAGTTTAAGACACATCAAAATAGTCTGGGCTATGGAGTGAACTGCGATTCCTGCGAGAACCACAGTGCTTTTGTGACCACTTTTATCAATAGAAGCGAAAGCGAGGGCAAGAATTACTGCGAGGATTGCACCACCAAAGGAACAAAGTGTAATTGCTACACTACTACCTAGAAATAAGATTCCAACTGCGGCACCAGCACTAGCGCCTGAACTAACGCCGATAATATCAGGGGAAGCAAGAGAATTACGAAAAACAGTCTGATAAATATAACCTGCTATTGCTAATGCGAATCCTCCAAAACAACCTGCTAAGGTACGACTTAATCTAAGAGTTTTAAAAACTCGCCACTGCAAGTCATTTCCCGACAATAATCCGTCAATGGTTAGAGGATATTTACCGATAAAAAGACTCATACAGAAAAGGGCGCACAATAGTACACCTCCAACTAAAAAGTAAATCCAATTAGTTCTCAATAATCGAGCTGTAGCTGAATCCGTAGAATGTCTCATAAAATTCCTCAATTGTGTTGCTGCACAAATCATCACTAATTCTATCTTCATGAATTACATTAGCAAGCCAAAGAGAACCGAGGATACTACTTGGTACAGGACTGTCCCATGCTTCTGCACATGAAGGTAGCTGATATACATTGCCGTTTATTACTGCGTCTAGCATGGAGAGGTTTTCATCATTAAGGACATCTTC
>JAKSRH010000033.1 GCA_024403675.1 Saccharofermentans sp. | reverse complement strand
TGAGTGCTAAGTTGCTTATTGTAGAAGATGATCAAGATATAAGCGATATTCTTTAACTTAATTTGTCTTCGGTGTTATTAAGGTAATGGTCGAATTTATGAAAAAATATTGTAAGTAATGAATGTGTTGACTAAGCATTAATTTGAGGAGAATTCTTACATGAAACGTATTATTTCTTTGTTAGTAATCTTGTCATTATTAATAACAGGATGTACTACTGCCACTAAAAAGGCTGAACCTCGTGAAATGGAATATATTGAAGATGGAGAATGGTTTAATACTATTACCTACCGTACTGAACCACATGATGGATTTAATGGTTTGTGGGGTGATGGAATGAACGAGGGTGTGTATTACGCTTCCCCTGATGAATTAGTTATTAGGGAGAGTTACAGGAATACCATTACCGAAGAATTCTATAATTGTATTAACAAATATAAATTATATGATAATGGCAATTGTGAGATTGTATCTTCTATTGATATGGCTCAATTTGAAAACACTTCTGAAGATGGAATGGATTCATCTTCTTTGCAGGACATATTGGTTGTTGCTAATGATATTTATGTGGTAGTTAATCATAATTTTCTTGATGGTGAGGAAATTAGCAATGAATTCTACATTCAGAAACTTAATCTTGATTCTGGTGAACTTGGAGAAAGAATATTAACTGAGGATTTAAGGACACTTTATCTAACAGATTTTGGAAGAATATACAGTGCTTGGTATTTGGATAATCAAGTCGTAATGGTGGCTAATAAATCCAATGGAAATACATATGTGATAACACTTAATGAAGATTTTGAAATTGTAGAAGAAAATCAATTACGAGGTGTAAATAACGTGGTTGATGCCTATTCTTCAGACTCAATGGTGTATTTATTAGAATATGATTATATGAGTCGTCAATCTCGTATGTATGAGTTTAATAAAAGTACTAATGCAGTAGAATCTATGGATGATTTATCTAATGATTATTTCAAGTATGTTTGGGATTACTGCGGAGATCTAGCTTTAGCAGTTGATAATTATGGAGTTAATACATACGACTATGAAAATAATAGTGTTAATCGTTTAATAGACTTTAATAATTGTAATCTTTTAATGGATAGACAAGCATTATGTAGTGTTGCTTATTCTGATGGTGATACTACGATACTTTACGCGCCAGCTAGATCTACAGATGAAAATTCTGCAGGTTATAATTTTTATCGATTAACACGTGCAGAATCTAATCCAAATGCTGGAAAAGCAATACTACGTCTGGCCAGTGTTGACGGAGTTTATGATGAAACTGTAACGCAGGCTATTTATGAGTTTAATGAATCAAACGACAATGCATTCATAATTATTGATGACCGCTACGATATAGAGAACTATCGTGATTTTGATTACAGTATGGATTCTGGTTATCTGTATGATCCATGGTTAAGAGATAATGAGGCTGATACAACAGCACATATGAATGCTAATAATCAACTTAGAATAGATATTATGGCTGGAACAGGGCCTGATATTCTACTTAATTCATATGCTATAGGTGATATAAATAATAGCGATTGCATGTTGGACCTTCGAGAATACTTACTTGGAGATGACTCGATAAATTCAGATGAATATATTAGCGTTATATTTGGTGGAAATGATGCTATTTACCAGTTGCCACTTTCAGTATCGCCAGTGTGCTTTTATTGGCTCGAAAATAATGATATTGAGGCTACCGGAACATATGGTGGAATGACTTACGAACAGTATGAAGAACTTGTTTCTGTTAATTGTAATGGAGAAGATCCATTATCTTATTACAGAAATCAAATTGATTATTTCGTGGAGATGTTTAATTACAACTACGATGAGTTTGTTCATGATGGACAAATAGATATAAATAATGATGAATTCAGAGCGATGGCTGAATTTGTTAATACTCGCAATAAGGAAATGACTTACAATATGTTTTCTAATTGGGAGATGTACCCAATAGGAAGATATTATGATCGCGAAATACTCAACCCAGATTTAAATCATTACTACGCATTTGGTATGCCATCTATTAATGGAGATAGAGGTATTAAACTTAAATGTGATATGTCTATTGGAGTAGCAACTTCTTGCCCACTTATAGATGATGCAGTTGCATTTGTAAAAACAATAATGAGTACAAACGCATCAAATATTCGAATAGAAGATATTAGAACATCAACTGAAAATATGATGGAAAGTACTAATTCAAGTATCACTCTGGAGATGGAGTATTCTATGGATATTACAGAATACGATCTTATAACTGATGACTACATCGATAAATACGTTGAAATGCTACAAAATGCAGAGAGCTTATACGAATATGATGCGAGTATAGCAATGATTATGTACGAAGAATTACAGGCGTATTTTGCAGGTGACAAAACACTTGATGAAGTAATTCCAATTATTGAAAACAGATGTCAGACAGTACTCGATGAAAAGCAATGATTGATAAATGGGTCTTAGGGATACTCCCTAACAAGCATTCAGCATCAGCTGAGATGTTTTTTGATAGCAAAAAACGTTGCTTGCTACCTTAGTCTAGAAACAAATGATTATTTTACTTATCTTTTTCAAGATGAGTGCGCACTTGTGCTATTTCTATGAAAAAGAAACTATTGTCACATTAATGTGTGTGATAATAGTGTTGAAGAATAATTTGGGGGGAGAGCAAACATGCCTAATAATTTTGTATTAGGCTGTTTTACTTTAGTTGATGGAATCCAACTGGAAAGATATAACTCAGCTCCCCCAATTTTGTTAGACAATAAAAATGTTGAACTAAAAGAAATCTGGTAGAGCTAGGATATAGCGTATCTAATAAGTGGTGAGGGAGAATATTAGTTTTGGATACTAAATTACAAAAACGAAGAATGGTATTGTATTTTTCCGTCCTCCTAGAGGTGCTATTCATATATTTCTCTATGAATCATTTATTCCGTGTAAATAAATATGAAAAGATTACATATGAAATGCCTAGTGAAGAATCTATACAGGAAATATCTCAATACAATCACTTAGTTATAGATTGTAACTGTATTGAGTCTACAATGAAGTATGAAATTAACAATAAATCGTACCTAATTGTATTTATGGTTGACCCTAATAATGAAAATGTAAATATTGCAGTTCCTGTGCTTCTAGCAGGGCGTTCTGAAGTAGAATTAATAGATGATTTAAATGGATACGTCGTTAGTGATGAGAATATAGGGGAATTATCAAGGACGATAGAAAGTAGTTCTACTAAAAAATATGATGTTTTACCTTATGTAGTATTGTTAAGGGAATTATCTATAGATAAGGGAGAAATAATAGTTCAGGTTGGAAATTTATTTTTGTTTTTATGTTTATTGCTTATAGTCTTCAAGCATAAGAATATAGAGACAAAATAAATGACGAGGTCTATTGTTATGAAAAAAATAAATGTTCAAAATTTTAATAATTATATATTGTTTGGAGTAATTGTCACATCTATTGTATTGGTATCATATTTGTAATGGTGATCCATATAATCCAACTCCATTTGATTTTCAGAATGCAATCTTGCTGGGTATGCCATCTAGCGATGGAAGAGGACCTTCGGCACACTTTGTAAATTCAGTAGGAATATCAGCACAGGCTTCAAATCCTGATGCATGCTGGGAATTTGTTAAGATACTTCTTAGCGATGATGTTCAGGATTTTATTGCTACCGGCGAAGGCTTCCCTGTGAATCGTGCATCTTATGAAAAATCTGCCACAGAGATGCTTAATAAATATAACAGAATAATTAATGGCGAAGGAAACTATTCTATTTCAGGTCATACTATGTTCGAAGGTGGGGAAATCGATACAGGTATGGTTCAGAAATTTGAGACTAATTGTATAGAAATGGCTCATATATCAAACATGGATCACGATGTCACGATAATCCTGTCGGAGGAGATACAACCATATCTAGAGGATCAGAAGTGTTTGGATGAGATAATCGACATCTTGCAGAACCGCGTGGATACCGTTGTGGAAGAAAGAGGATAAAAATTTTAAAAATAAACTGAAATATCTTCGACTGTAATTCGTCTATATAGATGAGAGTAGTCGTTGGATGCGACTAAGAAGACAATAAAGGATAGATACAAAATGGAAGATGAGATGATAATTAATTTGTTCATGGAGCGCTCGGAACAGGCAATTAGCGAATTATCGACCAAATACGGAAAACTTGCGCAAGGTATCTGTGCGAATGTCCTTCATAACTCATCTGATGCGGAAGAGTGTGTGAATGATTCATTGTTTACCACATGGAATGCCATTCCCCCAGAGAGGCCCTCATCACTTAAAGCTTTTTTCGTAAGTGTTGCGCGTAATAAAGCATTGGATAGATATAGATATAACACTTCGGAGAAGCGTAATTCTTATAGTGATGAGCCAATAGATGAGTTACAGGAGTGCCTGAGTTCCAGGGCTTCGGTGGAAGCAGATTGCGAGGCGGAGGAATTGTCCACTGCGATTAACCGCTTTCTGGGCAAGCTCAAAAAGCAAGACAGGCAGATGTTCGTTTCCAGATATTATCTTTCGGATACCGTTCAGGACATAGCATCACGAACAGGACTGAAAGAGTCCGTTGTAACCCTTCGTCTTCATCGCACCCGCGAGAAGCTCCGCAAATTTTTACAGAAGGAGAAACTGATATGAGACCGGAAGTAATATCTGAGGCCATTAAAAACATTTCTGACGAATACAAACTTGAGGCATTGGAATTACACGACCAGGCGAAAGTATCAGAAATAACTAATATGAAACGTGGAATTAGTAAAAGATTAGTAGGAGTTGGAATTGCTGCCAGCCTCGCACTGGCTCTTGGAATCACAGCATATGCGACAGACTTTTTTGGTATCAAGCAGCGCGATGCCGCTCCTGGTGAGCAGTTAACTGTGGAATATCAGGTAGAGGATAAGGACGGATTTTCTACTGAAGTTGTTACTTACGATAAGGTGAGTAAGTATGTAAGCTTTGAGGGACCAGAGTCATGTAACAAGGTGGAGTTTTTGCCTTCTTATCTTCCTGCAGGATATATTAAAGAATACGGTTTTGGAGATCCAACAACCTGGGGGGCTGAGCCTCTTCAGTTTTTTGACGCTAATTACAATGTTTATAACATTGAGCTCTACTACACAGCCCAGTTTGGACCAGACGGATTTATGTTCTTCGAGGACGAGTTCCGTAGCGTAGAAGAAGCACAGATTGGCGAATACAATGCACTTAAGATGGTTGGTCACACAGAAGGCGACATCGATATCCCAGACGGCATCGAAAGTGATGATGATACTTACTACAGCTATGATGACTGTTACATCATCCTCCAGCACCCAGATGGATATATTTTCTTCCTTTCCGGCGAAGACATGGGTGAGCTCGAGAAAATCGCTCAGGGTCTCTCAGTTCGTGCCACAGAGGGCGTGGTTACATACGACCCTAGCGCTAATCACCAGTACTACATGGTTAATGGTGTGGGCTAATACAATTTACAGTTAACCACAAAATAAATACAATTCACCACATATTTCATGTGGTGAATTTTATATGTGCTAAATTATGTTCACAAACAAAAAACACGGAAAATAAGGATAGGTATAGAACATGAACACATTTATTTCAGAGTTGGTTGGAGCAGCAGGACAGGTTGTATTATTCGCATTGATTCCATTTATTTGGTGGCTCATCACAGCACGTAAGAAGGAGAACTTCTTCAAATGGCTCGGCCTTAAGAAAGTTAAGTCCAATGGTGGTTTGCTTAAGGCCGTTATTATCGCAGTAATCGCTTTGGTTGTATATGGCTTTATGACAAGCTTCCTCGCTAACAAGTTCGCAGGCGATGTAACAACAGCTGGTAGCGGCTTCGCAGGCAAGGGCATAGCAGGTGTCCCTCTCGCTTTCGTTTATGGTCTTATCAGAACAGGCCTTTCTGAGGAGATTCTTTTCAGAGGATTCATTCTTAAGAGAATTAGTGGCAAGTTTGGTTTCATGGCAGGCAACGTAATTCAGGCAATTGCTTTCGGCCTTGTGCATGGTGTTCCATTTGGCGCAGCAACACATAATGTTGGCGTTACTGTAGCTCTCACAATTCTTCCTGCTATTGTTGGTTTCATTCTCGGATGGGTTAATGAGAAGAAGGCATCTGGATCCATTGTTCCTAGCTGGATGCTTCACGGAATTACAAATGTGATTGTTACATGCATGGCACTTTGATTTATTGATCGTTGCCTTGCTACCTTAGTGATTAATCGCGATTACTTAAAAGATGAATTCATTTTGGCATGTGTTGCAAATATAAAAATCCCGCCTTGTTCGAGTTAATGAACAAGACGGGAAAGTAATACTATATTTTCTCTAGATATTTACTTCAAATTCAACTGGCATGTGCAGAAAAGCTCGCCATTATAGTAGAGATTTAACTCGTATTCGCCAGCAGGCATTGAGGAACCATCAGGCATCTCGAAAGCAAACTTACCTTCATATGGGCGGTTTCCCTCAGTGGATTCATTGTAGGAATACTCTACATCAGGCATTGCATCGCCATTATATGTCCACTTGCCTACATAAGTACCTTCTTCGCTATTGCATCCAGGATACATAGATGCAAGATAAAATCCGGAGCATCCAGCTGTGTAATCGTCGTAAATCGCATGATCATATCCGTAATCACCCTCGCTGTAGCGGTCAACCGTAAAATAACCATCCATATAACCACGCATAATAAAAGATCTTTCTGGAGCTGTTGCTTCATCAAATTCTATGTTAATTGTGTAGCTAAATACTAACTCATTGCGATTATAAACGCTGATATCATATGTTGCAGGGAGAAGATATCCCTGCTCGTTAAGCTCATCACCACAGTTTGGGCCAATCTCGTAGCCGTACATTCCGCCGCCATCTTCCGAAATAAATTCACCATTACGTATTACCTCAGTACGAATCTCACTAGCGTCGGAATCGTCTGTCCATGAATATCTGACGCCTACGATGTAGACATTAGTACATGTGAAGGAATCAGTGCCAGGTACATAATCTGTTGTTGTATCTGATAAGTAGAAGTCCTGTAATTCAACATATGGAAGTGGTGCTTCTGTTTCTTTTACTGTTGTCTCAAGAGTTGTTTCCTCGACTTGTTCTGCAGTAGTTGTTGCTGCAGTAGAACCTGCTGTAGTTTCTGTGGATTCTTTCTCACTAGAACAGCCAGCCATTGAAGTCAGGCATATGGAACTAATAGTAAGTAATGCAATAATTTTTTGCTTTTTCATTTTTCCCTCCTAAATGAATTGAATATGCATATATTATAATATAGATAGTCGAGATGATTTTCCATTTATTGAAGAATAGATATAGTTTGATTGCATTTGTGATGAATTATTGCGATACTTTCCCTTACGGGGATGGCTGGGACGGTGACTACGACGACATTAAGATAAGAGGATATCGTAGCCATTCACGCAATGACGACAGCTATAATTACTACGAGCCGGACTTCTGGCTTGCGGTGGACTGCCACGAATTGAGGGCATCTATAAGGGTAATCGCCACCTGATAATTATTGAGGAATACATCGAAGGGGAGCTCTTGTCTAGTCTTATCAACAACGGTCCACTTAGTAATAGTGAGGCTATTGATATTACTCGTCAACTCACAGTTATTCTCAATAATCTTCACTCTATGGTGCCTCTAATTATCAATTCGATCATGGGCTTGACTCATTCATGACAGCCAGGGGATTTATGAAAGTCATTAACCCAAATTTTGGTATAGAAAAGGAGCGATGGCGATTCTCAAGTATTTGTTTCTTTGCAATCGTAATCACACGCAGTTTTACATGCTTATGATGCCAGGTGATAAAGTCTTCAAGACAAAGGAATTGTCGGGTCAGCTTGGCTGTTCCAGATTAAGTTTTGCAGAGCCTGAATATATGGAGAAATATCTGGATATCAAACTTGGTTCTGTAAGCATATTAGGTCTTATGAATGATAAGGATAATATGGTTCAACTCCTTGTTGATAAGGATGTTTTGGAAGGGGAATTTGTAGGCTGTCATCCTTGTGTAAATACAAGCAGCCTGAAGCTCAAAGCTGCTGATATGTTCGGCCCGCTTCTTGAAGCGATGCACCATGATATGGTAATAGTGGAGCTTAAGGGTGAATAAGACTATTAAGCGTAAAGAGTAATTTGAGGGTACGATATTGGACAATAAAGAGAACCCCTAAATTGGATTTAGGGGTTCTTCATTTAAATCAGATTGAATGTGAATAAATCCAAATTGAATTTACTCTGTTTTTGTCCAGGAGCTACCATCAGTATCGGTTCTATCAAATCTTATATTTCCGTTACCGCTTGTACTTGCTATAGTAGCAGAAACATCTCTGTATCCATAAAGAATTATTTTTGAACCATTTTGGTAGTAAAGGTACTGTCTAACATTAATAGTATCATTAGCCTTATGATCTGCTAATACTGTTCCATCTGTAGTTACAGAAACAATTTTTGTATAACTTTTATTTGCATTGATTCCAGAGTCAGCCAAAATGTTAGTAGCATAACTATTGGTATTATTATCTATGAATATCTGTACGTCATCAATGCCTTGGTTTCTCAATCTGTTATTAAGTTCAGCAGGCTTGTTTGATACTATAAGCTTTCCTATAGATGCTGTTCCACCCATACCATCATTTTTATATGCACCACCTGTGCCAAGTTCATTTTCGAAAAGATTATTCATTTCTACGATTATCGCTGAACCATCGCGTTGATTAGGTTCGTTTTCAGGAGATTTTTCTTCAGGGAGTATCTCGTCCTGCTTCTCTGGTTCAGAAGGCTGTAAGTCAGTTTTTTCTCCATTTGTAGCGCCACTAGCTCCAGTTCCGGCAGTACCATCAGTACCTTCAACTCCGCCAACAACACCAGTGCCACCAACGTTACCAGCGCCACCAGTGCCACCAACGTTACCAGCACCACCAGCGTTACCAGCACCACCAGAACCACCAGCACCACCAGCACCACCAGAACCACCAGAACTACTTCCAGTTAAGTTGTCACTAATAGTATCATTTCCGCGGTGAACGTTATCAATTTCTGTGGTAACGTTCAGTGTAGCGTTATGATTGTTCTTCACTAAATCAGCAGCATTATGTGCTCTTTTTAAGTGGTCTGAAATGCCTGTAATCATTATTGAAGAAAGGATAACAATAATAGCTACTACGCAAATCGCTTCGACTAATGTAAATCCTTTTTTGCTTGATAAGTTTTTCATAATTAGTCCCCCATTTCTAATTACTTTCATCCTTATATTAATTCCTGGAAGTTTCGGAAGTGTTAACAAACCAAGTTTTAAGTGACAAAAATGTGAATAATATTCGTGATTACAATTAATTTTATTCGCTAGTCGTAGGATGAATTATAATAGAAGCAAGCTATTAACTGTTATTGTTGACCATGTTTATTATGACCATTATGGTGTCGATTAAGACAAGAAAATAATAGTAAAATATAGAAAATAAGTGCGACCTGACATGGTGGTGATATAAAGTGAGTATCAAAAATCTATTCAATCATAATTACTATGAATATTGCCCTCGTTGTAGTGCTAATTTAACTATGCAACATGGATATAGTAATACTCTTTCCAGATGGGTTTGTAAGGGGTGTGGCGAGATGCTTTATAACCCTGATATAAAATCTGACACAGATATTGTTTGGATATGTGATAACTGCGATGAAACACTTAATCTTCAAAAAGGTTTCAGTGAGGAACACTCTGAACATAAATGTACTGTTTGTGGGTATGTTAATAAAATAGATTCTAGTGAAGTATTTCTAAGTGATGGTGAATATAACCGCTTCTTAAATGATCCTTACCGTGGGATGAGTAACGATGAGCTTTTAGAGATTATGCAATATGAAGAGGTTGGTTTTATTAACAATAGGGAAGATATAGTTCTTGTAAAAAAGATTGATACTGATGAATTATATGTGAAAAAGATTCTTAGTACCTATAACGTAAGTGTATACAAATTTCTTGCGCAGCATCCCGTAGAGAATATGCCACGAATTTTCGGTGTGTATGAGGGGAAGACTTTTCTTGTGGTTATAGAGGAATATATAGAAGGAGATCTGTTGTCGGATATTATTGCGAGGAAAACACTAAAAGTAGCAAAAGCTGTAGATATTACTAAGAGACTTTGCGTGATACTAGAAAAATTACACTCTTTTGATAATCCGATTATTCATAGAGATGTGAAGCCATCTAACGTTATTGTTGATAAAAGGGGAGATGTTTATCTTTTGGATTTCAATGTGGCCAAGTTATATAAAGAAGGTGAGGTGGAGGATACTAGATTGCTTGGTACTATCCATTATGCAGCTCCTGAACAGCTTGGTTATGGGTGGTCTGCATCATCTGTAAAATCAGACGTGTATAGTCTCGGAGTGTTACTTAATGTAATGGTTACTGGTAAGTACCCTAAGGAACAGCGCATTTCGGGCATTGTCGGTGATATTGTAATTAGGTGCGTTAGTATGGTCCCTGAAGAAAGATATAGTGTTGGAGAACTTATAGATGTTCTAGGAACAGTTGGCTAAAAGTAGTTGGTGAATAGTATGGAAGAAATTAGAACACAGGATTTGGATGAGATGCTAAAGGGAGTGAAGGTTGAAGAACTTACTTCTTTTACTAAGGATATTGCTCAATATATAGAGCGAGGGGACAAGGCATTTTATTATTACGTGAAGGATGTTCTTGATTCAAAGAATATTCAGCTGAAGGAGATGTATGCCCGTGCAGATGTTTCTGAGTCATATGGCAGTAAAATTATTTCTATGGTCAAACATACAAAGGACCGTGATTTGATTATTCGTTTTTGCCTTGGTGGACATTTTAATCTTGATGAGACCAATCGCGCCTTGAAGCTATATGGCTACTCGCCATTATATTCTAAAAACAAGCGAGACGTGATTATCATTGTGGCTATTAATAACAGGTGCTATCAGATTAGTGATGTGAATAGTATGCTTATTGACGCTGGGTTTGATGCATTGATAAAAAATAATTAATTTTAAAAGCATAAGCATAAGTTTTAGTAGAGCATCTTCACCATATTGGTGTGGATGTTTATTTTTGCGTGAAAGTATTCTATTAACAAGATTAATCTGTTGTTTACGTAGAGTAAGCAAAGAGTAACTGCAGGAGGTTTTATGGGAGAGAAATATCTTGGGCAGTTCATCTCCAAAAGGCGAGAGTTTATGCACTTGACTCAGGAGGATTTAGCTAGGGAGGTTGGCGTGTCTAAGTCAGCCATTGCCAAATGGGAGACAAATCGTGGTATTCCCGATAGAGAGAACCTGGGTAAATTGTCGGAAGTTATTAATGTACCTCTTGCTGAGATGTATCGAATTATTGATAGCGGTCCAGGAAATATTCATCCCACAAATATCAGTTCAGAACTTAATATCACTGCAGAAGTGATACGAGCTCTAGAATCATACGGTTACAAAGTAATTCCAAAAGACGGAGGAGAGACAACATGAAGAAACTATTTAAAGTAATCATCAGTGGAATTCTAACTGCTACAATGGCATTATCAGTAGCAGCTTGTGCAGGCGATTTTGCAAGTGAGACACAGGTCAGTGACAACGGAATTAAAGGATTTAAAATCATCCTTAATGGTCACGTAGAAGACGAAAGTCCTAACGACCCACTGCTAACACCTTGCTACTTCGTTTATAACGATATCGCTGTTTCACTTCAAACTCAATATATGAATAAAATCCCAAACGATACGCTTGGTCTTTATAACCTTCCATCTGATCAGAGATATCTTGTAATTGACTTTACGTTTAAAAATGGATCAAGTTCCGATATGAACGTAAATACCTCTCAGATTCAGGTGTATGCTGATAATGTATTGTGTGATCAGAAATATATAATCGACGACAATATTATATCTTCTGCCACAGTTTCTTCAGGTCGTATAGGGGAGATTGTTGCATTCTTTTCTGTGCCAAAAGATGCAGAGAAAGTTGAAATTGAATATGAGAAAGGATTTTGGTCTGAGACACTGAAGTTTGAGGTTCAGGAAGTGGGAGAATTCTATGATGAGGATGTCGATTACATAAAAGAATACATCGATAACTATAATAGTGAAAATAATACAGAAGAGACAACATTAGAAGAAACTCCTATCAACGTGACATCTGCCACATCTGATTCTTTCTACCACTCTAATTCTCGTGGTATAGATTATACTGCAGACCTTACTATCGATGGTGACTACAAGACATCTTGGCAGGATGGTCGCGACGATGATGCTATTGGCGACACACTTACATATAACTTTGCTCCTAGTGACATCTATAAGGTGGTAATCGTTAATGGTAACCGTAAGGACAAGGGAAGTTTTAGCAAGAATAACCGTTTAGCATCTGCGACGCTTACATTCTATCTTGATGGTCAGGAAGTTAGTAACACTACTATGGATTTTGTGGATGATTATGACCAGGAAGGTGACATCCTAGAACTTACTTCTCCAGTTAACTGTGACTGTATTGTTATCACTATTGATGAAGTCTACAAAGGTAGTGATTACCAGGATACAGGCATCGCTGAGGTAATGTTTTATGCCAGCTAAGGAGAGTTTATGAAATACGATAACTATAGGTGCCCATCTTGCGGTAGTAACCTGGATATAGATTTGGATAATCTTAAGAAATACTGTGCCTACTGCGGTGCCAAGATAACTTTCGATACGGATAGCTTGTCTGCGATTCTTATCGAAAGGGAAAAGACCAAGCAATACCAGGCAAAAGTTGAGGCGGAGAAGGAGACACGCATCTTTGAAAATAGTGGAAAAACCTCCGCAGTTATGCTTTGTGTAGTATATATTTGCTTAGCAATAATTTTAGTTACTGCATTTATAACGGGAGCAATTTCTTGATGAACTTATTGCAATAGCCCGACACATGCTTGTGTTGTAAAATTACCTGCTCAAGGATTTGCTAATCCATATGAGTAGGTATTTTTATGTGTCAAATGCTAAAATGGAACTAATAGATTAACGTGACAAAGGTGCTAATAATGGTAGAAGTTGAAATAAAACTTAAGGTAGATTCTGCTGATTTAATTGAGAAGAAGTTGGTAGAACTTGGTTTTAAAAAGGGTCAGACTCTTCAGGAAATTGATTATTATTATAATGGCGTAGACCGTGATTTTCGCGAAAGTGGCGAGGCATTGAGACTTCGTCTTACAGAATCTCTTGATGGATCAGCTATAGTTGCAGATAGACCAGGAGAACCATTAATTCAGATGACATATAAAGGACCTAAACTTGATAAGGTGTCAATGAGTCGTGTGGAACACCAAGTTAATATTGATGACTTTGAAACAATGCAGAGTATATTAAGTTCTCTTGGTTATAAGCCAGTTATGCCTGTTATTAAGCTTAGACGTGAGCTTTTTAGTGAAGAGATGACAGCTTGTGTTGATACGGTAGATGGTCTGGGTGATTATCTTGAACTGGAAATTATAGTAGATGAGGAAAATCAGCGTGAAGATGCATTGAATAAGATTGCTGATGTTTTGAATAAAATGGAGTACAGTATCAGTGACACCACAACGATAAGTTATTTATCAATGCTTGAAATGTCGAATATGGATTAATGGGATTTATGGTTACAGAAGAGAAACTGCTAAATCAAGCAATGGAATATCATTGGATTGGACGAATAAGTAAGGTGAATTATGAACTACAAAAAGAAGACTTTTTGGATTATAACTGTCGCACTAATTGCTAGTGTTACTGTGGCAATTTGCTTTTTGATTTATTTTCATAATTCCAAGACTACTGTTAGGTGTATAGAAAAGAATGAATTTATCAGCATTTTAGAAAAGGATTTAAATCTAATAGAGGATAAAGAACCATTTGCCTATAGCCTTTCTGGCAGAGATAATGGTATTTATAGAATAATAGCAGATAATGAAGATAGGACTCAGATTAATGGGTATTGGGGAGACAGCGACATTTGTTATATGTTTTTCCCTGTAAGTAGTATCGCTCAAGATTCTTTTGATTTGCCTTATAATTTGTATGCCGAAGGCGTGTATGGTTCTTTTGAAGAATATGTATGCGATGAGTATGAATACTTTGTGTTTGATGGGTATTTTGAAGGAACTTACTGGTATGGTGCTATTTTTCATGTAGATAACATGATTCTTCAGGTTTATACAAATGAGAATAGTGATAAAGCACGTGAGGATACAGCTAAACTTTTAGAAATATTAAAGTTTCCAAATGTATAGAAAGAAGGGATAGATATGGTAGTGAAAAAGATTTGTGCAATTGTTTTATCTTGTGTTTTACTTAGTTGCTGTGTGATGACAGGGTGTGGCAAGAAAAATTACGACCTGACTAAGGTTTCTGGAAAAGCTGTAGTTTTAGGTGATTCCTTGTGGGGAATTGATAAAACTGAAGACGGCATAGGTGGACAATTAGCAGCCATTACATCTCTTGAAGTAAAAGATTATACAATTCCTGGCACATGTGCGGCTAAGATTCAAGGTGCACCTGGTTCCACTGATAGCATGTATGCAATTCTTGTTGTAAATGATGATAATCGAAGCCAAGAAATACGTAATGAAATCGCAGACGCAGATTATGTGTTTATCGAACATTGTAATAATGATTATGGCATGAAGGTTCCACTCACAGATCCTGATTGCAGTTATAAACAAGCTCTTGTTGATTCAATCTCCGCAATAAAAACTCTTAACCCGGATGTTCAGATTGTATTGCTTGCTCCAACTGTAGGTTACTTTGTCTATACTGATGAATTAAGTACAGAACAGGATAATGGTTACGGTACAATTGACGCTTATATTAAAATCATGGAAGAAGTTGCAGATAGTGAAAATGTTTCAATCATAATGATGAATGAAGCATGGACTCTTACTCGTGAAAATTGGAAAGAATACACTGAAGAAGGTGTACACCTTACCAAAACAGCCAAGACTCAGTATGCAGAGTTTTTGGCCACTGAATTATATGAACTTTTCGTCAAATAAAAAAAGAGCTGTGAAGCTCTTTTAAATTTTTAACCTGCAGCAATACTATCACTTATCTGGAACTCACCAGTTGCAGAATCGTAGTGAATTAATCCTATGTGATAGCTTCCTTCGCTATCAACATATTGAAGGGCTCGAGTAGGATTTCCATCTTCCCAATCCATCTGAATAGCAATAGGGTTATCCATATCAGCACTGTCAAAGTTGGCGAGTTCTTCTTGCCATTCAGTTAAGTAGTACCAATCACCATCAGCTTCACTTGTAACACTTAATAATATAATTTCAGAAATTGAATCATTAGGTGCGATAAGTAATACTTTTGAGTCTTCGCTGTTCTGCTCAGTAAAATCGGCTTTAGTATTATCATCGGCAAATTCTACTCTGAATTTTACGTCATCCCCATAGTAGTATTCGATATCTTCTTCATCATAGCTGACGCTAGGGCTGCCGTGATAATTTGTTTGAATTTTTCATCCTTTATTCCGCCTTTTTTAATTGTTTTTAATCGCGATCACTTATAAGATGAATCATTTTAGGCATGTGTTGCAAACGCAAATTTACTTAGTTAATGGTGATAGTTGCTCTTTTTCTTTTGTTATAATGTAACTGTATTTCGTTTGTTATCATGGATTTTAGGGGTAGATATGCAGTTTTTAAGTAATCCTTGTTCAAACTGTGGTAGAACACTAGTAGAAGATAAAGGAAATGGATATGAATGTATTGATTATTAATTGTAGTCCTGTTCGTAATGGCGCTACGGCCTATATAGTAAATCTGGTTAAGGGTTATATTGAAGGTGGTAATACAGTTAAAACTGTATGCATAGATGATTACGATATTAAGCTTTGCAAAGGCTGTAGAAACTGCCATAACACAGCTAAGTGCTTCCAGAAAGATGATGTGGATAAATTGATGGCTGAATATAATTGGGCAGATAAGATTGTATCTGTTTCTCCGTCATATTGGGGCGGATATTCCAGGACAGTTTAAGGTGTTCATTGATAGATGTACACCTTGGTGTAATACCCATGAGCCACACGCAAAGTTAAGTGAAGGGAAAAAGGGATACACAATAGCATTACGAACTGGACCAAGTATGCCAGAGTGTGAGAGGATTATTAGTAGCATAGAACATTTTCATGGCCACTTAGAAATAGCATCATGCGGCAAGCTTGGTCTATGTGGAATTGAATATAAAGAAGATTTGGAAGATCGAAAGCAAGAAATAGAAGCTTTCTGTGAAACAATTCTGAATTCATAAGAGGATAGATATTTGAAAAATAAACTATTATGCGCGTTGGCGGTATTGATGTTGCTATTAGTAGTGGTTATTGGTTGCAAATCGGAACAGGAATTGTCGCATCGTGACCTTAGACTTAATAGCTTTCAAATAGGTGATTACGACAAAGGCACTGCCATTTATGACGGAGTAAAACACGAATATCTTTTGGAATTACCTGAAGAGTATGAGGGGGCACCTCTTATTGTTATGTTACCTGGTTATGGGGATAGTGCGGAAAAGATGAAGGCACAAACCGCTTTAGATGAAGATGCTTGTGTTCTGGGGTATGCTGTCGTATATGTAAATGGTGCGCCTAACCCAAATGATAGCACCTCTTCTATGGGATGGAATTCAGGCGTTGGCGAGTCTGGGAATAAGGACGTGGAGTTTCTTTGTGCCCTTGTAAATGATTTGTGCATCACATATTCATTTGATCCCAATCGTGTTTATGCCGTAGGTTTTAGTAATGGTGCATTTATGACACACAGACTGGCACTAGAGGCTAATGACATTTTTAGTGCTGTAGTAAGTGTATCCGGCATGATGCCAGCAAGTATTTGGGACGAAAGAACCCCAGATAATAAAGTCAGTATATTCCAGATTACAGGTGGTCAGGATGATGTGATTCCACAGAATTCAAATGGTAGTTCAGAGTTTTCTAAGGATCCTGCCATCGAAGATGTTATGGACTTTTATATTGATAGTAATAGTGTTGATTTGGCTGATAATCGTAAGATTGGAATTAATGGTGATCTGAAGATTTTCGATTCACCTGACAGTAATAATCAGGTGTGGAATCTTTATATTCCTGATGGAGTTCATTCTTGGCCAGACGAGCGTTATACAGGGATTAATGTTAATGAATTAATATTGGAGTTCCTAGGAACACAATCTGGGTTAACTATCGTTTATAAGGAAGAAAAGCCAGCTATATCAACTCCGACGCCAACGCCTACTCCAATGGAAGTGGTATCTCTTGGTAATTACGAAGGACAGCCAATAGAGTGGATGGTCATTGATGAAACTGACGATAAGATGCTAATGATATCTAGCGAAGCAATTTGTACCATGGCATATAGTGAAGAACGAGTGGATATTACATGGGAAGAGTGTGATCTTCGTCAGTGGCTTAATGGAGAGTTCTACGATACAGCTTTTAGTAGTGAAGAGAAGAGTAGAATTCAGTCTACAGATGTAGGTGCTGATTTTAATCCTTACTACGATACTGATCCAGGTAATGATACCGTGGATAAAGTCTTCCTGTTAAGTGTAGTTGAGGCGGAACAATTTTTTGATACTGATAACGCACGAATTTGTAATTATAATGATGAACCTTGCTGGTGGTGGTTAAGGTCTCCAGGATATGGTCAGCATCGTGCCTCTATGGTATGCATTGATGGTACTATTGGAAAATCTTATGGTTATTTTGTGGATAGTACTTTTCAGGGTGTGCGTCCTGTAATGTGGGTGAGTAAATAAAAAACCTCAAAACTAAAATGTTTTGAGATTCTTTCGTTTGTGTCTTCTTTTATGGAGATTTGTTATTAATCCCTGCGTTTGTTGTCTGTATGAGAAAATCAAGCCTCGAGTAATTGTTTTCTGTACTCACGGGGAGTTATATTTAAGAACCTAACAAACTGCTCAGTCATATAGCTTGGACTATTAAATCCGCATTTGCCACTTATTATGCTAATGCTATCGTCGGTGTTCTGTAATAGTTCCATGGCTTTATCGATTCTATAGTGAATGAGATATTCGGTAGGTGTATAGCCAGTGCAGCTCTTAAATAAATTATTACATGTTGATTTACTGACGTTTCCTTTGTTAGCAATTTCTTGAAGGGAGATTCGATTCTCATAGTTTTCTTTAATGTATCCAATCATGTCCTTAATTGATTCAATGCGATACGAAGGAGTTTTGTTGTCACTGTTGCTAGTTTTGTTGTACTCATTAAAAATATAGTGCCAAATATTATAAAGACTTCGTATTATTTCGAATTGATTCTCGTGGTTATCTTTGATGTTTATGCTTTGTTTGTATATTTCATTAGCACTATCTGTTCCGTTAGAAAAAAGAAGATATTCACAATTTGTGTCAGTTAGAACAGGAAGTAGAAATTCACGATCTACTGTATTAGTTGCAGATAGAATACGAGGATGAGCAACTATAACAATATACTCAGCATACTGAAGGTTAATGCCATCAGAATAATGTAGGTTACGAGAATTAACAAAGATGGAATCCCCTTTATTTAACTCGATAATCTTACCGTTTACGTTGTAGGCCATGGTGCCTCTAGTTACAGTAAGGATTTCAATGTCTTCATGCCAATGGGCATTTCTAACCCATGGTTCAGTTCCTGTAAGAAATCCAGGAAATGTAAAACAAGGAAGATGGGGGCAATTATAGTTAACAATTTCGGAACGGTCGTCACGCTGTTTGAATTCTACATCTAATTCTCCGTCATATGCGTTTATTGTATCTTCGTCCATATTCCCCTCGATATATTAATTAATTACGATATTGTTATATATTTTAACAACTTCCTTGTGGAAATACTAATATATTTGATAGTAATATTCAGATGTTAATAAAATATTGTGATATTTATGGAGATGGATATGAATAGAAAAATTATCGCTACAGCGCTTCTATTAAGTTTGGGATTAACATCAACCGTTACTGCGTGTAGTAAAAATGATGACAGTGTGGCGGAAAGTACAAGCGAAATAACAGTTTCTGAAGAGATTACTATAGAAACAACTACATCTGAAACAATAGCAACTAGCGAGGCTACCACTAAAGCAACAGAAACAACCGAATAGGCTAGAGAATATGTTCATGGAGAAGAAGGATATCTCAGCCTCATTGATGAGGGCTATGCTACTCCAATCAAGCCACAGAAGTCTGGTACATGTTGGGTGTGTGCAGGTTCTACTTCTATGGAATCTTCATATTTGAAAATGAATGGTGAAGTTATTTCCATCGATGAGACAGAGCTTTGTGATTATATTTATGATGATGATAAGGCTGAAGGTTATTATGTAAAGCCTGGTGTCGATAGATATGATTACGGCGGATGGGCCTGGATGATATCTGAGAGATTATCTAATGGATATGGCGACTATACCATAGTTGAAGCATGTAATTACGAAGGTGCTAGCATTGAAGAGATGCAGGAGATAATTCGTACTTACGGAGGTTTGAATGTTGCCGTTAATGATGCTCACCAGAGTTATGTGGGCCGTTTTGATGGATATTTGACACTTAACGATTCAAAATCTGATGACTTTGATCATGCGGTCGTTATTGTTGGATGGGATGATAATTTTCCACGTGAGTATTTTGTTAAGGAAGCTAGCCAAGATGGTGCGTGGTTAGCACAAAATAGTGGCGGAAATGCTTTCTGGGATGGCGGATACTATTGGATTTCTTATGACACACCGTTTGAGGAACAGACAGTTTTTATTTTGTCTGACGACTATGACCATGTCGCTGCTTATGATGCAGGTGCCACTAATTTTTTCTCTACAGGTAGCACTACTAAAACTGCAAATGTGTTCCACGACGAAGGTGATTTGAGAGCAGTTGGTCTTTATATTCCTGAAAAGAATGAAGATGTCCACATTTATATTTGTGATGAGAGTATGGGCACAGTTTTATATGAACAGGAAGCTTTCTTTGAGCAGTCAGGATATCATGTGGTTGATTTGGATACTCCTATCAATGTAAAGGATTATTCAATTGTCGTGGAGTACTCTGGAGCGGCAGCAGTAGAGGGCGAAAGCTGGGATAATGTGTTCATAGAATACAGAGTTTTTGCTAATCCTGGTGAGTCATTTGTATGGGTTAATGGCGAGTGGGTTGATATCTCGTCTGAGGATATTCAGGAGACTTTGAATATCGATTTTGTTCCAAATAACTGCTGTATTAAGGCGTTGTACTAATTGATTAGTTGTAAAATACCGCTATAAAACACTAAAAAAGCACCCGAACGGGTGCTTTTTGATATTTGCTCATGAATAACAGCAGAACAGAAGTTTTGCTGAATACATGAAATTTTAAGGAGATAGTAATATGAACAAGAAAGTGATTAAGGGACAGAATTAAGTTTTGTTAAATTTTAAATACCCACTTAAGGAAAAATGACTGTGAATCGCCTAACATATGGGCTAGGGTTCACCGTTTTTTGATTTACTTGGGGTACAGCGATTTGTACAGCAAAACATCAAAATGGTGTACGAATAAGTGTATTTGGAGTGTTTGAGGCGCAGAGTACAGCGATTCGTACAGCAAATCTGAAAAAAGGTGTACAAATTACTGTACTTAGGGCGTTTTGAAACTAAAATACAGCGATTCGTACAGCAATTCTTCAAAATGGTGTACAAAATGCTGTACGGGAAGGTCAAGTCCATATTTGTGTGTAAATTCAAAACACCTGTATAAGGCATTACTAT
>JAKSRH010000032.1 GCA_024403675.1 Saccharofermentans sp. | reverse complement strand
TTCGTAATTGATCTTAAAGAGGCCGAGGGCGTTTACTTTAATTCTTCTAATGAGTTCGCACAGTCTTTAGGCTATGTCTATAACGCTTATAATCTTGAAGAAGTCTGCGAAAGATGCCACGAGAACAATATCCGCGTAATCGGCCGTATTGTTTGCTTCAAAGATCCAACTCTTGCAGAAAGATGCCCTGACAGAGCTATCGCAGATGCTAACGGAAACCCACTCTTCTTTACAACTGAGGGTAGCAAGGCATTTGCTAATCCATACGATTCAAGAAACTGGGACTATCTTATTGATCTTGCTCTTGAAGCAATTGACATGGGCGTAGATGAGATCCAGTTCGACTATGTTCGATTCCCTACAGGAAATACAACTTCTGGTGCTGATCCTTACTATGGTGCTGAGGGCACTGTTCCTACAAAGGCAGATGCCGTTAACAGATTCCTTCAGACAGCACGTATCAGAATTCAGGATACTTTGGGAGTTCCTGTTTCAGGTGATATCTTCGGTATCGCTGTTACAAGTTCCCTCGATGGTCAGATTCTTGGTCAGGACTGGGGTACAGTTGGATTTACAGGAGTAGATTCCGTATGTCCTATGATCTACCCTTCTCACTATGCTCTTGGTACTGTTTTGAACAGCGTAGAGTACGACTGCCCTGACAGATATCCATACGATATTATGCTTAACGCATTGCTTCTTGGTAGTGACTACTACTTAAGACCAGGCTATGCGGAAGTAAGACCTTATATCCAGTGCTTTACAGCTTATTACCTTGGTGAAGGTCACTATCTTGAGCATAGTTATGAGACAGTTGATATTCAGATTTATGCGCTTCAGCGTGCCGGACTTAATGAGTGGATTCTCTGGAATGCACTTTGTCTCTATCCAGAAGGAAATTATGACGGCGAGACGCATGAATTGTGATATAATCAATTAGTTAATTATTTGGTATTTAATTTATAGGAGGTCTATTTATGATCGACATTAAATTTCTCCGTGCTAATCCAGATGCAGTTAAGGAGAACATTAAAAAGAAGTTTCAGGACGACAAGCTCGCATGAGTAGATGAGGAGATCGAGCGTGATAAGGAATATCGTGAGTCAAAGACTCGCGCTGAGTATTTGAGAAGCCAGAGAAACTCTAAGTCAAAGCAGATTGGTATGCTTATGGGTCAGGGTAAGAAGGATGAGGCTGAGGTTGTTAAGGCTGAGGTTACATCTATGGCAGCTGAGCTCGAGGCTCTTACTGTTAAGGAGACAGAGCTTTCTGAGAAGATTGATAAGATTATGCGTGTTATCCCTAACATCATCGATCCATCAGTACCTATCGGTAAGGATGATTCAGAGAATGTTGAAATCGAGAAGTTTGGTGAGCCATTCGTTCCAGAGTTCGAGATTCCATATCACGTAGATATTATGGAGAACTTGAACGGTATTGAGCTTGATCCTGCAAGAGATACTTCAGGTAACGGTTTCTACTACCTCTCAGGTGATATCGCAAGACTTCATTCAGCTATCCTCTCATACGCAAGAGACTTCATGATTGATCGTGGATTCACATACTACATCCCACCTTTCATGATTCGTTCTTCTGTAGTTACAGGCGTTATGAGCTTTGCTGAGATGGAGAACATGATGTATAAGATCGAGGGCGAGGATCTCTACCTCATCGGTACATCAGAGCACTCAATGATTGGTAAGTTCATCAACACACTTACAGATGAAGAGAAGCTCCCACAGACTCTTACAAGTTACTCACCATGTTTCCGTAAGGAAGTTGGTGCTCACGGTATCGAGGAGCGTGGTGTATATCGTATCCACCAGTTCGAGAAGCAGGAAATGATTGTTGTATGTAAGCCAGAAGACAGCATGGCTTGGTACGATAAGCTCTGGCAGAATTCTGTAGACTTCTTTAGAAGCCTCGATATCCCTGTTAGAACACTCGAGTGCTGCTCAGGTGACCTCGCTGATCTTAAGGTTAAGTCCTGTGATGTAGAAGCATGGTCTCCAAGACAGAAGAAGTACTTTGAGGTTGGTTCCTGTTCTAACCTTGGTGATGCTCAGGCACGCCGCCTTGGCATCAGAATCAAGAGTGATGACAAGAGCAAGGGCAACTACCTCGCACACACTCTCAATAACACTGTAGTAGCACCTCCACGTATGCTCATCGCTTTCCTTGAGAATAACCTCAATGAAGATGGTAGCATTCGCATTCCAGAGCCACTCAGAATGTATATGGGCGGTAAGAGCGTTATCGAAGTTCCAAATAAGTAATACTTTTCAAACCTTAATAACAAAAAGCGGCTTCTTGTATGGAGCCGCTTTTAAATACCCGAAATTTGGTAAAAGAAAAGTCCCGATAAATCGGGACTACTTAACTTACTTAAGTTATACGCTATATCTTACGCTCTTGTTACGAGACCAGAACGGAGACAACGTGTGCAGACTTTCATTGTCTTAGGGGTGCCTTCAACAACTACTTTAACGCTATGAACGTTAGGCTGCTGCTGTGTAAGTGCACGACGTGAAATCTGTGAACGTGTAATGCGTATTTTTCTACCAAAAAATGTATCCTTCTGACAAACTTCACACTTAGCCATAGGTAACACCTCCTATTAATTTCTTTAAAACGCAAGTGAAATAATATCACATGTCTTGCGTTCTTGCAACTATTTTATTCAGAAAAAACTCTTCTTACAGTTAATATTCTTTCACCTATATCACTGTTAGCATTAAAGTTAACTAATTTTATTGTTGTACGGGCGTCTGACACCATTAGAAGCGTTCCCGTACCAGTACAAAGAGCAATCTCGTATACCTTATTTGGATTGTCTCCGTATGGACTACTCAAGAATAAAATATCTCCAGGGATAATAGATTCTACAATCAAATCACCTGATACTACATCGTATTCTAGTTTCACCTCAGTACCCATATTCATCTGCGCATCCATAGTTCTAGGCATCGGTATACCGTTGACACAGGAACAAACGTAAACAAGTCCATTCATAGATAAGCCGTTCATTGTAAGGCCATTCTCGCGATATACAGAGTTTACTAAAGAGATAGCTGAACTTACAAAGTATCTACTAGATACCTCTTCAATCTGATCTCTAGGCCCAATTTCAATAACACCAGATGATCCAATCCATCCACTCTGACCATTAGGAAGAGAAACCTGATATACACCATCTCTTTTTACATCAGCATATAAAACTGTATTCATGTTTACTCTTGCAATTAAAGTTCCCTGACTCGCGTGAGTCATAACATTTTTGCTTACATCTGAAACAATAAGCTTATACTCATGTAAATCTGGTTCAACAGAATCCGTACCTGTTACCAAAGCGGAATTCTTTACATAACCCGTGATTCCATCAAGGGTAGTAACTAATGAGTATCCATTACTTACATTCTCTTCTACCATAAGTACAGGTTCATTATAAAGGACTTGTGTAATACACTTTGATGCAGGATCAGGGCTTGTCATAAGGCTTTCAGAGGATTTATTTACTACTCTATATGAATCATCATATTCAAGGTGTACATCACGTTCTACGAAGAGCTCGATATTAGTACCTTTAAAGAATTCTGGAAGCACTCTTGGAAGAAGGTAGAATACAGCAAAAATAAAAATTACTGTAACAGCAAAGGCGACAACTATCCTAATATATCTATTACGCCTTTTACGCTTTACTGTAGCACTTTTCTCATCAAGACTCCAAAGGTCCATCATATCTTGTGCTTCACCATAATCTCCTTCAATATTATTTGTCTCATTCAAGAAAGATGCTGCATCTTCAATATGACGAATCTTACGCTTTTCAGAATTGGACTCAATAATAAACTCCTCGTTCTTCTTGGAGTTAAACAACTTGAAAGGTTTATTTTCGTTGTTAGATTGATTCTTCTTCATCAGTTAATAATGCACATGCTGCAATAGCATACTCTTTCTCATGACTAAGGCTTAATGATACAGAAACCACGCCTATTCTTCGAGCCTCATCTAAGGCATTTCCGTGGAAAACAAGCTTAGGGGCACCTGCTTCATCACGCACTACCTCAAAGCTTAAAAATCCAATTCCTTTAGTACAAATACCTGTGCCTAACGCTTTAGCCGCAGCCTCTTTCGCTGCAAAACGCGCCGCAAAGCTCTCCGCTCTTAACTTAGGAGACAATGACATACAATACTCTTGCTCGTCCTTGGTAAAACATTTATCAAGAAAAGCCTTGTTATCCTCATCAGAATAACGAGCAATTCGAGATATTTGAACCATATCTATGCCATTTCTTATTTTCATATAGATGACGCCCTCTGGATTTTCTGAGCAATTCTTAAATCACTATCTAAGGATAACTGCTCAAGAGGAGAAGATGATACAAGAACTGTAGGCCTTTTAGAGGCAATTCTAGCATCTAATATATTATTCAAATTAGATGCAATTTGCCATTTGCGAGTAACATCAGCAGAATAGTCATCAATAATCACAAAATCACACTTTTTAAGATATTCCTTCTTTTCATCCGTGCAATCTAATAACTCTTCTGCTTTAAGGAAACATGCACTCTTTCCTTCATTAATAGCATACTTTGTAACAATAACTGATAAGAATGTCTTTCCAGAGCCAGAAACGTCGTAATAAACTCGTAGTGGTGTATCCTCGCACTCAGACTCAAATAAACTAAGCATAGCCTTTATACGCTTATTACGGCCAGTCTTATCTCCAAAATAATTCCTGTCGTAATTTTTAGGATCGTAAGAAGAAAAATCAGCTAATCCAGATTTGTCATAGCACTCTTTTATCTGAGAAGACATGCAAGACGTACATACAGCTGACATACCGTTATTCTTAATATAGAAACCTGTGTCCATACATTTGGTACAGATAGGTTTCTCTTCGTCGAATTCTGGATCAATATTATACTTACTAATAAATTCTTCTCGCTCTTTTAATAGTTCCTTCTCACGGAACTCAATGATATCTGCTTGCCCTTCTTTTTTCTCAAAGATAGTAAGCATACGAGAACCACGAAGAGAAATAAGCTCAGAATCGATTTTCTCCAAGTCAGGATACTGGTAATAAATGTCCTCTACCCTTTCGTCTCGCTCAATAGAACGCATAGATGCACGAGTCTTCAATTCTTCTGCAATGAGAGCTTTAATTGTCTTCATCGTCGCCTCCAAACATTCCTAGAATTGGATCATAATCATCGTCATCATCTGGTTCTTTCTTATTCTCTTCTTTTTCTGGCTTCTTCGCATCCTCTATAGTAATACCAGCCTCGCGACCTGTTCTCCAGACATTATCTGTACCTCTCTTGCGGGAAGCCTTTGCCTTGTTTTCAGCCTTACGTTCAGCCTCATATACCATAGCCGCATCCAAAGTAGTAACACCTGCTGCAAACCACTCCTTAAGCTTCGTCTCTACGTGAATAAACTTAATGTGATCACGATACTCATTAACTCTGAATGCGTACTCTACCATCTTAGGTGTAGCATTTAGTTCGTTTACCCACGTGTCTATTCTTTCATAATCAAGTTCATTAAGGCGCTTACGTGTAAGCTTACCCATTAGTGAAATTATTTCTGTAGTACGCTTCTTTTTATCAAAATATACCTGAAGCGCATCTGGAGTAGTGTACCCTCTCTTATACCAGTTTTCTGCTAACTTAATCATCTCATCTGTTTTAAGATGAATTTTAAGTTCACGGCCTTCCTGGAAAAGTCGATACACAACAGATGATTCAAACTTATACTCATAAAGACAAGTATCGACAAGTCTAAAATAAATATAATGCATGTGGCCCTGGAAGAAAGTCTTACTTATACTAGCCGCAAGCACATCTCTCTCTTTATTCTCAGTGTTAAATGCCTGATATGTACTAGAAGCCTCTTCACCAAATCGTCTCTTAATATATGAATCCACTTCAACCTTCTTAAGGTCTTCTAATAAATAATTATCATCAGCATCTTTTATAATGAGACCATGTGAAATAAGTTCAGCAATAACCTTGCCTGATTCTGTCTTTGACAACAAACCATATGACTCTACATCAGATTCTTGTACTTTCAAGTTCTTTCCACAAGTCATATTTAGCCACATATAAAGGCACAAGGCATCCTTAGACAAGGATGCCATATGTTTAACAATAAAAATATCTGAAATTGAAGTATCGGAAAGAAGCAATTCCGATATAGATGAATTATCCTTCATTTATTCCTCTCAATAATGATTATGCCTCTGGAGGTGTCTCTGGTGCTGGAGCCTGAGTCTCAGCTGGCTGTGTCTCTGGTGGCTGTGTCGCCTGTGTCTCTGGCGCCTGTGTTGCCTGTGTCTCAACCGGTGTCTGAGTATCAGTAGCAGCAGGATCTGTAACATTTGTATCTGTAGGCTCTGTCTCTGCTGGAGTACCACCAGAAATAGATCCATCAGCAGCCATAGTAGCAAGGGATCCATCAGGATTACGTACACCTACTGATACCTGAGCGTTGATTGCATAATAGTGAGATGTTGGAAGCTCAATACGCTCAACTTCATTACCACTAGCATCATACCAAATCTGATAAGAAGTAGCTGTTACGCCATCATGAGCACCTCTAGTACTAGATCTCTGTCCTACAGGCATATTTGGATCAGCAATATACTCTGTAGTAGCACTCTGACGACCAATTACAGAACCTTCAAAACCAATAGTCTTTCCATCAGGGAGAAGGTGTCCATAAATCTCACAAGTAATATAACTATTGTCTGGATTCCAGTAAAGAACAAGAGCGATAGGATATCCGCTAGTATTAGTAAACTTGAAATCCTGAGCTGGCCAGTCAACAGCAGCATCTGTACCTGCAACTGCATAAGAAGATGGCCACATATGCTCATGACGCTCCTGACCTTCTGAATTATAGCCAGCACCCATATCAAAAAGATTAGCCTTAACAACAGACTGGAAAATCATAGATGTTACCTGACAAATACCTCCGCCGTAATCATCCTTAAGCTGACCATCCTGGATTGTACCTGCAAGCATGTATCCCTTATCAGGAGTTCTCTGTCCGATAAATCCATTGAATGAGAAAGTCTCATTTGGCTGGAGAACCATACCAGAAATCTTTTCACAAGTAATAGAAATATTATGATTACGATTACTATTAGCAGAAGTCTGAGAAGAAGCAGAAGAAACCTTACCAAACTCTGTCTGAATAATCTCTGAAGTTAAAGTAGGCTCTGTTACCTCAGCGGATACAGTAACCACACCCTCGTATACAGATGAATCAAGAAGTGCCTTAACAGAATCTACTGCTCCGTCAATATCGATTACATAACCCTTGGAAGACTCTGTGTAATTAAACACGAGATTATCGATATCAAATCCTGTAATCTCAGCATCCTTTGCTTCAGAACTCATGCTATCAAGCTGACCATGTACAATCTCAGAAATACCCTCTGTGCTTAATGTATAAGCAGAATTGTACTGGACTGGATTCTTCTTAAGATTCTCTCTCGTATTGTAGTTAGCAATAAGTCCATTTACATCCTCATCACCCTTAAGCGCAAACTGAGAATAAGCCTCATCCAAAATTTCATCTAGATTTGATGCAAACTGTAATGAAGACAAATCAAGTGGGATAAGTTCTCCGTCCAACTCAAGAGAAATGTTAGTAGTAATTGGCTGACTTGGTGCAGCTGCCTTAAGTGCGGCAGAAGCCTCTTCCTTTGTCATACCACCAACATCAGTACCATCTACCACAACACCCTGTGGGAAAGTTGTTACGGAAAGCTGCTCTCTGAGCTGAGCCTCTGTTAACTCTACTACTGTGCCATCAGCATTAGTAAGCTGATATGTCTCCTCTATATTCATAACCTTCTTATAAAGATTCTGACCCATATCAGTCTTAAGAATAAATGCAGCTCCACCAGCAAGAACAGCAACAACAGCAACGATTGCTATAGCAGCTGCCTTTCCACCAGACTTCTTTTTCTTAATAGGCTTACGAGCCTTGCCTGTAGTAGATGATCTTACAGGTGCAGATGATGATTTTCTATATGTAGTTGTCGGTGTGTACGCAGAACGCACTGCCGGTTTTCTTGAATTATTACCTTGACTAGTTTTTTTCATAAATAGTCCCTTCTTCACAGTGGTGCCGCTCTTAGTCAGCAAACCGCTACATAAAACTATACTTATTAGAACTTCAAGTTTCAAGTAGAGAAACTAAAAATAAGATTACAATATTTAATTAAAAATAGTATATATAATTTACATATTACACATATGGTATAATGTGTCCTAGTGATATGAATAGCGAGGCAAAAATGAACAACAAATTTTTTACAGTTCCTCATCTATTTAAATTGGTGTTTCTGCTCGGTCTTGTACTTGTAGTACAGGCTGCTTATGTGAGCAGCTTCTTTGCTGTATTCGGATTTGCAATGGAAGATCCTAACAACCCTCACAACTACGAAGCTTATCAAGCACTTATTCCAATTATTACTATTGCATCAATATTTGTTGCAGACTTTCTTCAAATGCCTAGATTTTTCCGTAAGAAGAATATTGATGTTATTTCTCAGACTCTTTATTTCAGCTTTTTGATGACTCTTATTACACTTGCTGCCAAAGACCTTACTGAACAGCGAGCTTTTCCTAGACGAGTTATCGTAATCAGCTTTATTATTCTCATTGTTTATGTCTTTATTTGGCAGATGATTTGTTGTTTCATAAGCCATAAAATGTACGCCAACAGCGAACTTGTAATTATAGGTTCCAATAAAGCAACCATGAATCTCGTTCGTGACAAGATTTTCCCATCTCTTAAGGGCATGGATCTCGACTTAAGCAAATCCATTCGTTATTCTGACAAATCCGCCATTAGAGCTGCTATCAGAAATAAATCTGAGATATTCCTTTGTCCAGACGTACCTGAGGATGTTAAGTCAGATATTATCCTCTCCTGTGCAAAGAATAAGACGGTTGTATATGTAGTGCCTCAGTTCTACGAGATTAGTCTTTATAAATCTAGAATCATTAATCTTAATGACCTTATGGTTATGCTGGTTGATAGAATGGGCCTTACATTTGAACAGAGCATTATGAAGAGAATAATGGACATCATCATCTCTCTTGTTGCTATCATCTTGGCTTCACCTATCATTTTGATTTGTGCCATCATTATTAAATGCAGTGATGGAGGCCCTGTATTCTATCGTCAGGAAAGACTTACAATTAACAATCGTCCATATAAGATTTATAAGCTTAGAACTATGAGAATAGATGCAGAAGCAGCAACTGGTGCCGTAATCTCTGGTAAAAATGATCCTCGAGTAACTCCTTTCGGACGATTCCTTAGACGAAGCAAACTTGATGAGGTGCCTCAGTTTATTAACGTACTTAGGGGTGACATGAGTGTAGTTGGTCCTAGATCTGAAAGACCTGAATTCGTTGCAAACTTTGAGAAAGAAATCCCAGGTTATTCTCAGCGTTTTGCTGTTAAAGCTGGTATCACAGGTCTTGCTCAGGTAGCTGGAAACTATGATACAACAGCTCAGGACAAACTTAGATATGATCTTCTTTATATTAAGAACTACTCCATCCTTCAGGACCTCAAGATTATGTTCTTGACTGTAAGAGCTGTATTTACGCCTCACCTTTACAATAGAACATTTGAGGCTAATAAGGATGCTTATGTGTCTACAGACAGACAGAATCACGACATATCACTTTAATATGAACTATTCTGTTTTAATGTCAATTTACAAAGCGGATAATCCCACCTATCTTCGTGAAAGCATCGAGAGTGTTATAGCACAAACTGTGCCATGCGATGATTTTGTTATTGTATGTGATGGACCTTTAACTAATGAACTCAATAATGTATTAAGTAACTATCCCACAATAAATATAATCCGTTACGAACAAAATGAAGGACTTGGTAAAGCACTTTCAAAAGGCATTATGGAGTGCAAACATGAATTAGTAGCTCGCATGGATAGTGATGACGTTGCAGCACCAACTAGAATGGCTCTTCAGCTTGAAGCATTTAAAAGTAACCCTGAGTTATCTATGGTAAGTGGTACTGTCTCAGAATTTAGTGAAGATATAGGGCACATAACAGGTGCTAGGAAACTACCACTAACTGATGATGCTATTCGCGCCTTCTCTCGAAAGCGTAATCCTTTTAACCACCCTTCAATGATGTTCAAGAAAAGTGCCGTGCTTTCAAGTGGCAACTATGATGAGACATACCACCTTTTCGAGGACTATTACCTATGGGTAAGAATGCTCATGGCAGGATATAAAGGTGCAAACCTTGAGGAAACTCTCGTCTATATGAGAGTTGATGACAACACTATGGTAAGAAGAGGTGGCGTTTCATATGCCAAGGACATGCTCAGATTTCACGGATGGCTTCGCAAGGAAAAGTGGTCCTCTATTTCTGATTACGTTACTGGCGCTTTGCCACATGCACTTATCTGCGTTTTACCTGCAGGAATAAGAAAAGGCGTTTATAAACGCCTTCACTAGATTAGTTCATACTGTTGTAAGCATTGATGGTTGCTTTGGCACAGTTCTGCCATGAAAAATATTTTGCTCTTTCTAGTGCTTTATCCCTATTATTTATTGCTTCTACTTCTCCATTTTCTAAAGCTTTAGAACCGCTAACGGCCTTCTGCAGCGCCTTGGCTATATCCGTATCACTTGCAGGGTCACATAGAAAACAGCAGTCACCTGCTACTTCACTTAGTGATGAAAGACTAGTAGTAACCGTAGGAACTCCACTTGCCATACCCTCAATAACCGGTATACCAAAGCCCTCATAAAAAGACAAATATGCAACTGCAGAAGATGATCTCATAAGGCGCATCATATCTTCATCTTCCACAAATCCTGTAAAAACGACATTTTCTTTAAGTCTTGGATCAGAATTAGCAGTATCAAATATCTCGTCGTAATACCAACCCTTCTTGCCTACGATAACTAACTTGTACTCATTACGGATTTCCTCAGACATATTTGCATAACCACGAAGAAGTCCAGGCACATTTTTACGAGGCTCTAAAGTACCAACATAAATAATATATTTCTTATTAATACCGTATTTATTAAGAAGTTCTGTGTCAGCTGGAACAGAATTAAAGAAATCCTCTTTAACACCCATATATGTAACTGCAATATCTTTATTACGAGGCTTGCAGAAATTAGGAATATCTGTTTTAGAGTTTTCAGATATAGTAATAATCTTATCTGCTCTTCTAGCAGAACGCTTTATATACCACTGAAACATCTTACACTTCCATCCCACCAGATACTCTGGGTGAATAAAATATGTCATATCGTGAAAAACAGTCGCTACCTTAGTTTTGGAGCTAATTAATTTAAGCAAATATGGCATGGTGTAATTAGGACAATGCAAAACATCTGCCTTTACTTTACGAACACGCCAAGGAAATACCACTTGCTCCCATAAAATTCTCACGTAAGTCTTACGCATAATTGAAGACTTTACTGGAATCATATGAAAATTTGGCGCATAAATACCAAAACCATCTAAGTCATCATCCTGGGCAAAAAGATAATACTCATTCTCCTTGTCCACTTCCTGAAGACCCTTAAGAAGACCCAACATATATCTACCAATGCCGGTCTTGTTCTTTGGTGTAGCTGTTAAATCGATTGCAATTCTCATCTTAATAGAATTAGAGGAGATCCTCTCTGCCAACTTCCTTGAGATGATCAACCATCTTCTTAACATCCTGTACTCGAGACTTATCACAAACAAGAATTGCATCCTTTGTCTCAACCACAACGATGTTATCTGCTCCGATAGCTGTAATAAGCTTATCTCCACAGTTGTCAAAGAATACGCTATTTGTACAATCAATAAGTTCTGCCTTACCTACTGTAACGTTATTTCCAGAATCCTTTGGGAATACATTCTCGAGAGCATCCCAAGAACCAACATCATTCCATCCAAAGTCAGCAGGAATACAATAAACGCCCTCAGCCTTCTCCATAATTCCATAGTCTACGGAAATCTTCTCAAGTTCAGGATATACACGTGCAATAGCATCTGCTTCCCTTTCTGTACGAAGATCGTCATAAATAGCTTCCATCTGTGAATACATATCAGGAAGAAGTTTCTTAAAATAATCAAGAATAACGGAAACCTTCCAGATAAACATACCTGAATTCCAGAGGTAACAACCCTCATCTACATAAGACTTAGCTACCTCATATGCAGGCTTCTCTACAAATCTATCGAGAGCTTTTACTTCATCAGAAATACCATCAGATACCTTTATATAGCCATAACCTGTAGATGGGAATGTTGGTTTAATACCAATTGTAACGATTCTATCAGTCTTTTCTGCAGTATCCATAGCAAGAGAAATAATTCTCTCATACTCCTTGATATTACCGATATGGTGGTCTGCAGGAAGAACTGTCATAAGCGCATCACCATACATCTTTTTAAGTGTCATAGCTGCGTAAATAATGCATGGAGCTGTATTACGCTGTACTGGCTCGATAAGAATGTGACTTCTATCTACTTCGTCAAAAAGTACTTTGTCAGTGAGAATAGCCTGCTTCTCGTTAGTAACAATAAATGTGTTTTCTCTTGGGATAACGCCATCATAATGCTTAATTGTCTCATTAATCATTACGTCATCACCTGTAAGCTTTGTAAGCTGCTTAGGAGAAGCCATTCTAGATACTGGCCAGAATCTTGTTCCGCCGCCACCTGCCATAATTACTGCTGCTTTCTGCATATAAAGTCCCTCACTAAAATTATTATTTAATATTATGTGTGAATTATACCCCAAATTATGTAAAATATTCCATATGAGTAATAAGCAGTACAAATTCCTTGTAGCCACAGATATGGACTACACACTTTTAATGCCAGGTACACCTGTATCTGCTGCCAATAGAGAAGCCGTTAAAGCAATCCAAGATGCTGGCGGTGCATTTACACTTGCCACTGGAAGAACATCATTCTTAACTGGTATTTATTCTGATGACCTTAATGTCACTGTTCCACTTATTACAAGTAATGGTGCGTCCCTTTTTGACCCAATTACGCGTAAAGACATCTTCTCTGCTGACTTTCCAGAAGAGATAAATCGCAAACTTATAACTCTTTTTCTTGAAAATAACACTGACGCTACTGGTTATAGTGATGAGGGTATTCTTTTCGCCCCTAACTCTTCTAGAAGAGAATTTGTAAAAAACTATAATGTTGGTATCCCTGATAGAATTAAAGCCTTAACTGGTGAGATTACTAACGATACTCTTAAAGGTAAACTTCCTAATATAAATAAATATCTTATTATTAAGGCTAACGATGTGATTTTAGCTGAGCTGGCCAAAATCTCAGAACTTCAGGTAGTAATGTCCGCTGTTGATTTCTACGATGTAATGCTTAATGGCACATCCAAAGGTCTCGCACTTCGAGAACTTGCTAACAAATTAAATATCCCCGAAGGCAAGGTGTACGCCTTAGGGGACAGTGATAATGATATTCCAATGTTAGACGCTGCAGATCACGCCGTAGTAATGGGTGGAAGTAAAGAAAATATTCTTTCCCACGCAGACTACGTAACTTTAGACTGCCAGCACGATGGGTTCGCTAAAGCAGTTTTTGATTTTATTCTGCCTTCAGCACTCGGTTGATAAGATTCTCATAGCCTTTAACGAGCTCTTCCCAACTATAATCGCTGTCAACATACTTTTTGCCGTTAACGCCCATACCCTGTGCGATATTTTCGTGTGTAAGCAAATAATCTACGCAGCCCTCAAACTCATAATAACCGTGATAATAAAGACCTGCGTTACTTCTAGTGCAGTGACCCTTAAGTACAGGGCAATCACTACTTACGAGAACTGGCTTATTCATAGCCATAGATTCAAGAACAACTATAGATAAACTCTCGTATTTAGATGGGAGCACAAAGAATTTACTTGCAGCGATACCGGAAAACTTATCTTCTTCACTCACAAATCCAAGAGATATGATATCGTCTCTCTTAGGAACTTCTATCATTTCCTTACCCATAAGAACAAGCTTTAAATCAGAATCTGATTTTCTCTTCTTATACTCTGCAAAGTATTTGAAAAGCTCTGGGCAACACTTATTCTCATCAATACGGCCCACATAAAGCATGAAGTTATCTAATCCATACTTCTCCTTAAATGCTTCTGCATCAATATTAGCAGGAACCTCTACGCCTACTCCACCCTTACCATAGTTATCAGGCTTATTCTCTGTGCCTGGGAAAAGCTTATTAGTAAGTTCCAACTCTTCTACAGTATTGTAATAAAAAGCTGCAGGAAGCTTGAACATATTCTCAAAGATTTTAAGGTGAATTGGTGCTTCTTCGTGAGCTGTAGGGATAAAAATTGCCTTATCAGCTACCTTAGGAAGTCCAAAGTATGTTGTATAGTACAAGTAGCACACAAATATAAATACATCATAATCATCGTGATGAGCTTCTAGCCAATCGCAAAGTGCAGGGCACTCTGGACCTTGCTTACGCATCCAGTCCTCTTCTTCTTCGATAGTAACGTTGTTTCCAGGAACAAGAATACGACCACAAAGCTTATTAAACTTCTCTGGATTACGTTCACTAATGCTCTTAAAACGATGAACTGTTACACCATTAAGTTCTGTATCACCCTCTGGGTACTCATTTTTCCATGTCTGATAATCAATAGCACAAGTTGTAGCACAGTGAACCTCATGGCCTCCAATAGAAACCATATGTTCAGCAACTTCTCTAGCGTATGCTTCCGCACCACCATTTACCTCAAGTCCGTATCTTTGTACTACAAAGCAAATCTTCATGGAATTAACCTCTATTATCTTGGCGCCTTAACGCCTGTCATCTCTTCAAACTGCTGGATAAACATTTCGCTTACATTCTCATAGCTAAAGAATTTAAGTCTCTCCTGCTGCTCCTTAATCATTTCCTGACGAAGTTCTTTGTTATTAAGGATTGCATGGAGATGAGCTGCTGCTACAGCAGGGTCCTTATCATCAAATACCACACCGGCATCACCCATTGTCTCTGGTACTGCAGTAGAAGCATATGCAAGGATAGGGACGTCAAACTGCATTGCCTCCACAAGAGGAACGCAGAAACCTTCATGTTCGCTCATAGAAACAAAACAATCCGCACTTCTATAGTATGCAAGGATTGCCTTAAATGAAATCTGACCAGTAAACACAATATCATCTAAGCCTAACTGCTGAGCATAGTTTTTAAGCTTGGCATCATACTTATCCATACCAAGGGGATTACCAACAAGAATAAGTCTTACCGGATCCTTGTACATCTGACGATATGCGTAAAGCATGGAAATAAGGTCTTCCTGCTTCTTGTTAGGGGCAATTCTACCTACAAAAAGAACATTCTTTACAGCGTGGTCATTAGTGTTAGGACCACCCATCGCATCAAGAACTTCTTTATCAGGCTCTTTCATGTAGTCCTCGAAAGGAATAAGAATTGGTCTTACCTTAAGAGGACACTTGTAACCATAACTAATAAGTTGATCGCGATTAAATCCGGAGTCACAAAAGCCTCCCTCAAAAGTGTCTTTAAGTGCTTTTGTCTCATTAAGTCCATTATTACAAAGCTGTGCTGTCTTGCCACTATACTTCACAAAGAAATCTGGTGGAGTAGTATTGTGATACACAATAAACTTACGGCAGTTAACAGCCATAATTCTTAAGTTAAGTGCCGTACCTGTAGATAAATGATAAAGAAGAATATCATCTTTCTTTGGCTTTGGCATTTTGCCACAAGACTTTACATCTGGGTGATTCTTAAGACGCTCATCGAGATTCTCGATATAAATAGCTGTCTTAAATCCTCTCTTTTTAAGAAGTTCATTAATCGCAAGGCAGTCATTACTAACCGCATCACCAAAGGAAAGTGTTGTAAGAACCTGAATTACTCTCATGCCTTACCTCCCTTAGCTTCTTCTAATTCTCTAAGACGATTAGCTACTTCGATAATTTTCTTATTAAGCTCTGATCTTTCCTCGGAAATTCTCTTAAACTCTTCACAAACGTCAGCATATCGCTTGTTAAGTTCATTTTGCTGTCTAACAGAATGATTAATATAAAAGCCGAAGAGCATACCAGCAAACTTTTCCTTGATATCTGTATACTCAGGAACAACTTCCTGACCTTCTCTAATAAACTCGATGCGTTTTAGAATATAGTCACTAAGCTGCATATTGCTAAAAATACTAACATTATCAAACTCAGCAGGAATATTAACACTGCCTTTAACTTCAGATAACTGGGGCATTAATCCCTTTATCATTTCTCTACTTTTATTAGCCATGACTTTGTACCCCAAAATCACTTAGAAAGCTTATCAATTTTTGCGTTAAGCTCTTCAAGAGTCTTCTTCATAAGTTCGATTTCTTCCTGCTGGTCTCTTACAGCCTCAGAAACAATCATGAAGTTTGTATTTACAGCATTCTGCTGAACAACGATAGGAATTACAAAGAAATTCGCAATCTTACGAATGGCTTTCTTAATGAAAACCTTAACTGGATTGCCTGTAAACACCTGATATGGCTGAAGTTCATAGTTATAAGAAATAAACTGAACTGCATCATTAAGCTTGTTACTACCTGTAGGAACAACTGTTGGAGCAGCCTGATCAGCAAAAGAAAGAGGAATCTTATCAGCACCACTTTCCTTAATATTAGTTCTAATCTCGGCTATAATAGCCTCTACATTAATATTATTCTCTGCCATTTAAACCTCCGAACCGCTGTCTTCGTCATCAGCTTCATCAATCTGTGCATTTTCAGGCATAACCCATGTATGCTTAAGTCTAACGGTACCTACATCAGCAATCTTGGAGAATGTCTCAATCTCCACAGCTGTCTTCCAATAATCAACTGGAATACCCTGTCCATACTCGATGGAGAAACCAACGATATATCTACCTGGTATCAAACAATACTCTGGCATATCAATCTCATAGCTTCCATCTTCACTGACATAATATCTATCATAGCCTTCAAGCATTGTATTGGTACCATAAATGTTAAGACCATCCTTACGGTAGATGCCGATACCAAACACAATATCTCTCATTGGAGTATTAACTTTATAGTCAACTTTAAAGTGAATAGCGTCGCCAACGTCGATAAATTTACTTTCTTTACCAGAACCATCTGTAACAGTAACCTTAGTAATTTCAATTTCCTTGCTTCCCCAGCGAAGATCATTACCAGCCTGAACACTATCTCTTTGTTCCTCAGTCATACCAGACTTAAGAGCATTTGTAGTATTCTCCTTATCCTTCATAAGGCGCATTACTTCCTCTGTCATTTGAGCAAGAGATACATTATTTTGACGCTGCTTAAGCATGAACTCCATATAATTGTTATGTACATCTACAGGAGCACCATCACCCTTAATTACACCACCATGAATCCAAATTGATCTATCACAAATCTGTTCAATCTGGCTAAGAGAATGAGAAACAATAACAATTGTAGTGCCTGACGCTTTAATTTCCTGCATCTTAGAAAAGCACTTTGTCTGGAAATTTGTATCACCTACAGCAAGTATCTCATCAACAAGAAGAACATCTGCATCTACATTGATAGCAACAGAGAACGCAAGTCTCATGTACATACCAGATGAATATGTACGAACTGGATTATCAATAAAATCACCAAGCTCAGAAAACTCAATAATATCGTTAAGTCTTCTATCTATTTCCTCTTTGCTCAAGCCAAAGATAGATGCGTTGGTGTAAATATTCTCGCGACCACTTAAGTCAGGGTGAAAACCAGCACCAAGCTCCAAAAGGCTAGATACACGGCCCTTTACTTCTACACTACCACTATCTGGATATAAAATTCTTGTAATCAACTTCAAAAGGGTACTCTTACCACAACCATTATGACCGATAAGACCTACTGCCTGTCCCTGTGGAATTTCAAGGGAAATTCCATTAAGGACTGTTCTATCCTCATGACGATTGCGTTTCCAGAAAAGAGCACGTTCCTTAAGACTAGTACCCTTATCATAGTAAACCTTAAACTTCTTGGTTACATCCTTAACGCTTATGGCAACTACTGGTTTCTCTACTACATCAGACATATCAGAGCTCCTCCGCGAAATTCTTCTGAAGTTTACCAAACACTACAAAACCCACAAAAAGGAATACTATTCCCAAAGCAACGGATACAAGTAATGTAGACAAGTCAGGCACACCGCCCTCATAAAGAACGGCTCTATATGCACCAACTATTGCAGTCATTGGATTTAAGTTAAAAAGGAATCTGTATTTCTCAGGACACATATCCGCAGAATAACAAATAGGTGTAGCATACATCCAAGCCATGGAAATAATACCAAGAATATGCTCCAAATCTCTAAGATACACAGTGAGTGCTGAGACAATCATAGCAATACCCATCGCAAGTAGGTATTCAACCACCATAATTATAGGTAGACACAAAAGGCCCAAGATAGTTGGAGTAACACCTGAAGCAACTACTACGATAATAACCACAATAAAAGACAACAGCATATTTACAAAACAGCTTGTAACATAAGAAATCGGAATTACTTCACGAGGAAAGTATATTTTCTTAATAAGGTCTTTCTGGGAAATAACAGATACTGCGCCACCTGTAAGTGATGCAGAAAAAAACATCCATGGAATAAGTGCAACAAACAAATAGAGATAAAACTTCTCTATGTTATTACGAAGAATCATGGAGAAAACCATGTTGTATACAAGAAGCTGGAGAAGAGGATTAATAAATGTCCACAAAAAACCGAGGACGGAACCTTTATATCGTCCTCTCAAGTCTTTTCGAACAAGACTAAAAATCATCTCCCTATATTTATAAATTTCTTTAATGGTATGTCTCATTGTAATAATTAGAGTAATCCCTCTTTAACCTTAGCTCTATACGCCTCAAGAACAGATGGGATTGTATCCTTCATAATATCAATTTCTGCAACAAAGCCGGTATCTTCAAAAAGCTTTGTATTATCACTTCTAAAATGGACAAGTGCATTATCATCAAGTCTAGTAGGAAGTACAGTTCTAGATGATGCCTCTGGGCTAAGAGCAACCAAAGCCCCAATAAGATCTCTAATGTAATAGCTCTTTCCTGAGCCGACATTATAAATCTCACCTTTTTTACCCTTCTCAGCAATAAGTCGATATGCTCTAACTACATCTCTAACATCAGAAAAATCTCGCCATGAATCGAGATTGCCATAAGCAAACGGCTCCAACTTACCAGCTTCCAACTGAGCTATTCTCATACAATAATCTGTAATAACAAACCCTGGCTTCTGGTTAGGACCAATATGGTTAAATGATCTTGTAGATACAATATCAAGATTGTATTTCTTACCAAGTAATTTCAATATCTCTTCCTGCGTGTTCTTAGAAATAGAGTATGGTGAATCATTAATAAGTGGATTATTTTCACCAACAAGACCATCATCGCCTGACTTTGTCATATCATACTGATTCGCAGAACCAATAAACAAAATACGACATTCAGGGCAATGTCTAGCAACACTTTCACAAATGTTAACTGATAAATCAACATTCAAATGCATTGTGAAAGAGATTTTTTGCCAAGAAAGAAAAGGAGACGCCTGTCCTGCCAAATTAAAAATAATGTCAGGATGAACGTCTTCAATTAATTTATCCGCACTTGCACAATCGAGCATGTCCACCTTGATGATACTGTCATCATTTGACATAACATCAGCGCAAACAACCTCGTATCCATTATTGATAAGTTCACTGCGAAGGGCAGTGCCTGCAAACCCCGCAGCTCCAATTATCAACGCTTTACTCATAATGAAGCCTTAACAATAGCCAAGTCATTCTCAGCCATTCTCTTTACGAGCTCATCAAAGCTAATCTCTCTTGTCCAACCAAGCTTCTCATCAGCCTTTGCTGGATTACCAATAAGGAGCTCAACCTCTGCTGGACGGAAGAATTTAGGGTTAACCTTAACAACTACCTTACCGGAATTCTTGTCGATACCAACCTCGTCTACGCCTTCGCCCTTCCACTCAATATCCATACCTACGTGCTTGAAAGCTGCCTCGGCAAACTCACGTACTGTTCTTGTCTCATTTGTAGCGATTACATAATCATCTGGCTCATCAGCCTGAAGCATAAGCCACATAGCCTTTACATAATCCTTGGAGTGACCCCAGTCACGCTTAGCGGAAAGGTTACCAAGTTCAACATACTCCTGCTGACCCATAGCAATCATTGCTGCAGCGTGTGTAATCTTACGTGTTACGAACTCAAGACCTCTTCTCTCAGACTCGTGGTTAAAAAGAATGCCAGAGCAAGCAAACATATTATAGGACTCACGATAGTTCTTTGTAATCCAGTGACCATAAAGCTTAGCTACACCATATGGTGAACGTGGATAGAAAGGTGTTGTCTCAGTCTGTGGAATAGCTTGAACCTTACCAAACATCTCAGATGTGGAAGCCTGGTAGAATCTAGCTTCTGGCTTAACGATTCTAATAGCCTCAAGCATGTTTGTAACACCAATAGCATCGATATCGGCTGTACCAAGAGGAGTATCCCAAGAAGTAGCAACAAATGACTGAGCAGCAAGATTATAAACTTCATCAGCCTGAGAAATCTTCATAGCAGAAATAAGAGAAACAGGGTCTGTCATATCAGCATAAATAAGAGTAACCTTATCCTTAAGGTGCTCAATGTTACCGTAGTCAACATAAGCCTTTCTTCTCCAAATACCATATACCTCATAACCCTTCTCGAGAAGAAGTTCTGCAAGGTAAGAACCGTCCTGACCTGTGATTCCTGTAATAAGTGCTCTCTTCATAAGTAAGTCCCCGTATTTATTATTTATTTAACAGTATGCCTAGAATTATAGCATACATTAAACCTCGTCCATAC
>JAKSRH010000031.1 GCA_024403675.1 Saccharofermentans sp. | reverse complement strand
ATGATATTCATCAATTGATGAATAAACTGCAGAAATCCAAAATGAAATTACGATATACATTTCGTTATCTGATTTAACAATCTTAACTGGAGTCTGTGAATATGATGTTTGTAAAGATATTAAATTAGTATATTTAATAGAATTAAAAGACAATATTGTTAGAATTGCATATTCTGTAACATGAGCAGCCTTACGAATAACTGTTTCTGTCATAAAAGGAAAAATCCCAAGAGATTCGATATATTCAACTATTTTTAAGCTTCTTTTCGAAGATTCAGCTCCAGACTCAGATGACATATAAAATATAAAAATCATCCATGCAATAGCTAATCCCCAGAAAATTAAGGATAAAACTAAAGCTTTTTTATCAATTTCTCTCTCGTCAATATTCAACGTATTCATTAATATTTTTTAAAATTACCCTTCATTGCACGATCAATATCACGCTGAGCCTGCTTTTTAGCTTCAACATCACGCTTATCGTAATTTTTCTTACCCCTAGCAAGACCGATTTCAAACTTAACACGACCATCTTTAAAATAACACTTTGTAGGAACAAGTGTAAGACCATCTTGTTTAATTGTTGAAAACAATCTAATAATTTCCTTCTTATGAAGCAGTAATTTACGACTTCTTTCAGGATCTAGATTAAATCTGTTACCCATTTCATATGGACTAATATGTACGCCTATAAGGAAAGCTTCTCCCTCCTTAATTGTTACATAACTATCTTTAAGATTTACTTTACCTGCACGAAGGCTTTTTACCTCAGTTCCAGCCAGTGCGACACCGCACTCATACTTTTCCTCGATGAAATAGTCATGAAATGCTTTTCTATTTTCTGCAATTACCTTAATTCCCTTACGTATTGGCATTATTTACTCCAAACTTAAGTGATGGCGCAGCATTTAAATCAAGTCCATGGCGCACACCACGCATATATTCAAAATATCCAGCTGATGCAATCATAGCACCATTATCAGTACAAAGTCCAAGTTTAGGGTAAAAAAGCTCTAATTTATGGTTCTTAGCAGCAATATCAAAGCTATTTCTAAGGAAAGAATTAGCACTAACACCACCTGCAAGACAAATCTTTCTTACACCAGTTTGCTTTACAGCTTTAATTGTATTTTTAACAAGAATTTCTGCTAAATGATTCTGATAAGACGCGCAAAAATCTTGCACATTAATCTCCTCACCCTTTTGCTTAGCAATATTTATAGTGTTAAGGGCAGAAGTCTTGATACCACTAAAAGAAAAATCCAAAGTATCTGCCATGTGAGTCTTGGCAAAAGTATAAGCGTTAATATCGCCTCCCTGCCCTGCCTTGTCCATTTTAGGCCCACCAGGGTAACCAAGACCAATTACACGGGCAATTTTATCAATAGCTTCTCCAGCTGCATCATCACGAGTGCGACCAAGAATCTCAAATTCAGAGTAATCCTTAACAAGCACTATCTGAGTATTACCTCCACTAACGCAAAGACATAAAAATGGTGGTTCTAACTCTTCAAAGCAAAGATAATTAGCGCATATATGACCCATAAGATGATTAACACCTACAAGTGGTACTCCTGAAGCTGCACTTAGACCTTTAGCAGCGGATAATCCAACTAATAAGGCACCAACAAGACCAGGACCATATGTAACCGCGATAGCATCCATGTCTGTAAGGCTCATATTTGCCTCTTTAAGGGCTTTCTCAATAGTAGGATACACTGCATCTACATGCATACGTGAAGCGAGCTCTGGCACTACTCCACCGTACTCCTCATGGAAGTCTGCCTGAGAAGCAATTATATTACTAATAATGACGCGACCATTCTTAACTACAGAGCATGCAGTCTCGTCACAAGAAGATTCTATACCTAAAATATAAACATCTTTTTCCATAACAAATTAACTCTCTATAAAGTATGACTGTAAGAAATTAAGTACAGTCTTCATATACATTTCTTTGCCTTGCGAGAATGATTCAAGATAACCAGCACCTGGAATCATCTGTGATACTGTAATAGTCGAATTAAGTCGATTACGCTCATCAACTATCTGAGATATCTTATCCGCTCCAATGAACATATCATGACCACCGTAGATAATACATACCGGCATTGGAAGTCTACTAATCTCAGCAATAAGATTAACGGATGAGGACTCACCTGCTGATACTCTAATAGCATAAGGTACAAAGCCTTGTGTAAGAGATCCAAGGAACTGAGTCTGTCGTACCTTTGTCTTGATATAATCATCAGAATTCTTAGCTGGAGAATCAAAAATCATACCAATAATATAAGATTGATCATATCCAAGAGCCAAAATCTCAGGATCATAATTATCTAACTCATGCTCTGGTGTATCAGGAGCTGGAAGCTTATCATAAGCCATAATACAAGCAGTTGTTCCAGAACCAATACCATATAAAATAACGTCAGTAGTAACAGAAATCTGTCTAACCTGTGAGATAGCACCAATTACATCTTGCCATTCAAGATAACCATATGTAGTAATATCACCACCAGACTCACCGGAGTTTCTAAGATCAAAAAGAAAAACGTTATAATCGTTATCTAGCCACTCTTCAATCATATCGATCATATTAACACCAAATGGCAATCTATTAGAGCCTGAATCGTGAACTACAATAATGGTTGAAATAGGATTCTCACACTTAAAAAACCAGCCAGAAAGATTTGTCTGATTGTCATAAGAAGAGAAACTACAAGAACTATAAGATGGCAAGATATTTGATGGAACATTAGTTACTTGGTTCTTATCTATATTCATAAGATTATTAGAACTAGTAATAGTCAGAACAACCATACCTATAAAGAAAACCGCAATAATACTAAGAACCAAAGCGGTTCTCATAATAAGTGAGCTACTTGTTCTTGAAAACTTCTTACCTTTACCCTCGCCAAAACTAATTTCGACGAAACCTCTACTACCCTTACTCATAACATCTTCTTCTTCCTAAGCACTATCCATGCAATGAAGAAGGCCAAGATGCAAGCAATTGTAAGCATAATAAAAGGCATTGGATTAGCAGCGAATCCCTCGTCCCATGGCATTGGACAGTTCTGACCAAAGAAACTACCAATAAGATCTGGAATAGTAAGACAAATTGTAGCTGCTGTCATAACCTTCATTATGTCATTTACATTGTTATTAATAATAGAAGCATACGCATCAGTAGTATTACCTACGATGTTAGCGTAAATGTCGGCCATTTCATGGGCCTGCTTATACTCGATAACTACATCTTCAAGAAGATCTTCATCTTCATCATAAAGCTTGATAGTTCTTCCACGCATAAGCTTCTCAAGCACTGCTTCATTAGATTTAAGGGATGAAGTAAAGTAAACCAACGATTTACTGAGCTCGAGGAGCTTGTATAATTCTTTATTACTGATTTCCTTAGCAAGTTTTACTTCAGATGCATCGAGAGTCTTATCAATAAAGCGCAAGAGTCTCAAGTATTCTCTAGCAACACCAAGAAGAATCTGAATAGTAAATCTTGTTCTAAAAGGAATAAATAGATCCTTGATTCTATTCTCAATAAGATGGTCAAGGATTGGAGTTTCCTTGAGAGATACAGTAACGATATTAAAGTCAGTTACAATAATACCAAGTGGAGTTGTGTCGTAAGAGATGATGTCCTTATCTCTATTAGAGTATGGAATATCGACAATAATAAGGTGGATACCTGTATCGTCATCAACGTCAATACGTGGTCTCTCTTCTTCATCAAGAGGATATCTTAAGAATTCCTGTGGAATATTAAGTTCCTGCTCAATACGACTAATCTCAGTCTCTGTAGGAGAATAAAGATTGATCCAGCAGTCATTAGTAATTTCTTCCTGCTTCTCAACCTTGTGAATAGGCTTAACACCAGCTTTAGGAGAATTTTTATTAACTGCTACTGACTTATAAATCTCTAGCATTTATAAAACCTCCTTGTTCCCAAAATTAAGCTATATTATTCTACCACACCTAACAAACGGATTTCTACTTTATAAAATATATGTATTAAACTCCTGAAGAACCGAATCCGCCGCCTCTATTAGAACCAATATCAGCAACAGAATCTACTGTCTTAATAGTAGCGTACTCTACCTTAGCAAATACCATCTGAGCCACTCTATCACCCTTCTTGATAAGGTATGTTCCATGAGGACAACCCTTAACAGCAAGAGTAAATGGATTTTCATCAGAAGCATCCTCTCTATTAGATGCATTATGAACGATTACATTGACTTCATCTCTATATCCACAGTCAATTGTTCCAGGAGCATTTGGAATACGAAGAGCTGTCTTAAGAGATACTCCACTTCTTGGTCTAATCTGTACTTCATATCCATAAGGAATAGCCATCTTAAGACCTGTTGGAACAAGTACAGTCTCACCTGGGTGAACAAGAATATCTGCACAGCTATAAAGGTCCATACCAGCATCGCCATCATTAGCATATGTTGGAAGAACTGCCTCTTCTCTACACTTTTCCATAATAAGTTCCATAATAACTACTCCTTTACTAATTAAATCTCTGTATAACACATAATTACTTCATATCCAAGATCAGCAATAGAATCTGCTTCTTCCTGTGTAAAATTATTCTTAGAAGGTCCATAAATCACTGAAGAACAAAGTCGAGTCACAATCTGACACTCCTTTTCTCCTTCTCCCTGTCTAAGAATAAATCTGTCATTTTCAAGGCAAATTCGACATTTCTCAGTCTCTCCACCAATTGGACAGAACTCGGACTGCATCCAAGGAATCATACCACCTGCATGAACAAGAACTGTAGAACCACTCTTATTAGCTTTAGAAAGCATATTATATGCTTCGTCAGTAGTAACTTCATAAGAAATCTGACCACCATCAGCTACTGTAAAAGCATTCTTTAAAGAATTGCTATTAAAAAGATTTCCACCTGCAGAGATAATGTGCTTAACACCAATTTCCTTATAGATACTGCTATCAAAATCAGCATTAACATCACTATCAATAATCATAGTAAACTTATCACCAAATAAGTCTTTAAGTTCTCTTAAAAATTCAATTGTTGGTTTCATTGAATCATGCATAAAGTCAGGTAGTACAAGAGCTACTTCAGCACCAGAATCATTAATAAAATCCACAATTCTATTTCTGATTTTCTTAGATAACAAATCGAATAACGTAAATCCATAAATATCAGCATCACGACGAAGTGAACCATGAATATTATTTACTTTAGCAAACATATGAAGAATCTTAACATCACCAGAAACCTCATTTGCTTCTACTTCTTCATCATCACCAAACATATCAAATACGCCACTAGTTGTATGAGAAGCAGCATAATCAATCTCGGATGAGATAGAATCCATAAGAGTTCTTCTAAGATCATTAATTACGCTAATAGGACATGATGGTTCCTTATCAGATGTAAAATAAACCTCATCAACTTCAAATGGTGTATTACCAGTTTTTCTGAACTGCTGCTCAATTCTATCAAGTGGAACTGTCTTTCCTTCAAAAGAAGAATCAAGATCAATAGTCTCTTCAGCAAAACACTCAGCAAAAATGCCACCATTTACCTTAGCATTAGCAGTAATAACAGATTCATCAGATGTATCAATAGAAACTGTAATATGAGTCTTACGAACAGGATAATCATTACCTAAGAAATCATGACTCATAAGATATACTGGGATATTTGCATGAAGCTTTGCAATCTGGTCAGGATGAAGACCCTTTACTGTAATTGAACCAGGTGCTTCATGTACCTTTCCTATAGGGAAAGAACAAATCTCAACATTCTTTTCTCTAATAGATAAATAATCCCCTCTAGAAGGCTCTGGAACATCCTTCTTAAGTCTAATGGCAATTGTTCCCTTCTTACGGTCTGTACCTGCAATCTCGCCGATTTTAAGGCCAAATTTACCAACAAACTCACCAGATAAAAAGCCTTCAGGTGTAGAACCGTTCAAGAAATGAGAAGTAAAGTCTCCACCTCTGTTAAAGTTAACAAGAAGGTCTTTCTTTACTATATCTTTCATTTCACTTGTAAGAGTACCCTCATAATATGCATCAATCAATGCTCTATATGCAGCGACAGTAGCGCGAACATAATTAGCATCTCTCATACGACCTTCAATCTTAAGTGAAGCTGTACCAGATTCGATAATATCTTCTAGATTAAAAATGATACTTCTATCCTTTGGAGAAAGCACATGTCCCTTTTTAAACTCATAGGAACCATTTTCACTTCTGATAGAGTATTCCTGACGACATGGTTGAGCACAAAGGCCACGATTACCACTTCTAGTACCACTCTTATTCATTGAACTAAAAAGGCAAAGACCAGAAGTACAAACGCAGATAGCACCATGAGCAAATACTTCAGTCTCAATACCATAACGAGCAGCTACTTTTGTTCTATTCTTAATTTCTTTAACATTTAATTCTCTTGGGAGAACAACTCTCTTAAATCCCAATTCACTAAGTCTCTTGTAGTCATCAGAAGAATAAACATTCATCTGAGTACTAGCATGAAGTGGAATCTCAGGATATTTATCATGAAGTGCTACAGCAAGACCCATATCCTGTACAAGAATGCCATCGACACCAACATTATAACTATCAAGTGCCAATTCAATCGCTGAATCCATTTCGTCATCAGTAATTAAAGTATTCAAAGTAAGATATACTCTGCTACTTCTTCTATGAGCATAGATACAACCTTCTGCCAAATCTTCCATGCTGAAGTTACCAGCATTCATACGAGCATTAAAAACGCTAACACCACAGTAAACTGCATCAGCACCTGCATCAACAGCCGCCTTTAAAATATCAAGTGAACCCGCAGGCGCTAATAATTCAATCATTTTCATTTATATCACTTCTCCGTAGTTGGGGTTGTTCCCATAGCAAGCTGTTCCATAGGTGTAGGCTCAGATGGTACATGAGCACCCTTTTCGAGACTTGCCTTCTGCTGAAAATACATAACCTCTGTCTTAAGGTTAGAAAGCTCATCTTGAGCAGCAACTAACTTATCGCATGCATCAATAAGAGCAAGTGTTGTAACACGACTATTAGTAAGACCAGGATTATCCTCCTTAGCCTCAGAAAGAATACTATTTACCATGGAAGCAATTCTTCTAATTCTTGTCTCACTCATCTCAGAAGTACAACCCATAAGGTAACGGTTACCAGCTATTTCTACTGATACACGCTTTGGCATGAGATCATCATTATTTGAAGGAGTATCTGGATGAAGCTGCTTTTCTCTCTTCTCGATTTTTTCATCAAGAGTAAGCTTTTTCTCCACAGTAACTTCCTTACTAAGACTACCCTTAAATCTTTGCTCATAAGTAGTCATAAGAGGCATGTCCTTCTGAGAACTAGCCTTCTTTTTCTTGATGGAACCATCAGAATATTTGCTCATTAAGCTCTGTGAAGATTTTTTCATAATATTTCCTCCATAAATCAGGAATTAATTATAGCATATATACTTTTGAACTGTTCTGGGGTAAGGGCCTCTGCACGTACATTAGAGTCGATACAAAGTTCCTCTAAAGCAAGCTTTGCTTCTGGCACACCATTAGTAAGTTTCTTACGTCTATTAGCAAAGCATTTTGTGACAAAATCTGCGAAAGCCTTGTCCACTACGAAAGTGTCACCATTTCTTCTAGTTAATGTTATAACTGCAGATGTTGTATGAGGTGCTGGTACAAAACTTCCAGAACCAACAACAAACTCCTTACAAAAGTCTCCATAAACCTTAGAAATAACTGCTAAAGGACCATACTGCTTTGTACTTACCTTAGCATCAATTCTATCGATAGCAGCTTCTTCAACCATAAATGTCATTTTACGACAATTAGTAAGGTCGCTCATCATCTTAATCATGATAGGAGTCATAACATAATAAGGAATATTACTAACAGCTGTAGTGAACTTGGTTGGCTCATAGTCTTCAACTTTAAGCTTAGTATAATCACTAACAATAATGTTAAATCCTTCCTCAGATAAGTACTGAGCAAGTCTCTTATCAATTTCTACTGCTGTGATATCGATACCGTTATTTACGAATTCTCGAGTAAGCGCACCAATACCAGGACCAATCTCAAGTACTTTATCGTCAGGACCAGCTTCAACTAAGTCAACAATAGCCTCAATAATATCCTCATCACACAGAAAATTCTGCCCGAACTTAGATTCAGGCAGAATTCCGTGATTATTAATATAAGTTATAGTCTCTTCTCTATTCATCTAGAAGTCCTAGAAATTAGAGGAAGTAAGCTACACCAGACTCAAAGATCTTCTGATCCTTAATACCTGGGATATTCTTACCGAGGTCTGGATCAAATCTCTCGGAGTGACCCATCTTACCAAATACGTGACCGTCTGGTGAAAGGATACCCTCGATAGCACAATCAGAACCATTAGGGTTGAAGTCTGTTGTTGTAGCAGCAAGACCATCATCATTTACGTAGCAAGTAGCAATCTGCTTATTAAGAGCAAGATTTCTCAATACTTCAGGAGAAGCTACAAATCTACCCTCACCATGAGATACAGGAATGTGGTAAACAGTACCAGGAATTACCTTAGAAAGCCATGGAGAATTTGTAGACATAATCTTAGTTGCTACATAACCACTCTGGTGACGACCAATGTTATTAAATGTAAGTGTTGGGCTATTAGAATCAAGCTCCTTGATATCACCATATGGGAGAAGTCCGAGCTTAACAAGAGCCTGGAAACCATTACAGATACCAAGCATAAGACCATCTCTATTAAAGAGGAGATCTCTTACAGACTCAGTAACATACTGGTTACGGAATGCAGCAGCAAAGAACTTACCAGAACCCTCTGGCTCATCACCAGCAGAGAATCCACCTGGAAGCATTACGATATTGCTCTCACCAATCTTCTTTGAAAGATTCTTAAGGGAATCTGTGATATCCTGCTGATTTCTATTACAGATAACGAAAATCTCAGGATCACCACCAGCTCTCTCGAAAGCTCTAGCTGTATCAATCTCACAGTTTGTACCTGGGAATACAGGGATAATAATCTTTGGCTTAACACCCTTAAGTACACCAGGAGCAGCCTTAAACTCTTCCTCTGCTTCACAAAGACCAAGCTCGAAAGGCATATTAGAAGGAGTTGCAGCTGTTGGGAAAATCTTCTCAAGCTTTGAATTGAAGCTGATGCAAGCAGCACCTGCAGCAATCTTCTGATCACCATATACGAAGAAATCACCAAGAGTTGTCTGACCTAAGTATCTACCGCCAACCATCTCTACCTTATCAACAGCATTGCCATCATCAGAGATAGCGAGAATTACTGTACCAAGGCTCTTCTCAAAAAGTTCCTTCATAGGAATCTCAGTATTGAACTCGAATCCGAGACTGTTACCGAAACACATCTGAGCTACTCTTGCAGCAATACCTGCGCTTCTAACAACTGCTGCATTCTTAAGAAGACCTCTATCCTGAAGCTCCTTAACCGCCTTGAAGATTCTCTTTACATGATCCTTCTTGTAGAATCCCTTACCGTTACGAGCTGCCTTAATTACATAAAGCTTAATGCCCTTACCGTTAAGCGTGGAAGAAATAACCTTATCAGCCTTTGTCATACCAACTGCGAAAGATACAAGTGTTGGTGGAACGTGAATGTCATTAAAGGAACCAGACATGGAATCCTTACCACCAATAGAAGCTGTACCAAAGTCGAGCTGTGCCTGATAAGCACCAAGGAGAGCCTGAAGTGGCTTACCCCAAGCCTGCTTAGAAGACATTCTCTCGAAATATTCCTGGAATGTAAGTCTTGCCTTAGTAGGATCTACACCGAGACACATAAGTCTTAAGAGAGACTCAACTACAGCGTGATAAGAACCTGCATATGGGTTCCACTCAGTAAAGTATGGGTCAAAACCATAAGCCATTACAGAACAATCCTGTGTAAGACCATGGTCAAGAGGAATCTTAGCGACCATACCTTCCTCTGGGGAATTCTGATAAGAACCACCATAAGGCATAAGAACTGTACCAGCACCGATTGTAGAGTCAAATCTCTGAGAAAGGCCCTTACGTGAACAACCCTCGAGAGAGTTAAGTGCACCATTAAGAGACTTAGCAAAGTCATTCTCAACATACGCATCAATTGCAGAATCAATGTACTGATTCTCGAAGTCAGGAGCCTCTACTTCAACTTCTGCATACTGCTTAGCACCATTTGTATCAATAAAGCTTCTTGGAAGGTCAACGATTGTATTACCATTCCATACCATCTTCATAACTGGCTCTTCTGTAACCTCAGCTACTACAACAGCCTCAAGGTTTTCCTTAGCAGCATGTGCGAGGAATGTATCAAGATCTGCAGGATGAACTACAACAGCCATTCTCTCCTGGGACTCAGAAATAGCGATTTCTGTACCATCAAGACCTTCATACTTCTTAGGAACCATATCAAGGTTGATTCTAAGACCATCTGCAAGCTCACCGATAGCTACGGATACACCGCCTGCACCAAAGTCATTACATCTGATAATGAGCTTTGTAACATCAGGGTTTCTGAAAAGTCTCTGGAGCTTACGCTCAGTAGGAGGATTACCCTTTTGAACCTCAGCGCCACATGTAAGAACAGAGTTAGTATCATGAGCCTTAGAAGAACCTGTAGCACCACCAATACCATCACGACCTGTTCTACCACCAAGGAGAACAACGATATCTCCAGCCTGTGGTCTCTCACGAACAATATTCTCTGCAGGAGCAGCACCTACTACAGCACCAATCTCCATACGCTTTGCAACATAACCTGGGTGATAAATCTCATCTACAAGACCTGTTGCAAGACCAATCTGGTTACCATAAGAGGAATAACCAGCAGCTGCTGTACGAACAATCTTCTTCTGAGAAAGCTTACCCTTAAGTGTCATAGATACTGGAACTGTTGGATCACCAGCACCTGTAACACGCATAGCCTGATATACATAAGATCTACCAGAAAGTGGATCTCTGATAGCACCACCAAGACAAGTAGCTGCGCCACCAAATGGCTCAATCTCTGTTGGGTGGTTATGTGTCTCATTCTTAAACATGAAGATATAATCCTTATCTTCACCGTCTACCTGAATCTTAATCTTAATTGAACAAGCATTAATCTCCTCAGACTCATCAAGATCCTCGAGCTTACCATCTTTCTTAAGCTTCTTCATAGCAAGAGTAGCTAAATCCATAAGACAAATATGCTTCTGGGAAATTCTCTCACCATAAAGTGTCTCTCTAGAAGAAAGATAATCAGCATATGTATTCTTGATTTCAGCTGTGAGCTCATCATCGCCGTTAAATTTAATGTCAGTAAGTTCAGTAAGGAATGTTGTATGACGGCAGTGATCAGACCAGTAAGTATCAAGTACTCTAATTTCAGTAACTGTAGGGTTACGCTTCTGAGACTTGAAGAAGTCCTGTGTAAAGATGATATCAGCATCACTCATTGCAAGACCCATGGAAGCACGAAGAGCCTTAAGACCATCCTCATCCATATCGATAAATCCTTCAATTGTCTCAACTGTTGTAGGAATATCATACTTATCTTCGAGAGTATCTGGCTTCTCGGAAGATGCCTCACGACACTCTACAGGGTTAATAAGGTAATTCTTGATTCTATCCTTATCAGCTTCTTCAACAGAACCATAGAAAGCAACAATCTTTGCTGTCTTAACAAGTGGTCTTTCCTTCTGTGTAAGGAACTGTACACACTGAGCAGCAGAATCTGCTCTCTGATCATACTGACCAGGAAGTGCCTCAATAATGAGAACATAACAGCTATCACTTAAATCAACTGTCTCATCATATACATCATCTACAGGTGGCTCAGAGAATACAACAGTCTTAGCCTGCTCGTACTCTTCGTCTGTGATACCTGAAATATCGTATCTATTAATGATTCTTACATTAGTCAAAGTACTAATGCCAAGATCTGCCTTTACATCATGAAGAACACCCTGTGCCTCTACTGCAAACTGTGTCTTCTTCTCGGATAAAACTCTTCTTACTGACATGATTTACCTCAGATTTATAATTCATACTTATCAGTCAAAAGACTGACACTTTATTATACATTACTTTCGTTTTATTTCTTATAGTGTAAATTCACCAATTAAAGTGTCGCAAAACCCTTTTCTACTGCAAGTCTTGCTCTCTGCTCAGCCTTGCCACCAAGATTAATCTGATCCTGAATAAATGTTGGGTTAGCCTTAAGGAAGTCAGTCATATAATCGTCAGGTGATGTAAGGAACTTCATTACTAAGTCATACTGCTCCTGGTTAATAGCGCCAAGAGAAAGTGCCTCGTCAAATAGATCCTTGTTAATGCCTGTAAGTGTTTCCATATTAACACCAAGACCAGTAAGTACTGCGCGACCATTCTGGTGACGATCTACGACAGCAATAGTATCTGTGATATCAGCACCAAGATCACGAAGAGCTGGAACCCAAGCTCTCTCATAAGAGGATGCCTCAGTAATAAGGTCAGCAATATGGAGCGCCTTCTTACCCTTAATAGGTGCCTCAGAAGCAACTACTGCATTCTCGAAGTTCTCATCTGTGTAAACCGCAGACAAATCCTTACAAATAAGAAGGTGTGGCTTCTTAAGGATGTATGCTGGCATCATGGAGAAGAAGAAATCTCTTCTCTCACCACCAGAAATGAAATCAAAATCATACTTTTTAGCAGCTTCAACGAGTGCATCAGTTACATTCTTAAATGTCTCAGATGTCTCATAAAGCTTCTTAAACTCACCAAAAATAACAGCAGGTGCAGTCATCTTATCAGAAGCAATAGCATCCTCAATAACCTTAAGCATACGATTTGCTTCTTCTTCACTCTTTACCAGGAAGTGTGTGTTGATATAGAAAGGACCAAGCTTACCAGATGTATACCAGAATGGTGTATCAGCTGGGGCTACACGTACTGCATTTGTCTTAAATAAATCGTTAGAAACTGTATTAGCCATTTTTCATTCTCCTATTATTTACCAAAGTTGAAGTGTTCCTGTTAATTCAGAAAGTGTAGTGTTATTTTCTGCACACCACTTTCGGAGGTCCTTAGTAATATCCACAGGACATGTTGGATGTACAAGTGATGCTGTACCAATCTCTACTGCACTTGCACCAGCGATAATAAACTCGAGGACATCCTCATAAGTAGAAATACCACCGCAACCAATGATTGGGATGTTAAGAACCTGTGCACACTCAGATACCATACGAAGTGCTACAGGCTTAACAGCTGGGCCAGAATAACCACCTGTATTATTTCTAAGGATAGGTCTTCTAGTTCTAATATCGATAGCCATACCAAGAAGAGTGTTAATCATAACTACAGCGTCTGCGCCACCTTCCTGTGCTGCTAAAGCAACGGACTTGATATCAGTTACATTTGGTGTGAGCTTAATCCAAAGTGGAAGTGTTGTTCTTTTACGAAGTTCACTAACAATTGTCTTAACCTGTACTGGGTCAGAGCCGATAGACATACAACCAGACTTAACATTAGGGCAAGAAAGATTAACCTCAAGAGCATCAATCTTATCCTTATAAGGATCAAGCTTTTCAATCATAGCGATATAGTCATCAAATGAATGACCTGCAACATTAATAATAACACCAGTACCAAGTGTATTCATATAATCGAGATCATGCTCAATAAAGTAATCAACACCAGGATTCTGAAGTCCTACGGAGTTAAGCATACCTGCAGCAGTCTCAGCTACACGCACACCCTCATTACCTACACGAGGCTTAATAGTGAGGCCTTTGGAAGAAAGACCACCAAGGATACTAAGGTCATAGTACTCAGAAAGTTCGTGTCCAAAATTACATGTACCAGATGCGAGGATAATTGGGCTCTTGAGACTTACGTCACCTACCTTTACAGCAATCTGGGAATCAATAGCCTTAAGAAGATCCATTGTCTGCTCTTCTTTAATAACTTTTAATGGTTTCACCAAATCACCTCCTCAAATGGGAATACAGGGCCTTCCTTACAACATCTTACATGATTGAATTCCTGTCCCTCAGCTTCTGCCTTTACCTTACAGATACATACAAGGCAAATACCAATACCACAAGCCATTCTCTGCTCCATGGAAACATAGCACTTAAGCCCTTTACTAGTTGCCCAGTTACCAACTGCTTTCATCATTGGAAGTGGTCCTACGCATACAACAGTAGAATCCTTAAGGTCTTCATCAGAAATTGTATTAAGACCATCACAACAATTACCCTTAAGACCAGCATCACCGGCATCAGTAGTAAGGATAAAAGATGGATCATTCATAAGAATCTGGCTCTTATCTCTAAAGCCCTGACAAACAATATGCTTTACATTTTTGGATGTAAGGTACTCGTGAGCATAGTTAATTGGGAATACTCCAGTACCACCACTAACGAGAATATACTTACTATCCAAGTCAAAATCAAAACCATTACCAAGAGGACCAAGAACAGTTACTTCTTTACCCTCTTCAAATGCAGCAATCTCAGTAGTACCTTTACCAACAACCTTAACACCAATACAGAAAGTACCTGCCTTAGGGTTAACAGAAGCGATACCAAAAGGTCTCTTCAAAAACTTGCTACAAGATACATTAACAAACTGACCTGGCTTTGCATTATTGGCAATTGAAGGACAATTGATTGTAATGTACGCAGTATCTGGACTAATCATGTCCTTAGATACAATTTTTACGTTATATTCCTGTCTCATACGTACTTTCTATCCTTAAGTGCAGCGTTAAGCTTTTCTCTCATATCGATAGCCTCATCACGAGTAGCCTTAGCAAACTCTTCTGGGGCAAGGTCTTCTCTCTTCTTCCAAGCGCACATAAGGCTTCTAGAAGCATTTACAATAGAACCCTTACCATCAGCTGTAAAGGAAGCAACAGCAGCATCTGGACCAGCACCCTGAGCACCGTAACCAGGAACAAGGATAAGATTAGTTGGCATTCTCTTTCTGATTTCTACTGCCTGCTCTGGCCATGTAGCACCAACTACAGCACCAACAGATGAGAAACCATTGTCACCAACGAGGTCCTTACCCCACTCAGCAACCTTATCTGCCATTGCCTCATATACTGTACGGCCGTCCTCAAGCTTAAGATCCTGAAGATCACCAGCAGATGGGTTAGAAGTTCTAACCAAAGCGAAGATACCCTTGCCATCTCTGCTACAAACATCTGTAAATGGCTTGATACCATCAACACCAAGATAACCGTTAACAGTTACGCAGTCAGCGCCAAACATAGCGATTTCTTTGCCCTCAACATCTGTCTTACCAATAATACCCTCGGAATAAGCTGTTGCTGTTGTACCAATATCATTACGCTTAGCATCAGCAATAACAATCATGCCCTTAGACTGAGCATACTCAATAGTCTTCTTAAGAACCTCAATAGCCTTAATTCCGTACATCTCATAGTAAGCGAACTGAGGCTTAATAGCAGGAACGATATCGTATACTGCATCAATAAGAGCTACGTTGAACTCGAGAATTGCATCTGCAGCTGCCTGCTCTGGATTGCCTGGGTTATTAGCGATGTGCTTCTCACGAATGTAAGAAGGAATATACTCGAGCTTAGGGTCAAGGCCCATAACTGTAGGGTTATTAAGCTCAGCAATCTTATCTGTAAGCTGATCAGCAAAGTTTCTCATATGTCTTCTTTCCTCCCATAATTGTAAGAACTGTTTCACCATAGAGCTTCCATCCATCAAATGGAGTATTACGTCCCTTAGAAAGCATCTTTTCCTTCTCGAAAGTGAACTCATTATCAAGGTCAAATACTGTAAGGTCAGCATCATCACCGACATTCATGCCACCACGACCAAGTTTAAGAATATTAGAAGGGTTATAGCACATAAGGTCCATGAGTCTTTCCATAGAGATAATGCCCTTCTTAACAAGGTATGTATAGCTAAGTGCAAAAGAACTCTCGAGACCAACAATACCATTATTTGCAAGTGAGAACTCAAGTTCCTTCTCATCCTGATGATGTGGGGCATGATCTGTAACGATACAGTCAATAGTACCGTCCTTAAGTCCCTCGATAATAGCATCAACATGCTCCTGTGTTCTAAGAGGTGGATGCATCTTGAAGTTTGTATCGTAATCAGCACATGCATCGTCTGTAAGTGTGAAGTAATGAGGACATGTCTCAGCAGTAACCTTAACGCCTCTAGCCTTAGCATCACGAATCATACGAACGCCACCCTTAGTGGAAACATGGCAAATATGAACTGGAACATCAAGATACTCAGCAAGAATAAGGTCTCTGCTAATCATGATATCCTCAGCTGCTGTAGGAATACCTCTAATACCAATAGATGTGGATACTGGACCCTCATTCATAGCACCCTCAGAAAGGTCATCATCCTCACAGTGGTTAAGTACAGGTATATCAAAATCAGATGCATACTCAAGCACCTTACGCATGATACCAGCATTAGCAATTGGCTTACCGTCATTAGAAACAGCAACAATACCAGCTTCTTTCATAAGACCAATTTCAGCAATCTCTTTAGCACCAAGACCCTTGTTAGCAGCACCAATAGGATACACACGACATTTAGCACCCTCTGCCTTCTTGAGAATACCGCTTACAACTGCAGCATTATCACATACTGGGAAAGTATTAGGCATGGAGCAAACTGAAGTAAAACCACCTCTAGCAGCTGCTGCACAACCAGTAGCAATTGTCTCTCTGTACTCATAACCTGGCTCACGAAGGTGAACATGCATATCTACGAGACCTGGGAAAACCATCTTGCCACCAAGGTCAATCACCTCGTCAGCCTCATTCTCAGCAAAAGCCTCAGAGAACTTCTCGCCATCAATATAAAGTTCTGTCTTATCAGAATTAAAAACCTTACAATTCTTAATTAAAGTTTTCACAAATTGTTCCTCCTTGCCATGAGTAAGTAAAGCACAGCCATACGAACTGCCACACCATTTGTAACCTGCTCGTTAATAACAGACTGATCACAATCATAAACAGCTGTTGGGAGCTCAACACCGTGGTTACATGGACCTGGGTGCATGAGGAATGCATCAGGCTTAGCAAGCTGGAGCATTTCTGGAGTAATAGCATAGAACTTAGAGTACTCTGCTACAGATGGGAAAAGCGCACTATTCTGTCTCTCAAGCTGAACACGAAGACCCATAACAGCATCAGCATCCTTAACACAATCTGCAACAGAATCTGCTACACGAACACCCATCTGCTCGATACCGATTGGCATCATTGTTCTAGGGCCATAAACGCTAACCTCTGCACCAAGCTTAGCAAGACCAATTGCGTTGGATCTAACTACACGGCTGTGGTAGCAGTCACCACAAATAGCAATCTTCTTGCCCTCAAATGTATCAAATCTCTCATACATAGTGAGCATATCAAGGAGAGCCTGTGTTGGGTGCTCATTCATACCGTCACCAGCATTTACTACTGAAGCGTTAATCTTGTTGGCAATGGAATGAGGTGCACCAGACTGATTATGTCTCATGATAATAATATCTGTACCCATAGCATCAAGTGTTCTAACTGTATCGAGAAGTGACTCACCCTTTGCTACGGAAGATCCGCTAGAACTAATATTTGCAGAAGAAGAACCCATATACTTGGATGCCATCTCGAAAGATGTTCTTGTTCTTGTACTGTTCTCATAGAAAAGTGTGATTACAGCCTTTCCCTGCAAATGGCTTGTCTTCTTGTTGCCAGAAGTAATAACCATCTTCATTGTCTTGGCAGTATCGAGAATTTCCATAATCTCGTCGCTTGTAAGCTGCTTCATGCCAAGAAGGTCTTTGCTTTTAAGTGCCATTACTCAGCCTCCTTATTAAGTACTACATTTGTTTTTCCATCAACATCGTCGAAAGCTACCTCGATGGACTCATGGATAGATGTAGGAACATTCTTACCAACATAGTCTGCACGGAAAGGAAGCTGTCTATGACCTCTATCGATAAGGATTGCAAGCTGAATACAAGCAGGTCTACCCATATCGAAAATATTATCGATTGCAGATCTAATAGTTCTACCTGTGAAAAGAACATCATCTACAAGAATAATCTTTGTATTATTTACATCAAAAGGAATATGTGTACCATTAACTACTGGATGAGCAGAAAGCTTGGACAAATCATCTCTATAGAAAGTGATATCAAGAATTCCAAGAGGTACTTTAACCCCTTCAATCTGCTCCAAATTATCTCTTAACATCTTTGCCATGGAAACGCCTCTACGCTGAATACCAATGATAGCGATATTATCGAGGCCTGCATTCTTCTCAATAATCTCATGAGAAATACGTGTAATTGCACGCTTAACTGCTGCATCATCCATAAGAACTGCTGGTTCTCTCATACATAGCTCCTTTCAAAATGTGTTTAAAATAAAAAATCCCGTCTTATAAAACCTTGAAAATCAAGGAATATAAAGTCCGGCAAATATAGCAAAATATAGAGTTATGTATAAATCGTAATAGCTCTTTCAGCCTCGCCGGACTGTTTAAAGATTTACTAGTACTAGAATAGTCTTTTGAGGGTCATAAATCAAGGTTGATTAGCATCAATTATTGTTGATTCTGTCATTTGTAACATAATAAAACTGACCCTCGAAGTTGCCATCTTCAAAGGCCAGTTTCATATATGTTTACAAAGAAGGTTAAGCAACTAATTCAAAAACTTCATTATCTCCAATTGTAAGATATGTTCCCTCGGAAAGCTCCATTGAATTAAGAGAATCTAATCTAATATCACCAATATATGTTCCATTGGCAGAACCTAAATCCTTAATGTAAACCTTGTTATCTTTGATACCGATTTCACAGTGAATTTTGCTAACACCATTAGCCTCAGTAGAAAGAGTAATATTACAAACACTAGAATTGGTACCTAAAACAACTTTTCTATTTAATTTCCATGCTTTTCCTGCTAAAACACCACTTCTGCAATAAAGTTTCCAATCATTGATAGTTACAGGTGTTGTAACTACAGGAATTGGTGCAGCCTGTACAGGTGTGTTAGCACCAAAAATCTTATTAACATTTTCTCTAATTACACAATCATTAATAGCTAAAGGAAGGCCTTCACAAATCACTACAATTTTATCTTTAATTAAATCATTAGTACAAAATGCTACAGGCTTACCATCAACTTCAAATGTATATTGCATAACATTTACTAAGTTTCGACTTTCAATATATTTCCAAATTATATTAGGTACTTCATTATTCTTATACATTTTTTCAATAGTAGGAAGTCTAATTCCATCTAAAGTAACGTCGAATTTTTTTCCACTGAACTTTATTTGTAATAATGAATTATTTATTCTAATTTCGTAATTAATCTTAGGTGCTAAAGTTACCATTACTAAACAATAAATAACGAAAGAAACAACTGATACAAGAATAGAATATAAAAACATTATTCCAGATTCATATTTAATTGAAGCAATAACAAATGTTAAACATCCAATCAAGAAAAAGTAATAAATAATCAATACTACATAACCCAATGCTGGATGTACATTTTTGTTAATAACAAATTTTTCATTTGAATTCATAAACAAATCTCCTTTTTTGTAAACATAATTTTTGTTTTCATATTAGATAGATGCACAAGAAAGGTATTTGGTTTTATGATTTTAAAAAATTTTCCAAAATATTTTTTTGGAAAAGAAAAAGGCTATGAATAACTCACTGTCATTCATAGCCTGATTGCTAGTAAAACTAATTACAAATTAAACCTTAAGCTCAACATCCTCAACTTCAAGATCTGCCTTATGAGACTCGAGAATTGGCTTAATTGCCTCATCAAGGAATGTAGTAACCTGCTCTGGGCAACGACCGATATAGAGTTTAGGATCAAGAAGTGCATCAAGATCTTCCTTAGTAAGACCAAATGCTGGGTCTTTAACGATTCTATCAAGAAGGTCATTTGGCTTACCTTCCATCTTAACAACAGCACCTGCCTCCATAGAAAGAACACGAATCTTCTCGTGAAGCTCCTGACGGTCACCACCACGCTTAGTAGCCTCCATCATAATGTTCTCTGTAGCCATGAATGGAAGCTCATTCATGATGTGCTGGTGAATCTGCTTCTCATATACAACAAGACCAGATGCAATATTTGTATAGATACCAAGAATAGCATCAACTGCGAGGAATGCCTCTGGTACAGAAATTCTCTTATTAGCAGAATCATCAAGTGTTCTCTCAAACCACTGCTCTGCAGCTGTCATAGCTGGGTTAATAGCATCAGCCATTACATATCTAGCAAGAGAAGCAATTCTCTCAGATCTCATAGGATTACGCTTGTAAGCCATAGCAGATGAACCAATCTGAGTCTTCTCGAATGGTTCCTCTACCTCCTTGAGGTGCTGAAGGAGTCTGATATCATTAGAGAACTTATGAGCAGACTGTGCAATAGAAGAAAGAGCATTAAGAACTCTAGAATCCACCTTACGTGTATATGTCTGACCAGATACATAGTAAGAAGAAGCAAAGCCCATCTTATTAGCAATCTTCTGATCAAGAGCAACACACTTCTCATGATCCCCCTCAAAAAGCTTCATGAAAGATGCCTGTGTACCTGTTGTACCCTTACAACCGAGCATCTTAAGAGAATCAGCAACTGCCTCTACTTCCTCGAGATCCATCATAAGATCCTGAAGCCAAAGAGATGCTCTCTTACCTACAGTAACGAGCTGAGCTGGCTGGAAGTGTGTAAAACCAAGTGTTGGCATATCCTTATACTGATCTGCAAAAGCAGCAACCTTACTGATAGTAACAACAAGTCTCTTACGGATAAGCTCGAGAGCCTCACGCATAATAATAATATCTGTGTTATCACCTACATAACATGATGTAGCACCAAGGTGGATGATACCAGCGGCCTTAGGACAAGCCTTACCATATGTATGAACATGAGCCATTACGTCATGTCTAACAATCTTTTCTTCAGCAGCAGCCATCTCATAATCGATATCGTAGATGTGCTCCTTAAGCTCTGCAATCTGCTCATCTGTAATTGGAAGACCAAGCTCCTGCTCAGATTCTGCAAGTGCAATCCAAAGCTTACGCCATGTTGTGAACTTCTTATCAGGAGAAAAGATATACTGCA
>JAKSRH010000030.1 GCA_024403675.1 Saccharofermentans sp. | reverse complement strand
AAGTGTTGACCTTCATTATCCAAACTGCTCAGCAACAGAACTTGTAGATCTTATGATGAAAGATACAGGTATAACATCTACTTCAATGAAGGTTGATGGTGGTGTTTGTGCTTGCGAATTTTTGATGCAGCTTCAGTCAGATCTTCTTGGTGTTAATATTACTAGAGCCAAATCAGATGAGATGACTGCTATGGGTGTAGGTCTTCTTGCAGGACTTGAGACAGGTTTTTATGAATCGTTAGAGGCTGTGTCAAAACTATATGAGGGACATAAGACTTATGTTCCTGTCAGAACTCCATCGGAGGCTACAAAACTTATGAATGATTACCGTAATGCGGTCAAGGCTGCGTCGGTATATGTTGGAAAGGAAGCTTAAAAGTGAGTATTACACTACTTATTAAGGTGTTTATCCAGATGGCAGTATGTATTGTTGTCGGATTTTCACTTCGTAAATCTAGAGTTATAGATGAGAGAACACACAATGCGTTGTCAGATGTGCTTCTCAGGGCTGTACTTCCATTTACAATTATTGCTTCTAGTCAGTATGAATACTCCGCTAATATTGCTAGATCTATTGTGGCTGTTGCACTTGGAGCTACTGCTTATTATGTGATTATGCTCTTTGTAATTTGGATTTTTATTAGAAATTCCAAGTGGGATGACAATATTAAGCGTGTTTTTATTACTATGTCAGTTTTTGGAAATACTAATTTTGTAGGTATTTCTATTATGAGTGGTCTCATGGGTAGTCAGGGACTTTTGCTTGCTGCGGTATATAACCTTGTGTTTAATCTCTTTTTCTATACTATGGGCGCACACCTTTTATCCAAGGGTAAGAATTCATTCTATGATATTCTTATCAACCCAGTTTCTTTGGTGTCTGTTTTGTCTATTATTTTGTTCTTTATACGGAGACTTCCCGTTTTTATCACAGACACAATTTCTATTGTTGGAAATATGACTTTCCCATTATCCATGATTATTCTTGGTTCCATGCTTACCACAGTAGAGTGGAAGAAGTTGTTTACAGATTATAAGTCATATATCGTTGCAGCATCTCGTCTTGTGGTGCTCCCACTTCTTATGATGTTGGCACTTGTAGTTGCCCGTAATTTCGTTGAGATTTCTGGTCACACCTTATTTACTTTAGTAATTATGACGGCACTTCCTGCAGGCACTATGAATGCGATTTTTGCCGAAAAATATAACTGCGCACCAAAGTTTTGCGCTAGAACTGTAACTCTTACTTTGTTTTTTATGGTAGTTACTTTGCCACTTATTATTAGTATGTGTTACAAGTTTTTTTAAGGGGTAGTATTGATGGAAAACGATTATATTCTTAAAGAGAGAGTAGAAAATAAAAAACTTTTGGAATTGATGCGTAAGATGCGCAAAGAAAGAACGTCCCAGAATATGCTTGACGTATTAAGTGAAGCTGCTGGATGTACTTTTATTGTTCCGATTGAGATTGTTAATGACACATTTTCTTTCCATGCTGTAGGTGACAACAAGGGAAGAAAGTTTATGGTTTCTTTTAGTGATTCTGATTCTTTTGATATCAATAAAAAAGATGATGACCAAAGAGCTGTGACTTCTTCATTTGTGGACCTTATTGATGCGGCTTGTCAGGAAAATCTTGGCCTTGATGGTGTTATTATCAACCCTGGCAGTGAAGAGGTGATACTTGGCAAGGAGATGCTTAAGGATATTCTTAAGAATATGTCACCTGATAATCAGGTAAAGATTGGTGATCCTGATCACTATCCTGTAGATATGAAGAAAATGGTTGCAGAGTTCTGCAAGGATGAACCTTCTATTAGCAAGGTATATGTAAGATTTTTCCAAAATGATGATGCTACTTCTCAAGGCTGGTTGTTCATTGTGGAGTGTAGTGCAAATGCATCTCAGAGACAGTATATTTTTGATACATTTAATCGTTTTATGAAGCCATATTGTGATGGCCTTGATAGTTTCGTGGCAGGCACAGATGAAGATTATGTGGCAAATGCTACAGAAGGTGTAACTCCTGTTTATGAGAAGGCGTAAAGAAGGCATTGTAATCATAATCATTGTGATTATTGCTGTCATGATTTTCTTCTTGATGGCAAAGTTGTCAGGTAGTTTAAAAAACGCATCCAAGATTAATAAGCAGCTTAAAGTTCAGGAACTTGCTACAGAATTGTCTTCATATGATTACTCTGTTTATTGGATTGGAACTCCTCCAGATGGACTTAAAGAATTAATGGGAGAGAGATTGATTCTTGTTCCTGTTGATTCTATAAATGATGATACTATGCCAGTGGGCACGACGTTAAGTAAAATTTCCAGGGAAGATTCTAACGGCTATATATATACTGAACATAGTAGAAATGAATATTCTGACCTTTTGCTAATTGTTATTAATACTCAAGATGAACTTACATCTTCTGATTGGGACATAATTAGAAAGTGTGTAGTTGATAATAACATTCCTATCGAGCTTGTTGGTGGTACTTCTATAAACGGCTTTAGAAGGGTAATGTTGATGCCACAGAAGCGATATGAAGACGGGGATAGTATGTTTTATTCTTCGAATGGAGTAGATATTTTGAGTCTAAATCAAAATGAAATAACAGCTGGTGGTGATGATTGTAATAACGCATTTTTGACTTTTTTCAAAGAAGTGTTTACACTTCCTAGACCAACACCTGTTGTGGTTGAAAGCAAGGTGGCTACGGTAGAGTCTGAGTCTGAGGAAGAAACAGAAACTACTTTAGATACTGTTGTTTTTTACCGTCATGAGAGTTAATTATGATAAATGAAGAGAAGGCAAATGTTATAGCGGCTCGTTACGACGAGATAATAGCGGCCATGAGCGACCCTACTGTGGCCGCAGATAATGACCGCTATACAAAGTTGTCTCAAGAATTGGCAGAGATAACTCCAATTGTTGATGTGATTAAAGCTAGAACTCAAGCAATTGAACTTAGAGAAGAGGCTTTGGAATTATTGTCTTCTGGAGAAACAGAATTGTATTCACTTGCTAATGAACAGTTAGCAGAAGCAAAGAAGACCATCGAGGAAAGTGAAGAAGAATTAATGGTTCTTCTTCGTCCTAAAGACCCACGTGATGATCGTTCTGTAATTATGGAAATTCGTGGCGGTGCTGGTGGTGAAGAGGCAGCACTTTTTGCATCGACACTTTTTGATATGTATAAAGGTTATGCTGCCCTTAAGGGATATACAGTAGATATAGTTGATTATAACGAGACAGAGCTTGGTGGATATAAAGAATTGATTTTTGAAATTAATGGTCGTGGCGCTTATAGTAGACTTAAATTCGAGTCCGGAGTTCACCGTGTTCAACGTGTTCCTGAGACAGAATCTGGTGGTCGAGTGCATACATCTACTGCGACAGTTGCAGTTCTTCCTAAGGCTGAGCCACAGGACGTGGTAATTAATCCTGATGACCTTAAGATTGATAGATATAGAGCGTCAGGTGCAGGCGGACAGCATATTAATAAGACAAGTTCTGCTGTTAGAATTACTCATTTGCCGACAGGTATTGTTGTTGCTTGTCAGGATAGACGAAGTCAGTTCCAGAATAGAGACAGGGCTATGGAAATCCTCCAGAGTAAATTATGGGATATGACTAGGTCATCCGAAAAAGAGGCCGAAGATAGTGAACGTCGTTCTCAGGTAGGTACTGGCGATAGATCTGAAAGAATAAGAACATATAACTATCACCAAGGACGTGTAACTGACCATAGAATCGGACTTACGTTATATCGCTTGGAAAGTATTCTTGGTGGTGACCTTGATGAGATAGTTGACGCTCTCACACTTGACGCAGTAGCAAAGGAAGAGAAGGACGGAGAAGAGTAATGGAACGCAAAGCATTGTACGAGACAATTCTTGTAAAAAAAGGTGATGACGCTGGCCTTCAGGATGCTGCTAATCATTTGGCACAGGGAGAAGTAGTTGCATTTCCTACAGAGACTGTCTACGGCCTAGGTGCTGATGCTCTTAATCCTGATGCAGTAAAGAAAATCTTCGAGGCAAAAGGTCGTCCGGGTGATAATCCTTTAATAGTTCATATTTGGAACAAATCACAGGTCGATGAGTTAGCTTTGGAGGTTACTCCTCTTGCGCAAAAGTTAATGGATGCGTTCATGCCAGGTCCTGTAACTATAATCATGAAGAAAAAGAATATCGTTCCTTCTGAGGTTACTGCTGGTCTTGATACTGTAGGTATTAGAATGCCAAAAGATCCTACGGCGGCTAAGTTTTTGGAAATGTGTGGTAAACCAGTAGCAGCGCCATCTGCTAATTTATCTGGTAGTCCATCCCCAACAACTGCTCGCCACGTTATGGATGATATGGATGGTTATATTTATGCCGTTGTAGATGGTGGTTCAAGTGAGGTTGGACTTGAGTCTACAGTAATTGATGCTACTGGAGCTAAGCCAGTTATTTTAAGACCTGGTGCAATTACTCCTGGCATGGTAGATAAGCTTCTAGGAAGTGAGGATACTAATATGGATTTAAAACTCGAATCTAACGAGACTCCTAAGGCTCCAGGAATGAAATATCGTCATTATGCGCCATCTGCAGAGGTAAAGATTGTCTCTTTGCCATCAGTAGAGTGCGACGAGCTTATTCCAGAAGGTAAGGAACTTAAGGAATTAGATGATGAGGCTAAGAATAGGCTTTTCTCAGTTGTATCACCTTTTATTCTTACTGCTAAGGAAATACTCGAGAAAAATCCAACAGTTCGAATTGGCGTATTTGCAGGAAATGAAGTTAAGACTGTTATTGAAAGTATGGGTGATGATGTACTTTGGTCGCATATTAATTTCTATTCCTATGGTGAAACACTTGATGTGAAAGGCGCTTCACATTGCTTGTTTGATGGTATGCGCCACTTGGACCTTCAGGGCGTTAATGTGATTCTTGCTTCTGGTTTTGCTGATGAGGGTCTTGGTAAAGCTTATATGAACCGTCTTGAGAAGGCTGCGTATAAGAGTGGGGATACACCAGATGCGGTATCATCTGAGGGTGAGTCTTATGCAGGACATATGAGAGGTCATATGTCTATAGATGATTTTGATTCTATTTGTACATCATCTGTATTATTTGTATGTGATGACAATATTAATTTGAGTAGTTGCTGCGAAATGCTTTTCTCCAACATGGTTCGTAAGGCAGAGCCATTTTGTCTCGAAAGCGACAAGGGTGTGGGCGTGGAGATTTATGCAGAGTCTGCAGGTGTCTATGCTGCTGAAGGTGACCATGCTGACGAAGAAATGATTGACGCTGTGAAAGAAATATATGGTGTAGGTATGAAACATCATGTTACTTCTCACGTAAGTGTGGAAAAGTACAATAACAATGATCTTATTCTTACTATGACTGATGCTCAGGCATTTGAAATTATAGAAGCATATCCAGACCTTTATGGAAGAGTTCACTCTTTGTCTTCTTATGCAGCATCCAAGGGATTGGTGTTTAAGGATGATAAAGGTCATGTAATTAGCATTTCTATTCCTGATCCATCTGGTGATGACTACGATACTTATGTTCATACAGTTAAAGCCTTGGGTTCATGGATACAAATACTTTTCCCATACATACTTAAGGACTTGGGAGCAGAGTTAAAGTGATAAATAACAAGTGTCCTAAATTTAGGACACTTTGTTTTTGTGAGAGCATTTATGTTTGAATAATCCATTATTCGCTTGTATAATTGAAAAGTAAGATAAATTTCTAGGCGCGAACATTTGATAACTAAGAACAACTTGACTTTCACGCACAAGCTGTGTTATTCTTCACGATGCTGTTCCATAGGGAGCAGTATATCCTTGTTCGACACGTGATGTCGGACCTAATGTCCAAGAGGAGGTGAACAACAATGGCAAACCAGTATCAGTTGGTACTCGTTCTTAGCAACGCTAACGGTGAAGAGGGTGTTAACGCTCTTATCGATACAGTAAAGGCTAAGATTGAGACAGCAGCAACTATCGATGCACTCGATAACCTCGGTTCCAAGAAGCTCGCTTACGAGATTAAGGATCAGAGAGAGGGTACATACGTAAAGGTTGTATTTACTGCTGAAGGTGATTTCCCTAAGGAGATTGAGCGTGTTCTCAAGATCACTGAGGGCGTTCTTCGTTACCTTATCGTTCGTGTAAGCGAGTAATCGCAGAAGCGACGGAGGAAAATCATGAACAAAGTAATTTTAGTTGGAAGATTAACTAAGGATCCAGAAGTTAAGAATACCTCATCACAGGTTCCATTCTGTAACTTCACAGTAGCAGTAGATCGTAGATTTAAGGATGCTAATGGACAGCGTCAGGCTGATTTTATCAGTTGTGTAGCTTGGAGACAGACAGCATCTTTCATCGGTTCTTATTTCCGTAAGGGTTCCAAGATTGGACTTACAGGAAGCATTCAGACAAGAACATATGATGATAATAACGGTCAGAAGCGATATGTTACTGAGGTAGTAGTTGAAGAGGCCGAGTTCGTAGAGTCAGCTAACAATAGCGGTGCTCCTAGAACACAGGGTAATGGTAATGGAGCAGTTCCTCCACCACCTCCACCACAGGGCTCTATGGCAGCCGCAGCGCCTGCAGCTCCTAAGTCAACTATTGCACCATCTATGGATGATGATTCTTTTGACGATGGCGGAGATCTTGGTCTCCCATTCGAGTTTTAATCTACAAGGTTTATCAGTTAAGGAGATAATAATATGGCTGAGAACAGAGCACCTAAGGCCGGACGTGAGTTTTCCGGTAATATGAGACAGAGACGTTCCCGCAGAAAGTCTTGCGCTTTCTGTGCTGAGAAGGTTGAGGCAATCGATTTTATGGATGCAACAAGACTTCACAAGTTCATTTCTGAGCGTGGTAAGATTTTGCCAAAGAGAATGACAGGAACATGTGCTAAGCACCAGCGTGAGCTTACAACAGCAATTAAGCGCGCACGTCAGGTTGCACTTCTCCCTTACGTAGCAGACTAATTAGCTACCTATAAGAGAGCAAATAGTATATAATAATCGGGCGGTCTTCTATATAGAAGGGGCCCGATTTTATTTTTTGATTTTAATTATTTGGAGGGTTGATATATGAAGCTTATTCTTCTTAAAGACGTTAAGGGCCTTGGTAAGGTCAATGATGTTGTTGATGTAAATGATGGTTATGGTCGTAATTTCCTTATGAAGAAGGGATTAGCTAAGGAGTCAACTGCTGCTAATCTTAATGAAGTAAAACTTAAGAAGGGAGCTCAGGCTGAACACGAGAGAAGAGCTCTTGAAGCAGCTAAGGAGACATCCAGTAAGCTTGGAGGACAGTCTTTCACACTTAAGATGAAGGCTGGTGAAGGCGGAAAGCTTTATGGAGCAGTTACTAATCAGGATGTATCTGATGCACTTAAAAACGCTGGATATGATATTGAAAAGAAGCAGGTTGTAATTAACAATCCTATGAAGGCTGTAGGAACTTTCGGTGTAAGAATTAAGCTTCACCCACAGGTGTCCTGCGAGATTAATATTGTTGTAGAGGCTCTCTGATAATGGAGAGAGATTTGGAGAATAACCTTGTAGGTGATCAGATGATTCCACCTGAGATGCCTGTAGATAATATTCCGGAACCACCAGTTCCGGGTATTTCTTCTATGCCTTCTTCTTTTGATGAAGATACAGTAGACCTTACAGATAATAGTGGTGAAAAAGCTATTAAGGATCTAGAGACAGAAAAGGCACTCCTTGCACTTTGTATTGGTAAGAAGGAAGGCCTTGATAAGGTTGTACTTAATCGTATCGTAAAAGAAGATTTTGCAGATCCTAGACATAGTCTTATTTTCGAGACTATTTCTGAGTTGTATGTTGAGAACGGAAAGATTGACCGTTTTAATATTTGTAATGCATTAGAGAGCAAGGGTAAGCTTATGGCTGCCGGCGGTAATGCATATGTTTTCTCGGTGGCAAATACTGATGGTGTTATGAGTAATATCGATAGCTACATTAGTATTATTCGCGAGAAGAGTAGAATGAGATCATTTGTAAATACTCTTTCTGATTTGACTAAGAAGGCCATGAGTGGTCGCAATTCTGTAAATGACCTCGTAGACTCCGGTGTCGGTAAGTTTACTGAGATGAGAGAGAATGATGAAGGAACTGGATTTGAGCAGTTAAATAGCATTCTTAGACATAACATTGAAGAGATTCACAACTTGTCTCAAAATACTGGTGGTATCAAGGCTATTAAGTCTGGATTTAGAGGACTTGATAACATGCTTGGTGGATTCCGTCCAGGAACTCTTAATATCGTAGCTGCTAGACCTGGTATGGGTAAGACAGCTCTCGTAATTAATATTGCTGTTAATGTTGCTTCTCATAGACATTACCCAGTAAATATCTTTTCTCTTGAGATGAGTAAGTCCGAGATTGGTAATCGTATTCTTGCTTCTAGATCAAATGTATCTGGTAAGCAGCTTCAGCGTGCCAAGGTTTCTCCTGATGAGGAGAAGGAGCTTTGGAAGAGCGTTAAAGAGTTAAGTGACTTGCCTATTTTTGTTGATGATACTTCTACAGTTACTCCTGGTAGTATGAGATCTAAGTGTAAGGAACTTAAGAATAAGGGCGATTTGGGTCTTGTAATTGTCGACTATCTCCAGCTCATGTCTTATGGTGAGAGAGCTAATTCTAGCCGCCAGCAGGAAGTATCTGATATTTCTAGATCTTTGAAGGTTCTTGCAAAAGAGCTTGAAGTGCCAATTATCGCCTTGTCACAGTTGTCCAGAGGTACTGAGAAGAGAGGCGAGGATCATACACCTATGCTTTCAGATCTTCGTGATTCTGGTGCTATCGAGCAGGATGCCGACTCAGTACTCTTTATTGATCGACCTGATTATTATAAGAAGGATGCTGAGGATATTAAGCCTATTCAGGATGCTAAGCTTATTGTGGCTAAGAATAGACATGGTGAGACTGGTAGTGCTCCAGTTAAGTGGTGGGGAGCTAAGACATTGTTCTTTGAAGAGGATAGAAGATATGACCCTCAGGATCCACAGGCTACAGGCACACAGTCCAAGATGTCTTCATCAGCTAATTATTCCTATGAGGCACCTGATGATGGTTCTAATACACCACCACCAGAGCAGCCACCATTTGACATGCGTGAGGATGATATTCCACCTGAAAATCCTGATAATGAGTCTTTCTTTGAAGACAGTAATTCAGATTTCCCTGAGGGATTTTAATTAATGGATAATTACAATAATAATTTTATTCAGCGTGTAAGAGATTTTGCCTACGGGCAGAATCTCTTTGCTGTTGAAAATATTATTGTTGGTGTGTCTGGGGGACCAGACTCTATGGCCTTGATTACTGCATTATACGAGTTATCCAAGTGCGAAGAAGATTTTCCTAATCTGTATGCAGTTCATGTAAATCATGGGATTAGAAAAGACGATGCGATTAATGACCAAAAAATGGTAGAGAAGTATTGTTCTGATCTTGGTATTAGCTGTACAAGTTATATTTACGATATACCTGCTATTTCTAAAGATATGGGTAGATCTCTTGAAGAAACAGGCCGCATCATGCGATATAAAGCCTTTGATGAGGTGGCAAAATCTATTTGTGGTGATGATTATGAGACCAAGTCTTACATTGCAGTAGCTCACCATCGAGATGATGTATCTGAGACAATGCTTATGAATCTTTTTAGAGGTTCAGGACTTGATGGACTTGTATCTCCTAGAAGTATTAGTGGAAGAATAATTAGACCTCTTCTTTGCGTGACAAAGAATGACATATTAAATTATTTAGATGCCAGTGATATTAATTATGCGATTGATTATACGAACGGAGAGCTAGATTGCACTCGTAACATTTGGCGTAATAAGGTGATTCCTTCGATTCGCGAAGTGTCAGTAAAGGATCCAGAAGAAGCCCTTAATGATACATATGAGCTATTAAGGGAAGATAGTGATTTTATCGAAAGTATTGCTAGTGATGTTTACGATAAAAATGTTATTAGATGTGGAAGTTGGTTTGCGCTTCCTATCGATGTGGTAACAAAGGCTCATAAGGCTATTTCTTCAAGACTTATTAGACGTCTCAGGAAAGATAATTATGGTAGTCTCGTGGATTTTGGCACGGTGCATCTTAATCTTGTTTATAAGTTTATTGAGGCTGCTAATCAATCTACTATGACGCTAGATATGCCTTTCGGGACCATTTGTTATGTGATGTCAGGTTATATTGGCTTTTGTGGTAATGATGAAGATATGCTGTTTATAGCATGCGAAGTGGCGCGAAAAATTGGTGTGATAGCCTTAAGTGATGACGTTCATACTGAGATTGCTATTAAGAGCGAGAATACAACAAAAATACCTAATTCTTCTATTCAAATAAAAACTCAAATATTTGAGAATATTGATGGGTTAGAGTATAATGATACATCGTGGTTCATCCCTATTTATGGGGGAGAGATTACGGGTGTAGTTGCTGTTAATGGTCTTTCTAAGAGGAAATTTACTAGAGCTGGTAGTCTATCTGGAAAGAGTCTTGGCAGAGTGATGTCGGATATGCATATTCCTAGAGATGCTCGTGATAGAGTTGTTGGAATTTGCTATGGGGAAGATTATTTATGGATTCCTGGTATCGGACATACAAATGGTTTTGTAAGTAGTAAGTCTTTTGATGCATGGAGAAAGGCTAATCCAACACCAGTTGGATACTTGCGAGTTGAGATAATTGGAGGTTAAGTGCGGAATGGATACTTCGACAGTCATGATTTCAGAAGAGCAGATTCGTAATATGGTTACAGATGTAGCTTCTAAGATTAATTCCGATTATGGAAGTGAAGAAGAACTTATCGTTATCGGTATTTTGACAGGTTCCTATGTGTTTACCGCTGATCTTGTAAGAGAACTTAACATGCCTATTACCATTGATTTTATGCAGGTATCAAGCTATGAAGGTCAGAATTCTACAGGACTTTTGAAGATAAAGAAGGATCTTGGTACAGATATCGAGGGTAAGAATGTTCTTATCGTAGAGGATATTATTGATACTGGTAATACTCTCAAGAAGTTGAAGGAGATGCTTCTTGGAAGAAATCCTAAGTCCCTTAAGATTTGTACTGCTTTTGATAAGCCATCTAGACGCGTTAATGATCTCAAACCAGACTATAACGGAATCGTTATTCCAGATGAATTTATTGTTGGTTACGGACTTGATTATGATGGAAAGTATCGTAACTTCAAAGATATTCGAATTGTGAGGTAATAATGGAAAATAACAATAACAAGGATCATAGAAAATCTAATCAAATGAATAGAAGACCTAAGCCGGGAATGGGTATTTTGTTCTATCTTATTTTGGCTGTAGGTATTTTATTTGCATCTACATTCCTCTTTGGCGACAGCTTTGGCAATCAGGATAAAAAGACACTTTCAGATATCATCTATTACATAGATTCTGATGCCTATGATGTATCCACAGTAAATGTAGATGGTACAACTGTTACTGTTACATATAAGGACGCTACAGGTCTCGAGAAATATCAGACACAGCAGATTCCTTATGAGTATGTTGATGATCTTATTGAGAAGCTCGAAGTAGCAAAGGCTGATGGTCGTATCGATTCTTATAACTACACAGAGCCATTTGACTGGGCAAGTCTTGTAAGTATTGTTACTACAATTGGAATGGTTATTATCGTTCTCGTTATTGGTCTTAATATCTCCAAGCAGGGTAAGGATGGTAACAGCGTATTTAGCTTTGGCTCTAATAAAGCTAGACTTACTTCTCCTAAGGATATGAAGGTTAAGTTTGATGATGTAGCTGGTTCCAAGGAGGAGAAAGAGGAACTTTCCGAAATAGTAGACTTCCTTAAGGCTCCTAAGAAGTACCATGACCTTGGTGCTAAGATTCCTAAGGGTGTAATTCTTTATGGTGCTCCTGGTACTGGTAAAACACTCCTTGCACGTGCAGTTGCAGGTGAGGCAGGCGTTCCATTCTTCTATATTTCAGGTTCTGACTTCGTAGAAATGCTTGTTGGTGCAGGTGCTTCACGTGTTAGAAGCCTTTTTGCAGATGCTAAGAAGGCTGCTCCTGCAGTTATCTTTATTGATGAGATCGATGCAGTTGGTCGTAAGAGAGGTGCTGGTCTTGGTGGTGGTAACGACGAGCGAGAGCAGACACTTAACCAGATTCTCGTAGAGATGGACGGTTTTGAGAAGAACACTAACGTTATCGTAATAGCTGCTACTAACCGTGCAGACGTATTGGACCCAGCCCTTTTGAGACCTGGTAGATTTGACCGTAAGGTTATGGTAAATGAGCCAGATGTAGATGAGAGAGAGGCTATCCTTAAGATTCACGCAAAGGGCAAGCCACTTGCTAAGGAAGTAAATCTTAGAGAAATCGCGCTTTCTACAAGTGGTTTCACAGGAGCTGATCTCGCTAACCTTCTTAATGAGGCAGCACTTCTTACAGCTAGACGTAACCTTAAGGAGATTACTCCACTTGAGATTAGTGACGCTACATTTAGAGTAATGATGGGACCAGAGAAGAGTTCTAAGAAGCTTAGTGATAAGGTTAAGCGTCTTACAGCTTATCACGAGGCTGGTCATGCTATCGTACTTAAGGCAACATCTGATAACCAGAAGATTGATCGTGTAACTATTATCCCAGCTGGTCGTGCAGGCGGATTTACAGCATATAAGCCAGTTGAAGATATCGAATTTTATACAGAGAAGATGCTTCTTGATTCAATTAGAACCAGTCTTGGTGGTCGTGCTGCAGAGGAAATCTTCCTTGGCGAGATTAGCACAGGTGCTTCATCTGATCTCCAGCACTGTAATAGAGTTGCTTCCGCTATGGTTAAGAAGTATGGTCTTTCACCAAAGTTCCCTAACATGGTATTCGGTGATGAGAATAATGAAGTATTCGTAGGTGCTTCCTTCGGTCAGGTACAGCCTTACTCTGACGCTACAGCAACAGAGATTGATAAGGAAATTCAGCGCATCATCAATGAGTGTTATGAGGACGTTAAGCGTATCCTTATTGAGAAGCGTTCCATCGTGGAAGGCCTTTCTGAGAGATTGATTGAAGTTCTCAAGGTTGACTCTCCAGAATTTGAAGAGATTTATGCAAATAACGGAGATTTGACAGCTATTAGAGCTCGTGAGGGTAAAGTAAAACTTTCCTTTGAAGAGAATGCTACAACAGCTCCAGAAACTCCAGAAACTCCAGAAGAGCCAAAGGCATAATTGAGTTTATAGTTTATAAATATAAATGCCTCGCGATTGCGAGGCATTTTTTATGTTTATTTCTGTTCCTGCTCCTCAGATATCCAACTGGAGTGGTAATGCTTTTTGCGGTAGTCCTCAGGTGTGACACCAACTTCCTTCTTGAAAACCTGTATAAAATGACTTTGGGAAGAGAAACCTAAGTAGTTAGAAATATTCAAGCTAGATTCATCCAAATGACGAAGCATGTTACATGCAATCTGAATCTTTTGTGTTCGAATATATTGGCTAATAGTCTTTCCCATTTCTTGCTTGAAGAGCTTACTTAAGTAGCTAGGGTTAAGTGACAATGCGTCAGCAATGTGCTCTACAGAAAGATTTTCCTGAACGTTAGAACGAATATAGTCGATAGCAAGAACGACGTGTTTGGATACTACATTTTTCTTGGCGCTTTCACGCATTCTTTGACAGTAGTCAGTGATGATTTTATATGCTAAATCATCCACCTCAGACGTTGTCTTACAGTGGTCAATCATGCGAATGTAGATATCACTTAATGAATAACTTACATTAATATCCATACCAGCTTCGATACAGAATCTAGATGCCAAAGCGGTAAGGATTACGATGTGGTATTTGCGATTGGAAAGGTCGTTATCAGAAAGTACACCATGTTGTGGCTTATCTTTCTGATTTTTGATGTCTTGTTCTTTCCAAATATAATTAAGTCTTTCCATGTCGCCAGAAGAAATAGCCTCGTATAAAGCTAATTCTCTATTGTAAGACGCACGGGATCTTTCAGATTCTCTTTGATTAAGAAGAAGTCGCTGTAATTCCTTCTCAACATCCATTAGTCAATTACCCTAACTTCCTCAATGATTGGTTGATCGCTCGCCTTAACAGAACCGTTGTTATCCTGTACAGGTGTGTTAATGCAAATATTGTCTACAATCTCGAGACCAGATGTTACATGACCAAATGCAGCATAATCACCGTCGAGGAATGTGGAGTCGCTCTGTACGATAAAGAACTGAGAGGAGGCACTATTATAGTCGTAGCTATTACGAGCCATGGAGATAACGCCTCTTCTGTGGCTGATATTGTTCTCGTGGCCATTAGCTGCGTACTCACCGATAATGTTCTGGCCACTACCGCCCATACCAGTTCCTTCTGGGTCACCACCCTGAATCATGAATCCATCAATGATTCTATGGAATGTGAGACCATCATAAAAGCCGCTTTCTGCGAGATTTATGAAATTAGTTACTGTAATAGGTGCGGTGTCTGCATCGAGTTCTAACTTAATAGTACCGTAGTCTTTAACATCAATTTCTACATGGTGAAGACCAGAAAGCAAATCATCTGGGTCTGGTTCTTCTGCAACGGATGGCACGGTAGTAGGAGTTGGTGATTTATAAGTGTTACAAGAAGCTACGCAAATGCCTGTGAAAGCGAGCAATGTGATAGCAGCAGCTACTCTTAAGTATTTATTGAATTTCATTAGAGTTTGAGTCCTTTCGTATAGACTATTTGTATCCTAATTATAATATCATTAAAGATGACATTTCGTGCGGTAAAGTATAGAATAATTAAGCTATATTTATTAAAAATAAAGGATTTATACGATGATACATTATTTGGTAACTTTTTTGATTTCTATGGTTCCTCTCGCTGAATTAAGAGTTGCGCTTGTATATGCAGCTGGATTTCAGATTCCTCTTTACTATGCATTTCCTATTTGTATAGTTGGAAACATGCTTCCGGTACCATTTATTTTCTTCTTTGCTAGACGTGTCCTCGAGTGGGGTAAGGATAAGAAGTACATTGGTAAGTTCTTTACTTTCTGTCTTGAAAAGGGTCATCATGGTGGTGAGAAACTTAAGAAGAAGGCAGGTAGAGGTCTTCCTTGGGCACTTTTGCTTTTCGTAGGTATTCCTGTTCCTGGTACAGGCGCATGGACAGGTACACTTGCTGCTTCCATTCTCGACATGGATTTTAAGACAAGTATCAGATCCGTAATTCTTGGAGTTCTTCTTGCTGGCGTTATTATGGCAACTCTTAGTTATCTCGGATTTGGAATGTTGTTTGGATTGTAATCATGAAAAGTTTTGTAGTTACTGATGAAATGAATGGATGGCATGTAGTAAAGGCCTCCGTAAAAGCTTTCCCTGGTCTTAAGACTGCCGATTTGTACAAGGCTCTTAAGCATAAGGATATTCGTATTGATGGTAAGAAAACATCATCTGATATCGCTGTTCGTGAAGGACAGTCAGTAGAGGTATGGCTTCCAGATAGCCTTTTTGATGGTGAGGGCGACAAGATAGAGAAGAAGGTCGATCCTGACTATAAGATTGTTGCTGAGACAGATGGACTTCTTATTGTTAATAAGCGTCAGGGATTAGCTGTTCATAGTGGTAAGAATACAGGTGAGGATAACCTCATCGATATCGTTCGTAGAACAACAGGCAATCGCAACATGGAACTCGTTCATAGAATTGATATGAATACTGGAGGTCTTGTTATGCTTGCTAAGGATAAGAAATCCCTTGAAGATGCTATTAAGCTTTTTAAGAATGACTTACTTATTAAGCGTTACCGTTGTTTGGTACTTGGTATTCCAACAGAGGGTGAATCAGTAGTATGTGAAGATGATGCTATCATGAATGAGGTTAGTGCATATCTTGAGAAGACTAAGTCAGGTAATGTGTTTATCCATGATGTAGCGCAGGAACATGATCTCCCTATCACAACAAGATATAGAGTACTTCATACATATAAGAATGCAGGTCCAGATGGTATGCCTGTGTCTGAGATTGAGTGCGAGCTGGTAACAGGTAGAACACATCAGATTAGAGCACAGTTTGCGCACCTTGGTTATCCGATTGTGGGTGATGGTAATTATGGTCGTAATAAGGATAATGTTTTCTTCCGTAAGGTAGATGGTGGTAAGGTTCGTAATCAGCAGCTTTTTGCTACATCACTTATTATGCGTAAGATTCCAGCAGATAATGTTCATTCTGTGCTTTCTGGTCGTAAGTTTACTATTGAACCTAGATTTGAAGTTGATATGTCTAATGGAGCGTTGAAGTAATACCATGAAGCGTAGAGTTCAAATTACAACAGGTGCTTTCGAAGAGCCTTACGAGACAGATTGCATTTATGATGATACTAGCTCTCGTTTGATTATTAAGTGGGTAGAGCAGCATGAAGGAGATACCAATAAGTCTATTTATGATATCTACTTTGATAAGGAGCTAGGAATAGCAACTATTACACGTAAAGGTGATATTACTAGTAAGCTTGTTTTTGATACTGGTAAAAGGACACAAGGATTAGTCAAAACGCCTTATGGAAATATAGTTGTAGATATAATAACTGACTATATTACAGTGCCTTCAGTACTATCTCCGAAGTTCGAGATATGTTATGATATGGCGCAAGGCGAGGGAAGTTTAATAAAAAATACATTTTCATTAAATTTGCTCTTGCAAAACTTGTAATCCTAATGTAGAATCTTTAAGCATTGTTTGAGAAATTGATATTCCTACAGTAAATGGAGGTGGAAATATATGGCACATCCTAAGCGTAAGTGGTCTAAGGCAAGAACTTCACGTCACAGAAGTTTGTGGAAGCTTGAGGTACCAGGTTTTGTTGAGTGTCCGCAGTGTCATTCCAAGATGCTTCGCCGTAAGGTATGTAAGACTTGCGGTTATCTTGATGGCAAGCAGGTAGTTAAAGTCGGCGAAGAAGTTTAATTCTCGTCACAAGACAGTAATTAACAAAGCGGTGCTTAAAATTAGCACCGCTTTTTTTGTTTTGTCAAAGAGGTTGAGGAATGCCACCTAAAGAAGGTCGTTATACAAAGGTCAGTTATGTTGTACCGAGCAGTATCTGCGATGAAATCGGAGTAAAGCCCGGTGATATTTTGTTACGAATAAACGGCAATCCTATTATGGACGTATTCGAGTATCGTATTTTGGAGAAAGAAGAATTCCTTACTTTGACTTTCTTCCTTGAAGATGATCAGTGTGAGCAGACAGTTGAGATTGAGAAGGAAGAAGATGAGTTATTAGGTCTCGAATTTGAGGATCCAATGATGTGTAGCGCATATAGCTGCCATAATAAGTGCATCTTCTGTTTTATTGATCAGCTTCCAAAGGGGATGAGACCAACACTTTATTTTAAGGACGACGATATGCGTATGTCCTTTCTTACGGGTAATTACGTTACCCTTACCAACATGAGTGATGAAGAGTTTGATAGACTTCTTAGTTATCACTTGTCCCCAATGAATATTTCAGTACATGCTACAGATCCAGAAGTTCGTAAAATGATGCTTCATAATAGATTTGCTGGTCGTATTTTGGAACGAATGCACCGTATCGCTGAAGAGGGTATTGAAATGAATTGTCAGTTCGTACTTTGTCCAGGGATTAATGACGGAGCTGTTCTTGAGAAATCTTTAAGTGACTTAGAGCAATTTGGAGACGCTATTAAGTCTATAGCTTGTGTTCCAGTAGGTCTTACTAAGTATAGGGATGAGAATGGACTTTATAAGGTTCAGCGTTATAACGTAGAGACTGCTGGTGCGGTATGTGACATTGTTGATAAGTGGCAGAAGCATTTCCTTGAGACAAGAGGTACACGTCTTTTCTATGCTGGAGATGAGTTTTACATCAGAGCTGAAAGACCAATGCCACCAGCAGAGGACTACGAGGGTTACCCTCAGCTTGAAAATGGAGTAGGCCTTGTTGCTAATTATATTGAAGAATCCGATAGTCTACTTACAGAATACGAGAATCAGTATGGTAAAAAGCCTAGAAGAGACATTAATGTGTGGGAACTTCTTGGTACAGATTCCCTTGCTTTCCATAAGGCAAATGATGATAGAATGAGTGATGTATTTGGAATTAATTTCAAATCGATTTCTATTCTTAATGATTTCTTTGGTCATACGATTACAGTTACTGGTCTTCTCACAGGTGGAGACGTAATTAATCAGGTTAATGAAAGAATTAAGGCAGAGGGGAAGCCAGATATGATTATGATTTCCCACTGCATGCTTAAGGCGGATGAGGATATATTCCTTGATGATATTACTCTTGATGAAGTTATCGAGAGAACAGGCGTTGAATTCCATGTAGCACAAGGCGGTTCAAATGCTATGAAGATCCTTGCGGATCGATACCTAAGGGGTGAAGATAATGAGTAAACCAATAGTTGCAATTGTAGGTCGTCCTAATGTAGGTAAGTCCTCTTTGTTTAATGCATTGTATGGTGAAAGAATTTCTATTGTTCATGATACACCTGGTGTAACAAGAGACCGTATTTATGCCAACGCTGTCTGGCGTGAGAAAGAATTTACTATGATTGATACAGGTGGTATCGAGCCTAGTAATGATGACGTTATTCTTAAGGGCATGAGACTTCAGGCAGAGATTGCTATGGAGTCTGCAGATGTTATCGTATTTATGGTTGATTTGAAGACAGGTATGACTGCTGCTGATGAAGAGATTGCAGTTATGCTTCGTAAGGCAAAGCACCCAGTTGTTCTCGCTGTTAATAAGTGTGACAAGGTAGGTGAGATGCCAGCAGAGATTTACGAGTTCTATAACTTAGGTCTTGGTGATGTTGTGCCAATCTCTGCTGCTCATAGACTCGGTATCGGTGACCTTCTTGATGCTATCTTCGAGAATTTCCCTGAGAATATTGAGAATGAGGAAGAAGAGGATAAGATTCGTGTAGCTCTTATCGGTCGTCCTAATGCTGGTAAGTCATCACTTACAAATAAGATGACAGGTGATAACAGAAGTATCGTATCTGATATCGCTGGTACAACTCGTGATGCAATTGATTCAGAGATTGAGAATCAGTTTGGTAAGTTCACTATCGTAGATACTGCTGGTATGCGCAAGAAGAGTAAGATTGAGGACGTTATCGAGAAGTATTCTATGGTACGTGCTTTGTCTGCTATTGATCATGCGGATGTGTGCGTAATCCTTATTGACGCATCTGTCGGTATTACTGAGCAGGATACAAGAGTTGCAGGTCTTGCACATGACTCTGGTAAGGCGTGTATTTTCGCAGTAAATAAGTGGGACCTCGTTGATAAAGAGACAGGTACTATGGAGTACATGACTAAGGTTCTTCGTGATAGATTTGCCTTCATGGATTATGCACCAGTTATCTTTATTTCAGCTAAGACAGGTCAAAGAGTAGATAAGCTTTTTCAGAAAATTGTTGAGGTTAATACTCAGGCAAGAAGAAGACTTACTACAGGTGTATTTAACGATATGCTTAACGAAGCTATCGCTATGGTACCTACACCTCAGGATAAGGGTAAGCACTTAAAAATCTACTACGGCACTCAGGTTGCCGTATGCCCTCCTACATTTGCGCTCTTTGTAAATGATAAGGAATTATCACACTTTTCTTATGAGAGATATCTCGAGAATCAGATTCGTAAAAACTTCGGATTTGAGGGCACTCCAATAAGATTCTTTTTGCGTAATAAGAACGCCAAAGATGAGCAATAATTTGTGTAATGTGTCGAGTAACAAATAGACACTTATAGTAGGAAAATATTAGAGGTTAAATTTAGATTAGTATCGTTAAATAAAGGAGCTCATATTCATGGCAGAAGTTAAAATTGAAAAGATGCGTAATGTCGCTATTATTGCTCACGTTGACCACGGTAAGACAACTATCGTAGACTCCATGCTTAAGCAGGCAGGTATCTATAGAGAGAATGAGCAGATTGTCGAGCAGGTTATGGATAGTAACGACCTCGAGAGAGAAAGAGGTATTACAATTCTTGCCAAGAATACAGCTATTCAGTATAAGGACATCAGAATTAATGTCGTAGATACTCCAGGTCACGCTGACTTTGGTGGTGAGGTAGAGCGAGTACTTAAGATGGTAGACGCAGTTCTCCTCGTTGTTGACGCATTTGATGGTCCAATGCCACAGACAAGATTCGTACTCCGTAAGGCTTTGGAGCTCGGTCTTCGTCCTATCGTTTGTATCAATAAGATTGATAGACCTGATGCTAGACCAGTTCAGGTTGTAGATATGGTTCTTGACCTCTTTATCGAGCTTGGTGCTGATGATGATCAGCTCGAGTTCCCTATCGTATACACATCCGGTAAGATGGGTATCGCTACAATGGATATCAAGGATTATAGAGCAGGAAACGCAAAGGACTTCGAGCCACTTCTCGAGGCTATCGTAGAGTGTACACCATGCCCTGTAGGTGATAGCGAGGCTCCACTCCAGCTTCTCGTTTCCAATATTGATGCAGACCCATATATTGGTCGTATTGCTATTGGACGTATCATGAGAGGATCTGTAAAGCAGGGTGAGGCTGTAACAGTTTGTAAGTACGGTGAAGAAGGAAAGCGTAGTGCAAGAATTGTTAAGCTTCTCAGATTCAGCGGTCTTGGTAAGCAGGAAGTTGAAGAGGCTTCTATTGGTGAGATTGTTTGTGTAGCTGGTATTCCTGATATCAATATCGGTGATACTATCTGTGCTAACGGCGTTGCAGAACCACTTCCATTCGTAAATATCGACGAGCCTACAATCGCTATGACATTCTCTGTTAATGATAGCCCATTTGCAGGTCAGGATGGTAAGTTCGTTACATCAAGACACTTGAGAGATAGACTCTTCAAGGAGATTGAGACAAACGTTGCCATGAGAGTAGAAGAGACAGATACTACTGAGGCATTTATCGTAAAGGGTAGAGGAGAGCTCCACCTTTCCATCCTCATTGAGACAATGAGACGTGAGGGTTATGAGTTCCAGGTATCCAAGCCAAAGGTAATCATGAAGGAAGTTGATGGCGTTCTCATGGAGCCTGTAGAGGAGCTCGTTGTAGATGTTCCTGAGGATTATGTAGGACCTGTTATGGAGAAGCTTGGTAGACGTAAGGCAGAGCTTTTGAATATGCTTCCACCTGATAAGGGATATGCTCGTCTTGAGTTCCGTGTACCATCTAGAGGTATCATTGGATACAGAACTGAGTTTTTGACCGACACTAAGGGCAATGGTATAATGAACAGCA
>JAKSRH010000003.1 GCA_024403675.1 Saccharofermentans sp. | reverse complement strand
TAAATATATTTTTCCAAATAAACCAGATGGAAAGTATGTAATTATTAATCATGATCCGCCTGATATAAGGCATAATAGGGGATCGGATTCAGATCCTGTGACTGTGTCTGAAGAATATTTCTTTGCTGGCTTGAGTCACGAGCTTGATAGTATGCTGAAACATCTTGATATTCTTCTGGAATATAAAATCCATCCTGTAACTAGAACGAATCGCTGGAGAAAAGAGAATGGAGAAATAGTAAAGAAAATAGCACTAGTATTAATATTGTACATTTTGTTTATTATTGCATTGGTTTGTTGTACCGAGATGGCTGGTTTAAAGATTTAAGGGAGTTGCTTGACAGTAACTCCTTAAATTTTGTAAAATGGTGACCACGTGGTCATCAACGATTAAGGGGGACATATATGCCGTCAAAACAGTTCGAACAGTTAAGTGAAGATAAGAAAAATAGTATTATCGAAGCTTGCCTTATAGAATTTGCCCAGAGTGGTGTCATTAATGCTTCGACCAGCGAGATATTTCAAAAAATCATCGACTACTCTGTGTGGGAGACGTCTTGGTATATCGATAATCCAGTTAAAGGTAGATTTGTAATTGCAGTTGCAAGTGAGAAAGATTCTGCTTTCGTAGAAAAATTGCAAACTAGATTCGGGGCTAAGAGCGAAAATGTCTACTTAAGTTTGATGAGTGAGCTTAACATGGAGAATATCAAGGTTGATGCTATTACTCTAATGTGATCAAAGGGGGAACGATAAATGAATGATTCTATGAGAGAGAATTTAAGCTATTTTGGGCTTTATATGAAGCTTTTTAAGGCAAAGAAAAATGTTGTACCGGAACATATTTCATTTGGTGAAGATAAGGAACAGTACTTTCTTTACTATGAGCCAGAAAAAGTTATAAGCGACAAGATTTTTCTATGGGTTCACGGAGGTGGATGGAATGCCGGATCACCAAAGTTTTTCGATTTTGTCGGACAGGCTATGGCTGGATTTGGATATAGAGTAATATCTCTAGGATATCGTCTGTCACCAAAGAATAAATATCCATGTCAGATTGAAGATGTCTGCATGGGATATAATGCTGCGATTAAGTACCTTCAGTCGAAGAATATTGATATAAGTAAAATAGTTGTATCTGGACCTTCAGCGGGTGCTCATTTAACTTCAATTCTTGTATATAATGAGTCAATCCGTGAGCGTATGAATGTCGATATTAGTAATGTGATTGGTTATGTCGGGGTAGGCGGACCATATAGTTTCAAGGTTAAACATACGTTGGCTATAAACATGCTTTTGAATCAACTATTTGCAAAGGATTTTAATAGAGATGAAGGGGATCCTTGTCTTCTTATGAATAAGAGTGAGATTCCAATGTTGCTAATACAAAGCGAACATGATGGCCTTATAAATTATTCGTGCGCAGAGGATTTTAAAAAGAACGCGTTATTACTTGGAAATAAGTGTGAACTATATTCTGTAGAAGATAAGAAGAATACACATTCTTGGTATACTGCGGGAATGTTTCTTGAAAAGCGAGAGGAGAACAAGGCCCTTAATAAACTTCTGTCTTGGATGGAGAATTTATAAAAAGATATATGACCGTGGTCACTTAAGTTAACTTTAAGTGGAATGATATAATTATCCTAATGGATAATGTGGATTCAAAGAAAACTCAGATAACGTGGATTTATGCGTCCCTAACGATTGCAGGATGTTCAATGTATGCTGTTATACATGGGACATCCATGGGTATAATTTGTGCATTTTTTTGCTACATGATGGTTGTACTTAATAACTTTTCATTTGCGCCCCAGAAGAAGATTTCTACAATATTTTATATCCTTGGTGGTATTGCTCTTTTGCTGGTGACGCATGTGTTTTTTATGGGAATAGTTTTCCTTCCCTTAATAAATCGCCAATACTATCTAGGCGCATTAAGTCTTGCCTCTGGTTTTTTGACACATGTGATATTTGAACGTGTCGGAGGCTTAGAGTTATTTCAGAAACTAGCGATTTTGGTAGTTGTTTTCGCTGTTTGGATGCTGTTTATAGGTGTTATGAATCGCATTTATACAATGGAGTCTAAGTTTGAGAGTGTGATGAGAACTTCCTCGCTTGATGGCTTGCATGAGAAGATGATGCGTGAACAGATTGCCAAGCAACAGAATCTTAAGGAACGTAATGCTAGACTTGAAGAGCGAGAGAGAATTAGCAGGGATATACATAATTCGGTTGGACACACTTTATCGGCTGCTTCAGTGACACTGGATGCAGCATCAATGCTAATTGAGAAGGAACCAGTAAAGGCTGGAGAGAAAGTCAACCTCGCCAATGAACGTGTCCATGATGCAATAGAGTCGATACGTAGTGCAGTTCGTACACTTGATGCTGATGACGGCATGATTCTTGTGAAGGATTACGTTAGTTCGTTGGGAGATTTGTGCAAGAACTTTTGCCTTGATACTAATATCAAGGTGCACCATAATTTTGGCCGAATAAATGAAGAGGGAAAACTGGATTTGGATACAGCATCCTTTTTGTCTGGAGTGTTGTCGGAACTTTTGACAAATGGCACCAAACACGGTGGAGCGACTGTTTTCGTAGCGATGTTGATAATGGATACTGAGAACGTGGGTCTTAAGGTGTCTGATAATGGTTGTGGATGGGGAGTCATTTCATATGATGAGAAGAATGCTCGATTGAATCGTGGGTTTGGACTTCGAAAGATGCGTGATTATTGCGAGACCAGAGGCGGCAGTTTTGAAATTAATGGTGAGGATGGTTTTACTGTATTTCTCAATGTACCTAGGAGGATTGGTGAATGATTAAGATTTTGCTTGTTGATGATGAACCTTTGCTCACCGAGAGTTTGGAAATCATCCTAACAATGTCAGGTAATTATAAAGTTATTGGCAAAGCGATTAACGGAGTTGAGGCACTAGCAATTATTGATGGCGAGTGTCCAGATGTAATGCTTGTAGATCTTAATATGCCTCAGATGGGTGGAATTGAACTGATAACAAAAGTTCATGAGATTCACCCAGAAATTAAAATGATTGTTCTTACAACATTTTATGACGAGCGCAACATCTCACGCGCTATTGCTGGCGGTGCTTCAGGTTATCTTCTCAAGGACTCTGGTAAGGATATGATAATTGAAGCTGTAGAGGGTGCTATTAAGGGTAGAAGTATCTTTGATAGTAAGGTAATGGATAAGCTTACACACATGATGGCAACAGGTGCTTCTACTAATCAGAATGTTTCATCTGATATCCTTGAGAATAAAAATCTTACCGATAGGGAATGTGAAATTTGTGATTTATTGAAAGAAGGCTGCACCAACTCTCAAATTGCAGATATGTTATTTATCTCTGAAGGTACAGTTAAGAATTATATGTCTTCTATCTACGACAAGTTCGACGTACATGACAGAGCTAAACTCGTATTGATGCTTAGAGGCAAATAATCGCGATATAACATGACTCAAGTCATATCATTAACATAATGAAGATATGACTGAAGTAACTTCATTCGTTTTCTTCCTTGCTTTATTATGATGTCATAAATCGGAATGGGCTTGTTAGCCCAATAAGGGAAGGAAATTAAAATGGCTAAAGGGTCTAAGTTATCTCCAATACCATATCTCGTTCATAACAAGAAAAGGGCTTCTGTGCTAATTGTTAGCTTGTCTTTGTTTTTTGTGATGATATACGTGCTTGGGTATTTTATGGGTGCGATAGGAGAACCACTAGTAAACGTATGTATTGATTCATTTAAGAGAACTTTTGAGGTTCATGTCATTATTGATAATGAAAGTCTTGGGGAATATGAGACTAGAGAAGAATGGGATGAACTTGTTAGACCAATTCTGTACGAAAAGCAGGAAGAACTCCAAAAAGTAGTCGGTGACGATGATGTATTCCTCGTAAGAGGAGGGTTTGCCAACCTTAAATTGATGGTAGGTGCGACAACAATTAGTTCTTACTATTTTGAGAATACAGATGATATGAATAGGTATTCGCAAATAATTGATGCCAAACTCGTTGAAGGTAGATGGCCGGAGAACCCTGGCGAACTAGTTGTCGATACTAACTCATATATAAATAGAGGAGATGAACTTCTTCGTTATTTAGGTAGCAGCTATAAGATTGTTGGTAAGGTTGATACACCTGTATATGCGATGTATGGACTTCCTGCTGTCGATGAACATAACTACTTTTATTTGGTGGCACCATCAGATTATCAGAAGGTCAATGGTAAGTATGTTGAGGATCAGGGATTTCCATGTATTCCAGTGGATTACGATCTTGTGATGGATAATGCCAAAAATGAGATAAATGGTCTTGATGATATTAAGCAGCTTGTGACGATTGTTGCAACTGTGTTGTTAGCTATTTGCGTGACGGTTGTTTTCGCGCTGCACATAAGGGACAGAAGAGAAGAATGGTGCCTATTTGAATCCATAGGATTTACTTCGGGACAGATATATGCAATGGCGCTTAAGGAGATGCTGATTTGTTTTGTGATTGCTGCAGGAATAGGCGTATTGGTATCAGGTGCTGCAGTAGTGGTGCTCGATAATTTTGTAATATATCCACTTGGTTTGGGACATGTTCAGATGATAAGACCGAAGGATGCTTTACTGGCAATCGAGATGTATGCGTTGATTTTCGCACTTTGTCAGGTGCCGGTTTTCTTCACTATAAGAGGCGTTCAGACAGTTGATAATATCGAGGAATAATGGGGGTTAATATGTTTCAGTTAAAAGATGCAACAATGATTTATGACATGGATAAGGAAGAAAAAGTTTATGCTATGAAGGGAATTAGTATGGAGTTTCCTGAGAAGGGCTTAGTTGGAATTATTGGTCCTTCTGGTTCAGGTAAGTCGACTATGATGTACACGATGTCGACTCTTAAGAAGTTGACTGGTGGCGATATCCTTTATAACGGCGAGTCGCTACAGTCTATAACTGAGGGCAGACGTCAGGACCTTAGAAGAAATGAGTTCGGTTTTGTGTTCCAGCGTCATTTCCTCATTCCATATATGGACGCTATTGAAAACGCTACGGTGGCATCAACTATGCCGCAGAAGGACGCTGAGGCGAAGGCTAGTGAGCTCCTTATCGACATTGGCCTCAAGCAGAGCGAACTTAGAAAAAAGCCATCACATCTTTCAGGTGGTCAGCGTCAAAGAGTGGCAATCGTAAGAGCTATGATGAACGACCCTAAGGTGCTTTTTGCTGATGAACCAACGGCATCACTCGACCACGAGAATGCTTTCCTTGTAATGAATAGACTTAAGGAGTATTCCAAGGAACGCCTCGTAATCGTAATCACTCACGACAGAAGTATTATGAAGGACGCAGATATGATGGTTGAAGTGTGGGATGGCAGCATCTCATCAATCAAGAAGGCGGGGGAAGTAGTATGAAATCTCTATCTCCGCTTAAGTTCCTATCTAGGAACAAATCAAGGGCGCTAATCTTAGTGTTAATGCTGGCCTTCACGATGGTGCCGCTCATCGCTGGAATGTATTCGGATTGTATTTATTCAGATTTCGCAATCAATAACCAGCGAGGAACTCCTTTTATCAGGATAACTTCTAGAGGTAATAGTGCTGAGACACGTGATGCGTTTAGTGAGTTTTGTTCGCATATTGATGATTATAAAGTTGATGGCGCTACAACAATCCTTTATGGATTTGATGTTGCTTGTAATTACGAGTGTATCCTTGGTCAGGAGTGCGGAAGTACTTACTTCATGTGTAGTAGCACAGAGGATTATCATAAGCTCCGTGCAATTCTTCCTGAGATCCCTGATGACCTCGAGCTCGGAGATCATGAGATTGCAATATCCAAGTATCTTGCTAATGCGTTGAATGTCAAAGAAGGAGATGTATTTACTGACCCAGATGATATGACTACTTTTACTGATGATGTGATAATCAAGAAAGTATTAGACTGCGAAGGTTATCAGTGTTTTGGTGTTATTGAAGATAACTATCAAGGAGTAGCTATGATCCTTCGTGATACTCCTGCTAAGCCAATCAAGGTTGGGCTCTTTGGAGTTAGTTCCGATACAGATGAAGTGTCAGAAGCTTTGGAGGACACGGTAAAAAAGATTAGTAGTGAGTATCCAAAACTACTTGTTATGTCAAACTTAACCGACCAGGATGACATGATTGAACAGGTTGGTATGCTAAGATATGTCCTCGTTCTCGTTACTATCCTTGTGACTGTAGTACTCATCATCACAGTAAATGCGGTGTTCACTGCGGTTTACGATAGACGTAGATTTGAGTTCTCACTCTACAAAGGAATTGGAATTAAAAGTAGCGAGATTTTCAAGAAGATTTTTGGCGAAGTTCTTATAATGGACGGTTTGGGAATCTTCTTCGGAGTTTTAATTACTTCTGTGGTTGTATCTATTCTCAATGCAGTGTTGTTTGAAAATGGCCAGAGATTTTGGTATGTGCCAACAATTGCTGTAATAATGGCTATTGTTTGTAATGTCGCAGTTGTTCTCCCAGTTGTATTTATGAACTGGAGACGAGTTAAAAAATACGATGTAACGGAGTTTTGATATTGTATATGCGTGAAAATGTCGTGTCACCTTGTGGTGGCACGATTTTTATGCGCAAATAAATATAAAAGAGAAAAAATCGTTGAATAAAATGCAAATACATATTACTATAAAATACGAAATCGTATTATAAAGAGGGCGAGGTATGAATTCAAGAAGTTTTTTCTATGACTTTGGAAGAGCGCTTTACCATGTAGATTCCTTTTATGGGGAATTTGCAAAGCAAAGTAATGTTTCTCCAGCATTGTTATGGGTTATGTATGCGCTAAATGATGGCAAACCACATACGCAAATTGAAATTAGTAATGAGTGGGAGCTTCCAAAAACAACGGTAAATACAGTTATAAAAGAGATTCAGCAAGATGGGTATGTTGAGCTTGTTCCTATTAAAGGAAAGAGAAGAGAAATGTCTATCGTTCTTACGGAAAGTGGGAAAGAATATGCAGATAGCATCCTTTCAGATCTTTATAAAAAAGAGGCTACGGTTTATAAATCCTTGAGTTCAGAAGATCGAGAGATAGTTGCTGTACTTGAGAAAATTGCTAGAAAACTAAAAGGAGATAAGTAAAATGATTTATAACGATTTTAATGGTATTAAACTTTCAGCTCTTGGCATGGGTAATATGAGACTTCCTGTTATAGATGGTGATGATAGTAAAATTGATGTGGAAAGTGCCAAGAAGATGATTGCATATTGCATGGAGGCAGGTATTAATTATTATGATACTGCTTATGGCTACCACGGTGGTCAGTCTGAACTGGTAGTGGGGGAACTTCTTAAAAACTATGACAGAAGCAGTTTTTATTTAGCTTCAAAATTTCCTGGATATGATCTTTCCAATATGCCTAAGGTTAAGGAAATCTTTGAGGAACAGCTTCAGAAGTGTCAAGTTGAGTACTTTGACTTCTATTTATTCCATAACGTATGTGAGATGAACATAGATGCATATCTTGACCCTGAGTTTGGCATTTATGAATACCTTATAGAGCAGAAGAGAAATGGTCGAATTAAGCACCTTGGTTTTTCTGCCCACGGTGATGTTGCTTGCATTACAAAGTTCCTAGAAGCATATGGAAAAGATATGGAATTTGGCATGATAGAACTTAATTATTTTGACTATCTATTTCAGGATGCCAAGAGTAAAGTGGATCTTCTCAATAAATGGAATATTCCAGTATGGGTCATGGAGCCTGTAAGAGGCGGGCAACTTGCAAGTCTATCAGACGAGGCAACAGCAAAGCTTAAGACAGCAAGACCAGATGAAGATGTACCTGCATGGGCTTTTAGATTCCTTCAGTCTATCCCAAGTGTAGTAGTGACACTTTCTGGAATGACTAATATGGATCAGCTTAAGGCTAATATCAAAACTTACGAAGAGAAAAAGCCATTAAGTGAATCCGAAATGAGTCTTATCCTCGATATTGCTGGTGACATGATTAGAAAGACAACAGTGCCATGTACAGGCTGCCATTATTGTGTAAGTAAGTGTCCTATGAATTTGGATATTCCTTTCCTTCTTAAACTCTATAACGAGGCAATGGTTGCGGGTTCAGGTGATTTTATTGCTCCTATGGCACTGGCTTCAATTGATAGTGATAAGCAGCCTGAATGTTGTGTTGGATGCGGTAGCTGCGAACAGGTGTGTCCTCAGACAATTCATATCCCAGAAGAACTCGAGAAGTTTGCAAAGAAGATGGGAAGATAAAAGGTATGTTTGTCCTTAAGAAAATCATTTCAATACTGTTAACTGCAACTATATTTACATGTCTAGCAGTTGGATTAGTGGGTTACAGTAACAACATAGTTGGAGGTGTAGAAGCATGAGTAAAAGTGTTGTAGTTATTTCGACTAGCCTTAGAGCTAATAGTAATTCAGATGTGCTTGCTCAGCAGTTTGCAATAGGTGCACAAGAAGCGGGCAATAATGTAGAAATGATTTCTCTTAAGGGGAAAAATATAGGTTTTTGCTTAGGATGTCTTGCTTGTCAAAAATCTGGTGAATGCGTAATCAAAGATGATGCAATTGAGATTGCTGAGAAGGTTCTTAATGCTGATGTTGTAGTGTGGGCAACACCTATTTACTACTATGAGATGTCTGGACAAATGAAGACACTTATTGATCGCATGAATTCTATGTATTCAAAAGATTATAAGTTTAGTGATGTATATATGTTGTCTACTGCTGCAGAAGATGAAGAACATGTACCAGAGCGTGCAATTTCTGGTTTACAGGGTTGGATTGACTGCTATGAGAATTCAGAATTAAAAGGTTCTATATTCTGTGGAGGCGTAGATGGTCCTGGAACTATTTCTGGTAATACAAAGCTTGTAGATGCATATAATTTAGGGAAACAAGTCTGATGAGGAAACGGATACTACTTTTATTTTTGTTACTGATGTGCATGTGTTTTGCATCCTGTAAAAATCAGAATAGTCGTGAAATGGAGACAAATATGATTGTAACAGTTGGAGAATATAGATTCGAAGTAATACTAGAAGATAACGCAACGACTGCAGAGTTGATAAAAATTCTGGAGGATGGGCCTATAGTTATTGATATGAAGGATTATTCAGGTTTTGAGAAGGTGGGTTCGTTAGATAGAAGTCTTACAAGAAGTGATAAACAGACCACAACTCATAGTGGAGATATAGTTCTTTATAACGGAAATAATATTGTGATTTTCTATGGTAGTAATTCTTGGAGTTATACAAGAATTGGTAGAGTAGAAGATTTATCAGATTGGGAAAAGGCGCTCGGCAGTGGAGATGTTACAGTTGAGTTTAGTGTTGGAGAATAAACATGGATAACAAAATGGGCACAGAAAAGATGAGTAGATTGATATTGACGACTGGTGTGCCTTTAATGTTAAGTCTGTTAATCAATTCTCTATATAATTTTGTAGATTCTGTGTTCGTATCCAGAATATCGGAAGATGCTCTTACAGCGATTTCACTTTCTGCCCCTGTGCAAATGTTTGTCTCTGCACTTGGTCTTGGAAATGCAGTTGGATTAAACGCAGCCATTTCGAAGGCACTTGGCGAAAGGGACGCGAAAAGGGTTACCAAAGTTGCTAGCGCAGCTATTTTTGTTGCTGTGTGCGAGTGGATATTGATTTCATTAGTTTGCTTGATAGGCGTTAGACTGTATTTTGATTGGCAATGTGGTGGAAATGAGGCAATAGCTAAGTATGGATGTGAATATTTATCTATATGTATGTTGTTTTCCTTTGGCCAAATGGGTCAGTGGGTTTTTGATCGATTTGTTATTGCAAGTGGAAAAAGCCACCTGTTTTTATTTACGTTATCAGCAGCTTCTATCACAAATATAATTTTAGATCCCGTTTTTATTTTTGTTCTGAATATGGGCACAAGAGGTGCTGCTATTGCTACTGTAATAGGTCAGTGTGTTGGTTCGCTTGCAGGTATGCTTATAAATCGCAAATGGAACAAAGAAATTCCGTTTAGTTTTACTTTGCATCCGGATATTACAAGTATTAAAGATATTATTAAAGTCGGATTTCCATCAACATTAGTTCAAGTAGTTACTAGCTTTGTGAATGTGGCGATGAATACTATTTTGTTGGGATTCTCATCAACGGCGATTGCAGTATTTGGTGTATGCTGTCGAATGCAAGGTATATGTACAGTTCCTGTACATGGAATTAATAATGGCATAATACCAATAGTTGCCTTTAACTATGGAGCTAGAATAAAGGAAAGAGTAAAGGAATCGATACGATATGCGATTTTGGACTCAGTGATATTGTATATTCCGCTATTCCTGATACTCATAATATTTCCAGATAAAGTGATGATGTTGTTTAAAGCTTCAAATACTATGGCACAAATAGGTGTATCTGCTGTGAGATTTTTTGCACTGGTGTGGTTGATTTCTATACCTAACCTTGTTATTTCATCTGCTTTACAGGGCCTTTCTAGAGCAAACTCTAGTATGTTACTTACAATGCTGAGACAAGCAATTTTGCCTTTGCTTTTAGCTTATCTTCTCTCTTTAACAGGAAATATAAATCTAATTTGGTTTGCTTTTGTTATATCAGAGATTATTGTGATATATCCTGCTATCCGAATGTGGAAAAGAGATTTGAAACGAGTTTTTACTTAAAAGAAGGATACAATATGCGTAATTTTTACATTAATGATAAAGGTCAGGCCCAGGCCCTCAGTACAATAAAGCTAATCCCCAAGGATTTCGAAAATAATAATCACATAGGCGTTTACTGGTTGGGTGGCGGTGGCGCCATGATTAATTCTTTTGGAACAATAATAATGATTGATCCATTACTAGAAGGTTTTGATATGCCTTTGTTAATTGATATGGTCGCGGAACCAAGGGATGTTACTAAGGTCGATGGCTATTTTGTATCCCACGTGGATAATGATCATTATTCCAGGCCAACACTTAAACATTTGGCACCAGTTACCAGGGAAGTTCATACATCACATTATGTTGCATCACTAATGAAAGATGAATGTGGAGTGGATGCATGTGGTCATACTTGGTGGGATGAAGTGGATATCGATGATGTTAATGTTAAATTCACTCCAGCAGATCATAATTGGCAAAATGATCTTGAGGAATTTAATTATAGAGTATGGGCTAAGGAAGAATATAGCGGTTTCTATGTAACTACCCATGGCAAGAAAATCTGGTATGTAGGTGACTCGAGGCTGATGGAGGAGCAACTACAGATGGAAGAACCCGACATAATCTTGTTTGATTTTTCTGATAACGAATACCATATTGGTTTGGAAAATGCATATAAGTTAGCAAATACATATCCTAATTCTAAGTTGATTTTAATTCATTGGGGAACTGTAGATGCACCAGAGATGACGCCTTTTAATGGTAATCCTGATGATTTAATAAACAATGTTGTAAACCCTGAAAGAGTTGTTGTATTAAGGCCTGGTGAAGAATATATTTTGGAGTGAGTTTCTAACAAATCGAATAAAAACCAACTTAAATGTGTACAATGAACCTGTGAAGTTTTACTATATAGTGAAATAAGCTTTATAGATTTTGAGGTTATAGTGGGAAAAAGTATACAGCGAATTCAACTTATATTTGGTGCCATTTATATTGTGATTACAGTGATTTTCGCTGTGGTTACTTCTTCTATGTTTATTAACTCTTCTAGAAAAACTATGGAGAAAAATGCATCTGACCTTATCGCTGCGGATAGTCATCAGATAGAACTTAATGTTGATAGCTATCTAGATACTGTTGAGACAGTTTGTTCTCTCTTGTTCTCAGATGAAAATTATTATGCATATTATGATACAAATCCAGATTTAACAGATTACGAGAGAATTGTTGCAAAGGATGCAATCACAGCTCGAATTGTTGATTTGGGTATGATGGAGAATTTTTGTGATTTTGGCGTAGTCTATTCAAATGACAAAAATGCTGGATGGATATCTCAGACAACAGAGAGTATGTTCCCTAACGGTGGCACTTATGCTTACTTCTCTAGTCTTATCACTGATAATAGACGAGAAGAAGGCTGGGCAACTGGTGTTATGGGAAATAATGATCGTATTTATTTCGTTAAAAGACTTAACCCTAATGCTGTCGCTGTTTTATCTTTCTATACAAATGAGTTTGATAGAGTGTTTACAGTGCCAGATGAACTTTCTCAGATGACTGTTCGTATGTTAGACGGTAATGGAGTGATTATTTATTCAACTGATGAGAGTGAAGTTTCTAATTGTTTACCAGAAGATATCAGTTCAATGATTAATGATCAGACGGGTATTAGTGCCATGGATGATAATTATCTTGTAACTTCTAATAATCTCAATAATGGCTGGAGAGTTGTTACATCTATTCCGACTTCTTATCTTATGAAAGATCAGATTGCTCTTCGTACAACAGTAATCATGATTGTTGTAGTAATTTCTGTTGCAATTATCTTAGTTCAGCTTTTGATTCTTTCTAGATTTAATAAATCTGTTACTGATGTAGTTCAAAAGTTAGAAGGTGACGCATCTACGGACCTCATGACAGGTCTTCTTAATAAGACTTCATTCAGACGTCAGTCCGAGGCTGACTTGAAATCAACCAACGGAATACAGTCTAAGGTATTCTTTATTATGGATCTTGATAACTTTAAGCAGATTAATGACCAGTTGGGCCATAAAGTTGGTGATGAAGTAATCATTAATATGGGTAGACTTTTAAGTGAAGTTTTCTCTGAGGAGTTTGTTAAGGTTGGCCGTATTGGTGGAGATGAGTTTGCTGTTTATTGCTCATTTATTGATAAGTCTGAGGAAAGAGCAGAAGAGTGGGCAAAGTATAAGTCTGATCGTGTATATATTGCTTTCGAGAAGATGTTTAAAGATAAGATAGAGCAGTTTAATCTGTCAGTTAGTATGGGTGTTCTTATCGAAGGTGGAGATGATTCTAAGTATGAAGATCTCTACAAGAGAACAGATGCAGCGCTTTATGAATCTAAGCGTAATGGCAAGGGTAAGCCAACGTACGTTTAAGTGAAAGGTCCAAAATAATGAGGAAAAACTACTTAAAATATATATCTTGCTTGATGATGATGGCCGTATTATTTACGAGCTGTTCTTCTGATGTCTTGGTAACGGTAAGACCGGAGAGTAGTAGTAAACCTATTTCGGTATCTTGGTGGGGTAATGACCCTCGTCATGAATATATGATTGAAGGACTAAACCTTTTTGAAGCAAATAATTCAGATATTAGAATTGATTATTCCTATGCCGTTTGGAATGGATATGAGAATCGCTATCAGATGCTTATGAAATCCCATAACAATGCGGATGTAATGCAGATAAATTATGCATGGCTTACAAAGTACTCTAGTGATGGACTTGGATATTATGACTTGTCTGGACTGTCAGATGTTATTGATTTCTCGAATTTCACAGCAGCTGATCTTGCTACAGGAACTATGAATGGAAAACTTAATGCTTTGCCAACAGCATATAATACGAGTTGTTTTTTCTATAATGGTGAAATCTATAGTTCTTATGGCTTAAGCACTCCATCTACATGGGATGATTTGTTTGTTGCAGCGGATGCTATGCGTGATGATGATATGTATCCGTTAGGAATGATTTATAAGCATGTATTTCTTGTGTTAAATGCTTGGTATGAGCAGAATTATAATTCTCAACTTTTTGATGAAAATGGTAATTATATAGGCACAGAGAGTGATATTAAAAACATTCTTGAATTTTATGGAGAGCTTGTAAATAATCACGTGTTGATGCCACCATCTGAGTTTGAAGTTTCATACTTTGGTGCAGGAAATGTCGCTGGTGTTTCATGCTGGGCATCTGATGCTCAAAGATACTGTAGCCCACTTGTCGAAAATAATGTTCCTGTAATCGTTGGAGATTTTATCTCGACAGGAAATGAAGGTGGTAATGGATGGTACATTAAGCCTGCAACTATGTTCGCAATAAGTGCAAATTGTGATAATCCAGAGGAAGCAGGAAGAGTTTTGGACTACCTTCTTAATTCTCCAGAGTTTATCATGCTTCAGGGTACAGAACGTGGAATACCAGTTAGTGTTACTGCTCTTGAGACACTTACAGAAAATGATATGTTAAGTGGCGTTGAGTATGATGCTGGTAAAGTCATGAGAGATAATATGGGCTCCATGGTTCTAATTAATCCTATGCTCGAAAATAGCGACGTTCAAGATGCGTTTAAGACTTATGCAGATATGTACTTGTATGGTGAGTTATCCTTGGATGAGGCAGCTGCTGCCCTTAATGAGACTTTCTCGAATTTGACGTGATTTTTGGTGTTTCTTGCTATTCTTTGGGAGATAAACCTGTATAATACGGCTATATTTTCAAAATGCTTAGCAATAATGCTCAAATTTTATTTGCTTTTATTTCTTTCTAGAATCTATAATTAACTCCTATAATGATGTTAATGCATGGATTATTTGGGAGGATAGAATAGTGAATAGATTTAAGTCAGTAGTATCTTCATTTTTAGCAATGTCTGTTGTTGTCTCTAGTTGGTCGACATTGTCATTTGCGGCTGAGGATAAAGAGACTTCTTTTGATGTAGAAGATTGGTATTCTTATGAGAAGTCTGATATGGATGACAAAGGCAAACTTGCTCCGAAGCCAGTACCTGATGATGATGTAGAGATAGTTCAACTTACTGAAGAAGATATTCAGGAGATGAACGATAACAATGCAATTATCGTTCATAGTGATGAAGGTTATGTTACGACAATTGTTGGTACATTGTATGAAACTCCTGTTCATACTTATCCAGAATTAGGAATCGTTATTGGGCAAATATCTGACCTCCTTGGATTAGATAGTTGTGAAGAGTTAGAGCCACTTGTTCAGACTACAGTTAATGGATGCATTACTTTTACTTTCCGTCAAATGGATGGTGATTTTGAAGTTGCTAACTCTACTTTGAAGGTTCTTATTAATGAGGATAATATCCCAATTATGGTTCAGTCATCTTTGGTTCCTCACCTTAATACTTCATATACAGGTACTGAAATTACAGCCCAGGAAGCTGAGGCAGTTGTAACAGATCTTATTAGTAACCAAGGTATTATACTTACGGTTTTCTCTGATTATACTTCGCAGTGTGTATTAAATGATGCACAGATTCAGTCAACACGTTGTTATCGCATTTATACAGATAATCCATTCGCGTCAGACGGAGCAGATATGCCATATCTTGTTCATTACGTTGATTTTGATGGAAATTATCTTAAGAATTATCCAACCAATAATCTTATTGAAGAGAATTTGGATGAGCATGATAACGATGAATATTTCAGTAATTTAGTAGCTGTTGATTATACATTTACAGTAAAAAGAGATGGTGAGGATTTTACTTTCAGTGTGCCTGTGTCATATAACAGCAGAGACAGTAAATATTATCTTGCAGATCCATCTCGTAAGATTATTCTTGCTGATTTTTACTCTTTTATTTATAGGGGTACGCTAACTTTTGAGAAGTCAGATGATCCAGAAGAGTGGGACGAAAACCATTTGATTACTTACTATAACTACATTCAGTCTTATGATTTTTATAAGACAAATTTTAACTATTTGTCATCAGATGGATTTGGTATTCCTACACTTATTCTTACTGGATGGTGTGATAGTCAACACAATCCTGTTGATAATCAGTGTAGCATGGGATTAATCAATGGTTGGTCAGTATTTGGTACATCTGATGCTAATACTTTTGGCTATAGTATGGATGTTACAACTCATGAGTTTACACACTCTGTTACTTCTTTTGCACGTCAGGGAAACCTATACTACAACGAGTATGGTGCAATTAACGAAGGATTCTCAGATATTATGGGTAATATCGCTGAGATGTCTATGGGTGAGACGGACGATGTTACATGGTCTATCGGAGAGACAAGTGGTAATACACTTCGTTCTATGAGTAATCCTACAGAATATGGTCAACCTTTAGTTGTAGGTGATCCGTATTATTCAAATACAATCGCTCTCCCTAACTCAGGTGCGTCAGATATTTCTGATAATGGAGGAGTGCATAATAATGATTCCTTGTTCTCTCATTTAGCGTATGTTCTTTATGAAGAAGGCATTAGTCTTGATGATCTTGGTTTTTTCTTTTTCCAAGCAATGTATCTTCATACACCAAAGGCAGATTATGATGACCTTTATGCGGTCCTTGTTGTATCTGCCCAAATTTGCGGTCACGAAGAGATTATTCCAATTATTGAGGAGTATTGGGAAGAAACAAGAATGGCAGGCGATCGTTTTGAGACGGTAAAACTAACCTCTAACGAAGGCTATATTAGATTTAATCTTGTTATAAATCCTGTTGAATGCGCTGTCAGCTCAGTGCTCTTGTTATATAACGTTGACACTAGAGAAGTGTACTATACAACGGCCATGGAAGATGGAACTTTCTCTATTTGTGTTCCTAATAATGGACGCTATCAGATCGCATTGGAAGCATTTGCAGATCCTTCTTTTACAGAGGTAGTCGGAGTACTTTGTTATTCGGATTTGGGTGATTGGTCTGATGATCCTAATGATATGGGCACACTTTCGTTAAAATCTGGAGAAATTAATGAACTTGAAACAATTACTGTGAGATAATGTTGTTATTAAGTGTATGGAGAGGCAATTAATATGAAACATTTTCGTGGCTTGTTGTCAGTAGTATTAGTAGGCGGTATGCTTTTACCTTTGGCTGCATGTGGAAGTAATGATAAAAAAGAAGACGAGAAGTCTCATAAAGATAAAAAAGAATTAGAGATTGAATTCTTGGATGATAAAGATGATGATGTAAATGAATCCGAAAGTGATAATACAGATGTTGACACTGCAGAAGATATTACACAAATGTATTATGACTACATTAATGATGTTTTGATCCCTGCTGAAGGGCTAACAAATCTTGCGTCATCTGTTATTGTGAATTTTCAGGATATCCCATTCCATGAGACACCAGATATGATGGCTAGAAATGGTATTTTGTCTGCAGATGTTCGTGACTATAATGCGGATGGAATATTAGATCTTGTTACATACTCTCTCGGCAGTGTAGAGTGGGATCATACAAGTACTGGACTTGTTATGAGCGAGTGGTATGGACCACAGTCAAATTTTTACTCAGTAACAGCACGCTTCTATTCTTTGGTTGATGATGAGATTATTCTTATTGATCAGGTTGACTCTATCACTGAACTTGGCGCGGATCATGTCGGTACTATGATGTACGGTGTATATGAGGATGAAGGTGTCATGTATATCTACGCTAGTTGTGATAGTGAGACTCGCGAGACTTATAGTGTGCGTAAGACTAATATATATCACATTGAAGGTAATAGTTTTGTATTTGATGCTACTAAGGGCTTTTATGGATTTGGTCAGGCATCTGTTGATTCTGATCCTAATGTTGTAGCAGGTACTCGTGGTTATGATTATGCTCCTACAGCACTTGGCACAGCTCTTACACAAGCTTCTTTTGATACGCTTGTAAATGGTAGTGGAAATGGTTCAGGAAGTGTTCTTGGCGGTGTCAAAATTACTTTTTATAACAGCATGGATCAAGTTGAAGCTAATTATTATGATATTTCTTATTTGCGTGAAGTGCTTGTTAACGGAACAGATGTGCTTAGTTCACGACCAGAAATGCCTGTATACGAGGCGCCTGACAATGTAGACCCAACTTTACTAGCAAATGAGATTGCTGCTCAAATTGGTGCAAATGGTGGTAGTGAGTTTGTCTATGATAACACCAATTATATTCAGGGCGGTGGAGTGACTATATCTTATCGCACAGCAAGTGGAATTGAATTATCACTTCGTTTTAATGCTGAAGGAAAATTACAAGTAGTGAATTGCGAGATTTCTGGAGCAACCGTAACGGATGAGTGGGTATCACTTAAGGATGCAGTTTTAACAGATGAGTATTTAAATTTGGATCCTGCTTCATACCAGAACTATCTTGGTTATTGCGATATGAATCAGACATCATATGGTGATGACTATTGTTCAATTGTAGTTGCAAGAATGGATTCATGTTGGGTTAATGTTAGCTTGAAGTAATAAGCATCTAATAATAGCACTTTGATTAGCAGAAAGCCCAAATCAAGGAATAGCAGATTCTTCTCTTAAGTGTATCTCCATTGTCTTCAAGATCTACTCCATTTGCTGCAGAATTGAAGATGCGACGAGCAAGCTTTGTCTCGCGGATGAATTTTGGGAGAAAATGGAAGTTAAAGAAAACAAATGCGTGAGTATAAATTTCCTCAGCAACTTGATGCACTGTCATGCCTGTGATTTTTTCTGAGTCAATAATTTCCTGTGCTTCGATGATGCAATCTGCCTTGTTGTAATAGCTGTCCTTCATCTCGAGGTTTAATGTCTTTCTGATCGTATTTGTCATTTTGCGCGTCCACCTTTCGTGTTTGTTATGATTTGATTGTACGAAGTTATAAGTTAATGAAACATCGATGTGTCTTTCATTTTCGACGCTAAATCTTACATTTTTGAAATGTTTATTGGATATAATGGAGCTATATAAAGTAAAGGGGAATTAAGATGCCAGCATTAAGTGACAGAACATCAAAGTTTACAGACTCAGTTATCAGAAGAATGACACGTATATCTGATCAATATAATGCGATTAATTTATCGCAAGGATTTCCAGATTTTGATCCTCCTAAGGAGTTAACAGATGCGTTAAAGAACGTGGCCCCTGTAGGACCTCATCAGTATGCTTTGACATGGGGTGCCAAAAACTTTAGAGATGCGTTGGCTTCAAAGTACAAGCATTTTGCTGGTGTAGATATTGACCCTGAGAAGGAAATTGTTGTTACTTGTGGTAGTACAGAGGCTATGATGGCTGCCATGATGTCAGTGGCAAATCCTGGGGATAAGGTAATTGTTTTCTCGCCTTTTTACGAGAATTATGGTGCGGACACTATTTTGTCTGGTGCAGAACCTATTTATGTGCCATTAGTCCCACCACTTTTTAACTTTGACCCAGAGGTTTTGGAGGATGCTTTCCGTCAGAAGCCTAAAGCGATTGTAATTTGTAATCCATCTAACCCATGTGGAAAGGTTTTTACTAGAGATGAGTTGACTTTTATAGGTGAACTTGCTCGAAAGTATGACGCGTGGATTATTACAGATGAAGTATATGAACACATTTTGTATAAGCCACATCAGCATGTTTATGCTATGACATTGCCAGGTCTTCGAGACAGGGTAATTGTTTGTAATTCTTTATCTAAAACATATTCTATAACTGGATGGCGTTTGGGATATGTTATTGCACCTCCAGAAGTGGCAGAGAGAGTAAAGAAAGTACATGACTTTTTGACTGTAGGTGCAGCAGCTCCTCTTATGGAAGCAGCAGTTACTGCCCTTAATTTTGGTGATGAATATTATCAGAATTTACAGGATCACTACACGCACATGAAGAATTTGTTTGTTGGTGGCATGCGAGATCTTGGGCTGACCTTTACTGAGCCACAAGGTGCTTACTATGTGTTAATGGATATTAGTGAGTTCGGGTATAAAGACGATAATGAGTTTTGTGTGGATTTGGCAAGCAAGGTTGGTGTAGGAACAGTGCCAGGTTCTAGTTTTTTCAGAGAACCTGTTAATCATCTTATTAGATTTCATTTTGCAAAGAAGGATGAGACTCTTCTGGCCGCTCTTGATAGACTTGCAGATATCGGAAAATTAAAACGATAATTCTATTATTGTTTGCTTTTTCTTCATTTGCTTCAAAGTATAATTTAAATTAAGAGGTTATGTTTTGAGTTAAGAGGAGAGGAGCGGTTTGTGGAATATCTATATTTAGGATGTCTTTTGATTTCACTTGGTATGATGTTCTGGCTGAAGTTGTTTATCTCATGTAGGCCTGAACTTGAGGAGTACTATAATAAGAGCGTTGAGTAAAAGACTATCTAAGATTACGCAGGATGCTTTCGTATTCTGCGTATTTTTTTGCCTTCATTATATGCTTGTAGTCGCGGTCTATTTCTTCGAATGACGACTTCCAGTAAGTCCAAAGTTCTCTCATTTTGAAAAGAACATTAATGTCTGGTGACATGACTTTCTGGTATTCATGGTAGAGGGTGTCGTGAAGTTCCCAGAAGCGATTAAAGTCTATGTTGGTGTTTCCGGTTAATAGTTCGTTTGTTAGTGATGGGTTAGCTAATACACCACGTCCAATCATGACAGTATCTACATTATGATTTAGTTTCTGACATAAGTTATCGTAATCATCTTTTGAGAAGATATTACCGTTATAGACTAGAGGACACTTAGCGTGATCAAGGGCATATGCATAGTATTCCTGGCGTGGTTCTCCCTTGTAGTAGTCAGTTCTGACTCTAGGGTGAACAATTAATTCGTGGACAGGGTAGTCATTAAAAATTTCAATTAAGTCATAGAATTCATCTGCCAAGTAGAATCCAAGCCTAGTTTTAATGGAAATCTTTATGTTGTTGGCGTCGCCATAAGCATAAATGTCATCTAGAAAAGACTTTAGTTTATCTGTTTCTGGTAAAAATCCTGCGCCTTTTCCCTTGGCACAAACAGTGCCTGAAGGGCAACCAAGATTAAGGTTGATTTCCTCATATCCCATTTGCTGTAACTCTTTGGTGGCGTCAATAAAACAGCTAGATTTGCATGTGAGTATTTGAGGAACAAGATAAGAAACTTGGTTATTATCTGGATTAATATCTTTACGTTCCTTTGGTGTTAGTGCGCAACATTCGGTAGGTGATACAAAAGGCGCAAAGTATTTATCGATATTGCCATAAAGCTTTTCGTAGCTATTACGAAAAATGTAGCCAGTTATGCCTTCGAGAGGTGCGAGATAAAGCTTCATGGGTTACTCCTTATCTGGGTGTTTGGTGTGTCTTTGTAGTAATGGTTAGAATCTCATGGAGATTACTTTCCACTCACCATCAAGCTTTACACAGTAGAGACGTGCAGTTGTAGGAACTACAGTGATTTCTCCGCCTGTTTGCATGTGCTGTTCGATATATACTTCTACATAAACAACATCTTCTGAATAAGAAATAAATTCTTTGATTTCTTGATTCTCAATTGTTGTATTAGAGTGAGCCATGAAATACTTCAAAGCAGTATTACGGCTAATGGAATCATATAGCTGGCTTTCTTCTGGGAAATAAGGCTTTAAGTTTTCAAGTCGATCATCCTTAGAGATAACGTTGGCAAATGTGATTGTGTAGTTATAAGCAAATTCTTCTATTTCTGCACGGTCGATATGGTGATCTGTGTATCCAGTAGAATAAATATCAGTTTCTTCGTTGTAATCTACTTCTACTTCTTCGTCGAACATATCGGTAATTATTACCTCAGGTTCAATGTAGAAATCAGCCACATAGAAATCGTGAATTCCAGGCATAGTATTATAGTCGAGAAGGTAGTTCTCATCTGATGGCTTAATCTCGTCGGAACATACATATGTGTCATCGAGAAGAATTTCGTTAACATATACATGGAAGTTAGATGGGGCAGAGATATATACGGTCTCAAATGGTTCTGTATAATAACTAATTTCCTTGAGCTGCCATGTAGGGAATCCAAACTCCTTAGGGTTCTGTAAATCTTTACAAAGCGAAAATTCAGCTACAACAAAACCATCTGCTTCTACAACATACGTAGGAACAGCATCTGAGTATTTGTTAGAAGGCTGATATGTCATTTTCTTTCCATCGAGCATAGCATGGATATATTCTTTTACCTGTGCGTCTGATTCGAACTTGGAAATTCTTGGTTTTTCAGACATATTGGCATAGATATAGTCAACATCATAACTATCAAAGTGAGTGAAGACATCATCAGCGACAAGGTTAGGAAGAGATGATTGGTACACCTCTTCGTAATGGACCATATATGCATTAGCTTCACCATAGAACCAGTAAATCGCATATGTTATGCCGATAAGCCACAGAATGAGTAGAACTGTGAATATTGGATAATATCTCTTTTTTCTAATTAATCTCATTGATTAGCCCTCCTGATCCTTTGGTGGGAGAACTACCCATGCAGTAGGGATTGCTCTGTCAGAACGAACATTAGCATTATCAACGATTTCCTCACCGTTAAGATACATAGAGGAAGACATACCGCCATCTAGATTGTATGCATTTACAGCACCGTATTCGAGCATGATGTCGATGAGGTCAGCCATAGTGGCACCCATGGATGAAGTCTTACGTCCTTCGATACAAAGAAGGATAACAGCTCCGTCAGATCTCTGTCCGATAGCAGAACGTGGATTAAGTCCACCACCTGCACCGTTATATACAGCAGGCTCGCCATTAATGATGAGGGCAGGACCAAAGGATACACCGTCTCTGATTCCAATACCCTGAGCATATTCAGGACTCATTGTACCTACTACGAGAACGTCGTCTCTATTGAAACCACAGAAGGTAAATGTAGTTTCCTGTGGATCTGGATCATCTATATATTCTCCAGTCTCTTCATCAAGAATCTTTGGATGACCTACATGTCTTAGGGAACCTTGTGAGAATACGAGACCGATTGGGAAACCACCCATACCAAGTCCACCTTCATCCTCATAGCGGCCACCATTAATTCCTGCAACACCGCCGTATTTCTCAATAAGGCTTTCGAGTGTCATTCCACCACCCTCTTGAGAGTAGTTGTTGATTGTTCCGCAAATTACACGAGAAGGGTCATATACAATCATTAAGTAACCATGATACATAGGGCCGGAAATCTCGTGAACTTCAATTCCATCACCATCAGGGTCAAGACTTTCCTCGACAGCTACTTGCTGATTTGCGTTTTGAGCTGCTTCTGCTTTGTCTTCAGCTTCTCTATGCATTATTGTTACTAGGGAAGGGTCTGTAATTTCATCAAATTCCATGACCTGATTCTGACTGACGATTGCTTGAATTTCCTCTTCAGGGAGGAACCATCTTATAACGATAGGTCCTGCACTAGACTCCATCATGGAAGTAACAAACATTTCTCTGAATTTAGGGGATGGACCATCAAACGCAAGTCTTAGTGCACCCCAAGCTCCAACAATAACAATGGTTAATGTCGTAATAATAAAAAGGAAAAAGAAACCTAATGTTTTTAAAATTGTACGTAATACTTTATTTTTCATAACTAATATTTTACCGCTTTAATTTTCGAATAATAAAATAATCATGTTACAAAATAGGGGCAGTTTATATGAGATAATACATATAAATATTTGGGAGAAGATATATGGTAACAGGACGTGAACTTTATGAAGGTTATTCAAAGGATCAATTGATTGACCTACTTATGGCGGATAGCCGTAATATTGTAGCTATGGATGGAGTTTGGTTTCAGTCAGTGGAGAAGGAGCTTGGTATGGATGCTGCGATGCATCATGATGAAGAAGCCTGGAAGCGTTACACCGTAACTGAAGCTAGAAGAATAAAAAAGTTTCTAGGCCTAGGTGAGGGTGTTGGCCTTGAAGGTTTGGCTAAGGCTCTTCCACTTAGAATGGTAGATCGTGCCAATAACACAAGTTGCGAGATTATAGGTGATTGTCTTCACTATAAAATTGTAACTTGCCGTGTTCAGGAAGCGCGTTCATCCAAGGGAATGCCTCTTCATCCTTGTAAAAGTGCTGCCGTATATGAATATGGTTACTTTGCTAAGGAAATCGATTCTAGAATTAAGTGTGAGTGCGTAAGTTGTTACCCTGATTTAAGCGAAGAAGGTAAGGGTTGTGCTTGCTATTGGAAATTTACTGTGGATTAAGAAATATGGAAGAATTAGGTTTAAAAATATTAGCTGCATGTAAGGCGCATACTAGTAAGAATCCAATCGAGATTTTTAATAATGTTGTGAAAGAGGATTTTGTAAGAATCCATGGGCCTGAACATCATATTATTGATGGGGCTTGCCTTTTAGTTGCATTTAAAAATGCTGGTGGAAATATAAATCTTGATGATGGTCTTAAGTGGGTAATGACACAGGGTATGAAGGTGCCAGGTGCGGCATGTGCTCACTGGGGTATTTGTGGTTCTGTAACATCTCTTGGATCTGCATTAAGTTATATTGATGGTACAAGTCCTTTGTCCACAGATGGCTCATGGGGTAATCACATGTTGTTTACTGCCAAGGCTGCCCATAGAATGGGTACGATTAACGGACCAAGATGCTGTAAGCGTGATGCATATATTTCTTTTGAGGTTGCTGTTGAATATATTAATGAGAATTACGATGTTACTCTTGAGAAAAGTGATATTCAGTGCGAGTTTTCTCATATTAATCAGCAGTGTATAGGAACTAGATGTCCATACCATCTGTGAGAAGAAAGTTGAATAAAATGAAAAAACGATTTGTTATATGTGTGATGCTGATGATGTCTGTTCTATTGACATCATGTCAAAGACAGAATTTCATCGATAGAAAGATGGATGATTCGGATAAGGAAACAATGTATCTGACTGGAGATCCGCAGGAATTATCAGATCAGATTTTTGACCTTATCATCGATGCTGATGATGCTGATGATATTGAAGCAATTAAGACTAAGGATTCAAATAATGTCACAAAAAAGCGCATAAAAGAGGTTCTTGAAGAACTTGATGGTGATATCGATGATGAAGAGTGTATTTACGTCGATGTTATTGCAGAGACTAATGAAGAAAGCAAAAATGATTGTGCTTATTATGCGATAAATTGTGCTTACTATCTAACAGTAGATGGTGATGAAAAAGTCTTAACATTTTACGTAATTCTTGTTGATGAGTACGAAGTATATAAACATGGAATCTCATCACTTCAGATTTTGGATTACGATGATTTTAATCCGGATAAGGGTCACAATAATACCATGACGATAGAAGAAGCGAAGGACCATCCAGTGTTGGAATATGTCGAGCCACTCTTTGCTAACCACCATAAAACTGTTATGGATTGGGATGAACATGAGAGATATCCAGAGTCAAGAGAGCTTATGGAAGAGATTCTGTATTGCTTAGAAGATGATGACGATGATGCACTTCTCGATTTGTATTCCGAGACAAATGTTAATGGTAAAGAAGACATAGAAGATATCGCCGAGGAGCAGGTAGAGGAATTATTCGACTTGATGGGTGGTGAGGAGTTATCTGCAGTCGGAGGTGTTGTTGGCTTCTACGATTATAGTCTTAAGCCATCTTATGTTGATTGCGAGGATATTGACCGTACCCTTGAATACGCAATGCGTTATATAATTGATGTGGACGGGGATGAATACAAGATTCAGGTTGTTTATGTTCCTGAGTATGGAGGGGCACCTGATGATTATGTGGGCATCCAAAGCATCACCATCATTGAGGAGTGACGAGCTTATGGATATTAGAGAAATCATCATGACAAGAAAGAGTGTGCGAACATTCGACAAGAGAAAAATCACACTAGAGGATAAAGAAAAGCTTTGCTCTTTTATGGAAAATATTGAGAATCCTTATGGTATTCCAGTGAAGTTCCTTTGGCTTGATTCAGATGAAAATAATTTGTCTAGCCCTGTGATTAAGGGTGAAGATGACTATATCGCGGCTAAGGTTCCTAAGGTGGAGCATTGCGAAGAAGCATATGGTTACTCTTTTGAGAAGTTAGTTCTATACGCATGGTCTCTTGGTATTGGCACCACTTGGATTGGTGGCACCATGAAAAGAGCGCATTCCTTCTAAGGAACTTTTCTTTGAGGGTAATTTTGATACACCAATTATGGATGAAGATGAGATTTTGGAACTAGTTAGATGGGCGCCATCTGCGGCTAATATGCAGCCATGTCGTGTGGTTAAGTCTGGAAATAAATATCATTTCTATAAGAAAGCTAATCCAAAATATAAGCGAAATGCTGGCTGGGATGTGCAGAAAATTGATATGGGAATTGCTATTTGCCATCTAATGAGTGTGATTGATGGTAAGTTCGAGATTTCCAATCCAGAAATTACAATACCTGAAGGTGTAGAATACATTGCAACGGTTGTTGCCGAATAAGGAGATATGTTATGTGCGATTTTTGTAAAATTATAAATAAGGAAATAAATGCTTGCGTGGTTCATGAGACAGAAAAGAATATTGCTTTTCTTGATTATGGTCCTATAAATGAGGGACATGTTCTTATCTGTCCTAAGGTTCATGAGGATTCTATTACAAAGATACCTGATGATACCCTTAAGGATTTGCTAGGTATTACGCGTAAGTTGGTTGTTGCTTTCGAGAAGAAGTATGGTGCTAAGGGTTACACCATAATGCAAAATGGTGGTGAAAACTGTGATTACGGTCATTTTCATGTTCATGTTTTCCCAAGATACGAGGGTGATGGCTTTGGCTGGGTAGATTCTGGTAAGGAACATCCATATTCGCAGGAAGTTGCTGACGGACTTAAGGAATTCCTAATATAACTTTTGTATAGTTGATTGTAGGAAACTATAGTTTGGTGGCATTTATTCATGAGATTGTATTAGCGGGGAATAGATGAGAATTAGAAGTTGTAACAACTGCTCAGGCAGATTGATTTTTGATGTTGAAAAGAAGGGCTTACACTGTGAGAAGTGTGGGTCCGTTTTCAGTGTTAAGGACTACGATATAGATGTTGCATCTATTGATAATGAGACAGTCGAATCTATAGATGTTAATGTATACACTTGTAATGCCTGTGGGGCAGAAATTAATATAACTAATACTGAGGCGTCTACATTTTGCGTTTACTGTGGTAATCCTGCGGTGGTGTTTTCAAGAATTGCTCAGAAGGAAAAACCAAAGGTAATTATTCCTTTTAGTATTACAAAGGAAAAAGCTGAAAGCCTCATTAAGGATGAGCTAAAAAAGGGTTTTCTTCTTCCTGGCGCGATCAAGAATATGAAGGTCGATAATCTTCGTGGTATATATGTGCCTTACTATGTGACTAGAGTCGAGTATGATGGCTCCATGAATATCTCTGTGGATGAGAGTAAGGCCGAGAATTCAAAACAGATAATATTAAAAATGCTCAAAGCGTATGCGACTTTGCCTTGGGTCACAACAGATGCATCCGACAAACTAAATAACGACATTAGTGAGAGATTAGAACCTTTCAATTTTCAAGAGGCCAAGAAGTTCGATGAAGACTATCTTCTCGGATTTTATTCTGATATATCAGATTCAGATATCTATGAGGCAGCGATACATGCTAGAAAAAGAGCAGAACAGGCAGTTGAAGAGGAAGCATATAATGTCGTTCATAATATGGTTAATCTTTATAAGACCAATCATTTTACGGCAGTTTACGATAAACCTATTAGGGCGTTGTTTCCAGCTTGGTTTATGACATTTAGATATAAGGACAAGCCTTATACAGTGATAGTTAATGGACAAACTGGTAAGGTGGTCGCAGGACTTCCATGGAAGAAGAATTTCTTTGTAGGATTAACGGTTGCTCTCGGAATGTTGATAGCCACCTTAACCGCTATTCCTCTTTGTGTGTTTTTTGACTATGTAAATCATGCGAATGAGAATCGATTGGCAGGATTTATTTTCTATACAGTTGTTTTCTCTTTGGTAGCCACGGGGTTCTTTGTAGTGGGATTCCGTAAGATGCGTAAGGTGGTTAAAGCGATAGCGTTATCTACTGAGAGGATGCTATCTCATTACGTAACAAAAAGACAGAAAGGTCAGTAAGGAGGTAATTTATGGTGTATGTTGTATCAATATTAATTGCTTTGCTTTTTGGGTCTGGACTGTCTCTTAATGTTATGTCCCGCTGGTTAAATAAATCTAATAACAAGGGGGATACTAAGGCGGGTATGCGAGATTTTTCATTCAAGGGCTTGGACGGGGTAAGAGTCTGTGATGTTACTTCTGATGAAGATAGTAAATATGAGTACAGAAATCCTAATATCAAAAGAGCTATGAAGGATGCAAAAAAGCCTTATGTTCCATATGAGTTTAAGTGATGTCAATATGATACTTTGTAACTTTGAATAAGGTGGATATATATGGTTTATGAATTAAATGAAATTTCTAATGACGTAAAGAGTTTATTTGGAGGTTGGGAAGAAACCTTGATTTATTCCTGTCTTCAACAGGTAATGGGTAAGGTTTTTGTAACTGATGTACACCGCCCTAAGTCTGCCTTTGCTTATGTGGGATGTTTTGGTTTTCTGGTTGGAATACCAGATAAAGAACTTCTTATGAATATACCAGCAGGATTTTCTATTCTTACACCTTCTAGTAAAGAATGGGAAGAATTAATAGAGAAGTGTTATCCAGAAGCTAAGAAAATTACTCGTTACGCAATTAAAAAGGATACGGTATTTGATAGAAAACACCTAGAAGATATTGTGAAAAAGCTTCCGACAGAATACGAAATCCATCTGTTAGATAATCAGATATACGATATGTGTGTGGTTGAACCACAGTTTTCTGATTTTGTTTCTGCTTTTGATAGTAAGGAGGAGTTTCTATCCAAAGGCAGAGGCGTAGTTATTTTAAAAAACGGCAAAATTGTTTCAGGTGCATCATCCTACACGAGATACCAAGAAGGTATTGAGATAGAAGTGGATACGCTTCCTGAGGAGCGAAGAAAGCATCTTGCCATGGTGGCATGTGCTCAGTTGATTTTAAATTGTCTTGATGAGGGATTATATCCAAGTTGGGATGCACAGAATATGAATTCAGTTAAGCTTGCCGAAAAGCTTGGTTATGAGTTTTGGCACGAGTATACTGCTTATGAAGTTAATAGATAACCAATAAATTGGAAGGGAATTAATATGCCACATATAGTTATTAAGTGTTACAAGGGAAGAAGCAAGGAAGAACTTCAGGCAGTTGCTGATAAGGTTGCTCAGAGTGCAGCAGATGCATTTGGCATGAACAAAGGTAGTGTATCCGTTGCTATTGAGCAGGTAGATAAGGAAACTTGGCCAGATATTTACCATAATGAAATTTATGGTGATCCGGAAAAGTTGTTCGTAGAGCCTCAGTATAAAATGTAAAACCTAAGTCATTGAAAATTGGTAAGAAATCTATTTAAGGTTTTCTTAATAATTTTGGATGTAGTATGTCACCATAAAACAAAAACAAATCTAAAGGAGACATATTTATGAAGACTTTTAAGAGAGTAGCAACAGGATTTACAGCAGCAACATTGATGATGTCCATGATGACATTTACAGCTTGTTCCAAGGATGTGAAGTTTGTAACTGATGAGGAGGATTTTAGTGAATCTTTCAGCAGTATTAATATTGATGCAACCATGGAGAATGTAAAGATTTTAAAGTCTGAAGATGATGAGACACATGTAAAATTCAGACATGCTGATAACTTTACAACAACAATTGAAGTAAAAAACGATACACTTGTAATTTCTGAGAAGTCTGGTTTTAATCTTATTAATTTTGCAGATATTTCTGATGATGATGTATATCTCGAGATTTATCTTTCAGAGGACAATTTTGATGAACTCGATATTGATGTAGCAAGTGCTGATATATATGCAGTTGATGGTATTGATTTTGATGTAATTGATATTGATACAGCATCTGGTGATGTTCACCTTAAGGATATGAATGCAGGTTCTATTAAGATTGATACAGCTAGTGGAGATATTGGTCTTGCTAACGTGTTAGCAGATTCCTTTGATTTTGATACAGCAAGCGGATGCGTTAATTTTGATAAGTGTGATGCTGATGAGATAGATGTAGATACAGCTTCTGGTGACGTTACAGGTTCCTTCCTTTCCGATAAGAAGTTTGATGTTGACACAGCATCTGGCGATATTAATACTCCACGTAGCAGTAATGGTGGTGTATGTAAGATTGATACAGCATCTGGTGATGTTGATTTGGAAATCGCATAATTAGCGTTTATTGGTTTTTTACCCGCTTTGATGATATGCTTTTGTTGTATAACTTAAGTGAATCTCGAGCGGGTATTTTTATGGGTAAAAAACTGATTAATAAGGAAATCATAATTCGAGTTGTCCTTCTTATGGTAGGACTTATTATCGCCCATTTCGGAGTTACCCTTTTTATTTTGGCTGACCTTGGCGCGGACCCTTTTAACGTGTTTGTTCAAGGTGTGTTTAGAACATTAGGTCCACATATCAATTCGTCATTACTAACCCATGGAAACACGCATCTTGTAATAAGCGTTTTGATAATTATAGTTCTTCTTATTGTTGATCGCAGTTATGTCAAAATTGGTACTGTTCTTTGCATGGCATTTGGAGGACCTATAATTGATGTATTTACTTTTGTTTTGAAATTCTTATTTACTGATAATAGCCCTCTTTGGTATCGTCTTATATTCAATGCGCTTGGATGTGTAATTCTTGCTTATGGTATGACGATGGTTATTAAATCCGAAGCAGGCACTGGTCCAAATGACCTAGTAGCTGTGGTTATTAGTGATAAAGTAAAAAAGAAGTTCTCTATAGTAAGAGTAATAGTTGATATTGTTTTTGTTGCTATAGGTTTTGCTCTTGGTGGCAGTTTGGGTGTTGGTACACTTGTATGTGCGTTTCTTGTAGGCCCGGTTGCAGGTGTTTTCTTACCAATTAATGAAAAGATAGTTAAGAAGTTTGTTTCTTAATCTATGAGGTAACAATGAGTAAATACAATAATCTTTGGTTATATATTGCTGAGTCTGGCTTAGATAAGACGATTTTGTCTTATGAAGATATAGAGAAAATTGCTGGTGTGCCTGTAGATCATTCTTTCCTCACATACAAGAAAGAACTGCTTGAGTATGGATACAAGGTTGGTAAGATATCCCTGAAGGATAAGATTATAGAATTTGTTAAGGAATGACATAGCTTTTATGAAAAAAGACCATACAACCAACAGACGATTACTGATAGTGTTATTTATTGCGTTTTTTGTCTTAGTATTGTGTTTTGTTTATACCGTGATTAAAGCATATGCGCTTTGTAATGTTGAGGAAGTAGAGGTTCTAGACATATATGACCAGTCTGGTTTGGTTCGAAGCGAGTATGATAATGAGTTTTATCAAGTTCTTTCTCAAAGTGATGTTGTTTATTTTATCGGAGATAGTATTACGTGTGGTTCGGCAAATGGAGGTCATCCGTGGTATGAGCCGATAACAAAGGCGATGGATATCGAATATGATGAATTGGCCTTTTCGGGTTGTACAACCTTTGACATGATATATGTTCTTAATAATACAGAAGCAGTATCAAACGGGAAGTATTCTAATAAAGAGATTGTATTCGTAATTACATTGGGAACGAATGATGTTTTAAGTGGGAATCCCCAAATATCCGCTAAAGATGATTGTGAATATATAGAGTACATGGAGACTATTGTAACCATTATAAGTGATACTTATCCTGACGCACATTTTGTTTTGATTGCGCCTTGGAGGGCATATGGTGAAATTGATATAGTACATGTACCATTGGATGAACAGCGTGATAAATTCGATAAATTTGATGCGGTTCTTGCTACATATTGCGAGGATAATGGATATTTGTATGTAGAACCTAATTCATATATTGAAGACCACCTTGTAAAGGGTTTCCACTGGTATTATCTTTGCGATGAATTGCATCCCAATTCTAGATTTGGTTGTACTTTATATAGCGAGGCGGTTTTAAAGTATGAATAAATATCTAGTGTATGGTGTTAACTATGAGTAAAGCAAAGTTTCATCTTCCAGGACTATTTGAATTCTATGAGTTTTATCAGGTGTTCCTGAAGCTTTATTGTGAACATAAAGAGTATTTTTATGAGTGGCAAGAAATTGCCTCTATTTATGGTGCGCCAGAGGATTGCCTTTGGGGTGGTGGTCGAATTGGCGTGGGTGATAATAACGCACGAGAAGTGTTGGCCATGCTTAATGAGTATGGAATTTCTGGACGACTTACTTTTAGTAATTCCTTGCTTCAAGAGCATCATTTAAGTGACCACAAGTGTAATAAGCTGTGTGCGCTTTTCGCGGGAGAGGGAAAAATAACTAATGGTGTTATTGTTCATTCTGATCTTCTTGCTAGTTATCTTAAAACAAATTATCCGAAGCTTTATTTAGTGTCTTCTACTACCAAAGTGCAGACGAATTTTAATGAGTTAAAGCTAGAACTTCAAAGGGAAGATTTCTCCTATGTAGTGCCTGATTTTAGACACAATAAAAAGATGGATGAGTTGATGACTTTAAGTCAAAGTGAAAAGGATAAAGTAGAGTTCTTGTGTAATGAGTGCTGCTTTGTAGGTTGTAAGGACCGTAAAGCGTGCTATGAAAATGTGAGTCGACAGCACCTAGATGATAGTGTTCCTGATTTTGTATGCAGGGCTCCTAATGGAAGTGAAGGTTATCGTTTTTCTAAGGCTATGAAGAATCCTTCATTCATAAGTAGAGAAGATATAACAAGTATCTACTTACCTAATGGATTTACTAATTTTAAGATAGAAGGAAGAAGCCTTGGTAGTGCCATTCTTCTGGAGTTTATCTTGTATTATATGGTTAAACCTGAGTATCAATTAGAAGTAAGAGAAAGTATTTACTTAGACAGTATGTTGAATTTGTTTTGAGAGGTAAGTGAAATGTATAAAGTATTGGTGGTAATGGATGTTCTAGAAGAGCATGTAGAGCTTCTTAATAATGTTAGCTCTGAGCTTGATGTTAGTTATATCAAGGCGGCTGATGTTAAGCCAGAAGACTTAGTGGACGTGGAGGTTATCGTTGGTAACCTAAGTCCAGCTCTTCTTAAAAATTGCAAAAAGCTTAAGCTCCTTCAGCTTAATAATGCTGGTACAGAAGGATTTATCGGGGAAGGAATAATCCCAGAAGGTGCTGTCCTTGCCAATGCTACTGGTGCTTATGGTGTTGCTATGTCAGAGTTTATGGTGGGCACACTTTTAAGTCTTATGAAAAATCTTGACCTGTATAAGTTTAATCAGGTTAAGCATGAATGGAAGGATTGTGGTCCTGTGGGTGCTATTTACGGTTCTAAGACACTTGTTGTGGGCCTTGGCGATATTGGTAGTGAATTTGCTATGAGAATGAATGCCCTTGGAAGCAAAGTTACAGGTATTCGTAAGCACCTTTCTAATAAGCCAGAATATGTTGATGAGATTCATACTATGGATGACCTTCATGAGTGTCTAAAAGAGGCAGATATTGTAGCGACATGTCTTCCAGGATATGCTGACACACTTAAAGTTTTTGACAAGCCAGCTTTCGACGCCATGAAATATGGTGCATATTTTATTAATGTTGGCCGTGGCACTGCGGTGGAAACGGAAGCTTTGTGTGATGCCCTCGAAAGTAAAAAGATTGCAGGCGCGGCACTTGACGTGACAGACCCAGAACCACTTCCTAAAGACCACAGACTTTGGGATATTCCTAACGCACTTATTACTCCTCATGTATCTGGTGGATACCATGTCAAAGAGGCTCATGACAGAATTGTGAGAATTGCAATCACAAACCTCAAGCACCTGGTAAATGGAGAACCATTTGAAAATCTTGTTGATATGATGACAGGATATAGAATCAATCATTAAGGAAAAAGAATTAGTTCTTTATACGTTGTTTGTTCACATTTTAACTATTTGTTTTATTTTTTTTCAAAATTCCCCTCTTTTAGTTGTAGGAGTCGATATTATATAATCTTGGTGTGGGGAATTGTTTATGAGAAGACGTAAAAGAATCGCTTTGTTTCTCGGAGAAATTGGCCGAGATTATCAAAAGAAATTTATTAATGAGCTCAGAAAGGTAGCCCGTTCTAAGGACTACGATATTTTTGTGTTTAATAATTTTGGTGCTTATAATGGTACTGCTCTTTTTGATTTGGGTGAGCGTGATGTAATTAATATCCCTGTGTTTTCAGAGTTTGAGGGCATTATTTCTCTTGCCGATACATATGATATTGATGGCATGGAGGAGATGCTTCTTAACAGAATAAGAAAAGAAACAGATTGTCCTGTTGTTTCTGTTCGTAATGGTTCTCATGATACATATCGAGTTGTTTTTGATAATTTCAGCACACTTTATGAGATGACCGATCATTTTATTAAGGAGCATGGATTTAAGAATATTTGTTATATGTCTGGTCCTTTGAGCTATGAAGACTCTGTTCATAGACTTGAGGGATTCAAGAAGGCTATGAGTGATGCTGGACTTGAAGTTACAGATGATATTCTTTTTGAAGGCGATTTTTGGAAGAGATATAGTAAAGAAGCAGCTGATAAATTCCTTGCAGCCTATGATGGTAAAACAGAGGCTATTATTTGTGCCAATGACTATATGGCACTTGGCCTTATGGAAGTGTTTGAGGAAAGAGGAATTAAAGTTCCAGACGATATCGCTATTTCTGGCTTTGATGAAATTATTGAAGGCGTGGCTGCTGACGTACCATTAACTACGGTAGCAATTCCTGTTACTGATATGGTAACAAAAGCTGTTGATATTATTGAGGAAGTAAATAGCGGTAAAGTTATTGAAGGTGACATAGGTCTTACGGGTAAAATTATTCCTAAGGCTAGTTGTGGTTGCTGTTTCAATAGTCCTAAGATTGACTACAATTCTTTTATCAATAGACTAACAGATGAGTATGTAAATGTTCGAAGATCAACACAGTTTATTACTGATATTCAGAATCAGATTACTGAGGTTGATAAGTTGAAGTATGTAAATAATTATAACGATGCGTTCAGAATGAAGAAGATGTTTTTGTGTCTATGTATGGATGATCATAAGGATGATAATCCATATAGTGAGACAATGCTTCTTAAGACAATCTATCCTTTTGATGATGAGCGAATGAAGAATCCGCTGATTAACTATTCGTTCCCAAGAAAGGATATTCTTCCTGAGAAGTATTTTGATTATGATGAGCCATCAGTTCATATTGTATTCCCAATTCACTATAAGAATACGACATTCGGATATTTAGTATCTGAGTGGAGTGATTTGGATATTACTATTTTTATCGCTCCGTATGGCGAGGGTATTGCGCACGCTTATAATGATTTGCTCTTGCAGGATCAGTTTAGTGAATTTGTTGAGATGAAGAAGCAGAATCTTGTAGACCCATTAACAGGAATTAGTAATAGACGTGGGTTCGAGCAAAGTCTTAATAATCTTATTTTGCAGAAACATGAGGAAAATGAGTTAATTTCTTTCTTAAGTGTGGATCTCGATAATCTTAAGACAATTAATGATACATATGGTCATTCTGAAGGCGACGTAGCTATTAGGGCTGTTGCAGATGTTCTTGCTGAAGTTGTTACAGAGAAAAATATTTGTGCTAGAGCAGGTGGAGATGAGTTCTATGCCATAATTTCTTCTACTGACCCTAATGTAAGAGAGAATACACTTGCTCATTTTTATGAGCTTCTTGCTAAGAAGAATACAGAACTTAATAAGCAATATGATTTACACGCTAGCGTAGGTATTTATACAGTTAAGAGCAAAGTTATAGATAGAGCATTTGAACATTTGCAGATGGCTGATAGATTGATGTATGAGGCTAAGCGCAAATATAAGGCGCACAAATAAGACTCTATTGACTGAGCATATGGTAAAATAACTGTATGGTAAATAGTCAGCAGACAATTAGTGGAAGTGTTTTTAAGAAAGAACAACCTATAGGTGTGTTCGATTCTGGTGTTGGCGGAATTAGTATTCTTAGAAGTCTAGTTGAGGGACTTCCTATGGAGGATTTTCGCTACATTGGAGATTCTGCCAATGCTCCCTATGGCACAAAAAGTGAGGATGAAGTTCTTGAACTTACTTTAAAGCTTGTAGAGGGAGAGATTCTCAAAAGAAATAGTGATGGCACGTATGCAGAAGATGGCTGTAAAGCGGCTGTCGTGGCATGTAATACGGCTACAGCTGCAGCCATAAAAGTACTTCGTGAAAGAAATCCTCAGGCAAAGATTATTGGCCTTGAACCAGCGATAAAGCCTGCAGCTATTACATATCCTGGTGGCAGAATTCTTATGATGGCGACTGCTGTTACCGTGGCTTCTGAAAAATACAATAAGCTTAAGTCTCAGTTCGAAGATAGCGCGGAAATTATATCTATTCCTTGTCCTAATATTGTGGATGCAGTTGAGACTTCTAATACTAACTCTGATGAGTTTGCTATGTATCTAGATGAGGTGCTTTCACCATATAAAGAAAATACAGTGGATGCTGTTGTTCTTGGATGTACGCACTTCCCATTTGTAAAAAAGCAGATAATTAAAGCTCTTGGATATATGCCTGACTTCTTTGATAGTTCTGATGGTGTAACAAGACAAGTTGTGAGACTTCTTAAAGAAGACAATCTTCTCAGAAGTGAAAATCCTGACAGAAAGATTAGTATTTATAATTCACAGGGTGAAGAAAAGGAGAATCTTAGCAGAAGACTTTTAGAGATGCCTTTGTGATTTGTGAACTATAAAATGGTTCTATATCGTTCTATTTATATGAGTATAAATCAAGCAAAGGAGGTTCTTCTGTATGAGATGCAAAAAAGAGATAATGGGTCTCGCGGCTTTGATGGTCGTGTTATTTCATTTCTACATTCCATTTGGTACATCAGCGTTTGAAACATATATATATAGATCAACTTTCATTGGTGTTGATTTGTTCTTTTTTGTGTCCAGTTATTCTATTGCTAGTCGTGATAGAAATCAAAAGTTTCAGGCAAAGGAATTTATTCTTAATAGACTTGAATATATCTATGCGCCATTCGTAATACTTTCCTTTATCGCTACGGTTTATCATAATTGGTCAGTAAGTCGATTCGTAAATATTATCCTTGGCGTGGAATTCTATGAACGTGGTGGTGGAGCCTTCCTTTGGTATTTTATAGGCATTATGGTTTTCTATCTTTTGGTGCCATTAATACTTTTGTTAAAACGTGAAACAAAGCTTTTGGGATTTCCTATACTTATTGCTTTGTGGATAGTATTAAGCCTGATTTTGCAGTTTGGTTTTAATTACACCAAGGCATTCATACTTATTAATAGATTGCCGATTTTCTTTATAGGTCTTTATTACGATGAGTTAATCCTTGCAAACCTCAATAAACTTAAGAAAAATCACATATGCATTATTGAGATTGTTACGTTTGTTGTGGGTACTATTTTAGTGTATAAATATGCGACCACTGTTCGTGTTATAAAGCCGTTTATGGATATGTATTATGTAATAGCAATACCACTAATTCTGGCTACTGTAATGGTAGTTAATAGTCTTGTGACACTTCTTAAGGATAAGTATGAAAGTAGTTTCTTGAAATTTATCGGAGGTATTACGTTAGAGCTTTACGGACTTCAAATGATATTTGGTTATGATATTGAAATGAAGCTTCTTAAGATAGTACCTTTGAAGCAGTTGGCATTTCTAGGTACCGTGGTAGTTCTGATTTTTATGGCATTTGTATTTAACAGGTTATTTGGTATAGCACATAAATTAATTGAAAAGGAGAGATAATTATGAAAAAGCCAATCGCAATAATTGTTTGTACAGCTATCCTTTCCGCAGGGATTTTTACAGCTTGTAGTAAGGAGGAGTCAAAGAAGGAGGATGAGTCTTCTGAGACTACAGTAGAAGAAAGTGTGGATGAAGATGCTGAGGAGACCCTTCCAGAAGCGAACACACCGGGTACTAAGATTTATGTAGAGTTTTATCAGAAAGTCGACTATGAAGAAGACGTTGTAAAGCTTGCAGAAACACTTGGTACAGAGGCTATCACTGGTTATGAGTGTGGAGTTATTGAAGTAGAGCCTGGTTATTTAAACGGATTTACAGATTCTATTGATGGATTTACTGAAGGTGCTATGTTTAGCCCATATATTGGTTCAATTCCATTTGTAGGATATGTGTTTAAAAGTGATGATCCAGAAGCTCTTAAGAGTACACTTCTAGGCTATGCAGATCCACGCTGGAATATTTGTACAGAAGCGGATGAGACGGTATGCGAAGTAAAGGGAGATTATGTATTTTTCGTAATGTGTCCTAACGAATAATCCTATTCTTCAAGACTATTCCAAATATACATCATACTTGGTCGTCCACCTGTCTCATAATTCATGCGACCTGTAATTAGTCCTGCCTCTATAAGGTAGTTCATATATCTTCTGATAGTTACTCGTGAGATACCGATACCATCAGCGATTTCTTCACTTGTCATTTCTTTGGTGAAAGCATTCTTTTTAAGGAATTGCTCAATGGTTTTAAGTGTGTTTTCTTGGATACCCTTAGGAAGTCCATCTATAGGTCCTGAGGTGTTTATTCCAATTAGTTCGTCGATGTTTTTCTGGTTAAGAGTTGTATCAGGAGATAATGTTTTCTGGCGATTTATAAATGTGTTAAGTGCCTGGGCAAATCGCTGTGCAGAAAATGGTTTTACCAGATAGTCCACTATGCCAAGTCTAAGTGCTTCTTCTACAGTCTGGCTGTCATTTGCGGCAGTTACCATAATTACGGAAATAGGGTATTCGTTTTGTCTGATGTACCTTAACACGTCGATGCCATTAACCTTTGGCATATATTGATCAAGTATTATGAGATCTACATGATTAGTTTGAATATATTCAATTGCGGTTTGGCCGTCACGACGCATACCTACGATGTTGAATCCATCATTCTGAGCGATGTACTGTTTGTTAATCATTGCTACCATTGGATCGTCTTCTACGATTAATACATCATACATTTTTATTTCCTCCGCTACTAAGCCATATGCTTATTAATGTTCCTTCTTCAACTTCTGAATCAACAGAAATAGTTCCTCCGAGTTTGTCAACAAGCTTCTTCACAACATAAAGTCCAGTTCCTCTGCCTGTGCCTTTGGTTGTGATTCCTTTATCAAAAAGTACAGGCATAAGTGAATCTGGTATGCCTGGTCCAGAATCGTCAATCTTGATTAAAAGAGAGTCTTCGGAGCCGAAGATGCCTACGGTAATATTCTTTATTTCTCTGTTTGTTGTATCTATGGCATCCATGGAATTTTCAATCAGATTTCCTATTATTGTAATGAGATCTCCCATTGGAAGAGTTGCCTGGTCTTTTTTTAGTGTGCTTCCACTTTCGAGAGAAAATGCAATGTCTAGTTCTGCAGCGCGGGCTTGTTTACCTATAAGAAGTGCAGCGATAGCAGGTTCCTCTATGAAACGCATGATGTTTGATAGTTGAACTTGCTTTGTCATGGTGATATCTGAGATATATGAACACGCTTGATCGTAACGTTCCATTTGTATAAGGCCAAGAATAACATGGAGTTTGTTTGTGAAGTCGTGGTTGCTTGCTCGCATAGAATCTACAAGGAAACGCACACCTGTTAAGTCATCTACCATCTTTGAGTGTTCAGTTCTATCTATTAATACGCAAAGGACACCAATGGTTTTGCCGTTATCTTTTATAGGGTAATAGCTGATTAGAGCATCTAATTTATCAACTCGTTTGGTAACAATACTTAAGATGTTTTCACCGGTTTCAAGCACAGTAGTTATGTGTTTGTCAGATAGGTCCTCGAGGCCGTTAATCATGTTTTTGGCGACATTGTTCATAAAGAGGATTTCTTTTTCACTATTAAGTGCTACTACACCTTCGTAGAGTGTCTCGATTATTGTGTCACGTACGTTGTACATATCACTAAAGGTGTCTGGTTCATAGCCGTGAAGACGACTTTTGATTTTCTTTGAAAGGCTACTAGAAAGAGGCACACATAGAAGCATGATTATAAATGCTGCCGCAAGGTGAATGAGGATAGTTTTGGCAACGATACGATAGATGTTTTGGTTAAGAAGAACTACAAGAACAAATCCAAGATAGTTTCCGTCTCTGTCATAAACTGCTGCATATACTCGACGTTGTGATCCAGATGGACCGACATCACTTGTGGCATAGATGTCACCATGTGTTTCAAAGTCTGGATCGGTACCATCATAGGTTGTTCCGATAAGGTCATTGTTTGTGTGATAACAACGAATTCCGTCGGATGAAATAACAGATATGATATCTACATTTATTAAATAGCGTTTTATGTTGTGAAGATAAAGTGCTGCTGTTGTTCCGTTTTGTTCGTAATCAGTAAGTGCATCACTTACAAATTCGGAACTTGCTACGGTGTTAGCAACGTTTTTGAGATTATCGTCAATATTTTTCTGCTCTGACCTAACGTTAACGATAATACTGATTGTTGCTATAAGAAACACAAGTACCACCGCCATCATAAGCATGGTGGAAAAAATAAGGTTTTGAATTTTGATAGTAGGTTTACTTTTCAACGATATTACCTCTTATATTCCTCTCGATTAGATATTAATGAAAGCGAGTTATAAAAGCAAACAAATATGACTTTTGTAAGTAATTAAAGTCACTGGTGATAAAAGTCAAAAAAGAAAATTACAAAAATTGTTCGTGTTTTTTCTCGGGTGTATAAGAAGTTCGATTTATTAAATAAGAAAAGCGAGGGAAAGTTATGGATACATTTATCAGTATTATGGAGACAATGATGGTAATTCTTTTTGGAATCTCCTGGCCAATTAACATCATGAAGGCTTGGAAGGCTAAGACTGCAAAGGGAACAAGTGTTATGTTCTATTTCTTTATTTGGCTTGGATATATTTTCGCATTGGTTGGAAAGTTTGCAGCAATTTACAATAATCAGCCAGCACCTTGGTATGAGACAGTTCATTGGTATGTAATGTTCTTCTATTTCCTCAATATCATTATGGTTTCTGTAGGAATCATCATTTATTTCCGCAATTCATATATTGATTCTAAGGTTGCTAAGGCTGCTACACACACTGTATAAAGGAGAACTATTATGTGTATTAATTCAAATGAAGTGACAAGATACGAAGTCCTTAACGAGTTTGCTAACAAAAACGCAGTTGTAGTGTTAGGGTCAACTTTTATGCACGATGTTCCAGTTAGTGAATTAAAGCAGTCTTTCAAGATTCATTCTGATATCTATAATAGAAGCTTAACTGACATGAAGGTATCAGAAGCAAAAGATGTTATTTCCACCATTATGGAAAACATGACACCAAAGAAGATAGTTCTTCAGCTTGGTGAGGTAGAACTCCAGGATGAAGATGTAAATATCACAGAAGTGTTTTCTGAGATGAGAAACCTTATGGATCTTATTCGTTCTCATAATAAACATTGTAAGATTGTGCTCGTTTCAGTAGTTAGTGATAATGCGAAAGTATCTGAGTACAATAACATGCTTGAAAAACTTGCTAACACTTATAAGTGTCAGTTTGCTGATATTGTTTCTGGAAGTAAAAAAAGCGAATCAGCGTATGTGAATGCATTCATGAAGCTTAAGTACTTTATCTCTGATGATATTGCTGATGCATTAGCACTAACACTTTAATTGTAATCGAGATACGCACCTTTCATAGGAGAGGTAGCGAGCTCAGAAAAAAGCCTCAGGGCGCCGCGACGGTATTTGGATGGTTTTGGAGTCCAATCTAAGCGGCGCTCTTTTAATATCTCATCAATTTCAGATGGCGTTTTACGTTCGCCTTTTATTCCTACTATTTCCAGTACGCGTGCTTCAATATCCAGGTGAATAAGATCGCCCTCTTCAACAAGTGCAATAGGACCACCGGCCTGAGCCTCAGGACTTACATGACCTATGGAAGGACCTGTAGAAGCACCAGAAAAACGGCCGTCAGTAATAAGAGCGATGCTTTTTCCGAGTTCTTTATCGGAGGAGATGGCTTCACTTGTGTAAAACATTTCTGGCATACCAGAACCCTTAGGACCTTCGTATCTAATAAACACAGCGTCACCTGGATTTACACGATGGTGAAGAATAGCATCAATAGCATCTTCTTCGCAGTCAAAAGGACGTGCGTTAAGAACTGCTTTGAACATTTCCTTAGGACATGCAGTATGCTTAATTACCGCACCTTCAGGTGCTAGATTACCCTTAAGCACAGCGATGGAACCATTAGTTCCAAGTGCCTTATCACTAGGTGTAATTATTTCTTCACGAGTAATAGATGTGCCAAACTTTTTATTAGCTTCATCAAGCCATTTTTGGCATTTATCGTAGTAGCCATTAGATTTAAGTTCATCAAGATTTTCTCCTAAAGTCTTACCAGTAACAGTCATAACATCTAGGTGGAGACTATCACGAATAACTTCCATAACAGCAGGTACACCGCCGGCATAGTAGAAAAATTCAGCAGGCCACTTACCAGTTGGTCTTATATTGAGGATGAACTTTGCTCCACGGTGTAGTCTGTCAAAAGTATCACCATCTATCTTTATACCAAGCTCGTGAGCTATGGCAGGAAGATGGAGCATGCAGTTGGTAGAACCAGAAATTGCTGCGTGAACCATAATGGCGTTTTCAAAACTTTTAAGAGTAACGATATCCGAAGGAAGCATATTGTCCATAGTCGCAAGCTTTACTGAAAGTTTTCCGGCTTCTTTTGCATAGGAAATTAAATCTGGACTAGTAGCTGGCATGAGGGCGCTTCCTGGAAGAGCAAGACCTAAGCTTTCAGCCATGATTTGCATTGTAGATGCTGTGCCTATAAAAGAACATGCACCACAGCTAGGACACGCATTTTCCTTTGCCCAACAAAGCTTAGCTTCATCAATTTCTCCACGCTCAAACTTTGCAGAATACATACCAAGTTGTTCGAGGGTTAGCATCTCAGGTCCCGCTGCCATTGTGCCACCTGGTACTACGACAGAAGGAATATTTACTCTCATAAGTCCCATGAGGTTTCCAGGCATACCCTTGTCACAACTAGCAAGGAAAACTCCCGCGTCAAAAGGCGTGGCATTAGCCTGTATCTCAATCATGTTAGCAATCATTTCGCGGCTTACTAGGGAGTAATTAATGCCGTCTGTTCCTTGACTTTCACCATCACACATATCTGTGCAAAAGTATCTTGCACCGAAGCCACCAGCTTCTTTAATACCTTCACGTACAGCGTCAACTAATTTATCAAGATGACCAGAACCGGGATGACTATCTCCGAAAGTACTTTCGACAAAAATTTGTGGTTTTGATAGGTCACTTTTGCTCCAGCCTGTACCTATCCTAAGAGGATCAAGTTCAGGTGAAATTTTACGCATTTGCTGTGATACGAGTTCTTTTGCCATAAAACTATTCCTTATGGTTTTTCTACTGCAATCTCCCAGTAAGTAAGTGTGTTGCTGGAGTCGCTCCAAGTTATGACATAACGTCCAGATTCTGGGTAATTCATAGTAGAGTGGTATGCGTAAGTTCCAATCTCCGTTACTACTGGTTCTTCAGTAACTCTGTAAAGCTGTGAATATGTTCCATCGGCATTTTGCTTCCACCAAGAAACATTTACTACTTCGCCATTACATCCAGGTGCGCCATCAATATAGATAGTGATGACATCTGATGTAGAACTGTATAAACCATTTGTGTTATTTCCATCATTATCGATTGCTATAGGAGCATTTGTGAAATTAAAGAAATTGCCATTATCACGATTATATCCGTAACCAAGATTATAGTTGTTAAATCTAATATCCTGTTCTGAAAGGGTGCTGTTTGTAGCAGCAGTTGTTTCACTTGATGATGTTGTTGCCTCGGAATTAGTAGCTGATGTAGTAGCTGCTGTAGTCTCGTTTGTAGCTACTGTAGAACCATTTACTGATGGAGCTATGATTTCTGATGAATCAGTGGATTCTGTGTTTATAGTAGTTTGTTCACTAGCATTTGTAGATGCATTAGTATCTTTGTTTAATTGTTTGTTGAGGGATGAAATTTTCATTGCGATTGCTACTATGACGATAATAACTACTAACGCTATAGCTGCGCCAACAATAATTTGCATTTTAAGCAGTTTGTTATCTTTTTCTTCTTCAGAGTCTACAGGTTCAGAATACTGTGGGGCAATATTCTGGATTGGATCTGGCTTAGAGATAGGATTAACTGACTGTATAGGTGTTTGCGCAGGTGCAGAAGCTGCATTATTTTCCCAATAATAGTTTGTATTAAATTTTGATGTTGCTGTTGGTTCTTTGATAGGAGGGAATTTATCGCGACAGGTATTGATGAATTCCGCAGAATAAAGCTTATCTAAAAAATCAACTTTATGTGAGTAAGTATATGCGTTAATTGCTTGGCTAAGACTTAATCTCATTTGCATACCAGCAGGCAGAGCCACATCTGAGAGATAGACAAGAAGAATGTGGTCTACATGGTCTCGAGCATAGTTGAGTTCATCCTTGCAGTTGGTGGAATTAAGATAATTTTCACTAATAAATGCGATGAAATAGCTACAGGTATTAATTTTAGATGCAATGTAGTCATCCCAGTTAGCGCCAGGAGCTATACCTGTGTCATACCAGAGATTATAGCCGTCTTGCTGCATAGAGCTCACGATATCAAGTACGATATCAACATCTTTGTGAGCGTAGCTTATAAAGATGTATGAATTTTCAAAGTCGGTCATGGTATTAATTCCTCCCCTTCATGCGCGTATTACTTTATTATATAGGATTGTCAACAAAAAGTGAGTATTTATTAATTGACATCATTATTTTAAGAATTTATAATTTCACCTAAGTGAGTGAAACAGAGTGATGTTTTACAAAGCGAATTATTGATTGAGTTAGAAGCTCAAATTTTATAAGTTGATTACTTTATAATCGGTGCCACGGCACATCATCTTGTGAAACGGTCAATATGAGTAGCATTTGTTGCAAAACTCTGAGCACATAAACACAAACCATATTGGGTTTTTATGTAGACTTTTCTAGAGCAGATGGTAAGCCGTCTGCTCTATTTTATTTTGAGTGTGCCGACTATAAATGACCAATAGAAAGTAGAGGCACAAAGTGAATCAGAGATCAGCTCCTATTTATGAAGCTTTGGAACACTTCAGAAGGCAACGTGTAGTTCCTTTTGATGTTCCAGGTCACAAAAGAGGTAGAGGTAACCCTGAGCTAGTAGAACTTCTTGGACAGAAGTGTGTAGGCTTAGATGTTAATTCCATGAAGCCACTTGATAATCTTGGACATCCTGTATCTGTAATTAAGGAAGCAGAAGAACTTACAGCTGAGGCCTTTGGTGCTAAGTATGCCTTTATGATGGTTAACGGTACTACAAGTGCTGTTCAGACTATGATTCTTTCTGTCATTAAAGCAGGAGAAAAAATTATTCTTCCACGTAACGTTCATAAGAGCGTTATTAATGCACTTGTCCTTTGTGGAGGAATCCCAGTTTATGTTAAGGCGAAGGTTAATCCTAAGATTGGTATCGCCATGGGAATCGAAGTAAGTGAGATTGAAAAGGCTATCAAGAAGAATCCTGATGCCAAGGCGGTTTTTATTAACAATCCAACTTACTACGGTATTTGTTCTAATCTTAAGAAGATTGCTGATATTGCTCATGAGCACGGTATGAAGGTGCTTGTTGATGAGGCTCATGGTACTCATCTTTATTTCGGAGACGACCTCCCAGTATCAGGTATTGCCGCTGGTGGTGATCTTGCTGCGGTGTCAATGCACAAGTCAGGAGGAAGCCTTACACAAAGTTCACTTCTTCTTTGTGGCGAGGGTGTTGATAGTGAGTATGTTAGACAGATTATTAACCTTACGCAGACAACATCTGCATCTTACCTTTTGCTGTCTAGCCTTGATATCTCCCGCCGTAACTTAGCACTTCGTGGACGTGAGTCATTTGCCAAGGTAAGCCGTATGGCTGAGTATGCGAGATCAGAGATTAATGCTATCGGAGGTTACTATGCTTATGGTAAGGACCTTATTGATGGAGATAGTGTTTACAATTATGACGTAACAAAGCTCTCTGTATATACACAGGGAATCGGACTCACAGGTATCGAGGTGTATGACCTTCTTCGTGATGAGTACGATATCCAGATTGAATTTGGAGATATCGGAAATATTCTTGCTTATATTTCCATAGGAGACAGAATTCAGGATATCGAGCGTCTTGTAGGAGCACTTGAGGATATTAAGCGTAACTTTGGTAAAGATGGTAATGACCTTTATTGTGGCGACTTTATCCAGCCAGAGGTTCTCATGACTCCGCAAAAAGCGTTCTACTCTACTAAGGAACAGATTCCGCTAGGTGAGACATCAGGTAGAATTTGTGGTGAGATCGTTATGTGTTATCCACCAGGAATTCCAATTCTTACACCAGGTGAGAAGATTACAGATGAGATTATTGAATATATTAATTTTGCTCGAGAGAGAGGCTGTTCTTTGCAGGGAACTCTTGATCCAGAAGTCGAGCTTATTAACGTTATAAAGGAGGACTAAGTCATGGGTGATAACAGTTTAGATATCTGGTTTTCCCAAATGGATACGGACCACGTAAAGACTTCAGTCCGTGTTGATAAACATCTTTTTAGTCAGGAAAGTGAATATCAGCGAATTGATGTTTTTAAGTCCAAAGAGTTCGGCAAGATGATTGTCTTAGACGGCGAAATCGTGTTTTCTGAGGCGGACGAATTTATCTATAACGAGATGGTAGTACATGTACCAATGGCAGTTCATCCTAATGTTAAGAATGTTCTTGTTATTGGTGGAGGTGACGGAGGAGTTGCTCGCGTACTCACTGACTACCCTGAGATTGAAGTTATTGATGTAGTAGAGCCTGATGAGATGTTCGTAGAAGTAAGTCGTAACTTTTTTCCAGAAACGGCGAAGGGATTTGATGATCCAAGAGTAACTATTAAGAATATGGATGGTCTTAGATACTTAAGACGTTGCGAAGGCAAGTATGACCTTATTATCAATGATTCTACAGACCCATTCGGACATACAGAGGGCCTTTTCACAAAAGAGTTCTATGGAAGTTGCTATAGAGCGCTTAAGGAAGATGGCATCATGGTATATCAGCATGGTAGTCCATTCTATGACGAGGATGAGCAGGCATTTAGATCTATGCACCGTAAGGTATATAAGTGCTTTCCTATAAGTAGGGTGTACCAAGCAAGTATCCCTACATGTCCTGCAGGTTACTGGATGTTTGGATTTGCATCCAAGAAGTACCATCCACTTAAGGATTTCCGTCCAGATGAGTGGAAGGCAAGAAACATAAAGACATGGTATTACACAACTAATCTTCATAGAGGAGCGTTTATGCTTCCTAAGTACGTAGAAGAATTATTGGAAGAGGAGGAAAAAAGAAAATGAACAGATTACTTATTATTGGATGTGGTGGCGTAGCTTCAGTTGCTATTCACAAGTGCTGCCAGAACAGCGAAGTTTTTAACGAGATTATGATTGCTAGTAGAACAGTATCCAAGTGCGATGCCCTTAAGGAGAAGCTTCAGGATAAGACTGCTACAAAGATTTCTACAGCAAAGGTAGACGCAGACAATGTAGATGAGCTCGTTGCATTAATTAATGACTACAAGCCAGATGCAGTTCTTAACCTTGCTCTTCCATATCAGGATCTCACAATTATGGACGCATGTCTTAAGACAGGTGTTCACTATATCGATACAGCTAACTACGAGGCTGAAGATACAGAGGATCCAGAGTGGAGAAAGATTTATGAGGAGAGATGTGAGAGACTTGGTTTCACAGCTTACTTTGATTATTCCTGGCAGTGGGCTTATGATGAGAGATTTAAGGAAGCTGGTTTAACAGCACTTCTTGGTACAGGTTTTGACCCAGGTGTTACTTCTGTATTTGCTGCTTATGCTAAGAAACACTATTTCGATACAATCGAGACAATTGATATTCTCGACTGTAACGGCGGTGATCACGGCTATCCATTTGCTACTAACTTCAATCCTGAGATTAATCTCCGTGAGGTATCAGCACCAGGTTCTTACTTCGAGAATGGTAAGTGGGTAGAGATTCCTGCTATGTCCATTAAGCGTGAGTATGACTTCGACGGCGTTGGTATGAAGGATATGTATCTTCTCCACCATGAGGAGATTGAGGCTCTCGCTCGTAACATGCCAGAAGTTAAGAGAATTCGTTTCTTTATGACATTTGGTCAGAGCTATCTTACACATATGAAGTGTCTAGAGAACGTAGGTCTTCTTAGAACTGATGCTATCGAATTTAACGGTCAGCAGATTGTTCCTATCCAGTTCCTTAAGGCACTTCTTCCAGATCCTGCATCCCTTGGTCCACGTACAGTTGGTAAGACAAACATCGGATGTATCTTCACAGGTATGAAGGATGGTAAGAAGAGAAGCATTTATATCTACAACATTTGTGATCACCAGGAGTGCTACCGTGAGGTAGAGTCTCAGGCTATTTCTTACACAACAGGTGTTCCAGCTATGATTGGTGCCATGATGGTATTAAACGGTGACTGGAAGAAGCCAGGTGTATTTACTACAGATGAGTTTGACCCAGATCCATATATGGATGCACTTAATAAGTGGGGTCTCCCATGGGTAGTAGTAGAGAACCCTACTCTTGTTGACTGAGGATAAAGATGGATTTTAATAATATACAGACACCAGCATATGTTATTGATAAGGCAAAGCTTATTCACAACCTTGAGATTTTAAAGGATGTGGAAGAACGTTCTGGTGCACATATTTTGCTTGCACAGAAGGCATTTTCTATGTTTGCTGTGTATCCATTAATTGGTAACTATATTTCTGGTACTACAGCTTCTGGCCTTTACGAGGCTAGACTTGGCCACGAAGAAATGGGCAAGGAAAATCATGTGTTTGCACCTGCATTTAAAGAGAGTGAAATTGATGAGATTGCATCCATTTGTGATCACACTATTTTTAATTCTCCTTCACAGGTTGTTAAGTATGCATCTAGGGTGAAGGGCAAGACTTCTTGTGGTCTTAGAGTTAACCCTGAGATTTCTACTCAGGAGGATCATGAGATTTATGACCCATGTGCTCCAGGCTCTCGTCTTGGTATAACAAGAAGTAATCTTGATAAGGCTTTACTTGATAATCCTGACTTGTTAAAAGATGTGGAAGGTATTCACTTTCACACACTATGTGAGCAGAATTCAGATGACTTAGAGACTACACTTAAGGGTGTGGAAGAAAAGTTTAGCGACATTATAAGTGGCATGAAATGGGTTAACTTTGGTGGTGGTCATCACATCACTAGAGATGACTATGATCGTGACCTTTTGGTGAGAATCGTTAAGGAGTTTAGGGCTAAGTACGGCGTTGAAGTTTACTTAGAGCCTGGTGAGGCAATTGCTCTTAATGCAGGTTATCTCGTTACTGAAGTTATGGATATAGTAAGTAACGGAATCGACGTGGCAATCCTTGATGCATCTGCAGCGTGCCACATGCCAGATGTGCTCGAAATGCCATATCGTCCACCACTTAAGGATTCAGGTAAGTGGGGCGAAAAGCCACACGAATATCGCCTTTCATCACTTACATGTCTTGCTGGAGATATTATCGGAGATTACTCTTTTGATAAAGCTCTTAATATTGGAGACAGATTAATCTTTGAGGATATGGCAATTTATTCCATGGTAAAGAACAATACTTTTAATGGAATTGCCTTGCCATCTATTTATTGCCTTGAGGAAGATGGTTCCACTAAGCTTGTTAAAGAATTTGGATATGAAGATTTTAAGGGGAGATTATCATGAAAAGAATGCCAGGTGAGTTCGAAAGACATGCTGGAACTATTTTAATCTGGCCTGTTCGTCCTGGTTCATGGACCTATGGTGGCAAAAATGCTCAGAAAGCATTTAAGGAAATCGCCACAAGTATCAGTGAAACAGAAAAGGTATATCTTATCTGTGATGACGCACACTATAGCGAGGTGTGTGGTATCTTTGGTAATCACATTAATATTTTACCTGTAGCACTTCCTACAGATGATGCATGGGCAAGAGATATTGGTCCAACTTTCGTAGAAGAGACTGATGATTTTTCTATTCATGGCATTGACTGGAAGTTTAATGCTTGGGGTGGCGATTATGATGGCCTTTATAAAGACTATGAAGATGATAATAAGTTTGCCTCTAAGTTTTGTAAGGAATTCCGTTACCCTGTAGTTGATCAACAGGATTTTGTATTGGAAGGTGGTTCTATCCATGTTGATGGAGATGGAACTTTGATTACTACAGAGGCATGTCTTTTAAGTCCTGGTCGTAATCCTGATATGACTCGTGAGGATATTGAGAAGAGACTATGTGATAATCTTGGCATTACTAAGGTTATTTGGCTTCCTCATGGAATCCTTGGTGATGAGACAAATGAACATGTAGATAATTTCTGCTGTTTTGTTAAGCCTGGTGAAGTCGTGATGGCATGGACGGATGACGAGTCTGACCCACAGCACGAAGTGTGCGTACAAAACTATGAGATTCTGACAAACACTAAGGATGCTAGAGGGCGCACACTTAAGGTTCATAAGCTTCCGCTCCCTAAGAATCCTGTAGTTATTACACAGAAAGATTTGGATGGATTTGTGTTCGAAGAGGGAGAATACGTTAGAGAAGTAGGCGAGAAGCTTGCTGCGTCTTATGCGAATTTTTATATTTGTAATGGAACAGTTCTTGTTCCTCAATTCAGAGATCCTAATGACAGCGTTGCTTGTCAGATATTGGGAGAGTTATTCCCACACCGTTTGATTGTGCCTATTGAGGCTCGTGACATTATTGTCGGAGGCGGTAATATTCACTGCATCACACAGCAGGTACCTTTAAAAGGAGACTGGTTTTTATGAGAAAAGTTAAAGTAGCTGCAATTCAGATGTCCATGACTTCAAATGTGGACGAGAACATTACTAAAGCAGATTCCATGGTTCGCGAGGCTGCTTCTAAAGGCGCAAATATCATTCTTTTGCCGGAGCTTTTTGAGAGGCCTTATTTTTGTCAGGAAAGATGCTATGAGTACTATGCTTATGCTACTCCAGTTAGTGAGAATCCTGCCGTAAATCATTTCCGTGGAGCATGTAAAGAGCTTAGCGTGGTAATGCCTATTAGCTTCTACGAGAAGGATGGTAATGTTCTCTATAACACTATCGCTATGATTGATGCTGACGGTGAAGTTATGGGCATTTATCGTAAGACACACATCCCTGATGATCACTATTATCAGGAGAAATTTTATTTCACACCAGGTAATACTGGTTTTAAGGTGTGGGATACTAAGTACGGTAAAGTTGGCGTAGGAATTTGCTGGGATCAGTGGTTTCCTGAGACAGCAAGATGTATGGCGATTGAGGGTGCGGAGATCCTACTTTATCCTACAGCTATTGGTTCTGAGCCTATTCTTACAGTGGATAGTATGGAACACTGGAGAATTTGTATGAGAGGCCACGCAGGATCTAATGTAGTTCCTGTGGTTGCAGCTAATAGAATTGGGGTAGAGGAAGTAAAGCCATCTGTAGAAAATGGAGGTCAGGAATCCTCTCTTAAGTTCTTTGGTTCTTCTTTTATTTGTGATGAAAGAGGTGCTCTAGTAGAATATGCATCTAGAGATAAGGAAGAAATTCTTGTAGCTGAATTTGACCTTGATGAAGTAAATGAGGCTAGACTTGGATGGGGCCTTTTCAGAGACCGTCGCCCTTCAGAATATAAGGTAATTACTAAGTAAATGACTGATACAAATAAGCAGAATAGTTTTTATAATAAGTTACTTCAGCTAGCAATCCCTGCTACTATTCAGAGCTTAATGCTCGCATTAGTAGCTGTTGCTGATGCGTTGATGCTTGGAAGCATCGAGCAAAATGCTATGTCTGCTGTAACTCTTGCTACACAGGTTCAGTTTATTCAGAATATGATTCTCGGTGGTGTAGTAGCTACTGCTGCAATTCTTGGAGCGCAGTATTATGGTAAGGGTGATAAGGCAACACTTACTAAGATTTTTCATATTTGTCTAAAGCTTGGTGGCTTTATTTCTATCGCATTTTTTATTCTCTGTGAGTTCTTTCCAGCTAGTCTTATGCATATCCTCACAGATGAACAGGTGCTTGTAGATATAGGTGTTAAATACCTTAAAATATCTGCATTTTCTTATTTGATTACGGGCATTTCCCAAAGTTATCTTACTATGATGAAGGTAAGTGGACATCAGCGCTTTACGGCGACAGTGTCCTCTTCTGCTGTTGTTGTAAATATTATTCTTAATGCAGTTTTCATTTTTGGAAAGTCTATGAGTGTAGAAGGCGCTGCACTTGCTACTGCGATTACAAGGGTAATTGAGCTTACAGCCTGTGTGATTTTATCTTATAGAAGCACTTTTATTAGACCTGATTTTAAGAAGTTCTTCGAAAGCACACCGCTTTTGTTTAAGGATTATTGCAAGGTAATGCTCCCAATTCTTGGTGCATGTCTTGTATGGGGTGTAGGATTTGCATCTTATACTGCTTTTATGGGCCATATGGGTACAGACGCAGCAGCTGCCAATTCTGTAGTAGCTGTAGTAAGAGATCTTGTTTGCTGTATTACAGATGGTATGGCAGTTGGTGGAGGAATTCTTATTGGTAACGAGCTAGGCGCTGGTAAATTGGATGTGGCTCGTAAATATGGTGACAGGATAGTTATTATCGCATTTGTTATTGGTGCGGCTTCTTCCATAATAATGCTCGCAGTTACACCTCTTATTGTTCATTTCGTAAAGCTTACACCAGAAGCGGTTACTACACTTTATGGTCTTATGGTAGTTATGGGTGTATACATGATTGGTCGTGCTGTTAATACAATAATGATTAACGGTATCTTTTCTGCAGGTGGTGATACTATGTATGACCTTTATAGTCTGGCCGTTACTATGTGGTGCCTTGCTGTGCCTTTGGCGGCTCTTGGCACTTTTGTGTTTAGTTGGAGTCCTGTTATTGTATATGCATGCACTTGCCTTGATGAAGTAGGTAAGATACCATGGACATTGTTCCATTATAAGAGATATAAATGGCTTAAGGATTTAACTAGATAAGGGATTAGAATTTATGGATGGTTTAAAGAAAAAAAGACGTAAATTGGCGGTTGCTCAGATATGGTCGTTTTACGCTTTGCAGATTTTGCCAGATATTGCATTTAAGTTTTATGAAGTAAATGAAGTTGTAATGAAGACGATCTTTGTTATTTTCTTTATTAGTTCTATTTTTCCGCTTTGTCTTGGTGTTGTTAATTCTGTTATGGCTGCGAGGACGGCTTATACTGTAGAAGAGTCATTAATTCCTATTATGACCAAAGAGAAGCTTGCGTTAATCCCATGGTTTATTATTAACTTTTTCCTTTGGTTCTTCCTAGCAGGACTTTGCTTTAATCCATTTCTTATGGTTCTTGCTCCAGGATTCATGATTGTTGGAATTACTGTCTCCTATTTGTATTTTATCGCTGCGAATTTACCTATGTTTGTATATGTTATTGCTAGACTTATTAAGCATAGACGTAAGCCAACTAAGGGTATTGTTTGGGCACTTATTTTCCAGGCGATTTATTTCTTGGATTTTATTGGTAATTTCATATTTAAACGTGCAGATAAGAAGGATTGCATTTAATTAATTATAGTAATGCCACGGAATTGATATTTATTTATATTTCAAAATTTTAAAATGGGGTATCTATGAATTGTCGGAGGATATCCCATGGCGCATTATAAGAATTTTAAGACAGTAGTATATATCCCTGAGGGAATAGCACGTGAATTAGCAGCTGATAAACTGGCATCTGACTACGAATTCATTGAAAAGTATATTGGCCTTGATAAGGTGTATCTTGAGACATATAGAGGTACTATTGTAAGCGAATCTCAGCTAAATATGATTAAGAGTTTTCTTGAATCTAAAAGCGTTGAAGTGTCAGGTGGCTGAAACTTTATAACTATGGAACTATACCTTTCTTTCAAAGCAACTTGATCGTATTCATCGTGAGGTTACTACATTTAAGGGTGTGGTTAATATGTGGGATGTTTTTAATGAGGCGGTAATTATGCCTGTTTATGACCGCTACGATAACGCCATCACACGTATTTGCAAGGAGCTTGGTAGAGTTAAGCCCATTAAGGAAGTTTTTGATGCAGCACATGCAGCTAATCCGGAAGCTATACTTCTTATTAACGATTTTAATCTTTCCGAAAGTTATCGCATTCTTATTGATGGTTGTCTTAATGCAGGTGTACCTATTAGTGCTATTGGTATCCAGACACACCAGCACCAGGGTTATATGGGACGCGAGAAGTTAGAAGATGTCCTTGAACGTTACTCTGTATTTGGTCTGCCAATGCATTTTACGGAGAATACTTTAGTAAGTGGTGAGATTATGCCACCACATATTGTTGATCTTAATGACTATCAGGTAGAAACATGACCTACTACACCAGAAGGTGAGGAACGTCAGAAAAATGAGTGGTGTGAGATGTATGAGATTCTTGATTTTCCATGTAATCAGTTTGGTGAGCAGACACCTGGTACAGATGAAGAGGTTCATGATTTCTGTACTGGAAGATATGGAATTACTTTCCCACAGTATTCCAAGATTGATGTTAATGGTGATGATGCGATTGATCTTTATAAGTGGATTACATCAAACACTAAGTTTGCTGGATTTAATGGTCCAATGAAGCTTATACTTGCTCCTATTGTTAAGAAAATCGCTGAGAAGGTAAAGGAGTTGCTCTAATATGTTTCACTTTGATTATTTAACACAGGGTACATGCTCTAAAATAATTAGCATGGATTTGGATGGCGATGTGGTAAGAAATATCCAGTTTATGGGCGGTTGTGATGGAAATCTTAAAGCTATTCCGTTAATATTGGATGGGTGGACTGTGGATGCCATTGAAAGTAAACTTACAGGTGTTCAGTGTGGTATGAGAGGAACATCTTGTGCTAATCAGCTCGCTAAGGCTGTTCGAGCAGGTTTGGAAGCATCAAAGGATCCAAATTATAAGTCTCCACTAGATGAGGATGATGATGAGTAAATACGATGCGTTGAAGCTCGATAATCAGCTTTGTTTTCCTTTGTATGCAGTATCAAAGGAGATTGTTCGTAAATACACTCCATTTCTTAAGGAAATCGATTTAACTTATACCCAGTACATTGTAATGATGGTTATGTGGGAAGATAGAACAATCACAGTAAAAGATCTTGGTAAGAGATTGTTCCTTGATTCAGGTACACTTACACCACTTCTTAAAACTCTTGAGAAAAAGGGTCTTGTCACACGTAACAGAGATGAGGATGATGAGAGAGTTCTTCTTGTATCCGTAACTAAAGAAGGAATGAATCTTCGAGAGAAGGCTGTTGAAATCCCTTCTAAGATTGGTGGTTGCATTGATTTAAGTAAAGAAGAGACAATCGAACTTTATACAATTCTACGTAAGCTTCTTAAGGATTTTGAATAATGAATAATAAGAAAGCAATTGCGTTTGTTTGCGTACATAATTCTTGTAGAAGTCAGATTGCAGAGGCACTGGGTAAGTTGTATATAAGTGATAAATATGATTGTTATTCTGCTGGAACAGAAGTAAAACCACAGATTAATCAGGATGCTGTCAGAATCATGAAGGAACTGTATGGTGTTGATATGGAAGCTAATGGTCAACATAGCAAGCTTATAGACAGTATTCCTAATCCTGATATAGCTGTATCTATGGGATGCAATGTAGCATGTCCATTTATCGGAAGACCATTTGATGATGATTGGGGACTTAATGATCCTACTGGCTGTAGTGATGATGTGTTCATAGATGTAATAAAGAGAATTGAAGAAAAGATTAAAGAATTAATATAAGTTGTTTTAATGGGAATCTGGATTATAGCGGCATTAGTAGCGTATTTTGTTAAGGGTATTAGCGGATTTGCTAATACTCTTGTTTTGACGTCGATACTAAGTTTTGGAACAAGTAATGTGGATATATCTCCAGTGGATCTTGTTCTAGGATTTCCTGCTAATCTCATATTGTTTATTAAGAATAGAAAAATTGTTAGATGGCGCATGGTGTTGCCTTTGGCACTGCTTGTTATAGTTGGTACACTTCCTGGCGCCTTTGTCCTTAAATATGTTAATGCACAGTATGTAAAGATTGCTTTTGGTGTATTGGTTATTCTTGTGGCTTTGGAGATGCTTCTTAGAAATACAGGTAAACTTAAGCTTAAAGAATCGAAGACTTTTCTTTTTGTTATTGGACTTTTGTCTGGTATTATTTGTGGCATGTTTGGCGTACGCGCTCTTTTAGCAGCATACATAGGTCGTTTTGCTAAGTCTAGTGATGATTTTAAGGGTAATATTAGTGCCATCTTTGTGATGGAAAATATCTTTAGAATTATAACCTACAGCGTGATGGGGATTATTACTCTCGCATCGCTGAAGCAAGCTCTGATGATGGTGCCATTTATGTTAGCTGGTCTTTGGTTTGGCATATTTTGTGGTTCCAAACTTAATGATAAAGTTGTAATGAAAATTGTTGTCGCGCTTCTTGTTTTTTCAGGAGTGGCACTTATTGCTATGAACTTGTAATGACTCTACTTTTCGTAGGTGGTTTGTAGTCTGTCTCTTGAGTACCATATTGCTATCAAAGGAGGAAATCTTATGAATCAATATGTTACAGGTTCAGTTATTAAAAAGTTGCGTGAAAGCAAAAAGCTTACACAGTTAGAATTAGCACACAAGTTATGCGTGTCAGATAAAACAGTATCTAAGTGGGAAACAGGGAAAGGTTATCCTGATATATCACTTCTTGAGCCAATAGCGCAGGTGTTTGGCGTATCTGTTACAGAGCTTTTATCAGGTAATTCCATTAGTAATACAAACGTGTCCGCGAATATGTTGAAGACAAAGTTTTATGTATGCCCTATGTGCGGTAATGTAATTCACTCTACAGGAGAAGCTGTGATTAGTTGTCATGGAATAACTCTTGAGCCAGAAGACTCTGAGGACCCGGATGATAATCATGAAATAGAAGTATCTGTTATAGAAGATGAATACTATGTGGAAATAAATCATGATATGACAAAGACACACTATATTTCCTTTATAGCTGCAGTGTCCTCTGAGGGGGTTCAAATAACTAAGCTATATCCTGAAGGTGGATGTTATGCGAGATTTAGAATGCGTGGTGTGAATAAGATTTGCTACTACTGTAATCGAGACGGGTTATTCTGTTTGAACCCTAGACGCCATTAAATCTCTGTCGATTTCTTTAAGCATGTGATTGCATACAAACAATCCAAATACGCCTGCACAGAGCCAAGCAAATCCGTTAGATGCTACAGCCAATGCGAAGATGCCAGTAGCCATTGATATACCAGACATGATAAGTCTTGCTACAAGTTCTACCATACCCATTGTCATTGCTCGAACACCGCGATCACAAGCCTGGATTGTGTTGCGGTAAATAAAAATCATGGCAAGTGGTAAATAACATGTCATGTTAATGAAAATGTTAGTCTTGGCATAAGGCATGTAGATTGTGAGATCAGTACCCTTTTCGAAGAAAATAGTAAGAAGTGGTTCAATAAGGAAAGCAATAAGGATAGCTGCGAAGATAGTGTAAACTACCATAATCTTGAGAGCTGCCTTGATGCCTTTTCTGATTCTATTAGTTTCGCCGATACCGTAGTTTTGGCCTGCGTAGGCTGCCATTGTCTGGCCCATGGTAAACATACCCTGTGTAAGGATACTTTGAAGTTTATCAGAGGAAGTAAAAGCAGTAACTGCAACAGAACCGAATCTGTTAATAGCACTTTGCATGATTACTGTACCAGATGCAGTGATACCATTTTGAAGTGCCATTGGAATTCCAAGACGAAGCTGGATTTGAATTGTTTTCTTATCTGTTTTCCAGTGCTTTTTCTGAGGAAGTAAGGAAGGAACCGCAAAAACAATATATATAACACTTGCAGTAGCTGCTGCAAATTGTGAAAGAACTGTAGCCCATGCTGCACCAGCAACACCCCAGTGAAAGTTAACGATAAAAGTGATGTCAAGAATGATATTAAGAACCGCCGAGCCAAACATGAAGCAAAGAGGTGCTTTACTATTACCGATAGCTCTAAGAAGTGATGCGAAATAGTTATTTAATACCATGGCGAATGAGCCTATACAGATTGTGGAAATATATCTGTGGGCATTTTCGAAAATATCAGAAGGGGTTTTCATTGCTGTAAGAAGTGGTCTCATTATAAGAAGACTAACTGTTGTCATAACTGCAATCACAGCAAGAGAAAGGAAAATGCCATTTGTTACAGAAAGCTTAGTTCCTTCCTTATCATCAGCACCAAACCTTTGGCTTGTGAGGATAGTAAATCCCATGGCCATACCATTACTGAGTCCGAGAATAAGGAACATAATAGTACCTGTAGAACCAACAGCAGCAAGTGCTTGAGGTCCAATATATTTACCAACAAGGATTGTATCGCAGGTATTATAAAGTTGCTGGATAATGTTACCCAGTAACAAAGGAAGAGTAAATCTCAGTATAAGTTGGAAGGGACTTCCTTGTGTAAGTTTTGTCTCCATATAAGCCCTCTTAATATAAAACCTAATTTTCGAGACGATTTTACCCCTGCGGTAAACAAAATTATTATATTTATGTGGTGTTTATATCAAAAAACTACAGTATTATATTTTTGATATTTACGAGGTGAAGTATGGATAAAGAGTTTTATTATTGTGAATTAAGTGACGAGATAAAGAGGAAAATTACGGGAATATCATTTCCTTCAAATCAAGATAGTATTCGCATATCTTATGATGACCTTCGTTATGTACACGTTCTTTATGTGGGATTTGATGGTAAGCATCATGAGGGGGAACTAATAGTTAATGCAAAAATTGCATGTGATACAGTTTCTATTTTTAAAGAGTTGTTTGAAGCAGGATATGAAATCGAGAAAATTAGATTGATTGATGAATATGGCGCGGATGACGAGCTGTCTATGGCAGATAATAATAGTTCTGCTTTTAACTACAGAGTTATCGCAAATACAGATATTTTGTCTAATCACGCACTTGGGTTAGCAATAGATATCAATCCTATGTATAATCCTTATATAACATTCATTGACGGGAAGATGAATGTTGCTCCTGATAATTCCAAATTATATGTTAATCGTGACATTGAATTCCCTCATAAGATTACTTCTGAGGATTTGTGTTGTGTGGTCTTCAAAAAATATGGTTTTGAATGGGGCGGTGACTGGGAAGGAAAAAAAGACTACCAGCATTTTGATAAGAACAACTAATAGAAATGTAAATTATTCACGATCTGGTAAATCAATAATCTTATATCCACAGCAGTTCATAAGCTTTGTGCCGGATGGATGATCCAGCTCAAGCTTAAGATTATGTTTGTAAGCTGTGTGTACATGAGCATAAAACATATACATAGGCTGAATCTTATGAAGGAATTTATCAAAGCAGGAAAATCCCCTATGAGGGAAGTCGTCTAGGTCGCCGTATCCTCTTACTGGGGCGTGAGATACGAAAATATCAATGCCACCTTTGAAGAAAGCTTTAACTCTTAATTTGAAACATCTCCATGCCATTTCTCTTTCTGTAAACATGTTGATGTTTCTATCGTTGTATTTAATACAACCACCAAGACCTGCAATATTGTAGCCCTTGTATTTTACGATTGTATCTTCAAGTGTGATTGCGCCCATCGGAGGAGTCTCGACCAATTCGTTATCATGATTTCCCATAACATACACCATTGGAACATTCACCATAGTGATAAGGAAGTCGAGATAACCCGGCTTTAAATCACCACAGGAAATGATAAGGTCAACGCCCTCTACGCGTTCTTTTCTGAAATTATCGTAAAGGAGTCGCTCCTCTTCGTCGGCAACAATCAAGATTCTCATTATTTTTCCCCTGTACAGCCACCATTGTGAATAGGCATGCCGTTTGCTTTTACTGTTTTTTGAGCACTCTCAGTAAGATCTTCGAATGCAGGTATTGTACCAATGACATTATCAGCAAGCCAGTTCATGTTAATAATGTCTTCATTGGAAAGTCTAGGTGTGTCTGCTTCCTTAATAACACAATCCTGACAGCGAAGTTCACCATCGAATGGATTATAAAGGTCTTTTGTAATTGCTTTGCGCATAGCCCCAATTAACTTTTTGGTAGTGTAAGGAATGTTCTCGTCAATGAATTTTACATCGATTACACCTGAGGACATGCCCCACCAGTAATTGATAGCTTTTGCCTTAGCATCATCTGACTCTGCGTTCCAAGCATCATTAAGGATAGTCTGTACGATAAGTTCGTAGTACTTTCCCCACTTCCACTCAGGAAATGCGATATTTGTGATGTTGTCGTTGTCGTCAGTTTTATAAAGTCCATATGCGTTGTCTGCTCGAGTAGGGCGGATAAGGTCAGGACCTGACACAAGCTTAAGGTTATTTTCTTTGATATATTCACGCCAGTATTCATCCTTAAGGCAAGACCATGTGAGGTAAACCTTTGCCTTAGGGTCAACCATACTTGCACCAATTGCGAAAGCATTAATGCTTGCTACATTACCACAGATAGGGTAAGTAGAAACATAACCAATTCTGTGGTCATCAGCGAGAGTTGCAGCGAGAGCACCGAGAAGGAATTTTGCCTCGTACATTTTTCCGTAATAAGTTCTAACAGCACCGTGAGAAAGGTGAATAGAACAGTTAAGGAACTTGATATGAGGATATTTAACTGCTGCACGTAGAGCATATTCCATTTGAACAGGGGAAGTTGTGATAATAAGTTCTACGCCATCTGCTGCAGCTGCATCTACTGCTTCTTCGAATTCTTCCTCAGTTTCCTTAAGATCGCACGCAAGTGTTCTTACGATATCTGGGAACTTTTCTTCAAGCTCCTTACGACCTTCTTCGTGACCATTAATCCATCTAGAACGAGTGGAGTCACCATCGTAAAGGAAAAGTACATTTAATGGATGCTGTTCACTATATGTATTTTTCTTAATGATATTGTCGATAATTGGGATAATAGTCTTTTTCTGAAGTTGTGGTTCTTCAGAGAAAGTAATCTGGTTACCGTTATCTGCAATCTCGATTTCAGGCCAGATGTGGTTAAGATTCTTCTTGATATCATCGGATGTTGCTTCGAGAAGACTCTCGTACTTGTACATATCAATATATACAAGGAATGCATCAGCGTTGGAGAGTTGCTTAATTTTATTATCGAATAGTTTATATGCCTTACTAAAATTAAAGAAAGCAGACTTAAGATTAATTATAGTATCTTCATCCCAAGGTGCTTGTTCCAAATCCTTGCCAATAGCTATGGCAAGCTTTTCGTAGCTACCTTCTTCAGAGAAGAGAATGTCGTAAATAGCAGTACATTTAAAGAATTTTAGAAATTCCTGATAAACAACATATTCTTTTGTCTCTGATGGTGTTGGCATTAGTCTTTTTACGTCAGCAAGGATTGTTGGCATCTCAAGGTATTTCATAACAGATACTCGCTTGTTACCTTCAAGTACATAGAATTTTCCCATGTACTCCATAACCTTGATAGCCTCCTGGATACCCTCTTCTGTTTGGTAATCCATTACACGAACCCACTTCGCACCAAATTCAGTCTCGACTGGAAGAAGTGGCATAAAATTACGAGCGAATGCTTCCTGACGGCCAACGGTAACTGTACCGACTACCTGTGGAAGAGGAATCTCTCTAGTTCCTACATTCACTTCTTTAAGTAAAGTTCTTTTCTCGATTATTTCATCGAGAGCAGGTAAGTTAGGTGCTTCTCCTTCGTTAGTAGCTTTTTGAGCTTCTTTAGCACCAAGTTTACGAGCTTTTGCGTATTCTTCTGCTGCAGTTGCCATAAATAAATCATCCCTTTTCCATTAGATTATTTTTCTTATTCCTACTATACGCTGTCATTTTATCACGGTTAATTTGCGCAAAGCACCGTAAACATTGTTGTTAAGGTTCATAAGAAAGTATTTGAGTTGCTTCGAGTCAGTAAGCTATTTATATATATTTGACTGGTTTTTGACCGTTTGTGATTGTTTCTGGTAGGAATTGGATTATAATGTATGTATATTTTGGCGGACGGTGAAATTTATGCTTACGGAAGACAGATTTTTAAAAATCAAAGAAATAGTTGACGCTAATGGTAGTGCCACGGTTACTGAACTTATGAGTCAGCTTGACGCTTCTGAGTCTACTTTGAGACGAGATCTTAGGGTAATGGATGAAAGAGGTCTTATAACTCGTGTTCATGGTGGAGCAGTTGCTAAGGAAAGTGCATCTGCAATTATTACATACGAGAAAAATCTTCTAGAGAGACAGAGCATCAATACCGAGGATAAGGAAACGATAGGTAAGTATGCAGCTTCTTTAATTAAAGAGGGAGACTTTGTTTATATAGATTCTGGAAGTTCCACTGAAATTATGGCTCGCTATATTACAGAAAAAAATGCAGTATATGTAACTAACTGCATTTCTGTTGCAAGACAATTGGCATCAATGGGTATGAAAGTGTATCTATTGGGTGGAGAGTTTAAGGTAACTACTGAAGCTATTGTTGGTGAAGAAGCAGTGTCAAATATAAAGAAATACAATTTTAGTAAGGGTTTCTTTGGTACAAACGGTGTTAGTAGGAAAAGAGGTTTTACAACACCAGAAATGCGTGAAGGTGTGGTAAAAAGGGAGGCCATGCTTCACACAAAAGAAAAGTATATTCTTGCTGACTATACAAAGTTTGATGGTATTTCTAGTATAAACTTCTGTAGCTATGAGGAAGCAGTTGTTGTTACGACAGGTAAGATTCCATCAGAATATTGCTCAGATAAGAACATATTTGTAGTTAAGTAATTACAAAAGGCGGTACCGTTTATGCAATATGCATAAAATTGGAACGCCTTTTTTGTTGCTCGAAAATGACCGTTTGTGATTGTAAATGAAAGAAATTACAAATATAATCAATGTATAATAATCAGAAATATTCAAAAACGACCATAATTAGTCAGAAAGGAGAGACAGAACATGATTTACACAGTTACATTTAATCCATCACTTGACTACATTGTTAATGTTGATCACTTCAAGACTGGAGTGGTAAACAGAATTACTAAGGAAATTATTTTTCCAGGCGGAAAAGGTATAAATGTTTCCATGGTTCTTCAGAACTTGGGCTTTGATACTACTGCGTTGGGATTTATGGCGGGCTTTACAGGAAAAGAAATCGTTAGACTTCTTGATGAACGTGGCGTTAAAAGCAGCTTCATTAATGTAGCGGAAGGTAATTCTAGAATTAATCTTAAGATGCGCTCAGATGAAGAGACAGAGATTAATGGTCAGGGACCTAGAATCACAGAAGAAAATATCAAAGAATTATATGCTCAGCTTGATACACTTCAAAAGGGCGACATCTTAGTTCTTGCAGGTTCTATCCCAGATACACTTCCACAGTCTATGTATATGGACATTATGAAGTACTTGGATGGCAAGGGAATCGACATTGCAGTAGATGCTACAAAGAAACTTCTCATGAATGTTGTGCCACACAAGCCATTCCTCATTAAGCCAAACAATCATGAACTTGGTGAGATATTCGGTAAAGAACTTACAGATAAAGATGAAATTATCGAATATGCGAAGAAGCTTCAAGAAATGGGCGCAAGAAACGTAATCGTTTCCATGGCAGGCGATGGTGCAGTATTCGTAGCAGAGAATGGCGAGACATACAAAGCAGAATCACCTAAGGGAAAGCTCGTTAACTCAGTAGGTGCAGGTGACTCCATGGTAGCAGGATTTATCGCAGGATATCTTGAAACAGGAAGTTACAAGGAAGCATTCCGCAAGGGACTTTGTACAGGATCTGCATCAGCATTTAGCGAAGAACTTGCTACAAAGGCAGAAGTTGAAGAATTAATTAAAAATTATACAGGATTATAAAAAAGGAGGACAAAAGTATGCGTATCAAAGACTTGCTTTCCAAGGAAAGTATTAAGCTTGGCGGAAGCGCAGAAAACAAGCAGGACATTCTTAACCAGATGGTTGACCTCATGGCTAAGAGTGGCAAAATCTCTGACATTGATACTTACCGTAAGGGTGTATTTGCAAGAGAAGAAGAAGGCTCCACAGGCGTAGGCGATGGTATTGCTATCCCACACTGCAAGAGCGACGCAGTAAAGGCACCAGGACTTGCAGCAATGACAGTTCCAGCAGGTGTTGAATACGATGCATTAGATGGTGCACCAGTAGATATTCTTTTCCTTATCGCTGCACCTAACACAAAAGATAATGTTCACCTCGATGTTTTAAGTAAGCTTTCAGTTCTCCTTATGAACGAAGAGTTTACATCAGCTCTTAAGGCTGCAAAGACACCAGATGAGTTTCTTTCTATTATTGATAAGGCAGAGAGCGAATCTGACGAAGAGGAGAAGCCAGCAGAGGTTGCTTCTACAAACGGAAAGTATGTAGTTGCAGTTACAGCTTGTCCTACAGGTATTGCTCATACATACATGGCTGCTGAGGCTCTCGAGAAGAAGGCAGCTGAGATGGGTGTTGGAATTAAGGTAGAGACTCGTGGTTCTTCTGGAGCTAAGAATGTTCTTACAGCAGAAGATATTAAGAAGGCTGATGGTGTTATCGTTGCCGCAGATACTAAGGTTCCAATGGACAGATTTGATGGAAAGCCAGTAATTACTTGTAAGGTAGCTGATGGTATTAGCAAGGCAGAGGAACTTCTTAAGAAGGCTTCAGCTGGTGATGCTCCTGCTTTTAAGGCAACAGGTAAGGTAGAGACTGGTTCTGATGAGAAGGGTTCTATCGGACATCAGATATACAAGCACCTTATGAGTGGTGTATCTCACATGCTTCCATTCGTTATTGGTGGTGGTATTCTCGTAGCTCTCGCATTCCTTGTTGATACACTCGCAGGTTACGGTGCTACAGCAGGCGGTGACTTTGGTACAATGACAGCACTTTCTGCATTCTTTAAGTATGTAGGTGGTCTTGCAATGGGACTTATGGTTCCTGTACTTGCTGGATATATTGCTTATTCTATTGCTGATCGTCCTGGTCTTGCAGTTGGTTTCGTAGGTGGTATGCTTGCTTCTTCTGGTAACGCAGCAGTATCTGGTACATTTGCTGGTTCCACTGGTTTTATGGGCTTTATCGAGAAGTTCGCTTTCGTAGGTGAAGGCGGTGGTGCTACAGTATCTGGATTCCTTGGTGGTATCGTTGCAGGTTTCCTTGCAGGATTTATCGTACTTGGTCTCCAGAAAGCTTTTGCTAAGCTTCCAGCTTCTCTTGATGGTATTAAGCCAACACTTATTTATCCACTTCTTGGTGTTCTTTGCATCGGCATTCTCATGTGCTTCATCTTCAACCCACTCATCGGTGTTGTAAACACAGCACTTTCTGACATGCTTACATCTATTTCTGATGCAGGTTACATCACAGTTCTCGGACTCCTCCTTGGTGCAATGATGGCTATTGACATGGGTGGTCCTATCAATAAGGCTGCATACGTATTTGGTACAGGTATGCTTGCAACAGCAGCTACACTTACAGCTGGTGGCGCGCTTGCAACAGATCCTGCAGTAACGGCTTGCTACGTTGCAATGGCTTCTATCATGGTAGGTGGTATGGTTCCTCCAGTAGGTATCGCACTTGCTTGTTGGCTATTCCCTAAGAAGTTTACAAAGGCTGAGAGAGGTTCTGCTCCTTCTAACATCGTAATGGGTTGCTCATTCATTACTGAGGGTGCTATCCCATTCGCAGCTGCTGACCCAGGTCACGTAATTCCTGCAACAATGGCAGGCGCTGGTGTTGCTGGATTCCTTTCCGCCCTTTTCGGCTGTACTCTTATGGCTCCTCATGGTGGTATCTTCGTATTCGCTACAGTTGGTAGCCCACTTCTCTACGTAGTATCTTGGCTCGTAGGATCAGTAGTAACAGCAGTTCTTCTTGGTATTCTTAAGAAGCCAGCAGTTGAAGTATAATAGATAGGTATAAATAAATTGACTCGGAGACTTCTTAGTGGAAGTCTCCGAGAATCTATCAAAGAGGTAATTAAAAATGACAGAAATTAAGTATGTAATTAAAGACGAAATGGGTATCCACGCTAGACCAGCAGGAGAGCTTGTAAAGGCATGTGCTGGCTTCCCTTGCAAGATTATGATTAGCAAGGATGGCAAGGCAATGGACGCAAAGAGAATCATGGGTGTTATGTCCCTTGGTGTAAAGTGCGGTCAGGAAATCGTTATGACATTTGATGGCGAGAATGAGGCTGAGGCAGCTTCCACTATCGCAGCATTCCTTGAGGAGAAGCTTTAATGGAATACCAGGGCAAATGTGTCTTTAACGGAATCGCTATCGGTCGTATCGCGATTTACGACAAGGGAGACGGTGCCGTAAAGCAAACAACAATTACAGATACAGCAGCTGAAGTTGCTAGATTTGAATCTGCTAAAGAGGAAGCAAAGTCACAGCTTGCTAAGCTTTATGAGAAGGCTCTTGTAGAAGTCGGTGAAGTTAACGCAGCTATCCTCGAAGTTCACCAGATGATGCTTGATGATCTCGATTATATCGAGTCCATCACAAATATGATTGAGTCACAGAAGGTGAATGCAGAATATGCAGTATCTTGTACAGGTGAGAATTTTGCTGAGATGTTCGCATCTATGGATGACGATTACATGAAGGCAAGAGCCGCTGATGTTAAGGATATTTCTACACGTGTTATCGGAGTTCTTACAGGACGCGGTAATGGTGGCATTAATTCTGATGAACCAGTTATTCTTCTTGCTGATGATCTCGCTCCAAGTGAGACAGTTCAGCTCGACAAGTCTAAGGTGCTTGGTTTTGTAACAAGATTTGGTTCATCTAATTCACATACTGCAATTCTTGCTAGAACAATGAATATACCAGCACTTAGTAGTGTAGATTTTCCATCTGACTGTAATGGAAAGATGGGTATCGTAGACGGTAATAAGGGAATTCTCATTATTGATCCACCAATGTCAGTTATAGATGAGTACCATAAGAAGTTTGATGAGCAGCAGGCTCAGCGTAAACTCTTGCAGGAACTTAAGGATAAGGAAGATATTACACTTGATGGTAAGACAATTCACTTGTATGCCAATATCGGTGGTGTGGGTGATGTGGCATCTGTTCTTGAAAATGGTGCTACAGGAATTGGTCTTTTCCGTTCAGAGTTCCTTTATCTTGAATCCTCAACTTATCCTTCTGAGGAAGAGCAATTCAAAGCTTATAAGACAGTAGCTGAGAATATGGCAGGTAAGAAAGTTGTTATCAGAACTTTGGATATTGGTGCTGATAAGCAGGTTGATTACTTTGACCTTGCTAAGGAAGAGAACCCAGCTATGGGTTACAGAGCTATCCGTATCTGCCTTGACAGAGTACACGTGTTCAAGACACAGCTTAGAGCTTTGTATAGAGCATCTTACTACGGCAATATTTCCATCATGTTCCCAATGATTATTTCAGAGAAAGAAGTAATTAGAATTAAGGAAATTATCGCTGAGGTTAAGTCAGAACTTAAAGCAGAAGGTGTTCCATATAAGGATTGCGAGATTGGTATCATGATTGAGACACCTGCGGCTGTAATGCTCGCAGAAGAGCTCGGTAAGTACGTTGATTTCTTCTCCGTAGGAACAAATGATCTTACACAGTATACTTTGGCAATTGATCGTCAGAATGCAGCTCTTGATAATATCTATGATTCACATCATCCAGCACTTATGAAGATGCTCCAGATGATTGTTGATGGCGGACATAAGTCTGGATGCTGGGTAGGTATTTGTGGAGAGCTTGGGGCTGATACAACACTTACATCTGAGTTCCTTAAGATGGGATTCGATGAGCTTTCTGTATCACCATCTATGGTTCTTAAGGTAAGAGCAAAGATTAGAGAAACAGACGTATCTAAGCTTTGATTTAAAGTCTTAAATAGAGTTAATAAAACATAGTAGCTGTCTCAAAACAAAATAGTTTTGGGACAGCTTATTTATTTTTGGGAAATTCTTTTTGGGGATGAACATTTTGCAACCTCAAAGTAAGAAAAACACTACTGTATGTGATAAAACAAAGTTGCAAAATTTTAGCGTCTTGCTCTTAAGATATAATTATCAACAAAAAAGTCCCCGAAAGTGGTAATTTCCACTCTCGGGGAACTTTAATTAAGTCGTAAAAACTATGTTACTCGTTAGCGTTGTTTGTTGTAGGAGCTGGAGTAACCTCATCGTTGTTTGTAACGTTTACCTTAACAAGCTCCTCTGGAACACCAGTTACGTTGATGTTCTTATTTACCTTAGCGTCGTATGTGTTAGCTCTCATAATTTCTGTGAAGTCAACACCTGTTGCCTCGGACATTGTATCAAATACCTGCTTCATAACGATTGGCATATTGCCAGAAATCTGTGAAGCACCATTTCCGCCATCACCGGATGTACCATAGATATTGATCTTGTCGATCTGGCCAAGAGGCTTTGCAATCTCAGCAGCCATCTGTGGCATGATGTTAATCATCATCTCAGCCATAGCAGCGCCGTTATACTTACGATAAGCCTCAGCCTTCTTCTCCATTGCCTCAGCCTCAGCAAGACCCTTAGCTCTTGCTGCCTCAGCTTCAGCGCGACCCCTTGCTTCAATACCATCAGCTTCAGCCTTGTACTTAGCACGGATACCTTCAGCCTCCTGCTCAGCTGCATACTTTGCAGCCTCAGCAGCCTTCTGGCGTCTAATGAGATCTGCCTCGGCAGCTCTCTGTGCTGCGTACTTTTCAGCATCGGCCTTCTTCTCGATAGCAGCTGCGAGTTCCTGCTGACGAACTGTAACTTCCATCTGCTTGAGTTCTGCTTCACGTTCTGCCTTAGCAATCTGAGCATTTACAGTAGCAGTCTGAATTGTTCTCTGCTGCTCCTGATTCTGAATCTCATAAGCTGCATCAGCCATAGCAGCTGCAGCATCAGCGTTCTTCTTGAGCTCACTCTTCTTGATGTCGAGTTCATTGTTCTTCTGAGCGATTTCTGTATCAGCCTTAACGCGAGCATCGTTTGCAGCCTTATTTGCTTCTGCCTGTGCGATTGCTACGTCACGCTCTGCCTGAGCCTTTGCGATAGCAGCATCCTTCTTAATCTTGGATGTGTTATCCATACCGAGATCCATGATAAGACCATTCTCATCTGTTACGTTCTGGATGTTACAGGAAAGAATCTCAATACCGAGCTTATCCATATCACGTGAAGCCTTAGCCATAACCTGATCAGAGAAGGAATCTCTGTCTGTGTTTACAGACTTAAGATCAAGTGTACCAATAATCTCACGCATGTTACCCTGGAGGGAATCAGAGAGGTCATCAGCGATTGCCTGTGGCTTCTTGTTAAGGAAGTTCTTAGCTGCGAGCTGTAATCCGTCTGTATCGTTCTTAATTCTAATCTTTGCGATTGCATCAACCTTTACGTTGATAAAATCGTTTGTAGGAATGTAAGTATCTGTCTTAATATCTACGGAAATCTGTCCGAGATAGAGTTTATCAAGTCTCTCAAAAATTGGGATTCTTACGCCAGCTCTTCCGATTAAAATTCTTGGTCTCTTGCGAACACCAGAGATGATATATGCCTGATCTGGTGGTGCTTTTACATAACCTGCCATCACGATGATGATTACTACAAGTGCGACAATTCCTGCAATAATTAGTGTTGTATTTGATACAACTTCAATTGCTGCAAGATTCATTAGAATATTGTTCATTTTTTACCCCTTTCTCGAATTGTATTCGACATGAACTTTGTTTGTTGATGTGTATATTATACTTCTAAGATATTTGATTTTTTCCATTCGCGGAGAAATAAGATAACTTTTTTGAAATATCGTATATTAACGTATATAATTACCATTAGCTTTAATTTATATATTTATTTGGGAGAGCTAATATGCTTAAACAATCAAACAAGGCAATTGATATTTTAAAACGCCTTTTACCTTATATTATTTGTGGCCTTTTAATTTTACTTTCTGTAACAAGACTCCTCTCCCTAAATGAGAGAAGTTTAAGTGTTCCATTCATTTATGATGGCGGAGATTCAGCAGTTACTTTTTATAGAACATTTGAGATGAAGACTGATCATGCCCTATTTGATTTTAATCAGTTGGGCTCTCCATATGGCTCAAGCACATATGATTTCTATGTATTTGATATCGGTCTTTACATAATTCAGTTTGTTATTGCTGTATTGTCTCCTAACTATGTGGTTGCATTTAATGTTTTCTTGATTGGTGGTGCATGGTTTGACGGATTTGCTTCTTTGTACGCTTTGAGGAGACTTAAGTTTTCGACACCTTTAGCTATATCTGTTTCTGTGGTTTACGCCCAGATGTGTTATTTCTATGTTAGGTATCATAACCACACGTATTTGGCTTATTACTTTGCTGCGCCATTAGCTATATGTATGGCAATTGAATTATATAGAGGGGAGTTTGTTTGTTCCTTTAAAAAGGAAGAACGCAAGCAGACAATCATTAATCTTCTCTTGTTAGTTATTATCGGTACAACAGGTATATACTATGCAGTATTTAGTTGTATTTATTTCTTGTTAGTATTAGTCCTTAGAGGTATGGAAGACCTTAAGATTAAGAGTATACTTCCATCTTGTAAGGCAATTGGTGCTACCGCATTTGGATTCTTTCTTGGTGTATTGCCACCTGTAATTTATTGGATGAAAAATGGCGTTGGATACATGTTTAAGATGAGAACTGGCTATCTTTGGGGTGGTGAGGTCTTTGGCGTTAAGCTTACAGAGCTTGTGCTTCCTAACGTTGCTTATAGATTTGCTAGAATAAGAAAAATTAGAGAAAGCTATAATGAATCCTTTGGTATTACAGAGGCTATGGCAGCATCTCTTGGATTGTTATTTACAATTGGACTTATAATCGCTCTTATTTATATTTTCAGAATCGCTAATACTGATAAGAAGCATATTATGAGACCAGTTTCATTATTGATGGTTGCATCTTTACTTATTGTTACAAAGGGTGGCCTTGGCACATTTTTCGCAATGATTTTCCCATTTGTTAGATGTTATAACAGAATGTGTGTATACATCGCATTCTTGTGTGCTATATCTGTAGCGTGGTTTTTGACCATGATATACGACATCATAAAAAAGAAACTTAAGGGTAAGAAGGCATTAACTATAGCGCTACAAGCTGTATCTGTAGTTCTTCTTGCTGTTATGATGGTTGGTGGTGTATACGAGCAGACTTTTGTTATGGGTAATCCAGAGCCATCTATTAAGGTAGCTTATACAGAAGATAGAGATATGATGCTTGACCTTGTTGACTATGCACATACTCTTGATTCGGATGATGAAATGGTAGATGTTATGTTCTTCCCATTTATGGATTTCCCTGAGAACGCAAGAGATACAGGTGGAAAGTTGTGGGGATATGAGCCAATGATGCTTTGTGCTCATTCAGAATATCTCGCAATGTCATATGGTTTCCCGCGTGGAAGAGAATATGCTGATAAACTTTCTGAACTCGAGAACCTCACTATGGATGAGAAAATTGATTATGCTATTGACAATGGTTTTGATGGTATTATGATTGCTCGAGAAGCAATGGAAGCTATTGCACCAGATGATATTTATGTTCTCGCAGAGAGATTTGGTGATCCAGACTTTTATAATTATCGTTATTATTATTGGTCTTTGGAAGACTAATTTGTTTAAAGAGGTGTATTTGTTATGAGTAATGTTAACTACAAGTTATTGGTTATTAATCCAGGTTCTACATCTACAAAGGTAAGTTTGTTTGAAGGTGAGACATCTGTATTTGAGAAGAGTCTTTTTCATGATTCAGATGTACTTTTGAAGTTCGCGCATGTTAATGATCAGCTTCCATTTAGATATCAGGTTATTATGGATATGCTTAAAGAGGAAAGTGTAGAGCCATCTTCTATTGATGCCTTTGTAGGTCGTGGAGGTAGTGCATGCACACAGCCAGGTGGCATTACAAAAATTGATCAGAAGATGTTTGATGATACAGTGGCTGCAGTTGGTGGTTCCGAGCATCCTGCTAAGCTTGGTGTAATGCTTGCATGGACTTTTGCACAGGAGTTTAATAAGCCAGCATTTACTCTTAATCCTACAAATGTTGATGAGTATTGTGACTATGCTCGTCTTACTGGTATTAAGGGTGTATACCGTGTATCTCACTCTCATGTTCTTAACCAGAAGGCAGTTGCTGATTATCATGCAAAGACAATGGGTAAGAAGTATGAGGATTGCAATTTTATCGTAGCTCATATTGATGGTGGTATTACAGTAAGTGCTCATGATCACGGTAAGATGGTTGACGGTAACATGGGTGCTGATGGTGAGGGTGCATTTACTCCTACACGTATCGGTTCCGTTCCTGTTTTGTTAGTTCTTGATTATCTTGAGAATCATTCTCTCGATGAACTTCGTCTTAAGTGCTCACGTGCAGGTGGATTTGTTGACCTCTTTGGTACAGCTAATGCTGACACAATTCATGCACTTGTTGATGAGGGTGACAAGAAGGCATCTCTTGTGTGGAATACAATGATATATCAGGTTTGTAAAATGATTGGTGAGATGAGTGCTGTTCTTTGTGGTAACGTTGATGGCATCCTTCTTACTGGTGGTTTTATGAGATTTAATGATGTTATCGAGGGTGTTCAGAAGAGATGTGGATTTATCGCGCCAGTTTCTGTATATCCAGGTGAGATGGAGCAGGAAGCTCTTGCATATCCAGCACTTGCTGTTCTTCGTGGTGAGGTGGTTCCACATACTTACTCCGGTAAGAATGTATGGGAAGGCTTCGAAGGTATTGAGTTTTAATTTGGAGGGGAAAATATATGAGTAAGTTAATTGAAAAGATTAGAAGCAAGGCTTGTTCTGATGTAAAAAATATCGTTCTCCCAGAGGGTGACGAGGTTCGTACAGTAGAGGCAGCGTCTATTATCAAGAAGGAAGGAATTGCTAATCCAATTCTTATTGGTAACCCAGATAAGATTAATGCTGTTGCAGCAGAAATCGGTGTAGATATCTCAGGAATTACTATCGAGGATCCTGATAATTCTCCAAGAACTGCAGGCTATGCTAAGGCTCTTTATGAGCTTCGTAAGGCAAAGGGACTTACAGAGGAGGATGCTGATAAACTTGCTCATGATATAATGTACTACGGAATTATGATGATAAAGCTTGGTGATGCAGATGGACTTGTTTCCGGTGCAGTTCACACAACAGGTGATATGCTGCGTCCAGCACTTCAGATTATTAAGACAAAGCCAGAGATGAAGCTTGTATCTTCATCCTTCCTTATGGATTGTCCTAACAAGGAGCTTGGTGAGGATGGACTTCTTGTTTATGCTGACTGTGTAGTTAATCCGTGTCCTACAGCTGAAGAACTTGCTTATATTGCTGTTGCTTCTGCACAGACTGCAAAGGCTTTGTGTGGATTTGAGGAGCCACGCGTAGCAATGCTTTCTTTCTCCACTAAGGGTTCTGCTAAGCATGACCTCGTAAGCAAGGTACAGCAAGCAGTAGAGAAGGCACATGAGATTGCGCCTGATCTTCTTCTTGATGGTGAAATGCAGTTTGATGCTGCACTTGTACCAAAGATTGGTGCGTCTAAAGCAAAGGGTTCCCCTGTTGCTGGTCGTGCAAATATTCTTGTATTCCCAGACCTTCAGGCAGGTAACATCGGTTATAAAATAACTGAGAGAATCGGTGGTGCTGAATGTTTCGCAGTTCTTCAGGGACTTAATGCACCATGTAATGATCTTTCACGTGGTTGTTCTGTAGATGATATTGTTAATACTGTGGCAATGACTTCAGTACAGGCACAGGGTTAACATAATGAAATTAAGCGTAGTATTACTTGCATATAAGGAAGAAGAGAACCTTAGAATTATTATTCCTAAGGTAAAGTCTATTGTAGAAAAAATACACGGAAGTGATTATGAAGTAATTGTTGTTGATACACCCACAACGTTAGATGATACTCCTAGTGTATGTAAGGAATTTAACGCTATTTATGTAAATCAGACAGAACCTGGATTTGGTGGTGCATATCGTAAGGGTATTGCTACTGCTTCAGGAGATGCTTTGTTGTATTTGGATAGTGATGGTTCACATAATCCAGATTATATTCCAGCTATGTATGAAAAATACATGGATGGAAATGATTTGGTTATAGGTAGTAGATACACAAAGGGTGGAACAACGGTAGATGCCAAAAGTTCTCAGATAATGTCTCACATTCTTAATTTTATTTTTAGAATTGTTTTGGGTGTGAAAATTAAGGATGTATCTACAAATTTTAGAATTTACAGGGCAGATGTTATAAAGGACCTTTCATTAACTTCTGTTAATTATGATGTATTAGAAGAAATTATTCTTTTGATGAAGAATAAATTGGGAAAGAAAAATTTCCGCTATGAAGAAGTTCCAATTCATTTTACAAAGCGAATGTTTGGAGAAAGTAAGAGACGACTTCTTCCATTCATTATTAGCTACATAAAAACTTTATTTCGCCTTACATTTATTAGAATTAGAGGCTGATATAATTGTTTTTGCTATTAGTCTAATATTAACAATGAAAAAATATACAAGAATTACCGACAGACCAAATAATGGAATATGTTGGTAATTTTTATTGAAGAAAATAATATCAAAAACCAAACAAATACCAATCAATATTATGCACTCAATTTGATCATGGTGTTCTTCATTGAGAAATAGAATAACTCCAGGAATGATAAATAGTATGCAGTAAAATTCCGCATGAGACGGTACAACAATTAAAACAATTAACACGGACATTATTTGTTTCCACTTGTTTTTTTGGAAAAAAGCCCCGACAAGGATAGTTGTTCCAATGATATATGCAAATATACCTATGATACTAGCTTGTTTTGGAGAGATTTTTGCGAACTCTGATACTAAGGAAATAAATGAACAGCCGTTTGGTTCAGAGTATTTATCGAGATTTTTTAAGATGTTTTTTAACATCTGACTTACATTGTCAGTGAACTTGCCGTAGAAGAAGAAAAAAGGTGCGAAAAATGCAATTACTGAATATAAAATTGCTCTGACAGCCTCTTTTATTTTCTTATCGTATATTAATAAAATACCAAGAACGGCAGGTGTGATTTTTAATGCAAAAGCTAATGCAAAACAAATTAGGGCGATTTCTTTTTTGATTTTGTTTTCGCTATTGTAATTAAACACATAATATAATACGCATATTAGACACAAAATAATTACATTTGCTCTTTCTAGTGCGTAAAGCATAGGGGAGCTAAATATAATAGAAAATCCCATAAGTGACTTTGTTATGTTTGAACCGTTCTTAAAAGAACGAATTGCTTCATAAAGAATAAGTATTGATATGAGTGCATAGACCAAGAAAACCACAAGGAATTTTGGATTTTGATAGAGATTTACAAAATACTCTTCTTTATAGTAAACATCCATATTTATGGTTTTGGAAAAGAACCATAGTATCATGTAAGTGAGTGGCGGATATGCTTTTTCTGCTAGGTCAGTGTAATGCATATCGTTATATACATTTCGTTCTCCTGAATAACCTACAACATTTGTAGTATCAGCAAATAAATCACGAGTTGAACGAAAGAAAATACGCCATGGATAATCAATACTACTATTTCTCCAAATGAGAAAACTTAGTGTCCAGTAAGCGAATGTAATAAAAACAGACGCAAAGAATATATATTCAAAAGAACTCTTTGAATTATTTTTTAATGCTAAATTATTCATTTCCCCCAATTAAACCGACATTTGTTAGTTTCAAGGATGAGTATAATACATTTAAACCTGATAGGATAGCTTATTATTTTATGGGGTTTGTGAAATTATCGTTCATTAAATTGACTTTTATTAATCGTTTTTACAAAACTTCTTTAAAAAACTTTCTAAAGTGTTATCATTCAAACCGCAAATTAAGAGATGGCGGTGTTTTGTATATGTTAGTAGCACAGATTATTGCCGTTGTTATCTTTGTAGTTATGTTTGTTCTTGTTGTAATGGAGAAAATCGAGAAACAATACGTAACTCTTGGATGCGGCCTTTTGACATTGGTATTGGTATTCGGTATCGCTATGCGTGACATGAATGCTGTAGTTGAGACTTTGAATTTTAAGAGCATTATTAATCCTGGATTTTGGATTGGAGAAGCTCCTGAGTCAGCAGGTATTGACTGGGCGACAATTATCTTCCTTGGCGGAATGATGGTAATGGTAGAAGGTATGGCAAAGGCAGGTTTTTTCAGATGGCTTTGCATGCTTCTTGCTAAGGCTGTTAATTACAAGCCAATCCCACTTTTTCTTGCGTTTATGGTAATGGCTGCAGTGCTTTCTATGTTTATTGATAGTATTACAGTTATTCTTTTCTTGGCTGCTGTAACAATCGAGCTTGCTAAGCTTCTTGGTTTTAATCCAGTTCCAATGATTCTTTCAGAGATTTTCTGCGCTAACCTTGGTGGTTCTGCGACAATGTGTGGTGATCCACCTAATATTATTATCGGAAGTAAGCTTCATTATGCTTTTGTAGACTTTTTGACAAATACTGGACTTATCGCAGGTATTGCCCTCGTAGTTATGGTTTTCTATTTCTATGCTATTTACCACAAGGAGCTTTCTCAGGTAAGTAAGACAGTTGATATTAATTCTATGCCAAAGCCAACAGAAGCAATTAAGAGTAAGAGTGGTTTTATTATCAGCTCACTTATTTTCGCTTGTGCTGTTGTAATGCTTATTACGCACTCTTCAACACACTTGTCTGTAGCTTTTATTGGTACTACAGTTGCTGTTCTTACTTGTATCTTTAATATCAAAGATATAAAGGAAATCATGTCTAAGGTAGACTACAAGATTCTTCTTTTCTTTGTTGGACTTTTCGTTGTAGTAGGAGGACTTGAGCAGACTGGTATTCTTGAGGCAATTGCTGGATTTATCGAGAAGGTATCTGGTGGTAACATTTATGTTATGGTTGCTATTATTATCTGGGTATCTGCAATTGCATCAGCATTTGTTGATAACATTCCATTTGCAGCTACAATGGTACCAATTATCCAGGGACTTTCTGCTGGTAATCCTGCACTTCAGGCAACACTTGCTTGGACACTTTCTATGGGTACAGATATCGGTGGTGCAGCTACTCCAATCGGTGCTTCTGCTAACGTTGTTGGTACTGCTATTGCAGGTAAGAATGGTTATCCTATTTCTTGGGGTAAGTACTGTAAGAGTGCAGCTCCTGCGACATTTATTGTAATTTTGATGTCAATGGTGATAATCTATTTAAGATATTGCTAATAGAGGTGGCTATATGGAAAAACAGGTGTTTATTACAGTAGGACGTGAGTTCGGTAGTGCTGGACATATTATTGGAGAGAAGCTTTCTGAGCGTCTCGGAATTCATTTCTATGATCGTAAGATTATGGATGAGCTCGGTAAGCAGATTCACCTTGATGATGAAGAGATTAAGAAGTACGACGAGAAGCCAAAGAAGGGTTTTTTCTCTAGAACAGTAAATGGTTATTCTAATTCTATCGAGGACATTCTTTTTGATATGCAGTGTCAGTTTATTCGTGATAAGGCAGATAGTGGAGAGTCCTTTGTATTAGTTGGTCGTTGTGGTGAGATGGTTCTTGGAGACCGTGAGAATCACATTTCTATTTTTATCCTTGGTGATAAGGAAGAAAAAATTAATCGTGTAATGGAAGTTTATTCTTTGCCACGAGATAGTGCTTATGAGAAGATGCGTCGTCACGATAAGTCACGAAAGGCATATCACAACAGTCGTTGTGAAGGTAAGTGGGGTGATTCCCGTACTTATGATTTGTGCGTAAATAGTTCCAAGCTCGGTATTGATCGCACAGTTGATATGTTGGAAACTTACGTTAAGAGAAGACTTGGATTACTTGGATAATTCGAAATAAAACACCTGCTTCGGCAGGTGTTTTTTTATATAATAATTGGTAGATGTGATTTTGTTGTGAGATGTAAGGTGAATTATGAATTGGTTAACTGAAAATATATCTACAATTATTGTAATACTCATACTGGTGGCGGTTGTGGCGCTAGTTATTGTTCGCATGGTTAAAAACAAGAAGGCAGGAAAGAGTTCTTGCGGTTGTGGTTGTAGCACATGTACATTTGAAGAGCAGTGTCATTCTAAGAAAAAGTAACTGTACTTTTGTTATAATTTTTCTATGAAAGAATTTGAAAAAGATATATTCGCTAAGAAGGTTCCTGATTTCAAGAAAATGCTTGACTGTGGTTTTTTACAAAGTGGAAACCGCTATGTTTATGAGGAGGATTTTCTTGATGGAGATTTTCGTGCGTCTGTGGTGGTAGATAGTCGAGGTAATATCTCGGGTATGGTTTATGATGTAGTGGCAGAAGAGGAATATATGCCACTTCGCATCGAGTCTTACGACGGTGCTTTTGTTAATACTGTGCGTGATTATTATGAAAAAATCCTTTTGAATTTAGCAGATACTTGTTTTGGTGATAAGCTTTTTGTTGGTAATCAGGCTAATAGAATTGCTGCGTCAATTTTTTCTGAATATGGTCACACCCCGGACTTTCCGTGGAATGATTCTGCTGGTGTATTTCGTAATCCTTCTAACCAGAAATGGTATGGTCTTGTCATGCGTATCTCTTTAGCCAAACTAACCCAAGACCCAGAGGATGAAGAAAAGCAGGTAGATGTTCTTAACCTTAAGATAAACGCAGAAGATGGTGACGCGCTTCGTTCTGAGTACGGTATTTATAAGGCTTATCATATGAATCACAAATCTTGGATTTCTATAAGACTTGATGATTCTTTATCAGATGACCGCGTTATGGAATTAATTGGTGTAAGTTACGGATTTACACTGGGTAGGACTAGTAGTGCTCGTAAAGGTGAAGTGAAGAAGTGGATTGTGCCTGCTAACCCTAAGTACTATGACATAATTGGTGCATTTACGGGGGTAACTGAAACTATCTGGAAGCAAGGTAAGGGCATCGAAAAAGGGGATATCGTCTATATGTACGTAGCAGCTCCTTACTCTGCAATTCTTTATAAGTGCACTGTTCTTGAGACACATATCGGTACTAACGTTCGTGGTGGCAAAGCAAATGTTAGAGAACTTATGAAGGTAAGGATAGATGAGAGGTATTCTAATAAGAAGTGTACGCTTTATAAGATGAAACTTTATGGTGTGACTACGGTTAGAGGACCAAGATATATGCCAGAAAAATTAATTGAATATCTGGAGGCATAAATGAAAACAGCAACAGAGAGATTTATTGAATATGTAAAGTTTGATACAGGTTCTGATAGTAGTAAGGAATGTTTCCCTTCTACTCCTGGACAGCTGATATTTGCGGCTCATCTTGCAAAAGAGATGGAAAGCATCGGAATTAGTGATGTTGTTTTGGATGAAAAATACGGATATGTATATGGGAAAATCCCTGCGACACCTGGTATGGAGAATAAGAAGGTAATAGCGCTTCTTGCTCATATGGATACTTCGGAGGAAGCTCCAAGTCAAGATGTGAAGCCTCGCCTCGTGAAGTACAATGGCGGAATAATTGAACTTAATGACAACGGCGATAATCTTAATCCTGATACGTATCCAGAACTTAAAAATTACGTAGGAAAGACATTAGTAGTTACTGATGGACACACACTTCTTGGCGCAGATGATAAGGCTGGCGTAGCAGAAATCATGACTATGGCAGAAATAATTCTTAATGATTCTTCTGTTGCTCATGGCCCTATATCTATTGCTTTTACACCTGATGAAGAGACAGGTAGAGGAGTAGATTACATTAACCTTGAACTTCTCGGTGCCGATTATGGATATACTGTCGACGGTGGTGGAATCGGAGAACTAGAGTACGAGAACTTCAATGCGGCAGCTGCGACCGTAATCATTCACGGCATTAGTATTCATCCTGGTGATTCTAAGAATAAAATGGTTAATGCATCTCGTGTTGCTATGGAATTTGATAGTTGTATACCAGATTCTATGCGTCCTGAAACTACAGAGAAATATGAAGGTTTCTTTCATTTAGATTCCTTTGAAGGTTCTGTAGAAAGAGCTGAGCTTTATTACATCATTAGAGATCATGATAGAGGACTTCTTGAAGATAAGAAAAAGTTGCTTTTGAAGGCCGTAGAAGAACTTAAAGCTCGTTATGGTGAAGGTATATGCGAACTTAGTATTAGGGATCAGTACTATAACATGAGAGAAATAATTGAACCTCAGTATATGTTCCTTATAGATTATGCTAAGAAGGCATACGAGGAAGAGGGAGTGAAGCCAATTATTAAGCCAATTCGTGGTGGCACAGATGGCGCTAGGTTGTCATTTATGGGACTTCCATGTCCTAATATATGCACTGGTGGTAGAAACTATCACGGAAGATTTGAATATTGCTGTAGTGAAGATATGGAGACTATTAGCAGAATACTTGTAAGACTTATATCTGCTTTCTAACAATACTGTATTCGTCACCATTGGAATAATAAGGACATTCTTTTGTGCCCCATGACTCCATGCGGTAGATGTCATCTTCATCCATATTGGCATCGCACACATATTGTGACTGATATTCATCATATGTGTAGAAAATGCACGTTTCGCATCTAGCTGCCATAAGTACTCCTTGAATTATGTAATTATTCTTTCATGGGCAACTATATCACATTTTCTCCTGGAAAATATGTTAAAATCAAAAAATAGAAATTAAGGAGTCAGAATATGCCTTATTCAAGTGTATTTCTTTCAGATATTGTTAGTTATTTTGATTTGGAAGTCGTTTATGACTCCGGAGATATTGAGGAGCGTAGAATTCGTGTAGCTGATGTTACTAGACCTGGTCTTCAGCTTGCTGGCTATTATGATCATTTTGGTCCTGACCGTATTCAGATGGTTGGTAATATGGAGCATGCTTACCTTGAGCATCTTACTTCTGTAGAGCGTAAGAAGTCTCTTTTAGCTCTTTTTAATAAAGAGATTCCAGCTCTTATTATTACTCGTAACCATGAAGCTCATCCTGAAATGATTGAGGCTGCAAGTGAGGCTCATATACCAGTTCTTCGTACAGAACAGGCAACTTCTGATTTTTCTAGTGCGCTTGTTAAATATCTTAAGATGGAACTTGCTCCTCGTGTAAGTATGCATGGTGTACTTGTAGAAGTTAATGGTGAAGGTATTCTTATTATCGGTGAAAGTGGCGTTGGTAAATCAGAGACAGCTCTTGAGATTGTTAAGAGAGGTCATAGACTTATTGCAGATGATCAGGTCGAGATTCGTAAAGTGTCTGAGACCACTCTTCTTGGTAAAGCACCAGATGTTATTAAGCACTTAATTGAGATTAGAGGTATCGGTATCCTCGATGTTAAGGAACTCTATGGTGTATCTTCTGTAAAACAGCAGGAGTCCATTGACTTTGTAATTAACCTAGAGCCATGGGATGAGAAAAAGACTTACGATAGATTAGGTCTTACTGAGGAGACAACAGAAATTCTTGGTATTAAGGTTCCTTCTCTTACAATTCCTGTAGGTCCTGGACGTAACCTCGCAATTATTATCGAGGCTGCAGCAATTAACTATCGTGTTAAGAAAATGGGTTATAACGCAGCACAGGATCTCGTTTCTAGAGTTTTCCCAGGAGGTTCTCAGTTGACATGAGTAATTACGAGGGATTTGATATAAAGGAAAACGTATTACTTTCTTCATGTTCTACGTTTAAGTGCGGTGGCCCTGCTAAATATTTCGCAGAACCTTCTTCTGAAGAAGAGATTATTGCACTTTTAGATGCTGCCAAGGAAAACGGTGATGAAGTATTTATCCTTGGATGCGGATCTAATATTTTGTTCTCAGATGACGGATTTGACGGTCTTGTAATCAAAATTGGCAAGAACTTTGGTGAAGTTACGGTTGAGGATGAAGGTGATACAGCTCTTGTAAAGGCACAGGCTGGAGCTTCTATGGCGACTTTTGGACTTAAATGTGCAGCTTATTCTTTACAGGGCGCGGAATTTATTTGTGGTATTCCAGGTAGCGTAGGTGGTGGCGTATATATGAACGCTGGTGCTTATGGCGGTGAAGTTAAGAATATTGCGGTAAGTGTTAGATATATTAAAGATGGTCAGGTGCACGAGATATCTGCAGAAGATGCACAGTTTGGTTATAGAACAAGTATTTTCGAAAAGCAGGAAGGCATGGTTGTAACAGGGCTTACTGCAAGACTTTCCAAGGGTAATAAGGACGAAATCGATGCTTTAATTGCTGACCTTCGTGGTAGAAGAATAAAGTCTCAGCCATTAGACGTACCTTCCGCAGGTTCCACCTTTAAAAGACCAGAGGGCTATTTTGCGGGTAAACTTATTGAAGACAGTGGTCTTAAGGGATTTGCATTAAATGATTCTGGCGCACAGGTTTCTCCTAAGCACGCAGGATTTGTGGTTAACAACGAAGGTAAGGCAAAGGCAGCTGATGTAATGGAACTTATTTCTTATATTCAGGATAAAGTTTATGCTGATTCAGGAGTTCGCCTTGAGCCAGAAGTAAGACTTATCGGAGGTAAGAAGTAATGAATGTTATTTTTCTTACAGGTATGAGCGGAGCTGGCAAGAGCCAGGCTGCTGCTTATCTTGAGGATCAGGGTTATTTTTGTATCGATAATTTGCCTCCAGTTTTTTTGCCTCAAATTGTAAAGGCGTTTGCCAATGGTGAAGATGAGGCATCAGGTATTGATAAACTTGCTATTGTTGTGGATATCAGAAGTAAGGCGCTTCTTCGTGGATTTGGCGAAGCTATGAAGCAGATTGACAATGAGGTTGGTTGTCCATTTAGCATATTATTCTTAGAGGCAAGTGATGATGTTCTAGTTAGTAGATATAGACAGACACGTCGTAACCACCCTCTTAATGATGAGATGAATCTTACAGACGCTATTTCTGCTGAGCGTAAGATGCTTGAGAGAATTCGTGGCCGTGCTACCTATATTGTAGATACTACAATGCTTACTAATGCTGGTCTTAAAAAGCAGCTTCGTAATATTTTAAAGGAAGAATCCAATACTGGAATTTCCGTATTTATTGAGTCATTCGGCTTTATGTATGGTCAGCCAGTTGACTGTGACAATATTATTGACGTTCGTTTCCTTCAGAATCCATTCTGGGAGGAAGAGCTTCGCATGCTTAGTGGTCTAGATGAGCCAATTCAGCAGTATCTTGAGAAGTTCGAAGAAACAAATACATTTATGATTAAGATTACGAATCTTTTTGATTTTATGATTCCATTCTATATTCGCGAAGGTAAGAGCCGTATTACTATCGGTATTGGTTGTACTGGTGGTAGACACAGATCTGTATATATTGCAGAGGCTCTTGGTAAGACAATCGAGTCACTCGGTTATAGAACTATCGTAAGTCATAGAGACATTGACAGAGATCCTAGATATGCCACAAAAGAAAGCTAAGATTGAAAGTGCTGAAAGTTTTTCTTCTCAGGTAAGAAATGAGGTAACTTCAGGATTTCCAAAACACGAAAAAGAAAAGCTTGCCATATTGGCAGGTGCTTTTACTGCGGCTGGAGATAAGTCTGTTCTTGGTGAGGAATATCTAGAAAAGTTATCAGAACGCGTAGAGGGAATACCAGATATTGACCCTACATCAAGTAGCGAGCGCAGAGCATTTTTGCGAGGGGTTTTTATTTCTTCTGGTTATTGTTCGGATCCTTCAAAAAACTATAGAATTGAACTTCATGCTAATGATATTAATGCTGTAAGAATTATCACAGACTTCCTTGAAAGAGAAGGATTAGCTCCATCTTGTGCAGAAAGAGGCGGAATATATGCCATTTATCTTAAAAATGGTGATGATGTTTCAGATTTTCTTGGAATAATTGGTGCCCCTGTATCTATGATGAAATTTGAAAGTGTAAGGGCTGAACGCGAAGTCATTGCCAAAGTTAACAGAACTTTGAATTGCGATTCTGGTAATACCAAAAGACAAGCTGAGGCAGGCGCTGAACGTAATAGACTTATTCGTAAATTGATGGAATCCGATAAGGTAAAAGAGCTTTCACCTGATTTAAGAGAGGCTGCAGAAATAAATCTTTCGAACCCTGGAGCATCTATTAGTGAGCTCGGAGCCCTAATGAATCCGCCTATTTCCAAGTCTGGAATGAATCACAGGCTTAAAAAGCTTATCGATATCGCAAATTCACTTGATTGAGATTGAATTGATGCCGTGATATTATGTATTCTGATTTTCTTTAATTTTATATTAGGAAAATAATTGACGGTTAGGAGATCGGAGATACGTAATGAGCAGAAATCAGTACATTGAGCCTGATAATTCTTATTATGAGCCTTCCAGAGACAATTCATCTGGAACCATGATGCTTGTTGTGGTTCTTACGATTTTGTCTGTGATTTTGACTTCTGTTTTGGCGCTTATTTATTTTAATAAGAGCAAAAATGATGAGAACGTTACTAGTGGTTCTGGTAATGTTAGTACGTATATTGCTGTAGCTACTCCAACGCCAACACCAATTCCACCAATTCAGAATTACCAGAATGCTATTTTGTATCCTGCTACTGCTGTGGTGAGCATCCCAGAAACAGATATTTCTTCTGCAGCTAACCCAGCATCTAGAGGCATTACTCAGAATGTTTTAAATGGTGCGACTATTGTTACTGACTATCAGAGAATGGATCCTATTTTTATGGGAGACCCTTTGTTTTATAGTCAGGTAGGTGGAGTTCTTACATATAGAGGAAATAATTTCCGTAATACTGCAGCGTTTGGAACAGTAACAGCTGCGGATGGAACTGTAGATTCATTAAGTGTTGTATGGGAATACAATCAGACACGCTCCCTTTTATCATCCACAATGACTTATGAATGGAAGGGATACCAGCTGACAGGACAGCCACTTATTGTACAGTGGCCAGAAAATGTTAGAACATCTATGAATATTTATCCTGAGAAGGTACATAAAACCAATCTCACAGAGGTAATTTCTGCGTGCCTCGATGGTTATGTATATTTCTTTGACATTGAGGATGGTGCACCTACTAGAGATCCAATTTATGTAGGTTCATCAATCAAGGGAACTCCTGCTGTAGATCCTCGTGGTTATCCACTTCTTTATGTTGGACAGGGCGATGACAATGGTGGTGAATATAATGGATTTGGTATGTATATTTACTCACTTATTGATGGAAGTCGTTTGTATTTTTATGAGGGTCTTGATGATGGTGCGTACAGAGTAAATTGGGGTGCATTTGACTCATCTCCTATCGTGGATAGTGCGACAGATACTTTGATTTGGCCATGTGAGAATGGAATTATTTATACATTTAAACTTAATTCTTCTTACACATCATCTACTTGCCAGTTGTCTGTTAATCCTATGTGCACAGGTTATAAGTATATTTTCAATGATACTCAGGGAAGATATCTCGGTGTAGAGAGTTCTATCGCTGTATACGGTAATTATGGATATTTCATTGATAATAACTCCAATTTGATTTGTCTCGACCTTAATACTTTCCAGATGGTATGGGTATATAGAACAAATGATGATTCTGATATTTCACCTGTGGTAGAGGAAGAAGATGGTATTCCATATGTTTATATGGCTACTGAAGTTGATTATCAGGGTGGCCAGGGTGAATATTCTGGTGCCGCTTATACATACAAAATAAATGGTCTTACAGGTGAAGAAGTATGGCAGACATCTCAGCCATGTTTTACATATAACGGAGAGACATCTGATACGGATCAAACAGGTGGATGTATTGGTAACCCTATCGTTGGACGTAAGGGAATATCCAATCTTGTTATCTTCTCATACAGCATGACTAAGGGACTTATGAGTGGTAATAGATTAGTTGCATATGATAGAAATACTGGTATCGAAGTATGGCACTATGATATGAACATCTATTCTTATAGTTCACCAGTTGCTGTATATGATGATTTTGGAAATGCATATATTCTTATTGCGGATAGTATTGGTCAGATTCATATGCTTAATGCCGCTACTGGTCCAGATGAGAATGGTGTAGCTATGTTTGTTTATCAGGTTCCAAAAAATGCAGGTACAGATAATGAAACTACTTCTGGAGTAGAATTTCAGGCTTCCCCTGCAGTATTTGGAAATATGATGGTTATAGGAACAACTTCAGGATCTCTATTTGGTATCCGAATTGAGTAATTGAAGGTTAAGGAAGGCAAAGTATGAGTAAGAGTACTTTATATGACAACATCAAGATTCTTGAGGTAGAGATTGTCTCAATCTCTGGCGATGGTTACAAAGTCAAATATGATTTTGAACGTAATTTGATTTCTTGGAATGATGGTTATATTTGGAATAATAATTTTATGAAGTTTATTACTTCTAGTAAGCTTGAAATTATAAAGACAGGTCTTCCGAAGACAAATGTAATTGAGTGGGTGAATGGCTATAACAATGGTGAAGCTGATAAATATGGATATACTACAGCTAATCCATCTACATGGAAGGTAAACATCAAATTTGAGGATGGAAGTAGCTTATCGGGAACAGCTACTCAGAATTTCCCAAAAGATTGGAACAAATTAAAGACTCTTATAGAGGATACTACTGAGTGTAGCTTTAGACTTCGTTGATATTTTATATCTTGTGATAAAATATTTTTGTATATGAATATTGGGAAAGGAGGATTCGCGTATGGACTATATGGAAGGTTTATTTCTAGGAAAGTTGTGGAGTGACACTGATTTTGAGAATCGTCGTCATGTAGGACTTTTTATTTTATATGGTCTCTTTGTTGATGTTCTCCTTTTGCTCTCTTATTTTTCAGGTGCTAACGTCTTGGGTGCTGGTGTAATGGGTACAGTGCGTCTTGTGTTTTACATTTTGCTTTTTATGGCGTGCCCATTTTTGTGTTTTAGATATTATCGAATGCCTCTTTGGGGCAAAATTCTTGTATTAATTGAAAAGGCTGTTAAGACTTTGTTTATTGTTGGTATAACTATTGGCATTGTTCTTCCAAGAATTAAGATTCAGTCTGGTGGCCTTCAGGACTATCTTGTGGATTATCTTAATCAGACACTTGAAAAGTACACTTTGAGATTTGCTTCTGATGGAGGTTCTTTTTCAACAGTAATGGGTGTTCTTGCAGGTGGTGTTCACGTAGTATTTGTTGTAGTTCTTATACTTGCAGCATCTGTTTTAATTCCTGGTCTTATTTATCTTGCATTTAGACTTCTCCAGTTTGCTTATGACTGGGTTATTGATAAGTTAGTTATAAAAAAATTTTTCCGCTATAAGCGCTAATATAGGGAGGAAACAATGGCTGAGCTTAAAGACAGAATAGACATTACAGTCGAAGAATTGGAAATGAGACTCGGAGCCAAGAAACTTCCAGAGTTTATTAGTGAATGTGAGCAGGGTTTTATTAATCGTATTGATGAGATTGTAGAGAAGATTTGTAGCGACACCAACAAGCGTGCCGTATTTGTGTCTGGTCCTACATCATCTGGTAAGACTACTTTCACTATGAGATTGTCTTCTGGCCTTAAAAAGCATGGCAAGGAAGCGTCTTTTTTGTCACTTGATGATTATTATATGACCACATCGCTTACTTTTGATAAGGATGGACGTCCTGATTTTGAGACAATTGATTCTTTGGATATTAATCGTGCAGCTCGTGATGTGAAGGATATTATTGATGGTAAGAGGGTTATCCCACCATTTTTTAATTTCTTAACTCGCCAGTCTGAAGAGCAAGGTGACGATAAGGCAATTGAGCTACCAGATAATGGAGTGCTTGTTGTTGAGGGACTTCATGGCTTGTCTGAAGTTTTTGCTGGTTCTATTGATTCTGAGAAGTGTATTAAAGTTTTCATTATGCCTTATGGTAATGTTTACTGCGACACAAGACTTATGGATAGCCAAGAGATTAGACTATTCAGAAGAATTGTTAGAGACAACAGACATAGAGGTTCAAGTGCCCTTAGTACAGTGGACTATTGGCCAATGATTGAGAAATCCGAGGAGGCACTTCTTTCAGACTATCTTCCTAGAGCGGATTTTCACTTGAATTCCTTCTTGCCATATGAGTCACTTATCATTGCTCCTATGGCATTGCATGATATTAAAAATGCGTTAAAGAAAATGGAGGATGGCACACTGGAGCCTAGTGCTTTCATGGAACGTTCTAATAAGAATAAGCCATATGCTGATCTTTCTACGGCACTTGCAAGATGTAATAAGTTGATTGAACATCTTGAGAAAATCCCGGTTGTAGAACCGGCGCATGTGCCTTCTGAGTCTATATTGAATGAATTTATTATGTAAGGAGAATACTGATGCCAATCAGAATTGCGGACAATCTTCCTGCTAGACAGGTGTTAGAGCAGGAGAGAATATTTGTTATGGAGGAGAATAGAGCTCTGTCTCAGGATATAAGACCTATTAGAATTGTTATTCTTAATCTTATGCCTGACAAGAATACAACAGAAGCACAGCTCCTTAGAGCGCTTTCTAATTCTCCTATTCAGGTGGATGTAGATTTATTAAGAATTACTTCTCATGTTTCTAAGAATACTTCTCAGGAGCACCTTATTAAATATTATGAGACATTCGAACAGGTTAAAAATCGTTTTTATGATGGAATGATTATTACTGGTGCTCCAGTAGAGCAGATGCCTTATGAAGAGGTTGATTATTGGGAAGAACTTAAGGAGATTATGGCGTGGAGCAAGTCCCATGTGTATTCCACACTTCACCTTTGTTGGGGGGCAATGGCTGCTCTTTATTATCACTATGGTATTCCTAAGTATGATCTCGAGAAGAAGTGCTTTGGTATTTTTGAACACAACATGACATATAGTAGACCAGTAAAGCTTTTCCGTGGATTTGATGATGTTTTTTATGTACCTCACTCAAGACATACTGAAGTTCGTAAGGAGGATGTAGAGAAGGTTCCTTCTCTTCGTATTCTTTCTGAATCTGAAGAGTGCGGACTTTTCGCCGTATCAGATCTTCACGGTAGACAGATTTTTATTATGGGTCACTCTGAGTATGATGCAGATACTCTCGATAAGGAGTACAGAAGAGATGTGGAGAAGGGGCTTCCTATTGAGGTTCCAGTTAACTATTACACTGATAATGATCCTGACAAGGGTGTAGTTAAGAGATGGAGTTCTTCTGCAACACTTATGTACACTAACTGGCTTAACTATTACGTTTACCAGGAGACACCTTTTGACTTATCTCTCCTTCAGGAGTACAAAAATGATAATTGATGAAGCTCTAATTAAGTCATGGGCACCTTCTCGTAAAGAGGATGGTCACAAGGGAACTTTCGGCACAGCACTTATTGTTGCCGGAAGTCGCTTTATGACTGGCGCACAGACTTTAGCAGTTTCTTCTTGTCTTAGAAGTGGTGTTGGTATGACACGTGTTTTGGGTCCCGAGGAAAGCTATGCGTCCACACGTGTTTCTTGCCCTTGCGCACTCTTTTCACCTTATGATGCATCTGTTTCGAAGCTTTTGCGTCAAACTTCTGAATACCTTACGAAAGCAACCGCAGCGTTAATTGGTCCTGGTATTGATACTGAGGACCAGCGTTCTTTTGCTTTGCTTTCTTATCTTTTAGAAAAAGCACCATGCCTTGTTGTTGATGCAGGAGCTTTGAATTTACTTGCGCATTTTAAAGAAGAGTTGTTACCAGTTCTTAAAACTAGACGTGAGCGTGGACTTGATGTAGCAATTCTTACCCCACATGTAGGTGAGTTTAAAAGACTTATTGGCAAAAGTAATGTTGGTGAGGATGATCTCGAAAAGCTTGCGGCTGAATTTGCTACTACAAATGACTGCATTGTAGTTCTAAAAAATCATGTAACAATCACTCAAACACCAGAAAAAGAGTGTTATATTAATATTATGTCAAATAGCGGCATGAGCAAGGGTGGTTCCGGAGATGTGCTCGCAGGTCTTATTGTTGGAATGCTTGCGCAGGGAATTGAACCTAAGGTAGCCGCAGTAAGTTCTGTGTACATTCATGGATTTGCTGGATGTGTAGCAGCATCTGAAGTAGGCAAGAGAGCTATGCTCCCTACAGATGTCATTAAGAATCTTACTTATGCATATGAAAGTGTTAATTGGAAATAATGAATTGGTTTGAAGATAGTAAGTATCGTAAGTTGTTCGATCGTTCTTGTGTAGAAATCGATTTGGACGCGCTTAAGAATAATATTAGAGAAATTAGAAGAGTTTCTTCACCTGATGCTGACATTATGGCAGTCGTTAAGGCAGATGCTTATGGTCATGGTGCTATTGAAGTAGCTAAGACACTTCTTGATAATGGTGCCAACGGACTTTGTATTGCTACTATTGGTGAAGCGATTCATCTTCGTAAAAATGGAATCACATCACGTCTTTTGATTCTTGGCGGCACAGATAGTGCTTATTATGAGGACGCAGTTAAATATGATGTTGATCTTGCCATTTATGATATAGAATCTGCAAGAATTTTGTCAGAAGAAGCTGTTAAGCAGGGCAAGACAACAAATATCCACATTAAACTGGATACAGGTATGGGAAGAATTGGTTTTGCCACTGATGGTTCTAGTATCGATACTATTGTTGAAGTATGCTCCATGCCTGGAATTAATCCTTATGGTGTTTTCTCACACTTTGCAGTAGCTGATTGCGATGATGATGAATACACAGAAAATCAGTATAAAAGATTTATTGATACTATAGCTGCGGTAGAAGCTCGTGGGGTTAAATTTACTAAGCGTCACATCTGTAATAGCGCTGGTATTTTAAGATTTCCTGAAAAGCATCTTGATATGGTTCGTGCAGGACTTATTCTGTATGGCCTTATTCCAGCAGGATGTCCAGAGGGTCCAACTAAGATTAACCTAAAGCCTGTAATGACTTGGTATGCTAAGGTTATTCATGTTAAAGAGATTCCTGATGGAACAACAGTATCTTACGGTAGACACTTTACAGCTACTCGTCCAACTAAGGTTATTACTATTTCTGTTGGATATGCAGATGGCTTAAGCAGAAGATTTAGTAACGGATTTGAGCTTATGGTTAATGGCCAGAGACTTCCAATTATTGGTAATGTTTGCATGGATATGTGTATGCTTGATGCTACTGATATGGAAGGCGAGGTAGCAAAGGGTCAGGTCGTTGAGATTTTTGGTAAAAATAGAAGTGCAGATGAGTTAGCGGACTATCTTGGCACTATTAGTTATGAGATTACCTGTGATGTAGGTAAGAGAGTTCATAGAATATTTGTCGAAGACGGGAAACCTGTTGAGACAAAATAAAAATAAAGGGGAATAGATATGAAAAAGAGAAAGATTATGGCGCTTCTTTTGGCGACAGTAATTGGTGCGTCAGTACTTGGTGTTTCTGCTTGTTCCAAGAAAGATTCTGATGACAAGAAGTCAAGACATGAAGACGAGGAAGAAGAGACAGAGGAAGCTACTGAGACAGAAGTTCCTGAGACTACAGTCGTAGAAACTACAGTTATCGAGACAGATCCTGTTATTGAAACTGAAGAGACAGAACCTGTAGTTACTCCTAATGTAGAACTTGGTGAATGTGGTAATGAAGCAAATGAAGCTGATGCTATCGCTTATGAATTATTTATGGATTTCGTAAATAATGAATCATTTGATAGTGATGCACTTTTTATTTTTGAACATTTCAGATATGGAGCTAATGATGGTGTAGATAGCCGTTGGGGTCTCGTTGTAAATACAGGAGATGTCTCTGTAGCTTATGCTGTTATTGATGGCGAAGTTGTTGAAACTACTTTAGGCCATGATTGGTATCCAGAGGGTGGTTCTCCAAAGGATGTATTCCTCCAGCTTCCAATTATGGTTGAGGAAGAAGTAGGAGAACTTGTGCCTTCAAGTGATATTGAAGATGGTACATATCAGGGCACTTGGATTTGCAGTAACGAAGCAGGAACACAGGCATTAGTAGAAATTGGTTACCCTGTAATTATTGATGCAGATACTTTCAACTCATTGGATTCTGTAGATAGTTTTACTGATATAAATGGAAATGCATATAACATTGATAGCATGTATGATACAGAGTATGCATCTTATGCTGAATTGTCACTTTCTACTGAGTCTGGCGAATATGTATATGGCTGGTTTATATCACTTGATAATGGAAATTATATCCTTCATAGTGACTCTGCTTACACGCCATATGCCTACTCAAGATATTGTATTATCGATATCTCTCCTGATTGTCAGATTGAAGACCATTTCTGTTGGCTTACTGGTGGGGGTGATGGTGATCCATTGGTTGGTGTTAATCCAGATGAACCTTTGACATTAACTAATTCTTATTACTATGATTACCTTCATACTTACACGTACGGAAATGTATATAATGGCTGGATGTCTGGAGGTTATTCCCTCTTAGAACCAGTTGAGGTTCAGGATGGTGAAATCGTAAACGTAGTTCTCGGATGGAGATAATAATAAAAAAGCTGACTTGAATCAAGTCAGCTTTTTGTTTGTTTTATTAATTAGAATTCAGAATAAGATCCTAAGTAAGTAAATGCTTCTGGGTCCTGATCTAACTGACACAGGAGATTTACGAAAGCATCTGAATAAATAGAGGCGTCGATATCCAGATAGAACATGAACTCGAAGTCACGTCCTTGAATTGGTCTGGATTCGATTTTGGTGAGGTTGAGACCAAGTGCAGAGAAGCGTGCGAGAGTATTTGAAAGTGCACCAGGAGTATGGCCTAAAGCGAGCATGATTGATGCTCTGTTCGCACCTGGGAAAATCTTGAGGTCCTTTGTAATACAGATAAATCTTGTGTAGTTATGATCAGAATTTACGATATCATCCTTAACTACGTTGAGGCCATAAAGTGATGAACAGTCAGCAGAAGAAATAGCTGCAACGTCATTACGTTCAGAGTCAGCTACCATCTTGGCAGCAATTGCAGTGTTTTCTACAACTGTAACTTTAATCTGCTTGTTATCCTTGAAGAACTGGCTGCACTGGCCAATAGCCTGCTCATGGGAGAATACTTCACGAACATCCTCAAGTTTTGTGCCTGGCTTAGCAAGAAGTCTGTGTCTAATCTGAAGCTTGAGGGAACGTACAATGTGGAAGTGGTGAGACTTCATAAGATCATAAACCTGAGTTACAGATCCATAAGAAGAGTTCTCGATAGGAAGAACACCGTACTCTACCATGCCATTTTCAACTGCCTGGAAAACACCGTCGAAAGTTCTAAAGAACATGATGTTTGCACTGTTAAATAATTTGTCACATGCAATCTGAGAATATGCACCCTCAACACCCTGACAAGCAACGAGTGCTTTAGTAGGAAATACCTGAGGGGTTTCTGTAAGTGCTTTGGAAATTTTGTCTGAAAGCTCAGACTTATGTCCAATCTGAGAAGCACTATAAGAATGTGAAAGATTAAAGAGAGTGCGGAATAATACGCGCTCGCAGCTTTCCATATTGATATCGTGTGATTCGATGGAGCTCATAAACTGTCGCTCATAGGCGCGATTGTTTCTTGCTGCCTCACTTTTAAGCATTGATGCGTCAGATTCTGTAGCGAGCTTAAGTCTCTTAGCTGTAAGTTCCTTAATCTGCTCATCGATAGCAGAAATCTGTTCCTGAGTTTCCCTAGATACCATATTGTTCTCCTTATGCTAATCAAAAAGGTCCTGCAGTTCACTGCAAGACCCTTGTAATTCGTTATTATCTAATCGGATTTTAAGCAGTGAACTGAATGCGTCGTCTCATAAAAAAGAATACGAAGCTAAAAAAGAAGTCATTGCTTGTAAAAAATCGTCTACTCATAATTGGAAATTATATACTTTAGTGTAATTTTTTCAATACCTAGGCTGTTTTTGCCGATTTTTATACCCAGTTTATCCATAGATTTATATATGCACTTGTGCAATAATTGCGCTTATGAAGAAAGTCCTTAGATTAATTTTTGTAATATTTTCAGCAGTATTATTTACACTTTCAGTGTTCGTGCTGTTCATGTCCAAGTGGTTACTGAAAACTTGGGCAAATCTTACTATGGATGAACTTCTTTTTCATCTTAAGGCGAATCTCAAGGGTACAAATCCAGATATTATTCGTAACTGCATTACACATTATGCGATTCCCTCTTTTGCGGTAGCAGCTTTGTTTATTGCAGCGATTGTTTTTTTGCGCAAAAAAAAGAAGACGCAGGTAATACTTTCGATTGTGGGTGTGTTGGCCTCTATTTGTTGTATTATTTTTGCTTTTAAACAGTTAGATAGAAAGTTGATGATTGTTGATTATATTGAGAAAAATAGTCAGGAATCTACATTTATTGAGGATGAGTATGTTGATCCGTCTACTGTAAATTTAGTATTTCCTGAAACCAAGCGCAATGTCGTATATATTTACTTGGAATCTATGGAAGTTACGTATTCTGATGAAAGCCATGGTGGTGCTTTTGAGCAAAATGTAATCCCTGAACTTACAGAGCTTGCCATGAATAATGAGTGCTTTGGTGGAAATAGTAACAAGCTTAACGGCGGTGTCGCTTTTACTGGTTGTACTTATACTATGGGAGCACTTTTTGCACAGTCTTCTGGTTTGCCACTTAAGACTGGTCTTAGCCGTAATGATATGGATACCCAAGAGGAATTTTTCCCTGGCGTAGTTGCTTTCGGAGATATTTTAAAAAGTAACGGTTACACCAATGAATTAATGATTGGTTCTAGAGCTACATTTGGTGGCAGACAGTTATATTTTGTTAACCATGGTGACTATACTATTTTTGATTATGACCATGCAGTAGAAGCAGGTCTTATTCCATCAAATTATTACAGATGGTGGGGCTATGAGGATGAGAAGCTTTTTGATTATGCTAGATCTGAAATGACTAGACTTAATGATGAGGGCCAGCCATTTAATCTCACTCTTCTTACAGTTGATACACATTTTGAAGATGGTTATGTATGTAGAAATTGTGGAAATTCATTTGGTGATGACCAGTATTCTAATGTTTTTAATTGTTCTGATTCTCAGGTGAGCCAGTTTGTATCTTGGATTCAGGAACAGGATTTTTATGAGAATACTACAATTATTATTTGTGGTGATCACCCAACTATGGATTCTGATTACTGTGAGAATGTAGATGAGGAATATTCTCGTAAGGTATATACATGTATTATTAACCCAGCAGCTGAGGTACAAAACCCTGATAACGTAAGACAGTATTCAACATTAGATATGTTCCCTACTTCTCTTGCTGCTATGGGTGTAAGTATTGAAGGTGACAGACTTGGGCTAGGAACAAATTTGTTTTCTGATGAGAAGACTCTTATAGAGAAATATGGTTATGATCAGGTCGCTTCTGAACTTGGAGCCAAATCGGTATTCCTTGACTCTCTTAATCAGATTTCTATAACTGATACACTTCTTGATCGTATTACTACTAGAAGTGATATCTTTGTTGAGTATACAGCTACTGATGATGATAATTGTGAAATATTGGTATCAGTTGATACTTATACTAAGTTAACCGCTGGAGCTTTAATTGAGAGATTAGAGGTGGAGGTTACATATGGTGATACAACTGATGGACCGTTTACATTGTCAGGTTTTGAAGCTGATGGAAATATTTATTATAATGAAGAAAACATCAAGGTGCCTATGGATACAGATGTTACTGTTAGTTTCTATGTTGTAGGTACTGATGGAGAAAGATATTATATAAAAGATGCGGTGTCTTCATCTGAGAATCAGATAATTCCGGAGAAAAGTACGGAGCAGACATCTAATTAAAAGGAGGAAATAAATATGCATTATACATATCAGCCTAAGGGTGTTTGTTCTATGCAGATAGACTTCGAAATCAATGGCGGAATAGTTTCTGATGTTAAGTTTGTTGGTGGTTGCAATGGTAATCTTAAGGCAATCGGTAGACTTGTTGAAGGAAAGAATGCCCTTGAGATTGCAGATGTATTAGAAGGTAATACATGTAATTCTAGAAGCACATCATGTGCAGATCAGTTGTCTAAGGCGCTTAGAGAAGCTGCTGCAAAAGAAGCTGTGTAAGAAGCTTCATAACAAGTAATTAATAGTGTAGTGCCCTGTTAGAAATGACGGGGCATTTTTTGTGTCAGAAAAATATTTTTATAAAGGTGTTGACAATAAGATATGTTGGAATTAGAATAAACCTACAAAACATATAGGAATTGTGATATTTAAAAATAAACATCGAAGGAGATATTAAAATGGCACTTGTAAAGAAAATCACAGAACTTATCGGAGGCACACCACTTCTTGAGCTTTCTAACTACAATAAGAATAATGATCTTGGAGCTACAGTATATGCAAAGCTTGAGTATCTTAATCCAGCTGGAAGCGTAAAGGATAGAGTAGCGTATGCAATGATTGAAGACGCTGAGGCTACAGGTAAACTTAAGGAAGGCTCCGTAATTATCGAGCCTACATCTGGTAACACAGGTATTGGTCTTGCAGCTGTTGCGGCATCTAAGGGATATAAAATTATCATTACAATGCCAGAGACAATGAGCGTAGAGAGAAGAAATCTTCTTAAGGCATATGGTGCAGAGCTTGTACTTACAGAGGGTGCAAAGGGTATGAAGGGCGCTATTGCAAAGGCAGAGGAGCTCGCTGCAGAACTTCCAAATAGTTTTATCCCTGGTCAGTTCGTAAACCCAGCTAACCCTAAGGCACATAAGGAGACAACAGGACCTGAGATTTGGAAGGATCTTGATGGCAAGGTAGATGCATTTGTTGCAGGAATCGGTACAGGAGGAACAATTTCTGGTGTTGGTGCTTACCTTAAGAGTGTTAATCCAGATGTTAAGATTATTGGCGTAGAGCCAGCAGGTTCTCCAGTACTTACTAAGGGTGTTTCTGGTCCACATAAGATTCAGGGTATCGGTGCTGGATTTGTCCCAGATACACTTAATACTGAAATTTATGATGAAGTTATCACTGTAGAAAATGAAGATGCATTTACAACAGGTCGTGAACTCGCACGCAAAGAAGGACTTCTTATTGGTATTTCCTCCGGTGCCGCTCTTTGGGCAGCTACTCAGGTAGCAAATCGTCCTGAGTTTAAGGGTAAGAATGTTGTAGTACTTCTCCCAGACACAGGTGATAGATATTTGTCCACACCACTTTTTGCAGAATAAGATAGTTAATAATGCAATTGGTTTAAGGATGTCTCATGGGTGAGGCATCCTTTTTTAATAAATTGATAATGATATGTAGATGGAGTAGAATTAATAGGATTTTTGTTTACTGGAAGGCTATAAATGATTCTTTATATCGATCCTGGCACAGGCAGTATGTTATTTACTGTAATCATAGGCGCATTTAGTGCTTTGGTTTATCTTGTCAAAAATCTTTACATGAAAATAAAGCTTTCCGCGGGAAAAGACAAAAATTTTACTATCGACAAAAATAAAACACCAATAATCATATATTCAGATCATAAAAGATATTGGAATGTATTTGAATCAATATGTAAAGAGTTAGATCAGAGAGGTCAGAAGGCGGTATTTTATACGTCTTCACCTGACGACCCTGCACTTGAAGCTGAATTTAAAAATATTCGATGCGAATTTATTGGTGAAGGCAATAAAGGATTCTCAAAGTTAAATATGCTCAATGCATATGTTGTATTAGCTACAACTCCTAGTCTTGATATTTATCAGTGGAAGCGATCTAAGAGTGTTGATTTTTATGTTCATATTTTGCATATGGTAACTGATCCAGTGACATATCGTATGTTTGGTTTGGACTATTATGATGCGGTGTTGCTTTCAGGTGAATATCAGGTAAATCAGCTGAATAAGCTTTGGGAAGGTCGTAATATTTTATCTAAGGATTTACGAATTGTAGGAAATACATATCTTGATGACTTTATAAAGAGAACCCAAGGTATCGAACTTAATAAAACCCATAAAAAGACAGTACTATTAGCACCAACTTGGGGACCTGCAGGTATTTTGTCACTTTGTGGTGATGAGATTATTAGCCAACTGTTGAAAACAGATTTTGATATTGTGATTAGACCTCATCCGCAGTCATTTACAGCTGAGAAGGAGCTTATGGAGTCACTTATGACAAAGTATCCAGATAGCGAGAGACTTCAATGGAATAGAGACAATGATAATTTTGAATGCCTTAGTAAGGCTGATATTATGATTTCAGATTTCTCAGGCGTAATATTTGATTTTGTGTTTATCTTTGATAAGCCAGTAGTGTATACCGATGCAAAGATTAATCGTGATATTTATGATGCTTACTTTTTGGATGATGAGCTATGGATAAATACAATTCTTCCAAAGATTGGTAAGGCTCTTAAGATGGAAGATGTATCAAATATTGAAACGGTATTGAATGATTGCATGTCGTCTAACGAATATGCAAATGGTAGAGAATTAGCCCGTAAGGAAGCATGGGCTAATCAGGGTAAGGCGGCTTCACTAGTAGCAGATTACTTAATAAATAAATATAGAGAATTATCTGGAGAGGAGGAGAATAGTGACATTTCTTAACGCGATGTATGTTCTAATAATTTCCCCTCTCATACTTCTGTTTGAGGTGGTTTTTTCAGTTATTAACAGACATGTTTCTAATCCAGGGTTTGCTATTATTGGATTGAGTTTGTTAGTAAATTTCTTAGTTCTACCTTTGTATAAGCGTGCAGATAAAATTCAGGAAGAGGCTATTGCAAAAGAAAAAGCAATGGCTCCTGTAATCACACACATCAAAAATACATTTAAGGGTGATGAAAGATTCTTTTTGATTCAGGCATATTATCGTGAGAATAAGTATCGTCCGTTTGACTCTTTGAAGCAAACCATACCACTTTTGCTCCAAGTTCCATTTTTTATTGCAGCATATACTTTCTTGTCTGGATTAAGTCTTATAAAAGGGGTTTCTTTTGGTGTTATATCTGATTTAGGTATGCCTGATGCTATGTTGTCTCTCGGAGCACTTAGTATTAATGTGTTACCAATATTAATGACTTTGATTAATATGGTGTCAGGTGCTATTTATACCAAAGGTCTTCCAGTTAAAAGTAAGATTCAGCTTTATGGAATCGCCATAGTTTTCTTGGTGCTGTTATACACTTCTCCAGCTGGTCTTGTTTTCTATTGGACACTTAATAATTTATTTTCGCTTGTGAAAAATATTGTAATGAAGGGTGTTTCCACTAAGACACCTGTATTAAAAGAGAAGAATAATATTAGGCCTCAGGCACTACTTTATTTTTTATCTGCAATCTTTGCAGTAAGTCTCTTGGGCTTTTATATTCCTTCTACAGTTATAAGTAGTTCGCCACTTGAATTTTTAAATTATTATACTTTTGCGACACCTCTTAACTACTTGATAACACCGACACTATTAGCATTTGGGTTATTTGTAATTTGGGGCGGAGTTTTTTATTTCTTAAGTTCAGCATCTGTAAGGGTTATTTTCGAAAGAGTGATGTGTGCACTTTCATGTTGTTTTATTATTAACTATATGGTTTTTAACAAAAACTATGGAAGCTTGTCTACACAATTAAAGTTCGAAAATGAGGTAACAATATCATGGAAAACAGCTTCAATAAATCTTATTGCTTTAGTAGTGGTTTTCGTAATTGTTTTTTTTGTGGTACGTAAAATAACTGGTATAGCAAAAATTCTTTTTTCCACTGCCATTGTTGCTATGATATTTATGGGCTTTACTAATTGCCTTATTATTAAATATGCTTATGAGGCAAATGTTCTTTCTGCTCAAAATTCTTGTAAAGCAGAGTGGTCTCTTTCTACTGAAGGACAAAATGTAATTGTAATCATGATGGATAGAGGTTTGTCTGGTGTAGTTCCATACGCTATGAATGAAGATCCTAATCTTGTAAGACAATTTGATGGTTTTACTTTTTATCCTAATACAATTTCTTTTGGACCACATACAAACATGGGATTACCTGCTTTGTCAGGTGGATATGAGTACACACCTGAAAGAATAAATCAGCGAGTTGATGATTCGCTTGCTGATAAACATAATGAGTCTCTTTTAGTAATGCCGTTGATTTTTTCTCAGAATGGTTATGAAGTTACAGTAGTCGATCCGGCTTATGCAGGTTATGTATGGATTCCTGATGTGTCAATTTATGATGGATACGAAGGGGTTAATGCGTACTATACGGGTTCGAAATACAATGAATTGTATGAGGAAGTAAGCCCATCATTGGATTTATCTATAGAGAGAGGACTGTTCTGCTATTCGTTATTTAGAACATCCCCTGAGGTATTGCAACCATTGGTTTACAATAATGGTTCATATAATCTTGCCCCAAGTGATGGGATGGTAAACGTTGCATATCAGATGACAGGTGCATCCACATCTGAAGGCTATAATATGGATTTATTAACTAGCTATTACAACGCCGAAAATTGGGATGATTCTACTGTCATTAAAAATGATAATTCTAATAATTTCTTGTATTTAACAAGTAATATTACACATTGCCCTGCCCTTGTCAGTGAGCCGGATTATATACCAGCTGAGTATGTTGATAACACCGAGTATGATGCAACAAATAGTGATAGATTTGTTGTAGATGGTGTGGAGCTACATATTAGAAATACATTGCAAATGGAACATTACGAGGTTAATATGCTTGCTCTTAAAGAACTTGGTAATTACTTTGATTATTTGAGAGCAATGGGTGTATATGATAATACAAGAATTATTATTGTTGCAGATCATGGTTGGGATATTGGAATGTTTGACGAGTGCAGTATTGATTTGGATGGAAATCCTGATTATGAGCTAACTGATATATCACATATGAACCCTTTATTCATGGTGAAGGATTTTAATAGTACGGGGTTCACTGTTTCTAATGACTTTATGACGAATGCTGATACACCATATATGGCGGTAGATGGAATTATTGATAATCCTATTAATCCATTTACTGGAAACGAGATTACAAACAGTTATAAGTATGATGGTCCACAGGTTGTTTTCTACTCTAACAATAGATTTTTGGATGAGAATAACGATAATACATTTAAGCCAGGGGCATGGTACTCGGTACAAAATGATATAATGGATGAGAATAACTGGGAATATTTGGGAGAATGGTAAATGCTTAGTATTATTGTTCCTGCATATAATGAGGGAAAATCTATAAGACAGAATTTACTGCAGATATGTGAAGTCATCAGCCAAACTGTTGATGATTTTGAAGTTATTCCTGTAAATGATGGTAGCCCAGATAATACATTAGAAGAAATTAACAAAGCGGTAGAAAATCCAGCATCTAATGGTAAGATTCATCCTGTTACATATGATGTTAATAGGGGTAAGGGAGGAGCTATTAAAGCTGGAGTTATGGCTGCTCGAGGAGAGTATATTGGATTCTTGGATGCTGATTTGGATATTTCCCCAGACCATATTGCAAACTATTATGCTGCCATGGTAAGTAGTGGGTGTGATGTTGTTATTGGAAGCAAGATGCATAAGGAATCAAAACTTGATTATCCATTTGCTCGTAAGGTGTTTTCTTGGTGTTATTTTATAATGCTTAAAGTTTTATTTGGGTTATCAGTTCTTGATACACAAACTGGTGTTAAACTTTATAACGGTGAATTGATAAAAACTATTGTTCCACAATTAAGAGTTGATGGATTTGCATTTGATATTGAGATTTTAGCACTTGCAGCTTCAAAGAAAGCTGTAATTAAGCAGATGCCTGTTAGCATCATTTTCTCTCGAAATGAATCTTTTGGTAGAATTAAATTTAAAGACGTCTGGAAGATGTTTACTGATACATGGAAAATTTGGTGGGACCTTAAGGTAAGGAGAAATTATTGATGAAGTGCTTAGTTTTAGCTGGTGGTAGAGGAGAAAGGTTATGGCCTTTGTCTCGTAAAAACTGCCCTAAGCAGTTTATTGAGATTTCTGGTCACCACTCAATGTTTCAGGAGACTATTGCCAGAAATATTCCTTATTGTGATGAATTTATTGTAGTTACTAGTTCTGAAGATAAAGACCTTGTTGAAAACCAGATTAAGGTATTTCAGGGACTATCTTATAGAATGGTTTATGAGGATGTACCTAGACGTACAACTGCGTCTATTGCTTTAGCGTGCTTTGATCTTAATCCTTCTGATTTTGTTTTTGTTGTTGCTTCTGACCACATGATAGATGCAGATGATGACTATAGATTGGCAATAATTAAAGCCAAAGAACTTGCTAATACTGGCAAAATTGTTGTTTTTGGTAAGGAAGAGAATTTTTTTGATTCTAAGTTTGGTTATGTGAATTCAAAGACTAATAAATTTGTCGAAAAGCCAGACTATAATGTTTTGGATGAAGATAAGAATTACCTTCGTAATCTCGGTATGATCGTCTTTAGAGCAGGAGATATATTAAGCGAGATTAAAAGATTAGATGCAGATACATATGCAAACATAAAGGTAGCTTATAAAAAGAGAGACAATAAGCTTGGAGATACTGTTTATAGTGAGAAGTTATTAAGTGAAATTCCAGCAGTATCTATTGAAAGATTTGTTCTTGAAAATACTAATAAGCTTTGTTGTGTCAACGCTACTTTCCATTGGGATGAATTGACTAACTTGGAAGACTTAGAGAAATTTTCGTATAAGTCCACAGGTCTTTGTGTGGTTGAGAATTCTGATAACACAACAGTTCTCAATAATTCATCAACCAAAGCGGTTGTTGTAAATGGAATTGAAGATGCAATCATCGTTAATACCGATGACGCGGTATATATTGGTAAAAAGGGCGCTTCCACAAAGGTTAAATCAATCCTTAATGAAAATGCGGAGTTAAGTTCTTTTGCATCACAGGGTAGTCGCGTGTACCGTCATTGGGGATATTATATTAATCTCACAGTTGGGGAAAATTATCACGTACGTCGAGTGGTAGTAATGCCAGGAAAAACCATTTATGCGCACCAGCATCAAACTCGTGTTGAAAATTGGCTTTTTATTAGCGGAAATGCCATTGTAAATATTGGTGAAGAATCAAAGACCATTACCGCTGGAGAAAGCGTAATTGCGCGAGCAAATGTCTTACATCAGGTATCTAATGTAGGAAGTGAGAATGTAGAGTTTCTTGAGACATCTTATGGTGTTGACTTGAAAAATGAAGAATGTGCGCCTAGGACTAACGCCAAAGATCTTAACGAATATGATCTTGGAGTTAAGCATGAGTCTTTGGTAAAGCTTAAACCTGTTTATAAGGATTATCTTTGGGGTGGAACGCATCTCATTTCGGATTTTGGCATGAAGTGTGATTATGATACTGTCGCAGAGGCATGGATAATGTCAGCTCATCAGGATGGTCAGTCAGTGGTAACTTCTGGACGACATAAAGGAATGCGATTTGGTAATTACATCCATACTGTTGGTAAGGAAATCCTTGGATGGAAATGCGCTTCTTTGCAGGAGTTTCCTCTTCTTATTAAGCTTATTGATGCTAATAAAGATTTATCAATTCAGGTGCACCCTGATGATGATTTTGCCATTGAAAAAGAGAATCAATATGGCAAAAATGAAATGTGGTACGTAGTGTCTTCTGAAGAAGGTGCTGGACTTTACGTAGGATTCAATAAAGATGTTACTTTGGATGAAGTTAGAAATGCTGTTAACGACGGCACGATTACTTCACTTATGAATTTTTATCCAACTAAGCCAGGAGACGTTTTCTTTATTCCAGCGGGTACAGTCCATGCAATAGGTGCCGGTAATGTGATTGCAGAGGTTCAGCAGAGCAGTACGTGTACATATAGATTATATGATTTTAATCGTGTGGATAAGTTTGGTAATAAGAGAGAACTTCATCTAGAAAAGGCTCTTGCTGTAATGGATACAAATAAGTATGCGCCACAAGACTTTAGTGATTCAGATGAAGGCCTCGTTTGCCGCTGCAAGTATTTCATCGTATCTGAAGTAAACGTAGATGGTACATTTGAAATGGCGTCTCAAAATGAAAGTTTTACAGCGATTATTGCTATATCTGGTAACGGTGCTATACATAAGGGCAGTGAGAAGGTTAGTATCAAAGCAGGTGAGGTCGTTTTTGTATCAGCTGACGATGGAATGGTTTCCTTTGAAGGTCAATTCAAGGTGCTTGTTTGTCGTGTCTGAGTATACTTTTTAATGGTGTAAGCAAATACGATTAAAATATAAATTGCACAAACAAGCCAGCTAATTGGTTCACATAATGCGATTCCTGTATATCCCATCTTCTTGGCAAGATAACCAGCTGTAAATGCTTTAATACCAAGTTCCATTATACTTGCGGCGATTGGTACAAATTTTGCACCCATACCCTGAAGCGTAGTTCTAGTAATGAGAATTACTGCTAGTACATAGTAAAAAGGCAAATCTACTCTTAAGTAAAACATGGCTGTATTAATCAGTTCTGGTGTAGATGAACCAGAGATTCCTCTTACCATAAGGTTTCCAAGTGAATAGATCATAATTATAAGTAATGTTGCTATTCCAAAGGAAAAAAGCAAAATTTGCTTGAGGCCCTTTTTAATTCGGTCGTATCTACCTGCTCCGTGGTTCTGGCCAGAAAATGTCGCCATGGAGTTTGCAAGAGTAGAAAGGACCATCATACAAAGCTCGGAGATTTTGCGTGCGGTTGTATGCGCTGCGATAGTAACTTCACCGAAGCTATTAATTGCGCCCTGAAGAATAAGTGTACCGAAGTTTACAACACAGTACATAAGGGAAAAAGCAACTCCGGAAGAAAAAAGCTCTAAAATCATGCTATGAGATATCTTCATATCTTTGCGAGTAATATGAAGCTCAGGTACGTACTTTAATATATACAGGAAACAGATTGTTACACAAATTGCCTGAGAAATAATTGTAGCTTTTGCAGCGCCTGAGAGTCCCATCTTAAGGATGTTTACAAAAAGCAAATCCAAAGAAATATTAATAGTTACAGATATAATTAAAAAATAGAGAGGAGCTTTGGAGTTACCAATTGCTCTAAGCATTCCTGAAAGCACATTATATGAAAATGAAAAAATGAGCATGGAAAGAATAATAGAAGCATAAGAATATGCCATATCAAAAATAGATTCTGGAGTATGAAGCATTTTCATTAATGGTTTAAGAGAAATAATACCAGTAAGTGTAATAACAGCACCCCAGATAGCAGCGATAAAAAGAGTATTGGCAATAGCTCTTTTAAGTTTCTTTTCATCACCAGCTCCAAAGTATTTTGAAATAACTACGGATAAACCAGAACCCATTCCAAAAAGAAACGAATTAAAGAAACCGCAAATAATGGATACTGAACCTATTGCGGATAACGCATCATCACCTAGAGCGTGTCCGATAATGGAAATATCTGTAAGGTTATAAAGTTGTTGAAAAATATTACTTAGAAATAGAGGCAACGCAAAAAGAAGGATAACTCTGAGAGGTTCCCCTGTTGTTAGATTCATTGTTGTAGTCTTTTTTGTCTTAGTCTTATTTTCCATGGTGCGTATTCTACTTCGATAATAGATTTATTAATATCAGATTCTATTGGAAAATATCATTTATTCATAATCGCAAAGTTCACCAAATATTTATTGAAAAGCCTCGCTATTATTATTAATATAATTCATACTCTATATAAGTTACGGGATGGGAGAAACCAGTAATTGGATAAAGTAATTAGCGAATACAAAATTGCTAAGGAAATCTTTGCCATGGGCAAAGACATAATTATGGCGCCAGAAGCTCAAAAAATGAAGGAGTTCATTCAGCATGGAACTACTAGTGTATTTGAGCACACAGTTTCTGTTGCCAAATTTAGTTTGATATTTGCAATTGCATTAGAAAACATTGGATTAAAATTTGATCACAGAAGTCTAGTAAGGGGTGCTCTTCTTCATGATTATTTCCTTTATGACTGGCACGAGAAGAATAAGTATCACAATTTACATGGATTTACTCACCCTAAAAGAGCACATAACAATGCAGTAAGAGACTTTGTATTAAATGATATTGAAAAAGATATAATTAAGAAGCATATGTTTCCACTTACAATTATCCCGCCTAAAAAAAGAGAAAGCTGGTTAGTTTGTATGGCGGATAAATGGTGTGCTATATGTGAGACATTTAAAATAGATATATCATCTCAAATAATATATAGAATTAATCTTCATTACGAATTAACGAACGGCAATATTAAAATTGGTCGTAAGAAAGCAAGTAGAAATGTGGAATAAAGCAAGTAAAATAAGGCCTGTTCAAGCAGGCCTTTTTTATGTCCAAAATGTCAGAAAAATTTATCTTAAAAAATTTGAAAAAAGTACTTGCAAAGTGAAGGAACGGGAGATATAATCATTGAGCCTTGAGCAAGGAAACGAACCAAGCGAACA
>JAKSRH010000029.1 GCA_024403675.1 Saccharofermentans sp. | reverse complement strand
ATAACGCATATAAAAACCCCCTTTACTGGATGTCCAGTAAAGGGGGTACATATCATATTGGCGGCCTTTTTTATTGAAATTTTAATGTAACTTTACGGCAACCAATGTCACTATTTTATAGACTACAATCAAATTGTATTACTACATAAAAAAGGACGGTTTATGAAAATGGGACTTTTAAAGGAATTTAAAGAGTTTGCTCTTAAGGGTAACGTAATGGATATGGCTGTCGGTGTTCTTATTGGTGGCGCATTTAGCGGTATCGTAACAGCACTTACAACAGATTTTATCAATCCACTCATCGCTTCATTTGGTGGTGCTGAGGTAGCTGGTCTTATCAAGCTTCCTTGGGTAGATTACACAGGATTGGATCTCGAGGCTAAGACAGCTCTTTCTCTTAACTACGGTGACTTTATCACATCAGTAATCAACTTCATCATTCTTGCATTTATTCTCTTCATGCTTATCAAGGGTATGAACAAGCTCACATCTATCGGCAAGAAGAAGGAAGAAGAAGCTCCAGCAGCTCCACCAGAGCCATCTGATGAGGCTAAGCTCCTCGCAGAGATTAAGGAGATTCTCGCATCTAAGTAATATAACAAGCTGTTAAGCTCTGTTTATAGGAAAATTTGCATAATATTAGGGGATGAGTAATCATCCCCTTTATTATTGCTACTAATTATCATTAATTACACTTAGGACAGATACCGTAAGTAGAAAAAGAAACAGTCTGAACTTGCGCTCCTTTTAATTCTTCATACTCAATATTCTTGTCGCATTTAATGTCAAAAATCGAATTGCATTTATTACAGAAAAAATGTCCATGAAAACCATACACTCCATCATAGTGATACTCACCATCAGGAGAGAGCAAACGTCTTACTAACCCAGCCTCGTATAGCTTCTCTGTAACGTTATACACAGATGCTAGTGATAAAGTATCTACATTGTTTTTTACTGCATCATAAATTGCTTCACATGTAGGATGAGTTTTATCCTTCATAAGAAATTCCAAAATGGATACTCTTGGAACAGTAACTCTAATACCTGCTTCTCTTAATCTGTCTTGTGCACTCAAAGAAGATTGTATAATCATAAAAAACACCCGAATATAATTTAGAATTATTACAAATTATATCAATGTAAGGATATAAAAAAAAGAAGAATTTTACTTCTTCTTTTTCTTAGCCTTATCTTTTTCTTTGTCTTTACTCTTCTTCTTTTTCTTCTTGTCTTTATCCTTATCTTTAACCTTATCCTTCTTAACTTTCACTAGCACATCAGGTGTCTCAATTACTTCAGCAATCTTTTTAGCTGGCTTCTCTATAGGTACCACCTTTTTAATAGCAGGTGCTATACCTACCTGTTCCTGACTTAAGGATAAAATAGCATCCGAAATAGCTTTAACTGTAGTCTTATTAACTGAGTACCACACGCAACGACCTTCCTTGCGTGCAGTAATAAGATTAGCACCAAGAAGCACATTCATATGATGTGAAAGTGTTGGCTGTGTGAGATCTAACTGGTCAAGAATATCTTTACCACGAAGACGTCCTGCGCTACCAACCATAGACAAAATATTCTGTCTCATAGGTTCAGCCATTACTGTAAGCGCACTGCTATACTTTGCAATCCCCTTCTGCATCTTCCCTCTCCTTAAGCAATAAGCTGATCCTTAAGAGCCTCTTCAAACTCCACAAGATTTGCGCATGCGATAACTTCTGTATTGTCCTCAAGGAGAATATCATCCTCACCTCTTACAAGAACTGTCATAGGTACGCCAAGCTTCTTAAGAAGAAGCAACTGATAATCCTTACTAGCTTCTACTGAAAGATACTTACAAAGAAGTCTAAGAACCTGCTTTGCATCCTCAAGGTAAATACCGGACTGTCTCATAAGATTATCAACAACATACATACCAAATACATCATTGAAATCAAGAAGTTCCTTCTGAGGATATACACTACAAAAAGCTGTAATTGAGAGCTTAGATACAATATTGATTTCCTTAAAATCCTTCAAAGGAATTTTGAAACTCTTTACATTAGCAGAGAACAATTCCTGCATCTGCTCTACGGTAAGTTCATTCTTAAGTTCCTTGATTCTATCAATACGAGCAAGAATTTTTGTACGTGGGAAGTATGTTGCCTGTCCAGTAGCAGTTGCTCTGTGGATAAACCAACTTTCTGGAATAAGATTCATTCTCTTCCATCTATACAAAGTACCATATGAGATCTGTGCAAGTCTTAATAACTGCTTCTTGGAAATTAATTCTTCTTCTGACATAGCGACACTACCTCGTAATAATATTTATGACTCCATTTTAATGGAACAATGTTACAAGGATGGGTCAACAGAGTGTTAAAAAAAGCACAAAAGAGGGTGTCTATCGGACACCCTCTTAGATATAACTTAATCTGTAATACTGGATTAGAAACTAAATGCAGAAGCAATAGCGTCAAAGAAATCCATAAAGATATCACTAATCTCTCCAATATCTGCACCAGCAATAAATACTGCCACAAGAAGTGCAATAAGAATAAGGATTACACCAACAATATGAAGTGCAAGAAGAGCTCTCTGTAAGCACTTGATGTTCTTATTCTTTGGAATAATTGAAAATAAGAGAGAAATTATGATACCAAGTACTGGGATACCACCAAATACGAGAAGCCAGAAATACTTAGATGTAGATACAGGCTTGTACTCTCTTGGACATGCATCAATTCTAGCCTGAAGCTTAGCCTTTTTCTCAGCAATCTTAGCCTGCTTTTTTGCTTCCTTCTCGTCAGCCTTAGCCTGCTTCTTAGCTTCATTCTTAGCTTCTTTTTCTGCCTGCTTCTCAGCCTTCTTATCGATAACTGGAGCTACAACAGGAGCAGCCTCAGCAATAGGTGCTGCAGCAATAACAGGTGCTACTGGTGCAGGTGCTGGTGCTGGAGTAGGTGCTGGCGCGATAACTGGCTTTACTTCAGGAACCTCTTTAGCAACTTCCTCTACCTTTTCAGCTACAGCTTCTGTCTTCTCAGCTACAGCTTCTTCTACTTTCTCCACTGCCTCAGATACTTCAGCAGCCTCCTTAATTTCATTCTCATTCTCACTCATATATTTAGTCCTCCTCTTTGAATTAATACCAATCAATTAATTATATCACATTACACATTTGGAATAGTAAATACGATGATTTCTCCTGGCTGTAAAGTGAATCTAATATCCGTCCTTTTTACCGTACGATTAAATAAAACTTCTCCACTTGAAGAGTATCTAGTAATAACCGTGTCATTAGCAATCATATTCACACCTTCTGTAATAAATTGCTGCTGGGAAGCAGAAGCATTCGCCACAATTAAATAGCTGTTCTCTCTACCTGCTATATATTCCACAGTACATGACTTATTAAATTTCTCTGCAGAATCCTCAGATGTGCCAGAAAGCGGATCACCTACAAGGCAATACATACCTTCTGTATTCTTTATAAATGACAAGTTATTAATCATCTGAAGCAGACTAATTGATCCCTTATCTGCAAAGATTGCATCTGATTCAGTATCAACAGGTCTATCAGAAATATCCATATCAAAAAGACACATCTTAATGTATTGAGAATCATCATTAAGGAACATACTAACAAGCTGAGCAGCATCAAGGGTCTTTCCTTCATCCAACTCATAAGATAAGGAAGAAATATACTCACCACCAACACCCATATGAAGAGCTACTCTTGGAGCTTCTGCAATAAATTTAGTATATACACCATTTATTGTCTGAAGATAATTACTACCGCCCTGATTTTCTCCTGTCAAATCAATAGTAAGACCCATAGCATGATAATCAGCGCTAGAAAGCACATTTCCACCGTCATATGTCATACCATCAATAAATACAATCTTATCTCTTACATCAATATAGTTCTCTGACTGTCTAAAAAGGCTAATAACATAAGATACGTAAGCACCTCTTTGCACATCACTACAATAGGCACCAATATCGTCATCTACCTCAATATAAATTCTATCGAACTGTCGATTCCAAGGAAGAGCAGTACCGTTATCTGTTCTAAGACGACCGTACTTAGTAGATACCGAACCACAAAGATATTCCAAGAAATCATTTATATCACTCTGCTTAACGTCAGAACCAATTACGAACCAAGGGCAGGAATTGGAATCTCTAACCAATCTCAATGTATTTTCCAATGAGCCCGCATTCATTCCATAAAATCTTTCCTGAGAGAATCCATTGCTACCAATAGAGATACTTGGCAATCTCATAGTTGCTGGATTAGAATACTTAATCAAATCGGAGTAACTTGTAGGTATATCGCTGATTTCATATTTATCTTCTCCAAGATAAACATCATCAATATATACTTGTCCTTCACCTTCAAAGCTAATATTAAGTCTTACAGTATCATCCTCATTAAGCATGGAATCAGTGATAGCAAATACATATGAAACCTTATCAAAATCTTCAGTAACCTCAGTCTCTAATCCTTCAGTAATATCTTCTCCAGATACCCAGACCTTCAAGTTACCATCGATATCACCCTTAACCTTTAACTCAATTCTATAAAAGGTATTTTCTGAGAAATTGTCGACAGATGAACCCTCCAGAGTCTGATATGCAGCGTGCACTCCGCTGTCGATACCAGAAATAACCATACTTCTATTTCCGTCGTCTTCTGATGTAGTTAAAAATGTACCATCACCATAGGATGTCCAATCATCAAAGAAATCATGTGAAGCAGAACTAACCACACAAATATCACCAGACATAACTGTCTCTGAAGGAACTGTCTCCACAATTTGAAGTCCAGATAACACTCTATCAATATAGAGATTATTACCAGTTCTAGCAATTACACGACCATTAGGACCGGTGTAAATACTATCAACAGAAAATGCACCTGACGTCAAATTAACTGCAGCACCATCAGACATCAATAAATAGGCATGACCATCACTAGACAAAACGATAATGTCATTTTCAGAAGAACAAGAAACCATAGTAGGATTAATGTCAGACAAATCAACTACATATCCGTCATCTCCATCAGGTATAACAAAAACTTGTCCTTGATCATTAAGAAGTGCGATAACACCAGGTGCAGATGATACTGAAATAAAGTCTCTAGACTTTAATAGTCTGCCCTGCAAAGAAATATTACTAAAATAGTAACCATTGCTAGACATCAAAATGCCTGTACCTGTACTAATAACTACTGAATCACCATTACTAACCATTACACCCTTTTCTGCATCAACAGAAAGTGGAAGCATAGTAGCTCTACCATTACTGATATTCCAGTAATGACCAGATGTAGTAAGCACGCCTACGGAAGTATCAACAGAAGCAATATTTTTTGCCTCATCCTCTATTTCTAAGCTCATGAGCAAACTGAAGCTTCTACCATCAAGCGACATATAAATATCGCCATTGGTTGTCAAAGCATAAACTGTCTGTCCAGATGAACATATATCAACAAAATCGTCTATATCTTCCACTGGTACAGTGCATTCACCAGTAATATCAGCAATTAGCTTACCATTTGCAGTAATAGCATCTACAACACTATCAGATGAAGCTATATCTATAACAGGATTATTAAACCATAGTGCTTCGTTATCCACGATAAGATTGTTCATACCAAATCTTGAGGCACTGATAGCATAAACAGTACCTGAGAAACGAAGATTCATAATACCATTACTATCAAGAGAGTAAACGTCGACATTATCACCTGAATTAATAGGTTGATTACTTATGTCAGAATCAGATTCAAAATATAAATATGAGTTATCAGCACCTGATACTGTGTATGACTGAGAATTCAAAGAATCCTCAAAATCATAATTAGATAATCTATTGGATGAAGGAATCTCAGGAAGATTAATACCTACACCTTCCATCACTACACCATTACTTTGCTCGTCAAGAACAAGACGCACATTTTCAGAACGAGAGCCAAATACTCCTACTACCGCAAGAAGACCAAGGCCTATTACAAACACACTTAATGTGGTAATACCAATTACCTTCATTTTTCTGCGGTGAGCACCACCAAATCTAAAGCGATCGAGTTTATTCATTTACGACCTCCTTAGAAAATTTATTCATTCCGCCCTTATGAATGATATAAAGCATAATAAAACATGTAATCGCCGGAAGCATCATAAGATATTCAGTATAAAATATTGCACTGCTGATTTTATCCTTAATCGCTTCTGTTAATCCCGGAATAACTCCAGAATCCATAAACTGAGATATTCCTGAACCAAGCAAATTAAAAATAGAATGAATTGTTATAGTAGCCCAAATGCTATCACACAAATAATAAACAGCACCTATTGCTATACCACAAAGGACTGCATAACCAATTTGGATTGGCTGAAAGTGAAGCGCTCCAAAAATAACACCTGAAATCAAAATTGATGCAACTGGAGAAAATTGCTTGCTTAACTCTCCTTGAACTATACCTCTAAAAGCAATCTCCTCTGTAACAGGTATAAAGAAGGATATAGATATCAAATATAAAATGTGATCCCATGCAGGAACAATATTCTCAACAGTAGGAAGATCTCTACCAATGTTATCTGAATAATCCGTCATACTTTCCTGTACCTTTGGCACAAGATCAGCAATGTAATGAGCTATAGAAAAATAAACTCCAACTATAGCAACCATACCCAAGCCAATAATTACCACCATTATCCACTGAGGTGCAATCATTCGAGATTTACGCACCATTGGTTCTTCACCTGGCTTATGGATTATCCATATATAAATGCATAAACAAAAAGATACAAACACACCATAAAACGCATTAAATAAGCCTTCATATGTGGTGTCATCCAAACCAAACATATAGAAAAGATACTGAGAAAACAACTGTAATGAACTAAATATCAAAGCAGCAAAGACAGCGCGTATAACTGCACTGCCTTTTCCAGATATTTTAAATTTCTTTATGTCTTTAACAGATGACTCTGTCACAACACACCTCTTCTATATCTCTTATTAGGAGCATCTGAATCATAGTATCTTCTCATGAAATATGAGAAGGCTACCTCTAACTCATTATCATCCCTGATAGAATAAAAAAGCTGATCACCCTTAGGGGAGAACTCTGTTCTCATAATTACTAATTCTGGTTTCTCATGATTACCATCATCAGGTACGTAATTGTACATTACTACGTACTCACGCTCGGAATACATGAAAGTATCTACTATGGAAAGAAAATATTCTTTATTGGTAGATACGTCTCTAATTACAACCAAATCATCTTTATTCTTAACAGAAGAAGGCCCCGAAGTCTTCTGCACCGGAGCCTTTTTACCAAGAAAACTATTCTTAGAATTACTCTTCATCGTCCTGCTCGTCGAGGCTAGTCTCGATAAGGTCTAAGTATGTGTTATACACCTCATCCTCTTCATCATCCTCGAGGGACATCATGATAACTTCACCGTCATCCTGAGTAACTTCTTCCATAAATACGAGCTCAGAATCCTCTTCCTTCTCCTCGATTGTGAGGAATACGTCGTATGTCTTACCGTTATGTTCAAAGCTGTCAACGAGCTCGAGCTTAATTTCTGTACCTGTCTCCTCGTCAACTAATGTCATGATATTCTCGTCATCCATTTGATTAATCTCCTTAATAAAAAATTTGTATAAATTATAACATACTAATTAAATCAACGCATTGATTCCAAGTACTCTCTTACGATAATCGCTGCAGCCTCTTGATCAATAACTTTCTTCTGTTTCTTAGCCTTCATATTCTTATCGTGAAGCATTCTAGCAGCGATAACGGTAGTATAACGCTCATCCTTCATCTGAATCTTAATACCACACATCTCTTCAAGCTTTTGGCCGAATACAATAGCTTTTTTCTCAGTCTCAGACTCTCCACCATCAAGTCTTGTAGGTTTACCAAGAATAACTACAGAAACATTCTTTTCCTTAATAATAGTATTGATTCTGTCTAGAGCCCACGCATCATCTTCACCATTCCAGTTAACTGTCTCAAACCCTGATGCTGTAATCCACAACTCATCAGAAAGAGCTACACCAATGTGTCTGGTGCCAAAATCAATTCCCATTACTCGACCTTTACCCATGTCATATCTCCTTCATAAAAATACGGCAACATAATAGTTGCCGCAGTTAATTAATTAAAATGTCTCATCAAATCACAATCTAGAAAGATACTCAGTAAGAATAACCTCTAAGAGCTCATCACGATCGATTCTCTTAATAACACCACGAGCACCTTTATAGCTTGTGATATAAGTAGGATCACCAGAAATGAAATATCCTACAAGCTGATTGATAGGGTTATAACCCTTCTCCTTCAATGCATCAAGAACATAACTCATAAGTTCTCTAACATTAGCAGATTTATCAGTAGAAAAATTAAATTTGGTTGTATTAGAATCCAATCGATTCACCCCCAATAACAAAAGAAAGACTATTTTTGTCTATTGTAGCACAAGAACTTAAGTTATCAAACAATCTTAATAATAATTTAATAATTAACCTAACCCATAATTCTTCTTGCCAACAACCACTTTAATTATTGGCTTTTCAAGGAACATAGCATTACTATGAGGGTTAATGATTACACCAGCTACATCTGGATTATCCAGTGTAAACGCAAAGACTTTAGCAAGAGACGCCGAAAACATGGACTGCACCTTAGACTTGCCCTTAGCCTGCTCCTCAAGAGTAGTAAATACTACAAACCAAGTCCTTCCATCAGAAGTCTTAATAGGATTAAGTGTAAGTCCACCCTCCTCCTGAGTAACAGAAACAATAAGCTCATTATCAAGGCAATAACGCATAACACTTAATGTCTGTGCAAGCTGTTCTTCAGTTCTATTGGAAATAAAAGCCTGTATTGCTTCTTCGATAATCTGATTAGGATTTTCCATAATTAAGCCTTCTTAGTACCACAACCTGTGCAGAACTTACCGATATTCTTTGTACCACAACTAGTACAGAACCAAGGCTTAACCGCATTCTCTACTGTTGTAGCAACAGTTGTTGCAGCTGTTGCAGCCACAGGTGCGCTAGCTGCCACTGGAGTACTAGCCGCTACTGGTGTGCTTGCAGCCACAGGCGCGGAAGCAGCTACCGGAGCAGGAGCTGCCACTGGAGTAGCAGGAACAGATCCTAATACCGGAGCTACAGTAGTAGTCGCAGCTACTGGCGCACTGGCTGCTACAGGAGCTGCTGGAATAGATGTTTGTGGCTGAGCCACAGGAATAGCAGGCTGAACTGTAGGAGCAGCTGTCTGAACAGGAGCATAAGCCACTGGAGTTCCCTGCGCAGGTACTACAGGTGTAACACCAGCTACAGCAACTGCTGGAGCAGGAGCTACTGGAACAAAAAGGAACTCTTTCTTAGCTTCCTTATTAACAATAATGAATGCAGGGATAAATGAAAGAAGCATAAATGCAATCCACACAAACAACATGTAATCTCTAACATCTCTATCAAGAGCTGGAACTACTAAAAGAATGAAGTCATACATACCGTGAATAATAATTGGTACGAGACATGTAAGTAATTTATATCCAAACACCTTTGCCTTCTTGCCATCAACCTGAGCTTTCTTCGCTCTAATATAGAAATAACCCATAAACACAGCAAAGCAAGCGTGACCAGGAATAGATGTAAATGCTCTCACAATACCTGTTTCCATGCCGTTCTGGAATACATAAAGCACATTCTCTAACGCTGCAAAACCAAGTGATACAAATACTGAGAATACGATTCCATTATATGACCAATCGTACTTTGGATTTTTCCACGTATTAATCTTAAGGAAGAAATACTTACCTATTTCCTCAGCAGGACCAATAACTATGAAACACATCAAGAACATCTGGAAAGCATAATCTAAGTACAGATTATCAAGAATAGCTCCACCTATTGCCTCCACAATTGCTGCTGGAATAGTAGAAATTACACCACCAAGAAAAAGCTTAAAAAGGATACCAAATGAATCCTTATGCTTATCCTTAAAAAGGATAAAAATCATAAGTGCAATTGGTGGTATCAAAGCTAAAGCTAACAAAAACCATGGTTGATCTTCAAAATACATGTACTTACTCCTCATTCCAAATAGAAATATGGAAATTATTCTATCACATAAAAGACCATGGCGCATCACCTGGGAGAAAGTGATACGCCATAGAGAGGGGGAGATTTAAAAATAAACAAAAATGAATTTGTTATTTACTAATTAATTCTTTGCGATGAGCTTACCTCTACGCTTAGAAACTACGTCAAAGACAACGGCTGCAAGAAGAACTAAGCCCTTAACTACCTTTGTCATGTTCTGGTCAACACCCATAAGGAACATACCCATGTTGATAACACCCATGAGAATAGCACCAATGATAACGCCTGGGATTGTACCAATTCCACCGTAAGCAGAAGCACCACCGATGAAGCAAGATGCGATAGCGTCCATCTCATAAGAGTTACCTGCTGTAGGCTGAGCGGATGTAAGTCTTGCCATTGTAACAAGAGCTGCTACTGCGGACAAAAGACCCATATTTGTATAAGCAAGGAAGTATACCTTATTTGTATTGATACCAGAAAGCTTTGTAGCCTTCTCGTTACCACCTACTGCATAGAATGTACGACCAACTACAGTATTGCTTGTGATATAACCGTAAATAAGAACTACTGCCATAACCCAGATGAGAACATTTGGAAATCCCTTATCCATGGAGAGCTCTGTAATAATCCACATAATTGCTGCAGAAACAGGAATTACTCTGAGAAGGAATGCTGACATCTTTTCAGTATCATAACCCTTCTTCTTACGATCAATTCTTGACTTAACAGAAAGAATAATAAATACGATAGTGATAACTACACCAATGAGGAAGCAAGTAAGATTGAAGCCCTGGATTCCGAATACATCAGGAATATAACACTCAGCTCCACCACCAAACAACTTCATGAAAGTTGTCTCATTAGTAACAGAAATAGAAGTACCATTAAGAATTACGTTGGAAAGACCACGGAATGCAAGCATACCTGCAAGTGTAACAATAAATGGAGGAATTCTTACATAAGCGATCCAGAAAGCCTGGAATGCACCGATTGCTGTACCAACAACAAGCATGATTAATACTGATAAAAGCATTGGAACATGCATATCAACGAGTAACTTAGCTCCAACAGCACCTGTAAAACAAACTACAGAACCTACAGACAAGTCGATATTACCACCTGTAAGGATACACAAGAGCATACCAGCTGCAAGAACAAATACGTAAGCATTCTGTGCAATCAAACTTGTGATATTCATTGGGAGAAGAATATTACCACCAGTCATTGCTGCAAAGAATGCAAGTACAACGAGAAGTACTAAAATCATCGTGTACTTTTTAATAAATTCAACGACATTAAATTTTTTATCCATTTTTATGCTCCTTTATTAGTAGATTGCAAAATGCAGGACATAATCTTTTCCTGTGATGCTTCTTCCTTACTTAACTCACCAACGATTCTACCTTCGTTCATGACATATACTCTGTCACACATACCAAGAACCTCTGGAAGCTCGGAAGAAATCATAATTACTGATTTACCCTCAGCTACAAGCTGATTAATGATGCAATAAATCTCATACTTAGCACCAACATCGATACCTCTTGTTGGTTCATCGAGAATAAGAACATCAGGATTTGTAAACATCCATTTTGCGAGGAGTACTTTCTGCTGATTACCACCTGAGAGGTTACCAACATTCTGTTCTACAGTTGGACACTTAGTCTTTAACTTCTCCTTGTATTCAACTGCTACAGCATATTCCTTATCTTTATCAATAATAGAGTGATTACTTACACCCTTAAGATTAGCAAGAGTAGTATTAATCTTGATTGGATTACTTAGGATGAGTCCATTACCTTTACGATCCTCAGTAACATAAGCAAGTTTGTGATCAATTGCTTCTTCTACATTTTTAAGAACAATCTCTTTGCCATCCATGATGAGCTTTCCACTGATATTCTCACCATAGCTTCTACCGAAGATACTCATTGCAAGCTCTGTACGACCTGCACCCATAAGACCAGAGATACCAACTACCTCACCACGTCTTACATTAATAGATACATTGTCTACTACCTTACGCTCCATATAGAGTGGATGATATGCATTCCAATCCTTTACTTCGAACAATACATCTCCGATATTTGGCTCACGCTTAGGGAATCTATCTGTAAGTTCACGACCTACCATTCCCTTAATAATTCTTGCCTCAGAGAAATCATCTACACCCTTAACAAGTGTTTCAATTGTAGAACCATCACGAATAACCGTGATTTTATCAGCAACGTATGAAACCTCATTGAGCTTATGAGTAATGATGATTGAAGTCATACCCTGCTCCTTAAACTTAAGAAGCAAATCGAGAAGAGCCTTAGAATCTTCTTCGTTAAGTGATGAAGTAGGCTCATCCAATATTAATAACTTGGCATTCTTTGCAAGTGCCTTTGCAATTTCTACCAGCTGTTGTTTTCCAACACCAATGTCTTTTATAAGAGTCTCTGATGACTCATCAAGACCTACAGTTTTTAAGTATTCTGTTGCTTTACTGTGTGTTTCTTTCCAGTCAATCTTGAGCTTAGAACCACGCTCATTACCGAGAAACATATTCTCTCCGATTGACATGTAAGGAATAAGTGCGAGCTCCTGGTGAATAATTACAATTCCCTTTGCTTCACTATCCTTAATCTTCTGGAAGTTACAAACTTCACCTTTATAGACGATATCGCCTTCGTATGTACCAAAAGGATAAACGCCACTTAATACATTCATGAGAGTTGATTTTCCAGCACCGTTCTCACCTACTAAAGCGTGAATCTCGCCTTCTTCAACTTCTAGATTTACGTTATCAAGAGCCTTAACACCTGGGAATGTTTTGGTGATATTTTTCATTTGTAAAATTGTATTAGCCAATGATATCCCTCCCATTTATTGTTATAGGTTATTTCATAGAATAGCAGGCGAAGCAGCCTCCGCCTGCAATCCATGAATTAATTAATTACAAATCAAATATTTTACTTTGACTTAATTATGCGAGATCAGCCTCTGTATAGTAACCAGAATCGATGAGGATCTCCTTGTAGTTGCTAGCATCAGCAAATACTGGCTCACAAAGGTAAGAAGGGATAACTCCTGTACCGTTGTCATATGTCTCGTTGTCGTTTGTCTCTGGTGTCTCACCCTTCATGATAGCGTCTACCATCTTAACAACCTGAGCTGCAAGTGTACGTGTATCCTTGAAGATAGACATGGACTGCTTACCGTCGAGCATGTTCTTAACGTTGAGCTTGTCACAGTCCTGACCAGTGATGATAGGCCAATTACCTGTGTAGTTAGCAGAAAGGGAGTTAGCTACACCGTAAGCTGTAGAGTCATTGGAGCAGAGGCAGATATCGAGCTGTGTACCATCAGCGTAGTTAGCGGAGATGATAGCATCCATTCTGTTCTGTGCCTTTTCTGTAGACCACTCAGCTGTAGCTACAGAAGCGAAATCCTTCTGACCAGATGGGATAACGATCTTACCAGAATCGATGTATGGCTTAAGTACATCCATAGCACCATTGTAGAAGAACTTAGCATTGTTATCACCTGGGTCACCAGCTGTAATTTCCATTGTGAATGGGCCTGCAGCGTTGTCGAGATCCAATGTATTTACAATGTACTCACCCTGCTTTGTACCAACCATGTAGTTATCAAATGTTGCATAGTAAGAAACAGCATCTGAATTCATGATCAAACGGTCATAAGCGATAACTGGGATATCCTTCTCCTTAGCTGTAGCGAGAACTGTACCAAGGGAATCACCGTCGATAGCAGCAATAACGAGAACCTTACAACCACCGTTGCTCATGTTCTCAATCTGAGCAACCTGAGTAGCTACATCGTTATTAGCATACTGAAGGTCTACATCATAACCTGCATCCTGGAGTTCCTTCTCCATGTTAGCGCCATCCTGATTCCATCTCTGAAGATCCTTAGTAGGCATTGCTACACCAATCTTCTTGTCAGAATTAGCCTTGCTACAAGCTGCGAACATAGAAAGTGCCATAGTTGCTGTCAAAAACATAGCAAGAATTTTCTTCTTCATTTTTTTAACCTCCTTGTAATGAAGCTTTCATGTTTAGAGGTTAACATAAGGGTTATAGTAAAAAATTAATATGAACTTCACTTTTCTAATGGATTTTCACAAATAAATTTAAGCCTAATAGCACATTTTTAAAAAAGTGCTATTAGGCATCACAAAATATTCCTATTTATTTTTTTACAATTTTAAGCTGGTACTTCCTCATCCTTATATGGAACATTTAAATACACATCTTCTCTAAGGTGGAATCCACTATTAATAATAACTTCATCAATATTATCTATAGTTACCATAACTGGCTCTATAGCAATATAAGGAACATTATAAGTACCATCATTTAGTAGCTGATAACCATCCTGAGTAGATATATCCTCACCCTTTACCATCATGATTGTGAGCTCGGCAGCACGCTGTGCTAGGTGTTCTACAGGCTTGTACACAGTCATAACCTGTGTTCCTTCTACAATTCTCTGGCACGCCTCGAGATCAGCATCCTGGCCCACAACATAAATCTCACCTGCTAGTCGCATTTCGGCAAGAGCTGGCACTACCTGGCTCGCCAAGTTATCGTTACCACACATAATAGCATCTACGTTATAAACGACTTCTGGATTATTACGCACATAATCACTAGCAATCTCTGCCTTCCAACCTGTACAGTGGATAGAATCAACAATAGTATTGCCATTATTACCCATTACCTTACGGAAGCCTGCCTCTACAAGTTCTACGTTATTGTCCGATTCAGAACCACCAAGCATAAGTACATTTTTATCCTGGATACCTGCGTCAACTAAGGCCTGAGCCATAAGTTCTCCTACGCGGTAATTGTCGAAAGAGATATAAAGGTCAACATCTGCATTACAAATAAGTCTGTCATATGCAACAACAAGAATGCCCTCGTCCTTAGCATGTGCCACCTCTTCTACAAGATCATAACCATCAATAGCAATAATTACTATTACATCCACATGCTCATCAATAAAGTACTCAATCTGACTTTTCTGAGTAGCCACATCACCATTGGCATTTTGGACATTAACATCTGCTCCTAGCTCTTTTGCCATAGACACAAAGACATCTCTATCACGCTGCCATCTCTCGATAACAAAGGAGTCAAAACATACACCAATCTTTATCTTACCGTCATCTTTTTGAGGGTTTTGCACCAAGTCATCTACGGTCTTACAAGAACAAAGAAAAAGCATGGATAATATTAATATCACTGACAATAATTTTCTAATAGCAGACATATTATCTCTTCTCCTTAAATTCTGTAGGTGTAACGCCAACCTTCTTTTTAAACGCACGGCTGAAGTAATTAGGATCCGTATATCCTACCATCTGACAGATTTCTCTCATGGAATAGTCAGTATCCTGGATAAGGCTTTTCGCCTTTTCAATACGGATGTTAGTTAAGTACTCAATGAAACCCTCACCTGTATCATCCTTGAAGATTTTACTAAAGTAATATGGACTAATATTCACTTCACGAGAAACGTCGTCTAAAGAAATATCTTTGTTATAGTTCTTGTTGATATAAACTTTAGCGTCTTCTACGACCTTAGTGGACTTCTCAGCCTTTTTCTCAGTTACGTTGCGACATGCCGCAGACATCTTAAGGATAAACCAGTTACGAAGTGCCTCGTGATTAGAAGCATCCATCACCTCTGGCAAGTAATTAGTTCTGGAACGAAATGCATATTTCATACCACCTGTAAGATAAGCTGTGCTTTCAGCTCTTAAAACAAACTCCAAAACCTTAAGTCTTATATCCATAAGGTCAGTACCTGGCTTATGGTGCATCCAACTATAAAAAGAAGTGCAATTAGCAATAACCTGCTCTGTCTTACCCTCCTTAACACACTCAAAAATCTTATGTTCCAAATCAACTGGATAGTCACTATCATACTCGAGCTGCAAAGGAAGATCCTCTACGTGAGCTACTGATTCATTAGACATATTCAGTGTAGAAATAGTCTCGTTATAAGACTCTCGAAGTTCTGCCAAAGGTCTTACACTACCAATAGCCATCTTATAATCTACATCTGTTTTGACTCTAAGAATTCTAGTAAGATTACGTACTTTCTCGATAATCTCAATTCTATCTTCGTAAGTAATTTTATCCGTAGCATAAGGCACCATAATAGCAATACGATTTGCCATTATAGGTCCGACAATACAATTAAATTCCTTTTTGAATTCTTCATTTATAATCTTGTAGTTACGTTGCATTCTTACTGAACTACCGACAGCATTAGTAATTCCAGTGCCATCTGGAGATTCACAGGAAATGATTGAAATCATATAACCATATTCACTATCAAGCCCAAGAATTGTCTTATAACTATTAATATCTTCTGTGAACTTATCCTGAAAAAGGATACTGTTAATGAGACCACTTTCAATAATTGGAACGACAATCTCAAGCTTTTCCTTAATAATCAGATCGTTAGTACGCTGCGCTCTTCTAGCATCAATCTCAGTCATCGCTTTACGAAGAACACTAATAATCTTATTACGCTCCATTGGCTTATTAATATATTCAAGCACACCAAGCGCGATAGATTCCTTGGCATAATCAAACTTGTCATATGCAGACATTACGATAAATACTACTTTTGAATTAGTCTTCCTAATTTCCTTCATGGCATCGATACCATTAATTCCAGGCATCATAATATCCATGATGGCGATGTCAGGTCTAAAATTTTCTGCGAGCTCGATGACACTTCTACCAGTCTTAGCAAAAGCTATCTCACACTCGTCACCAAACTCTTTCTCTATAACGAACTTCAAGGAATCAATTACAATTCCCTCGTCGTCTGCAAGCATAATCTTATACATAATCTATCCCTTCATCATTAATAGGAAGATAAATAACAACTTCTGTACCCTTGCCTTCACCTTCACTAATAATATTTATTACATCATCAGAATCAACAAACAATCGCAAACGATTAATAACATTATCTATACCGATTCCATTCGAATCCATGGACAATCCATCATTACGATATGTGCCATTAATAATCTTATCAATAGTTTCCTGCGACATTCCCTTACCGTTGTCTTTAATACTAATACAAATATTATCTAATGTTCTAGTTATTGAAAGTGTAATTACGCCCTCACCTGCCATCTCGCGAATACCATGATTAACACAGTTCTCTACGATTGGCTGCAATGTCATACTAGGAATAGTTGCATTAAGGCACTTCTCATCAATATTTTTCTCAAAATTAATTTCACCTGAAAATCTAACATTTAGGATATAAATATAAATATCAATAAGATCAATTTCTTCCTTCAATGTAATAACAGAATCTGCCTTATTAAGGTTATATCTATAAAATACAGCCATGTTCTGGATATAATCATACGTCTTATCCGCACCCTCAAGCATGGATAGCTGTGCACCAGCATTAAGAGAATTAAAAAGGAAGTGCGGATTAATCTGTGCCTGTAAATATTTTAGCTGAGCATCCTTAAGGTGAGTCTCCATCTTAAGAGCATTCTCCTTATGCTTACGCTCATTTTCCATACTTTCCTTGATTCGCTGAATGTACTCTCTAATATTTATTACCATCTGATTAAAGGCATTTGTTACGACACCTACCTCATCATGAGACTCTGCCTCAACAAGGTCAATGTCGAAGTTACCCTTAGCAACTTCATCAGCAGATTTTGAAAGTTCCTTCAAAGGCTTCGTAATCTGAGAAGAATATCTAAGAATTACAAAGATATTAGAAATAATAACTACAACCATGACTGTAATACTAATATTCTCAGTAATTCGAAGTCCCTTTGACAGTTCGACGAAGCTCTCGGAGTTATTTACAAACTGCTGGTTATTAAGACTATCAATATAAGAGCCTATGTAATTATATAGCTCTGTAGCATTCTCATATCGAATTCTATATTTCTCTACATTACGACCACGCTTGGCTTCGATCGTCTGAGAAACGACATCGAGATAATCCTCCGACATAAATTTAATATTTCTCTCGATTCTGCTATAAGAAGAATTAGTAACAACAGAATTCAATGTCTCGATTTTCTCTCTGAAATTATCCTCACTAATATAATAGTTCTCGAGAGCATCTGTAGTCTTAACATTGAGGTACTCAGTCATACTATTTTGAACATCATCAAGAGCCATATTAATCTCATTAAGATCAAGGTTATCCTGATATGTTGTCTCAAGCTTTAAAAGAAGTGCGTTAATACCAAACAAAAGAGACAAATTAACAATAAGCACAAGCACACTAGCAAAAATATATACAATTGCCATTTTGCCTTGAATGGAAAGGTCACGATAATTACGCCTCATTATCAGTCACCTCCATGTACTCGTCAATGTTATCCTTGTTAATTACTTCAACATCAACAGCAAAATACTGGCTAGTAAATCCCACCTTGTCATACTCAAAGAGCGCATCTATACAATACTCACCCATCTGAGTAGTATCTACCTTAATAGTGGAATCAATAATATTTCTATCAATTCCTTGCAAAATACTATCTGACTCATAGTAACCAAGGATATGAACCATACCTACTTTGTTGTAATCAATAACCGCCTGATAAACACAAACTGTATCAAGTTCACTTAAGCAAATAATAATGTCAGGAGCTTCTCTATTTATGAAGATATCTCTAATAGTCTCCTCTGCAGTAAATGTATTGGAGTTATCAATCTTCTCGATACTTAGCTGAAGCTTGTCAGCAAGTGCATCGTTATCAAATGCTTCCTGAATAGTGGAATAAACCATCATTTGACCTGAAGTAGGAGTCTGATTTACAAGAACAACAACATCAATAACATCTTTATCTGGATTATTATTTGCCTCAGTAGTAGCAAGACTTAATGCCTGACGACCATACTCACCACCAATGTTATAGTTACTTACACCAACGTAACTAATACGCTCACTATTTAGAGCATCATTATAAAGAGTAACCACAGGAATATTCCTAGACATCGCCTCATTAATAAGCTCTGTCATCTCTTCACTATCATCTGCACTAATCATGATTCCATCTACATTGGAAGCAATTGCTATCTTCATCAACTCTTCCTTGGAATAATTATCCGACATAGTAGCAGCTAAATCTTCTACATAGACGTTATTATCCAATCCATGGTTATATGCACCCTCATATACAGACTTCCAGAATGAAGACTGATTGTTATCGGAAATAATTACATAATACTTATCGTAAGTTTGGGAATCTTGGGTTTTGTTCTCACTACCAAAATAAACAGATACAAATCTAAAACCAGCAAGAGCAGTAAAAATAACAATAATAACGTAGGCAACAAAAAAGAACTCTATTCCTTTTATGCCTTTACCTTTACCCTTGCCCTTGCCTTTCATAAATACCTCTTAAAATCTATCCCTAGTAACCACGATATTTATTGTATCAGCTTTAACCATGAAATTACACCAAATTAACTCAAATTCAATGGCGTTATAGTGTATCCTATCTTATGGATAATATAGATATACGGAGATAAATTTATGCAAAAACGTAAACTCTTAGCACTAACACTAATTATGGCTACTACGCTAAACTGTGTCTCCTGTTCGAAAGAAAAAACAAAAACTAAAAAGAGACATAAAAGCGAAACAGAGACCGTAGAAACTGTAGAGTCTACAGAAACTTCAAAAACTACAGAAACCACAAGAAACACCCAAAATACAGAGTCCGTAGTTGAGACTACAAGTGAGAGTACAACTCCAATAACAGAATCAAATGATAATCCTTACGCTATAGAGTTTCTCGCCGAAGATTTAAGATATCACTACAATCTCGACCTTTATCTAGATACAGAAAACAACAAGGTCGGTGGTTCTGTCACTATCGACTTCTATAACAACTCAAATGATGACTGGGACAGTATCGCACTTAGAGACTATCCAACATATTTTGGTGAAACAACTGAGATTAATAACATTGTAGATCACAGAATGGATGCTGACCTTTCTATGGAGCGAGGTGGTGCCGATTCTACTGTAGTTTACCTTCCCCTCACTGACACTCTTAAAAGTGGCGAATACATGACATTATCTTATGATTTCGAAGCTAGCCTTCCTATCGTTAACGACAGATTTGGCGTAGATGACGAAAACGACATCTACAACGTTACTAATTTCTACCCTATTCTTGATTTCTATTCTAATGGTGAATGGGGCGAAGAGCCTTACTTCCCTGATGGTGAGTGCTTTGTATCTGAGATATCTGATTACGATGTAACTCTTACATTACCTTCCGATATGGTAATAGCATCAACTGGCGAAATTATAAACGAACAAATTGATGGAGACGAAAAGACTGTAATCATGAGAGCACCTTGTGTTCGAGACTTCGTCTTCTGTGCGAGCAGAAACTTTAATGTGGTTGAGCAGGAATGCAATGGCGTTAATATTAGATTTGTATATGACAAAGATTTGGAAAACTCAGTATCTACATTAACTTCAGCTACATTTGACTCAATAGAATACACATTTGATATAGCTGAAGATAAACTTGGTATGTACCCTTACAAAGAATTGGACGTTGTTCTTTCTAATATGTCTAACGGTAACGTAGGTGGTATGGAATACCCTAACCTTGTCATTATAACCATTTATGTTAGTAGCAATTTTATAGATCAGTTCACTTATGAAGAAATCCTCATCCATGAGGTAATTCATCAATGGTTTATGGGCATTGTTGGTAGCAATTCTGGAACTGAAGCATGGCTTGATGAAGGTGTAACACAATACGTTTCAGACAGCATCTTTATGGACTACAATAACGCAAGTCTTGGTTACTCTGATTCTCATTATGGCACTGCGATTTATGATTACTATGCTGAGGATGGTCTATTACCAATCTCCAGAAGAAATGTAGACTTTGAATTCGATGACTACGTTATGGCTGTATACTATATTACTTCTCAGACACTTGATCGTATCCACGACTACATGGGAGATGAACTATTCTATGAATTCTTACATAAATACGTTCAAGAATACGCATTTAAGAATGCCACAGGAGAAGACTTCTTTAACCTATTACTTCAGTATGATGACCTGGATGATGAAGATCTAAGATACATCTTAAAACTCTGCTGGGAGATAGATATCTAATTATAAAAAAACAGCCAAGGGACGTTTTGATACGCCCCTTGTTTTTGTTTAATTAGATTTTATATACATTGTTTTACGTCCTGAACCAGTTCTGATAATAGCGCCTTCTTCAACAAGTTTTTTCAAAGCTGATTCAACTGATGAACTACCCAGACTTGGACAAGATATTAGTGCATCCTGCTTGGAGAATTTTCCAATAGTTGTTTCCGTATATGCCTTCACTATGTCATAGGCATTTCTCTTATTACCAGTCTTGGAAGCTATAACTATTCTTGATTCAAATTCTCTATAGCAAGATAGAATAATGCCTAGCATATACTTAATGAATGGTTTAGGATCATTGGTTCCTTCATACCAGTCATAGTCAGACTGCTGTAAAACTTCATAATAAGATTCTTTAGTATCAGCTATTGCT
>JAKSRH010000028.1 GCA_024403675.1 Saccharofermentans sp. | reverse complement strand
TGTTCGCTTGGTTCGTTTCCTTGCTCAAGGCTCAATGATTATATCTCCCGTTCCTCCACTTTGCAAGTACTTTTTTCAAAATTTTTAAAATTATTTTTTACTGGCAATTTTCTAAATATGTAGTATTATTAATCAAGGTTTATTTAAATAATTATTCATATATGGAGGATTATTCGTATGAATGAAACAAAAGGTAATAAGGTAGCGATTATCGGTGCTGGTGCAGTAGGTGCTTCCATCGCTTTCTCTATCGCAATGAAGCAGATTTGTTCTGAGCTCGTTCTTATCGATGTAAATATTGATAAGGCTAAGGGTGAGGTTATGGATATCGTTCACGGTCTCCCTTTCCTTGGTCATATGGTAATTAAGGCTGGTGGTTACGAGGAGTGTAAGGATTGTGATCTTATCATCGTTACAGCTGGTATCCCAAGAAAGCCAGGTGAGACAAGAATGGATCTCGCTGCTAAGAACGTTAAACTTTCTCACACAATTTGCAATAGCATCATGGAGAACTACACAAAGGGTACAATCCTTATCGTTTCTAATCCATGTGATGTTAATACATATATGTTCGCTAAGTGGTCTAACCTCCCAGCAGGTCGTGTATTCGGTTCCGGTACAAATCTTGACTCCGCTCGTTTCAGAAGCCTTCTTTGCAAGAGACTTGGCGTAGATATCCAGAACGTTCACGCTTACATGCTCGGTGAGCACGGTGAGACACAGTTCCCAGCATGGTCTGCTTCTCATATCGCTGGTGTTCCAGTACTTGAGTATGCTAAGCTCGCTGGTAAGCCATTCTCTCCAGAAGAGCAGGACGAGTTCAGTGAGGCTACAAAGAAGGCTGGTGCAAACATCATCTCCCTTAAGGGCGCTACATTCTATGGTATCGCAGTAAGCTGTACAACACTTGCTGAGACAATCCTCAGAGATGAGCACACAATCCGTCCAGTATGCGCTATCATGAACGGCGAGTACGGTTATAATGATGTATCTCTCAATGTTCCTTGCATGATTGGTAAGGATGGTATCGAGAAGGTTATTGAGTTCCCTCTCACAGATGAAGAGAAGGCAAAGCTTGCACTTTCTGAGCAGAACATCAGATTAGTAATCGATCAGGTTAAGGATCTCTAATAACTGTTCAATTCAAATTAAACATAACAAAAGCTGCTTCGAATGAAGCAGCTTTTTTATTGTCTGTAATTATCTATAAATAATATAAACTATTTAGATGTTAATTATAAAGTCGGTGTGCCTGTATAGGCTCTCATCTTGCGTTTTTTACGGCCCTTGCCCTTAAACGCTCTTACAATCAAAGCTACAACGCAAATGATAATAAGTATTACAAGAACTGCAACTATTGTACTAATAACAGGATTTGCCTTTATAAACTTACCAAGAGCACTAGCTTCTAACTTATCTTCAAGCTTTCCAATAACACTCTTCTTTTCCTTTCTCTCGACAACAGGATTGCCTTCTTCATCAACTACAGTGCCGCCTGTCTCGTCAGTAACAACTGCTGTCTCTTCCTCTTCAGATGGTTCAACCTCTGGTTCTGTCTCCTCAGTAGGAAGTGTATCCTCTGGAACCTGAATAGGATCACAAACAGGTCTCTCATCAACTGTTAAATTAAAATGCTGATAATCACCAAGTGTACCCGGTAAAACTGATACAGGATCACTTTCCCAACAAGCCAAATTACCATAAGCAGTTACAGAAGCAACGTACCATGGTTGCATAGAGTATTCTGTAGTAGGAATACCACAAACAGCAACAGCTACACCATGTCCATTTTCATTTACAGAATATACTGTCATTCCAGTACCTGCGAGAGATGTAGTACCTGTCTTTCCTCCAACAAATGCAGAAATATGAGAATCCTCACCCTCTGCTGTGGTAGCACAAAGCCATGGATCGAGAATAAGCTTATTAGTATTAGTTACAATAGACCATCCATCAGCATGGTAATTTGTTCCTTCAAAAATATGTGTTGGAGAACCAATTACAGTACAGAAATCTGGATTTTGAACGGCATTCGTAATAATAAGAGTCAAGTCATATGCTGTAGAATAATGATTATCATCATGAAGTCCGTTCGCATTACAAAAATGAGTTCCTGTACAACCAAGATTACGAGCTCTAAGGTTCATAAGTTCCGCGAATGCAGATAACTTATAGCCAGCTAATACTTCCTCAGAAGAAAGTCCAAGAGCATCTGTAATATAAGAAGCATCTACACCATCAGGACCCACTTCACCACATCCAGCTGGATAATTCTCGAAGAGAGAATCAATTACTCCTTCAGCCACAACGTTAGCGGCATCATTACCAGATGGAAGCATCATTCCATATAACAATTCAGAAAATCTCACTTCTTCGCCCACTGAAACATACATAAGAGTAGAGTCAGAAGTAACATTATCAATAGCATTCTGAGAAACAGTAAGGATTGTATCAGGATCAATATAATCTAATCCAAGCTGTGCTGTCATAATCTTAGTCATAGACGCTGGATAGATTCTATCGTGAGCATTTTGTCCAATCAAAATCTCTCCAGTAGTCGTATCGTAAGCACAATAGGACGCACAATTAACCGAATCAAGTGTAGGTATTGTGAGTACTGGCTGGCTAACATCCGCCAGTATCACAGCACTTGGCAGAAAGATCATAGATATAGCTATAAGCATAGATGCTGCAATAGCTATAACATGTGAAATCCTTCTTTTATTCATAAATTAATACTCCTTAATTAGTTCTCGTCATTTGATGCAGGAGCATCACTATTATCAGACGACTCATTATCTGGTGTTGTTTCACCCTCTACTGGCGTAGCTTCTTCCTCTGGCTCCTCGTAATAAGTGAGTGCAAAGTCAACTACAGATGCACCATTAGATCTCATAAGTTTTACACCAGATGTAGCTCTAGAAAGTGTTGGGATCTCCTTAGCATGAACTCTAATTACAACACCAGTATTAGTAATAATAAGCAAATCATCTTCACTAGATACTAATGTACAACCTACAAGCTTACCTGTCTTCTCAGATACTCTATAAGTAATAAGTCCCTTACCACCTCTATTCTGGTAACGATACTCATCAACAGAACTTCTCTTACCATAACCCTGTTCAGAAATAACAAGAAGCTCTCCATTATCTGTTACAGGTACCATGCCTACAATAGCGTCGTCACTATCGATATTCATACCACGTACACCAGATGTGTTACGACCTGTCTCACGTACATCATCAGAGTTGAATCTGATAGCCTTACCTGACGCAGATACAAGGATAATCTCCTGACCTGGCATTGTCTCTGCGATACCTACTACTGAATCGCCCTCGCGTACATTAATAGCAATAAGACCATTCTTATTAATATTCTTGTAGCTCTCTACAGGAGTTCTCTTAACGATACCATTACGAGTAGCAATAGTAAGATAACGCTCCTCACCCTCAAATCCATCTACAGGAATAATATTTCTAATCTTCTCATTCTCCTGGAGATTTAAAAGGTTAACCAATGCTGTTCCCTTCGCAGAACGAGACATTGTCTCTGGAATCTGATAACCCTTAATCTTAAATACACGTCCTGTGTTAGTGAAACAGAGGAGCCACTTATGTGTAGTTGTTGTAAGAATCTTCTCGATATAGTCTTCTTCTCTTGTACCCTGAGCAGAAATACCACGACCACCTCTGTGCTGACTCTTATAAGAATCAACGAGCTGACGCTTGATATAACCAAAGTGTGTAAGAGTAACTACAATATCCTCTTCCTGGATAAGAGACTCGTCTGTAATATCATCAAACTGACCATGAACAATCTCAGTAATTCTTGGAGTAGCAAACTTACGCTTAACTTCAAGAATCTCTTCCTTGATTGTACTTCTAAGAAGACCATTATCACTGAGAATCATATTGAAGTGCTCAATCTTCTTAGTGAGCTCTGCAATCTCTGCCTCAAGCTTCTCTCTTTCGAGACCTGTCAAACGACCAAGTCTCATATCAACAATAGTCTGTGCCTGCTTATCAGAGAAACCGAATCTCTCCTGCATTCTAATCTTTGCCTCAGACTCTGTACGAGAAGAACGGATGATATTAATAATCTCATCAATATGATCCATAGCGATAAGGAGACCCTCATCGATATGCTTCTTTGCTTCAGCCTTTTCAAGATCATATCTTGTACGTCTTGTAACTACATCCTCCTGGTGAGCAATGTAGTACTTGAGTGCGTCAATGAGAGTAATCATCTTTGGCTCAAGTCTTCCCTGACTATCAGGAACAAGAGCAATCATATTTGCACAGCAAGCTTCCTGAAGTGAGCAATTCTTATAAAGCTGATTAAGAACTACATCTGGATTTGCTTCCTTCTTAACCTCGATAACAATACGAACCATCTCGTTACGGTCAGACTCATCACGGATACCAGAAATACCCTCAACTTTCTTCTCCTTAACGAGGTCAGCCATACGCTCAATAAGACGAGCCTTATTTACTGCGAAAGGCAAATCATGAACAATAATTCTCTGTCTGCCGTTACCAAACTCTTCAATCTCTGCGTGGGCTCTAACAACGATTCTGCCCTTACCTCTTGTATATGCCTCACGAATACCAGAAGTACCAAGGATCATACCACCTGTTGGGAAATCAGGACCCTTAACTACTGTCATAAGTTCATCAACAGTAACATCAGGGTTATCAAGCATCATTACAACACCATCAATAACCTCACCCATGTTATGTGGTGGGATATTTGTAGCCATACCTACAGCAATACCTACAGAACCATTAACAAGAAGGTTAGGAAATCTAGCAGGAAGAGTAACAGGCTCATAGTCATGCTCATCAAAGTTAGGACGCATATCTACAGTCTGCTTCTCAATGTCACTCATCATCTCAAGAGCAACCTTCTCAAGTCTTGCCTCTGTATAACGGTAAGCAGCTGGTGGGTCACCATCGATAGAACCGAAGTTACCGTGACCATCTACGAGTGGATGTCTCAATGAGAAATCCTGCGCAAGTCTAACAAGTGCATCATATACGGAAGCATCACCATGTGGATGAAAACGTCCAAGAACATCTCCGATAGTAGTAGCACACTTACGGAAAGGCTTATCAGGTGTGAACTTCTGTGTGTACATAGAATAAAGGATTCTTCTCTGTACAGGCTTAAGTCCATCTCTAATATCTGGAAGTGCTCTATCAGAAATAACTGACATAGCATAATCGATAAAGGATTTCTTCATTTCCTGCTCAAGATCAACAGGAACAATTGTCTTCTGCTCAGACTTAAAAACAGAGTCCATCTCTGCTTCAATCTTCATACGCTGTTCTTTGGATTTGTTATTAGCCATTGTCTCCTCCGAATATACGGTTTTCCATTATTTTTCCGATAATAATTATACCATAAAATTTTATTTATTAATAAAACGCGCGCGTATTATTATAATAAAGAGGAAATTTCTTTCAGATTTGCAACAAATATACCGAAGCAGTCGTCTAAGATATGAGTAGAAACTAGAGAAAGGAATAAACGTCATGAGTAGAAGCTTCTCATTGCCAGATATAGAAGAACTTGTGGAGTGTTATTCCGATGATGTTCTTAAGATATGCACTTACTATCTTGGCAAACGAAGCCTTGCAGAAGATGCTTATCAAGACGTATTTCTTAAAGTTCTGCGCAAAAGTGACACCTTTGATGGCAAGTGTCCACCAAAATACTGGCTTTTGTCGATAGCACGTAATGTATGCAAAGATTACTTAAAATCAGCTTGGTCCACAAAAATTAGTAGTTTTGACTACCTAAAAGAGGCCGAAGGTGAAAAAGCAAGCGTATCAGAACTACACCCTTCACGTATTACCCCATCTGTAGATGGTAGACAACAAGAAGATTTGTATTTCGATAGACAACCACCAGAGGGAGACTTGTGGGATGCTATTAACGCCTTACCAGATGCTTACAAAGACGTTGTCCTCTATAAATACTATTTCGATATGGATAACGCAGCAATTGCAAAGGTGTGTAAGATAACGGAAAGTTCTGTTAGAAGCAGACTTTTCAGAGTAAGAAAAAAACTCATTAAATTTGAAAAGAGAAACGGTCGCTTACCGGGGGAGTTACATGAAAAATCTATTTGATCAGCAACTTAATGAGACTTTTAATGAGAACCTAGAATCTATCCACGCTTCAGATGAGCTAAAGGCAAAACTTATGAAGCGTCTTTCTCAGGAAGGTCCATCAAAAAGTAATAGAACAACTACACTTACCGCTATAGCTCCAGATTTTGTGTTAAAAAATCACACACCAAAGAGCAAGCGCCTTGCTTTAATTGTTAGCACATTAGTTGCAGCTTCTCTTTTACTTATAAGTTCAGTTGTAACTGCTTTTTGGACAAAAACTAATAAGGCTGAACCTTCCGTAGAAGTAGAAACTGTAGTAACTACATTAGATGTTAACAATATTCAGGATGATGTCACTCTATGTGACAGCGAACAAGACAATAACCCAATTAGTCGCCGTTCATCAGATTTATCAAAAAATTTGGTTCCAAGAAGTGAACAATTAAAGTCTCAAGCAAACACCTTCTCATATAACAGCAGAGCCCGTAGAGTTTAAACTCTCGGGCCCTTTTATTATGCGATAGGATTTTTAGTTGGCTTACCTGCCTGCCTTGGATATCGTGGTGGAGTAGGCTTGGTTTTACGTACTACTACAATAGATCTTGCCATATCTGTACCTGGAAGCACAAACTCATCTATTTTCTCGATTTTTCCGCCAAGCACAGCCACCGCTTTACTAGAAGCTGCTACCTCTTCCTCAGAATGACCTTTCATAGCAATAAATGTGCCGCCTACTCTGACAAACGGCAAACAATATTCACAAAGTACTGGAAGTGAGGCTACTGCACGAGCTGTGGCAATATCATACTTCTCACGATAAGACTTATCTCTTCCCGCATCTTCAGCACGAGCATGAAGTGTGCAATAAGAATCAAACTTTAACTCCCCCGCAACTTCTTCAAGAAAATTAAGACGCTTCTGAAGAGAGTCCATAAGAGTGAGGTCAATTTCTGGCATAGTAATCTTGAGAGGAATACCAGGAAAACCAGCACCTGTTCCTACGTCGATAAGAGCGAGATTTTCCTTCTTCTGCTTTTTCTGCTCACCACGGAGATACTTAATAAGTGTAAGTGAATCAACAAAGTGGCGGATGGCGATACCTTCATCATCAACGATATTAGTAAGGTTCATAACCTTATTTTTTTCGCGAAGCATCTCAGCAAAAGTAATAAGGTCACAAGTATTATCATCAGTTAAGTCAACACCTATAGCCTTGGTGCCTTCAATTAAGATTGTCTTTAATTCATCAGCCATTGTTATTCCTCTTAATCATTTCAAGATATACGTGTAACACTGAAATATCCGCAGGTGATACACCAGATATTCTTGATGCCTGTCCTAAGTTTTCTGGACGCTGCTTACTTAACTTCTGCTGAGCTTCTGTTCTAAGACCCTTAATATCATCATAATCGATGTCAAATGGAATCTTACGACGCTCCATATCTGCAAATTTCTTTATTTTCTCGAGTTCAAGGTTAAGATAACCCTCATACTTAATGTCTGTCTCTACAGCCCACTTTACATAGTCAGGAAGTGACTGTCTATTCTTATCAAGAGGTGCAATCATCTCATATGTGACATTAGGTCTTCTGACAAGCTCAAGAAGAGATATACCTGAAGGTGGAAGTGTATATCCAGCAGACTTCAAAATCTCTTCCATGGTATCGGAAGGGCCAAGGTACACACCTGCTAGTCTATCTTTTTCTTCTTCGATAAGACGTTGCTTTTCTTCATAACGAGAAAAACGCTCATCATCTACCATGCCAATTTCGTGTGCTATAGGAGTAAGACGACGATCAGCGTTATCCTGTCTCAAGAAAAGTCTATATTCGGCACGAGATGTCATCATACGATACGGTTCTTGAGTACCCTTAGTAACCAAATCATCAATAAGCACACCAATATATCCCTGTGAACGATCAATAATCATTGGTTCCTTACCAAGAACTTTAAGTGCAGCATTGATACCTGCAACAATACCCTGACCAGCAGCCTCTTCATAACCAGATGAACCATTAACCTGTCCAGCAGTAAAAAGTCCTGAAACAACTTTAGATTCAAGAGATGTCTTAAGAGACAATGGGTCCACAAGATCATATTCGATAGCATATGCAAATCTCTGAATAACTGCCTCTGACAAACCAGGCAAGGAATGAACCATTCTAACTTGAACTTCCTCTGGAAGGCTTGTGCTAAAGCCCTGAAGATACATCTCATTAGTATCTTTTCCCATAGGTTCTACAAATATCTGATGTCTCTCTTTGTCAGAGAAACGCATAAACTTATCTTCAATAGAAGGACAGTATCTAGGACCAATGCCTGTAATAACACCGCTATAAAGTGGTGATCTGTCCATGTTAGTAGCAATAATTTCCTTAGTCTCAGGAGTTGTCCATAATGACCAGCAAGGAATCTGCTCGCTTGGAACTTTAGCACCATTCATTTCACTGTCATAAGAAAATGGTGGAACATCATGCTCTCCATCCTGTCTTGTAAGCTCGTCAAACTTCACCTGACGAGAATTTACTCTAACAGGAGTGCCAGTCTTAAATCTAAGCATCGGAATACCAAGTTCCGCCAAAGAAGCTGACAAACCTTCTGATCTAGGAAGTCCATCCGGTCCACTTTGAGCAATAACTTCGCCCCTAATAGTCATGGCTTCCATGTATGTACCAGAACAAATAACCACACTCTTTGCAGAATAAACTGCACCAGAAGATGTCATTACTCCACAAGCAACAGGATTACCATTCTCATTAATGTCTGTTAACAAGTGAGTTACGTGTCCCTGCATAATCTCTAAGTTATCGAGATTCTCCAAATTCTTTTTCATTACGATGGAATATCTACTTCTATCCATCTGTGCTCTAGGTGAATAAACTGCAGGGCCCTTAGAACGATTAAGCATGCGCATCTGGATACAGCACTCATCTGCGACCTTACCCATAATTCCACCCAATGCATCAACCTCACGAACGAGCTGACCCTTGGCTGTACCACCAATACTTGGGTTACAAGGAAGATTAGCAAGACTATCCAAAAAGAGGGTAAACAAAATTGTCTTAAGGCCTAACTTGGCACATGCATGAGCAGCCTCACAGCCAGCGTGACCAGCACCTACAACTACGACATCATAATCTCCACCCTTATAGGAATACTCAACCTTTAATGCTTCTTCAATATTCATCCTGCTTTTACCTTATTTACCAATACAAAATTCTGAGAAGATAGTATCCGCCAACTCAGAAGAAACTGTCTTTCCTGTAATATCTCCAATATCATCAAGTGCACTTCTAATTACAGAAGATGCAATATCTACACCAATTCCCATCTCGCACACATTAGCGGCCTCCAAAAGTTTAGCCGCAGCGGAGTTCAACAAATTCTTATGACGAGCATTAATAACAATTACCTCGTCAGAAATTAGACCACCTGCATTGTTGTAGCACTCTACAATCAAATCTTTTAGTGCGTCGATATTAATACCATTAGGTGCACTTATGGCAATACTATCACTTATTCCCTTATCTGCTAACACCTTAAGTATATCTTCTTTATATGGATTGTCCCCAATATCACTCTTAGTAAATACAGCCTTTGTTCTATAGACATCCGTATCTTTAAGCAAAATCTCAACATCCTGAGGCATAGTATCTGGAGCAATAAGACAAAGGATAAGGTCTGCTTCATTTGCTGCCATTACAGCACGTTTAACACCAATTTCCTCAACCACATCGCTAGTATCTCTAATACCTGCTGTATCTGTAAGTGTTACGGGAATACCATCAACATTTACACTTAACTCTAAAGTGTCTCTAGTGGTTCCTGGAATCTCAGTTACAATTGCTCTTTCATATCCAGCAATAGAATTAAGAAGGGTACTCTTACCACTATTAGGAAGACCAAGAAGAACCACCTTCATGCTCTCCGAAAGCATTTTGCCGCGCCCGTAACTTGCCGCTAATAAGTTAAGTTCTCTTTCGCAGTCGTGACAAGATGTGGCCACCTGCTCTGTATTTTCAGGAGTATCATCATGTTCCGGAAATTCCACAATCATCTCTATAAGAGCCATAGTCTTATAAAGCTTATCTTCAATAGTCTCAAGTCTCTTGGAAAGCTTTCCATAAAGCTGAGAGTTTGCCGCCTTAAGCGCTCTTTCGGATGAAGCTCCAATTACCTTCATGACAGCTTCTGCCTCAGAAAGATCCATCTTACCATTTATAAAAGCTCTCTTAGTAAACTCACCTGGCTCAGCTGGTCTAATACCAACCTGGTATAAAACGCGAAGAATCTCCTGTCTGACGGCATCGCCACCATGACAAGAGATTTCTATCATTTCATCACCAGTATATGAGTGTGGATCCTCAAAACGAACCACTACTACTTTGTCGACAACAGTATTTGTATCTGGGTTAACGAACTCAGCGTAAGCTGCTTCATAACCCTTCACTTCAGAAAGTGAAATACCTGTTCTGTTTCCAGAAGCTCTTAAAACGCGAACGCAGGAAGATATTAATTCACAACATCCAGCACCTGAAACGCGTATTACTGCCAAACCAGCAGTTCCGGCTGGCGTAGAACATGCACAAAATGGCTTGTCTCCACCATTAACAGACATAAGGTCTTATCAAGCCTCTTCTGGAGTAACAATTACTCTTCTGTTTGGCTCATCACCCTCAGAATGAGTAGCGATACCTTCTACATTCTGAAGATATGCATGAACTACTCTTCTCTCAGCAGGGTTCATAGCCTCCATAGCTACCTTGCGGCCAGTCTTTCTAACCTTAGATACTGCACGATCTGCGAGGTTCTTAATAACCTGCTCTCTGTGCTTTCTGTATCCACCAACATCAAGGTGTACGTGTACACGCTCTTCGCTGTGCTTATTAGCGATAAGATTTGTCATGTAAGAAATTGCATCAAGTGTCTCACCATGACGACCGATAGCAGCACCACAGTCACCACCAGAAACAGAAATATAAATTGCATCATCCTCACGATAAGAATCCATGTTACCGTGGATACCAATACCAGAAAGAACCTCTGCAACAAACTGAACAGCTGCCTCTTCAGCCTCACTTACAGCATCACCTTCAAAGCTTTCGTCGTCACCGTAGTAAACAACTTCTTCCTCTTCTTCTGCAACATCTGCTGTAACCTTTACTTCAGCATCCTTAGAACCAAGTCCAAGAAAACCGTTTGCTGGTTCACTAATTACTTCAATAGTAGCTGCTTCCTTAGCAACACCGAGTTCAACAAGAGCACTCTCGATAGCCTCAGCAACAGTCTTAGCTGTCTTAACAATTGTCTTTTCCATTTTATAGCTCCTTAAAAACTAAATACTTCTTACTTGGACTTCTTGAAAGCGTTTGCCTTCTTAGCTTCCATTTCTTTCTTCTTAAGCTCGTATGGCTTTGTAAACATATAAAATACGATTAACTGAGTAAGTAGACCCATAATTCCACCAACTACCCAATAAAGACCCATTGCAGCTGGAAGAGTAAATGTTGTGAAAAGCATGAAAATAGGGAGAACAACATTCATTGTCTTCATCATCTGCTCAGCCTGATCTTCCTGAACCTGACCAGCTCTAGCAGGATTCTTCTTTGCTCTTTCCTTAGCTTCCTTCTGCTCCTTATAACCTGGCTTAAGCCATGTTGTAAGCTTCATAGCAAGAATCTGTGTAGCAACAACAAGCACTGGGAAAATCAAAAGTGGGAGGTATGTCTTAGGATCTCTAACAATAGTTATAGGATTCCATGCTGGAGTCTGAGTAAGATCCATACCGAGGAACTTAAAGTCGAGAATCTGCTCAGCCTTAATATAACCTTCACTGATACACTTTCTCAAAAAATCACTATTATTATTCAAAGCTTCAATGAGACCAATGTGATTTGTCTCATTCATGGCTCTTGCTGTATGAACAAGACCAGCCTTATCAGCAATAGAAACCATCTTATTGATGTTTTCTTCACTTACCTGGGAAACATAGTGAAGAGGACCACTTACAATACGCCAAATTGGCCAGATAAAGAAAAGCTGAAGGAATGGGAGAAGGCATCCAGAAAGACCACCAACACCATTTTCCTGCTGAAGCTTCATAAGCTCTTCCTGATACTTCTGCTTATCATCTCCATACTTTCTCTGAAGTTCTGCAGTCTTACCCTGAAGAGCCTGCATCTTAATCATTGATTTCTGGCTCTTGATATTAAGAGGAATAAGAAGACCTCTAATAAGAATTGTCAAAAGGATAATTGCGACACCGTAGTTGCCAAAGAAATAATAGAAATTTCTTGTAATCCAACCAAAAAGAACATAAAGAGGTGCCAACAAACTAAACTTTGCTGCTGTTGCAACTAATAAAGCGCTTACCATAAATACACCACCTGACTAAATCAGCGAACTGGGTCGTAACCACCCTTAGAAAAAGGATTACACCTTAAAATTCGCCATATCCCACGAGGCACTCCACGAATAACCCCGTACTTCTCAATACAACCTATCATGTATTCTGAACATGTTGGTTGATACTTACAACAATTACCCAAAGAAGGAGAGATATATTTCTGGTACAGTCTTACAAGTTTAATTAGGAATTTCGCCATCACTTGTTGTCACCATATATAAACCAAGCTTACCTATAAGCTTATCCAACTCCTTGGAAATCTCCTCATAGGTAGGCATATCGTCTAAATTACGTAAGGTAATAACTAAATCGTACCCCTGTACAATACTGGATTCCTGCCTTCTGTATGCTTCACGCATAAGCCGCCTTGCGCGGTTTCTTCCGACAGCGCCGAGAAGTCGCTTATTGGCACAAAATCCTACTCTCAAAATATTCTTGGGAATCGGCGTCAAATTATGCTTCATTCCCTTTGGCCGTCTGAATGCATGTACGGTTAAAAATCTCCCGCACGCAAAAGTTCCCCTTTTATACACTCTAGAGAACTCATAGTTGAACCTTAACGGTAAAGATTCCACTTTTATCCCGGCCTTCCTTCATTTGGATTCAAAAAAGGACCACATTCGTGGTCCTCGGTTGTCATTAATTAAGCTGCGAGAACCTTTCTTCCCTTAGCTCTTCTTCTCTTAAGAACATCACGACCAGAACGTGTAGCCATTCTTGCACGGAAGCCATGAACCTTAGATCTCTGTCTCTTCTTAGGCTGATATGTCATCTTCATAATTATATTCCTCCATATCTTATCTTTATCATTACGCTTAGAGCGTTACATATGAACATAATTAGCTTTAGGATTATAAACTCGAACTTGTAAAGTGTCAAGATTTTTCTGAGCTTACTTCATTTTTCTTGATTGTTTATCAATATACATAGCTGTATCAGAGAAACTAATCAAATCCTCAAGATTAAGTCCCACTCTAATTCTTCTCTCGGAAATACCAATACTAGCATCTACTACGTATGGCTTTCCCTCCATTTCTGGGTCATTTTCACAGTGCTTTCGAATTCTATCATGTATGCTTACAAATTCTGGGAGAACCTCTTTATTACCCATAAGGCAAATAGCAAATTCATCTCCACCATATCGAGCACAAATACCTCTATTGCCTACATAAGCACTTAACGCTCTGGACAACACTTTGATAGCATGGTCTCCCTCAAGATGACCATAGTTATCATTAATCATCTTAAGTCCATCCATATCAATAGAGAACATGGATATAACCTTGCCGACATTTTCTGGATTATCAAGCATGTTCTGAACTTCCTTAAGGAATCCACGTCGATTATAAAGACCTGTCAAATAGTCACTTTCGGAAAGTCTTTCAATTTTATTCTTTGCCCTTATTAATTTTCCCTTATTTATAACTGCACTTACTACAGCAGAAACATACAAGCAGAACTCTTCAAATCTCTGCTCATCTCTTAAAGAAATCTTATCGTATGCCTGCGCGATAACACCAAATGACTCTTCTTTGGTCTTTATTTGCTTTATAAGAAGAACATTATAAGATCCTTTTCTATCCAAAATCTTATCTACATTATGAATGGTAGTTGGGTATCCGTAATATTTATTACGATACTTGTATTCACCATCTTCACTTGCAAATATTCCATGAACACATCCATCATCTTTACAAAGGCCAACAAAATAATAGTACTTTTCCCAAAGCCATAGATAACGTCTGAGCTGCTCCGCTACAGCATCAATATCATCCATATTTATTGATTGATATACAAAGTGTCCCATTTCAAGAACATGACGGAAATAGTCCAAGTTATCCTTAGATAATGAAGATACAATGTCTGTCGTATCATAAGCATCAAATGCAGGACATCCACATGACTTATTTAATTCTGGCACATAGTTAATAGTTCGTCTCTGAGTCACGCCTGTCATATCAGGAGTCCAATTATCAATTACATCCTTAATAAGAGTAGGGATAACCGTATAATCCGGAGAACATGTACTTATTCCAGGATTATGGATATTTGCCTCTGTAATTCCATCAAAACCTGTTACAATCACATCTTCTGGGACTCTGATTTTGTTTTTTAATAAACAATCACAAACACCAATAGCCATAGAATCATTTGCACAAACTATTGCTTCTGGAAGCTCACGTCCACTATCAATAATATTCTGCATAACCTTTTCAGCCTGAGCATCCCAGAAATCGCCGAAAAATACATTATCCTCAGAATATTCAAGATTACGACTTAATAAACATTCCTTATAAATCTGTATTCTTTCTTCAGAAAATGAGTTGTTTTTATAACCTGCAAACATAAATGTTTTTTTGCATCCATGATAATCCACAACGTGTTCAACCATTGTTTTAAATCCTGAAGCATAGTCATATGAACTGTTTATACAGCCATCTATATCATGTTCAAAACAAAAGACAGGAATCTTCTTTAAATGTGCTATCTTCACAAGCTTATCAATTGTATCCTTTGATTTAATCATTTCTGCAAAAATAACTATTGCAGATAAATCCAACTCATCGATATAGTCAACAAGCTTATTTTGTATGGAATCATCATCATCATTCATGTTGTAAAAACCGAAGGTAACACCTGCAATTACATAATCTTTTATAATTTCTGGTGTTTGAAGTGATGTCAAAAACTCATTAAAGTTTTCTGCATCATCCCACACTCCACAAACAGCAATTACTTTTCTTTTATCTTCACAAAGAATTTCTTCCTCTAATCGAATATTCTTAATTTTTATATCAGAAATAACTTCGCTATTACCCGCGTTAAACTCTACACGCGCATTGTCATCACTTTCTCTATTCATTACGAAAGAAACATTATGTCTTTGGTAAGAAGTATCAAGATAAATTGGTGTATATGGCAAATATAAAGCCCAACCAACATCAGGTGCAGTAACCGCAGCCATCATCTTTCTAGGTGTGTCAGCACATGCATCAAATGAAAGCTTATATCTGCTTCCTTTCTTAAGAGGAATTCCAGCCTGAAGCCACTGAAGAGAAAATGGCTCATCTCCAGTATCATCTGTTTCAATAATTACTTCCTCATCTGTAACTGTGCACTTACCACTACCATTTCTGTGATGTTCAAAACTCCATTTATCCGATAACAAATAGTTGCCAGTATCATCTGGGTCTCTCATTTTAAATGACTTTACAGGCTTTGTGACATTTTCATCATAGCTGTCTTTCTGGTATACACGGACATAGTCAATATACATCTGGGCTTTATCACCATACTCTGTTCGTGTGTCTGGTTTACCTGCCCACATACTACCAATTGACATATTGATACATATGGAAAATGGCACATTAAATGGAGCTGGATATGGAGCGATTTCCTCACCATCCTCATTACAACTCTGCCAAAAACTTGTGCTATAAAATTTGTGGTCATCTACATAAAATGAGATTTCACTAGGAGACCATTCACAAGCATAAACATGAAATTCTTCACTAAGTCTCACGTTAGGAAGTCTGCTATATCCTTGCCCCTGAGATATTGGCTCACCATAACGAACTGTAGAATAAACCTTGGTTGTATCCTGACCAAGAATTTCCATTACTCCAATATCGCCACTTTTTGGCCAAATACCATATACTTCAACATCTGGAATTAATTTAAACGCTGGAAGATAACCTCTACCCTGTGGCACCTTAATTCGTGCTTCAAAACGGCCATACTTAAAAGCCTTAAGACCTGTTGTAGTTAAATAACCAGAATAGTAATTAACAATTCCATCAGAATTAACTGTACGATCAGGTCTAATTACCGCACAACTATCCTTTACAAAAACAACCTTCTTATTATTAGTATATTCTTGGAGTTCTTCATTAATCCAACAAGGAGCATGGCATTCAATATTCCAACTGCTCTTATCTATTTCATCAGAATCAAATTCATCTGCCCAAACCAGCTTATAGGAATCGTCCATGTTTTCTCTCCTAAAACGACATATACCGTCAGTTTAGCACGCTAATCATTTATATAAAAGCTCCAATAAATAAAGTATCGGTTAAGAAAAAAAGAACAAAGAAACTTTTTTGCATTAACCGATACCTTTTCTGGTCTGGTGCTATGTAATGGTAACACCATGATATTTATCATGGTATATCACCATGTTTTATCTTTCAAGCATTTCATAAAATGGAGGAAAGGTAAAAAATTATGTTAGATAACAAGGCTATTGGAAATCGAATAAGAGAATTAAGAGAATCTGCAAATCTTACTCAGGATAGTATTGTGGAAGCTGTTGGTGTGTCGTTACATCATTACTCTGATTTGGAAAGAGGTTTGTACACACCATCAACTAAAACACTCATAAAACTCTGTGAATACTTCAAAGTGTCATGTGATTATATTTTATTCGGCATATCAGAAGAACCAGATTCAGCAGTAATTGATAAAATCAAGTTGCTTGATAAAAAGTATCTAGGTTATCTAGAAAAACAGATAAATATTCTCATTGATATACAGAACAATGATAAGTAACAAAACTACCCAATAAACATTCTTTATGGTATACTGCGTTTTGTCTCTTGACGCCTCTATAGCTCAGGAGGTAGAGCGCATCCATGGTAAGGATGAGGTCGCCGGTTCAAATCCGGCTGGAGGCTCCAAATGCAAAAGTCATAGGAATTATTCCTATGACTTTTTATTATTCAAGCAATTTCTTATCCATTGTATTATCGTAAAAATATTTAATTACAGATCTTCTAGTAACGATACCAATATACATTCCTCTGTCATCTACTATAGGTATAAAATTTTGATTCATGGCACGCATTAAAAGCTCATCAATTGATGCCATAATATTAACCGCTGGATTACTACTATATTCCTTATTTAAATCAATATCTCTTATGTAATCCTTTTCAAGTAGTTCTATCGCTTTGGTGTGTGGCTCACCACCCTCACCTTTTACAATAAACCACAACAAATCACCTTCACTTAACGTGCCGACATATTCACCTTCACGATTAAGTACTGGTATCGCAGAATAACCGTGATGATGCATCTTTTCCAATGCTTGTCTCACAGTATAGTCATCATATAAAAAGGCAGTCTCCGCCTTTGGTATAAGAAAAAATGCAATATTCATATCTATCCCTAAAAAAATTCCCTTATAAAATACAACTTAAAAGTTGTCGATATCGATCTGAAATGGTTCTGCAGCAAGACCCTTATCAGAAATCAAATTAGCTGTTCCATAGCTATAGTATGCGTAACGAACTTTACTTGCACGCTTTACTTTTTTGCATGTGCAAACGATAGTCTTTCCATCAAAACCAACAGATGCTTCTGCAGGGAAAAACTTTCCATTAGGACCTGCTAATTCAAAGCCAGACTGCGCAGCAGAATAGTTATGTTCAAGATTAAGGCTCTTAAAATCTCCTCCGAAAGTAATTTCCACACCTTCACCTTGTCTAACAAAAATAACATAAGGTGCCACTGCTGGAAGACTTTCATATCCATAAATAAACTTCAATGCCAACTGAGCCAATCTCTCACCTGGAGTTCTCTTGTCAGCTGGATGAAGATTATCAAACTCTCCACAATCTGTAAGGACAGCCATATAAACATTCGTCATTGATCTAGCGACTATAGACTGCTGTTCTCTGAGCTTAGGCCAATTCATATCGTCATACTCCATGTACTTACGATCCTTGGATGTGTACATAGGTAACTGACAGAAAATAAATGGTAACTTCTCATCCCAGAAAGCTTCACGCCATTCATTAATCATGCTCTTTAATACCACTGCATACTCATCCGCATGATCATCAGCATCAGTTTCTCCCTGATAGAAAATAACACCTCTTAATCCATAAGGAACTATTCTAAGAAGCATTGTGTCAAATAGAGCACTTGGTCTTCTTATAGAAGTAGGTGTAGGTGGAGGTGGCCATGGAATTGTCTTGCCTATTTTTCTATCAGCTTCAAGATAAGAAATGTATGGGTTCTCCTTAAGAATACCCTCTATTTTTACCTTATATTCAGCTAATTGTTTTTTATACTCTGCAACAGCTTTTTCCTCATCAGCTTCTGGTAGCTGATTAAGCTCATCTCTGTACATCTCAATATATTTACGACCTTCTTTGGTAGCTTCCAAAGATTCCATGCTTTGCCAACTTGCAATAGATGTTCCACCAAGATAACAACCTATAATTCCAAAATGAAGATCCTTACCTTCAACATGATGCTCTTTGATAAATGTCTCTATTTTACGAGCAAAGTAAAAGGCAACCGCACTCATATCGTAACAAGTGTCAGAATTGATTACTTCCCACTTTGAATTCTCTTCCGCCAAAGCCTGCTCGTCGTCATAGTTTCCGTAAACAGGAATGTTATAAAAATGAATATTAGTATCATGGACATTCTGAATAACTCTCTTGGCATTTTCACTTCGTCCAAGAGGGTACTCCATATTACTTTGACCAGCAGCAAGCCACACTTCTCCAACGTATATGTTCGTTATCTTAAATCTTGTTCTCTTACTTCCGGCAACTACTTCCATCTCATAAGGACCACCAGCACGAAGTGCAGGTATGCAAATCAAGAAAAAGCCATCTTCATATACTTCATCAGTGTCTCCACTGGCAACGGCATTTCCTTCAGCATCCCTAATATAGGCAGCAACAAACTTCTCTTCAGGAGCTTCTCCAAAAACACGGATTTCTCTGTCTCTTTGGAAAACCATGCCATCTTTAAAAATACCATTTAGTTTCATTTCATCATTTTCCCTTAAAAAATTTACCTCTCTTTTTACATTATATCCTATATGGCAATAGGGTATTAAGTAAAAAGAGGGGTAAATATTAATCTAAATATAAATTTTCTAAAGAATTACAGGTTATACCATTCCCTGTTCAGCCTTCCACTCAAGGTATTCATCGTATCCCATACGCTTATCAATAATTCCATCAGGAACAATCTCAATGATTCTATTGGAAATAGTATTCATAAGCTCACGGTCGTGAGAATAGAAAAGAATAGAACCAGGGAACTTCTTAATACCTTCATTAAGCGCTGTAATAGACTCGAGATCAAGGTGGTTAGTAGGGTCATCAAAAATAGTAACATTTGCATTTACAAGCATCTGTCTACTAAGCATACATCTAACCTTCTCTCCTCCTGAAAGAACGTTAGCTTTCTTAAGAGCCTCCTCACCAGAGAAAAGCATACGACCGAGGAAACCTCTTACATAACTCTCATTCTGATCTTTGGAATACTGACGAAGCCAATCAACAAGACTCAAATCACAGTCATCAAAGAACTCAGAATTATCCTTAGGAAGATAAGATCTAGAAGTAGTAACACCCCACTTTATATCACCTTCATACTCATCCTCAGGACAAGCACCTGCCAAAATATCAAGAAGGTGTGTAATAGCTACTTCATCCTTACTAATGATACCAATATGATCACCCTTCTCCATTGTGAAAGAAATATCATTCAATGTCTTGTGGTCACCCTTAGCTGCAGAGAGATTTTTAACAAACAATACGTCATTACCAATCTCACGATCCTGCTTAAAGTCAATAAATGGATATCTTCTAGAAGAAGCCTTTACCTCAGGAAGTTCAAGATTCTCAAGAAGCTTCTTACGGCTAGTAGCCTGCTTGGACTTAGATGCATTAGCAGAGAATCGTGCGATAAAGTCCTGAAGTTCCTTACGACGTGCCTCGATTTTCTTTGTCTGATCCTTTAACTGACGAAGAGAAAGCTGTGTGTACTCATACCAGAAATCATAGTTACCCTGGAACAAAGTAACCTTGCTAAAATCAATATCAACAATATGTGTGCAAACTTTATTAAGGAAGTGTCTATCGTGAGATACAACCAAAACGCAGTTGTCGTAATCAAGAAGATAATTCTCAAGCCAGCGACAACTATTGAGATCAAGGTGGTTAGTAGGCTCGTCAAGAAGAAGGTAATCTGGCTCTCCAAAAAGTGCCTGTGCGAGAAGAACCTTTACCTTCTCACCACCAGTTAAATCCTTCATCTGTCTCTCATAGTAATCTTCACCAAGTCCCAAACCCTGAAGGAGAATCTCTGCGTTACTTTCAGCAGACCATCCATCAAGCTCTGCGAACTCGCCCTCAAGCTCACCAAGAAGAACACCATCTTCGTCATTGAAGTCCTGCTTAGCGTAAAGTCTTTCCTTTTCCTTAGTAATCTCATATAGTCTCTTGTGACCCATGATTACAGTCTCACGAACAGTAAACTCATCATATTTAAAGTGATCCTGCTCAAGAACAGCAAGTCTCTCATTCTTAGGGATATTTACAAAACCCTTCTGTGGCTCGATTTCACCCTGAATAATCTTAAGGAAAGTAGACTTACCAGCACCATTAGCGCCAATAATTCCATAACAACAACCCTTGTTAAACTGAATATTTACATCTTCGAACAAAATTCGAGCTCCAAAGCGGAGCTCAACACTTGATACATCAATCATTACTTAAATCCTTTACCTCATTCTTTTCTTTACGACGCGCCATATAACCCTCAAACGCGATTATCCAATATGTTGGAACAATCTTAGATACTACATGCAAAAGTTTCTGCATAAAACCATATACAAGCATTGTTCTTCCCATTCTTGATGCTTTGATAGAAGCTGCAGCAAGTTTATCAGGATCTGCCACAATAAATTTGCGGAAACCTGTAAATTCACTACTCTGTCCATCTGTAGCATTAACCTGGAAATCTGTAGCAACAGGACCAGGACAAACTGCAGTAACAGCAATATGGTATGGACGTAGCTCGATATCCAAAGCTCTGGAGAATGATACTACATATGCCTTAGAAGCGGAATACACAGCAAATCCTGGCTGTGGTAAAAAAGCTGCAGAAGAAGCAACATTAATAATTCTAGGACCATTAAAACGGCTGAATACAATATTCTCACGAATCATGTATGGAAGACAAATTCGTGTCAATGTAGAAAGGGCTGTACAGTTAAGTGTTACTGTATCTTCTATGGATTTAGCATCCTTATCGATAACATTTCCGCGCTTACCCATGCCAGCGCAGTTGATAAGAAGACCAACCTTAGGTGTCTCAGCTTCGAGCTTCTCCTCAAGCATCTTGATATCTTCAGTATCAGAAAGGTCTGCAGAGATACAAACAATACGTGGATCATCAATATGAGACTTCAAAAGTTCTAGTTTTTCTGTTCTTCTAGCAATAATCCAAATTTCCTGAAATGGTAAGCTACCGTAAATACCATGAACTTTCACAACCTGCTTAACAAAGGCTTCACCAATACCAGATGATGCACCAGTAATAATAGCAACATTTAAATCATGCTTATCCATTTTGTTCCTCCTTGCCCTTTCCGATTTTATATCCTAACTTATATACCAAAATTCCACCAGCAGTAAGAATTGCTGCTCCAAATATACCACCAACTACACCAAGCACAATTTTAAGTGTACTAGGACCTTTCTTTTCCACAGGAACACCTGCTTCCGTATTCTCCTCAACCTGTGCACTTTCATCTGCTTTTACTGTAGTTTCAGAAACCTCTGCCTGAACAGGCTTAGTAGTATCATCATGAACTACAGGTGTAATCTCATCGCCAGTATAGTCCTTAAGAGCGATACCGTTATTACCAAGTGGCACCTCATGGTCAAGACCAATAAATTGTCCCTCACTAGTCTGCCACAAAACCTCACTTACAAAAGAATACTTTTCCTCATCCCAAGTAGTAAAGTCATCAAGGACAAGTCCACCAGTATCTCCAGAATTAGCATTAAAACACCAGAAAGTGTGATTAAGATGATATTCACCAATAAGCTGTCGCATATATGTCATCCACGTTAGATTATCACCTGTCATGAATCCGCCCCACTCACCAATAAGAAGAGGTGCAATACTCTGGTCATCAATATAAAGCCATGAGTCATACCAATAATCATCAATAAGTGATTCATATGTAAACCCGCCATCAAACCAAGGCTGAGCATATACTGCTGGACCATAATCATGAGGAGAATATACAACCTGTCTATTACGTGCTTCTGATCCAAAATCTATTGGGTAATCAGCAACACCTCGAAGGTTACCACCCCACCAAGAATTGTAGTAATCATCATCATTAGTAGATGTAAAGTTATTAGAAGAAATATCAATTGGATAAATCTGAATTCCTTCAATTACGATAAGTGCATTTGGATTGTTATCAAGAATTATATTTCCCGCATTCTCGGCAATGTACTTCCAGTTATTACTGTCAGTCGAGTCGTTCCAAATAGCATGCTCCGGCTCACTGGCCTTACCATGTGGCTCGTTCTTAATATCATAAGCAACTATAGTGTCATTATTTGCATATCTAGCAGAGACCCAATCCAAAGCCTCATAGTAGTCATCTACACTTATGTCTCCTGAATACCACATAGGAAGCATATGTCCCATGGCATCAGTCTGCGCACTATGAATATCAAGCATAATCTTGATACCATTATCTTCACACACATCGAGAACATGCTCCCAAATTTCTAAGGAATTCATACCCTCCAAATTAGCATTATATGCGTGATTATAATTAGCTTCTGGATATTCTCCACGAGACCACTGAAGTAAGAGTTCTGCAGAAATAGGCACACGAATAAGGTTGAATCCATGATCCGCAATTGCTTTCAAAGCATCATCAAGATTACAGCCCCATACGCCATCAAAAAGATTAGAACCAGTATTATATCCAAACCATGAAAGACCAGTAATCCATACTTCGTTTCCATTCATATCGAGGATTTTATCCCCATTAGTTGTAAGCCAATCATCACCTTCAACACCATGCACTGTCACAGAAGGAGTCACTGGATCTCCAGAAACAGCAGTTGTTGCTGCTGTAGTATTTTGTGTGTTGTTATTATTATTGTTACTTCCAGCATTACCCGTACCAGAACCTTCAATGGAAACAAGCTTTGCTCCTGTGATATTAGAGCCTTCTACTTGAATTCCAACATTACCATTAAAACCCCAATTATTAGGTCCATCTGAAGTTACCACTGCAGTTACTTGATTGCCATTTACAGTATAAGAATCAAATCCCCATCCAGATGCACTCTTTACAGTTCCTTCGAACTCCACAACCACAGTTATAGTTCCATATCCTTCACAACCAGAAAGATTAAGAGTAATCTGTCCACCTGTTTCCCACGGATTAGTACTCTCAACTACGGCTGATGGGTCAGCATAAACCACCTTAGCAGGCATAACCATAGAAATGGTTCCCATAGTTACCACCGATGCGATAAAT
>JAKSRH010000027.1 GCA_024403675.1 Saccharofermentans sp. | reverse complement strand
TGAGAAGTGTAAGAAGTGTGGTGCTTGTGGCAAGATTATGTGTCCTGCACTTATCATGAGCAAGGATAAGACACCTATGATTGATCCTGAGACATGTAATAACTGTGGCTTGTGCGTAAATGTATGTAAGTTTAACGCACTTGAGAAGGGAGAAGAGTAATATGGGTAATCTTGAAGCTTCTATTGTATTAGCAGGTGTTGGCGGTCAGGGTACTCTTATCGCTGGTAAGCTCCTTGGTATCGTAGCTATGAAACTCGGACTTGATGTAAAGGTATCTGAGGTTCACGGAATGAGGCAGCGTGGTGGTGCCGGTAGCACATATGTAAAGATTGGTAAGGAAGTTCATTCTCCAATCATCGAAGAAGGTACAGCTGACTTCCTTCTTTCCTTCGAGGAAGTTGAGTCTGTAAGATGGGCATCCCTTCTTAAGGAAGGCGGTGTTATGATCGTTAACAGCCAGCAGATTGAATCTTTGCCAGTTCTTATGGGTCAGGTTCAGTATCCAGACGGAATCGTTGATGCTCTTAAGGCAGCAGCTACTGAGGATACAAAGATTGTTGAGATTGATGCTCTTGATCTTGCTATGCAGGTTGGTACATCTAAGGCAACAAATATTGTAATGCTTGGTGCTCTTTCAAATTATCTTGGTGTTGATGAGGCTCTCTGGAAGGAGTCCATCGAGGATGCGTTTGCTTCTAAGCCAAAGACAATACCTGGTAACCTTAAGGCTTTCGAACTTGGTAAGCAGGCTGGCGCTTAAGTTATTAATTAGCTAAATACAAATATAAATCCCGATGTTGCTAATGCTTCATCGGGATTTTTTTTACATTAAATGTGTTTTCTCACACCTCTCGTAATAGAACATGAATTGCTGCATTATACCAGCAGTATCAGGGTACTGAGAGGCATCAAATGAGCCACCATAGTAACGGTCCATGATGCGCTGAATCCACACATCAATAGGAAAGCGTCCAGTTCTAGCAAATGCGAATAACATTACGCAGTTCGCCACCTTGATGCCGACTCCGTACATGTTAAGTAAAAGTTCGGAGAGCTTGTTGTCATCTGCGCTAGAAAGTATTTCTGAGGAAAGTTTTCCAGATGCGAAGTCATTAATAGCTGCCATAATATATGGTCCACGATAACCTGCGCCAATTTCGGAGAGGTCTTCGCTATTTGCAGAACTCATTTGTTCCACAGTAGGAAAGGAATAATAGACACCTTTTAGTGGCTTTACAAAAGGTTCTTCGAGAGAAGGCGCAATAATAGTATTACCATACTTCTCGGATAAACGGTCAACGCAAGTAGTGATAGATGGGATAGACCGACGCTGGGAAATAATATAGCTAATAAGTGCTTCCCATGGGTCTTGTCTAAGAATACGTATGCCATGTCCATATGAAGCTGCGTCAAGTAAATAAGTATCATCTGAGTTAATAGAAGCGACGATGGCATCATAGTCTCGACCTAAGTCAAAAAATGGTGCCCAGATAGTCTCGAACTCAGGTGTGGTGCACGAGAATGCAAAAGTGTCATCACCAATAGATGCTATCTGAAGGTAACGTCCGAAAGCTACAACTTCCACGTGAGTGTCATCTATTGGGTGTATACGAAAGGCTTGACCACTAAGCGCAATCTTGTAAGGGTCAAAGAAACTTATTTTACATGTGTGCATTATTTGGACAAACCTCACTTTCGGGAAGCATTTTTACCACAAATAGTGTAATATATTGAAAGACTTTTAGCGAGGTGCTTTATGAAGCTTACTGAGATTTATAACCAGGAGAGCAAAGTGCTTTCCTTCGAGATTTTCCCTCCAAAGAAGGAAGAGGAACTTCAGAATATTGATGCGACACTTGAGATTCTTGCTGACCTTAAGCCTGCTTATATATCTGTTACTTTCGGTGCAGGCGGATCTTCTAATAATAACAAGACTATCGCTATCGCACGTAAGATTAAGGAACAGTATAACGTAGAGCCTGTAGTTCACCTTACATGCCTTCCTTATGATAAGCACGATATTGATGAATTTTGTAAGGAGATTGCAGATGCAGGCGTAGAGAATATCCTTGCACTTAGAGGTGATGTTAACCCTAATTTTGCTCCAAAGGGTGTATTTAATCACGCTAGTGAACTTATTGAGTATATTAAGCCAAAGACAGACTTCTGTATCGCTGGTGCTTGTTACCCAGAGAATCATCCTAATTCTCCTGATACTGTTAGTGAGATGCGTAACCTTAAGAAGAAGGTGGATGCTGGTGCAGATGTACTTCTTTCACAGCTTTTCTTTGATAATCAGAATTACTATAAGTTTGTAGAGAATGCGCGTATTGCTGGTATTGATTGTCCAATTACTCCTGGCATCATGCCATGTCTTTCTGCAAACTCTGTAAAGCGTATGGTTACTACTTGTGGCGCGGTTCTTCCAGAGAGATTTGAGAAGATTATTCATAAGTATGAAGACAATAAGGATGCGCTTTTTGATGCGGGTATGTACTACGCTATTAGCCAGATTATAGATCTTCTTACTAACGATACAGATGGAATTCACTTGTACACTATGAATAACCCTGTGGTTGCTAAGCGAATTTGTGACGGTATTAGAAACATTATCTGATAACAAAAGCTCGGATTAAATCCGAGCTTTTTAATTTACTCTTACGTAGCCGTTACTTTCGATAACAGACTGACCTTCGTCAGATAGAATCCAGTCGATAAGAATCGGGATATTAGGATTATCGTTGTCAGCTCTATAGATGGCGTAGAACTCGTTAGAAAGTGGATAAGAGTTATCTGCTATAGTTTCTGGTGTAGGGTAGACGCCATTAAGGGACAAGATTTTTATTCCACCGTAGTTTGTGATGTCGTTAACATAGAATCTAAAGGAAAAGGCGATAGCACGTCCAAATACCGCGTCATAATCAATAGCAATCTTCTCACCATTCATAACAAACTTTTCCATCATGGTCTGACTACCACTACCTTGGTTACGTGATATGGCAGTAATAAGATGGTTATCACCACCAACCTCACTCCAAGAAGTGATTCGGCCTGTGTAGATGTCACGTATCTGATCTACAGTTAGGTCATTAACTGGATTATTCTCGTTAACAAAGAAAACCATGGCTTCACGTCCGATTGGAACTAAGACTAATTCCACACCCATGTCGGTAGCTACCTGGAGCTGTTCTTTTGAAGGACCTGCACAAATAATAATATCTGCTTGTCCTGTAACAATTTCTTCGTACGCACCTATAGTGTTATTCATAAGAAGAGAACTACCTTCTTCGAAGTCAGTGCCGTTAAACTTCACGGATGATTCAGGATAGGTAGAACCGACGATTCCAGCACTAACAGGATAAAGTGCTGCGGCTGAGTCGATAACAGGGAGGTCTCCAGTTAATTTAACTGAAGCATCTGTTGTAACTGCTAAAGAGTCCTTTTTAAAAGGTAGATACTTATCAAGTTCTATGGACTTAGCCTTTAGTCTCTCGTCACGAGGGTAAGTATAGCGTCTTGTTACTAAGTTATAGCAGAGTATGTTAAACACTGCGAAAATGGCGACAACGCCAGCAAGGATAGCAATTTGTGCTTTAAGCTTCATGGATTACCACCTCTCGTTAGTAACGACAGTAATAACGGATGAGTGCTTTTGAGAGTACCATGCGTATCCGAAGTGAATTCCAGTCGCAATTGTGCCAAGTAAGATGATTATGGCTAATACTTTGAAAAAAAGTTTGTCAGACATAATTACATGCTTTCCATAATCTTGATACCAAGATAAATAAATAGAGCCCAGAAAATAGATAGAATAAAAATGAACATAGATAAAGCAGAATTTAACTTCATCCAGAAAGTTCTGTTCTCCTTAGGAATCTTCTTGAGATTATTTCTGACAATTATGCGCCATACCAAGCAGATTACAAAAGGCGCAAATGCAAGTAGATAACTAAGACACAAGTATATAAAGCTAGACATACTTACCCCTATTATTTCTTAAGCTTAAAGTAATTGTTGAGTTGGCATTTGATGTTACCGTTATAAAGCTTAACACGTTTATTTGCTTTGTGTCCTGTAGCTACTTCGAAAGTATCATCAGGGGAGATAACGGAGAGTCTAACACCCTTCTTGCAGAATCCGTCAGAAGTGAGGTTAGTCTTAGCTATCATGCGGTAAATATCATCAGCTTCTTCCGGTGTCATGAGACGACCGCCATAAGGTGGATTAGTAATTACTAGATGACGATCAAAACCTGTCATGGATTCTAGTGAGGAAGGAGTTCTAGTTGCTGCATCAGCTACAGAGAACTTAATAAATTCTCCAACACCAGCACGCTCTGCATTAGCTTTAGCATCTTCAATAGCACGACGGTCAATATCTGAACCCCAGTAGAAAATATCATCCATAGGGGAGAGGTCCTCAAGATCACGAGCTTCGTCACGTGACTGATATCTAACTTCCTTACCGATGTAAGGGAGATTCTCATAAGCAAAGTGTCTGTTCTTGCCAGGAGCTACTCCACATGCAAGAAGTGCAGCCTCAATAAGGATAGTACCGGATCCGCAGAAAGGGTCTACCATGGCTTCGTATCCGAAAGGTTTATAGTGGGCAAGTGTTACCATACCTGCGGCTAAAGTCTCACGAATAGGGGCCTCATGAGTAAGAGGACGGTATCCACGCTTGTGAAGACCATTGCCAGATGTATCGATCATCATGCGAACCATGTTGTTTACAATACCAAACTGAATCTTAACTTCACCAATGTTTCTGTCTTCTCCAATAATGCCAGAATCACCTAGGCCTCTAGCTGCACAAAGATTCTTAACAATAGCTTTCTTAGTAAGTGATTGAAGTGCGCTTATACCATAAAGAGCAGACTTACGTGAAAAACCATTAACAATAAAAGCATAGCTCTTTGGAATAAAGTCATTCCAAGGAAGGGCCTTAACACCGTCAAAGAACTCTTCGAAAGTTTCTGCCTTAAAATCATCACCAACTTGGAAGAAAACACGTTCTCCACGGCGAACCCACATATTTACACGAGCAACATCTAAGGCCCATGTAGAGTCTTTTACTTCAAGTGTTACGACGCCGTCAGTAACTTCAATATTCTCACGGAGATAACCGCAAGCTTCGAGATCTTCTCTAACAGGAGTCTCGAGTCCAAATAATGTAGTAATAATCAATTTCATGTTTGTAATTATATCAGAATAACGCACTTTATAACGTACGATATTATGTTCTTTTTCGTTTTCTATAAAAATGCTTGTCAATAGTTTTTTTTATGAATTTACTGTCCTTGAGTGGTGGACAGGTTGAATAAGAACACTTGTTCAAATCCCTCGAAATGCCCGTAATATATAGAGAAATATTTCTGTAACGGACTAGTAACAATTTTGCAATAAACTCCTAGTAGAAAATCAGATATAGGAAATACGGCGCTTTGCGAGGTGTAAAAATCTGAAAGGCTTGTTTTATAGTTATCGACAGAGTTATGAACATTATGAACATTTATGAACATAGAATTATCAAGAATTAATGGGACACATTTAACCTTGTAAAAAATATTTAACAACTTTTGTTCACAACTTTTTGAATCGCTTTGTAACAATAATGTTATAATTGAAAGGATGAAATTAGAGGTGAATGCTATGTCTACAGTTATAGATAATGCTGTAATTGCTAAGAACAGCTCTAGATTAATGGCTGTCCTTGATACAGAAACTAAGAATAAGGCGCTTTTTACTATATCCAAGGCCCTTTTTGACAACAAAGATAGTATTTTTGAGGCAAATAAGATTGATTTGGAAGAAGCTGAGAAGGATGGTCTTGATATGCCACTTTTCAAGCGTCTTAAGTTTGATGATAACAAGCTTAAGGATGTAACTGATGGAATTAATTCTCTTATTGGTCTTGAAGATCCAGTTGGTCAGATTAAATTACATACTAAGCTTGATGATGATCTTGACCTTTACCGTGTTACTTGCCCTATTGGTGTTATTGGTATTATTTTCGAGTCACGTCCAGATGCTTTGGTTCAGATTGCTACTCTTTGCGTAAAGAGCGGTAATAGTGTTTTTCTTAAGGGTGGTCGTGAAGCAATTAATACCAATAAGGTATTATCTGAGGTAATTTATAATGCTGGCGTAGAGGGAGGTCTTCCTGAAGGATGGCTACATCTTCTCGAGTCTCGTGAAGACGTTACTGCTATGTTAGATCTTAATGACTATATTGATCTTATTATCCCTAGGGGTTCAAATTCATTTGTACAGTACATAATGAAGAATACTTCCATTCCAGTAATGGGCCATGCTGACGGTGTTTGTCACGTATATATTGATGATGATTGTGACGAAGAGCTAGCTCTTAAGGTAGCAGTAGATAGTAAAACTCAGTATGTATCTGTATGTAATGCTACAGAGACCATTTTGGTGAATCGAGCACTTAAAGATACTTTATTACCTAAGTTGGTGGAATCTCTTAAGGCTAAAAATGTTGAAATCTTCTTCGAGGAAGATGTTACTGAGTGGCATCACGAGTATCTTGATTATAAGGTTTCTATGAAGCTTGTGGATTCTGTTGATGAAGCAATTGACCATATCAATAAGTATAGTTCTGGACACACAGACTGCATTATTACAAAGGATAGTGCTAAGGCTGAGAAGTTCATGAATGCAGTTGATTCTGGTAATGTAATGCACAATTGTTCTACAAGATTTTCTGATGGCTTTAGATATGGTTTTGGTGCTGAGGTAGGTATTTCTACAAGTAAGCTTCATGCTAGAGGTCCAGTTGGACTAGAAGGTCTTGTTACTTATAAGTACAAGGTTTATGGACACGGTAATATCGTAGATGATTACGCTACAAGTCGTAAGACATTTAAGCACATAAAGTGTGATGTTTAGTAAGTAAATAAAATTAATTAGGAAAGAGGATATTGATATGATTATTACTATTGCATCTGATCATGCAGGTTACGACCTTAGACAGAAGGTTATTGCACATCTTAAGGAACTTGGTCACGAGGTTCTTGATGGAGGTGCTACAACTGCAGATGAACCATATAGCTATGTAGAGGCTGGTAAGAAGATTGCAGAGGATATTCTTAGTGGTAAGGCGGATAAAGGTATCGCAATTTGTGGTACTGGTATTGGTATTTCTATCGTTGTAAATAAGCACAAGGGTATTCGTTGTGGTCTTTGTGCAAATGAGTATATGGCAAAGATGTGCCGTCAGCATAATGATGCAAATGTACTTGCTTTTGGTGCAAGAGTTGTTGGTCAGGCTGTAGCACTTGCTATGGTTGATGCATATCTCACAGAACCATTTGCAGGTGAGAGACATGCAGTTCGTGTAAATGATATTAAGGCGATGGAAGAAGAATTCTACAAGTAATTAATTTTTCAACTTTCGCTTAATATAAGCTGGTATGTGTAAATAATATATAGATATTACACAGTTGTCCTAACAAATGTGGACGACCAGAGATACTATTGGTAGTAAAATTTCTATGGTTAAGCCATAAGATATTAAAAAAGAGGATGTTAGTATGAATTGGTTATCTCAATTTGGAAAAGCTTTTCTTAATAAGCTTATTGAAGAGCTAAAAATTGGAGATATCGGTGAAGAAATCAAACATGGAATTCTTCAGAAATACCTAAATATTGGTAACTTTAATATTACGGATGCGATTCTTGTTTCATGGATTGCAATTCTTATTATGGTTATCTTATTTGGATCGATGTCTAGAAAACCTAAGCTTATTCCTTCCACTGGACAGACGGTGATGGAGCTTCTAGTTGGACTTATTATTTCTGTTTCAGAGAGCTTTGGAATGAACCGTAAGGAAGCAGAACACATAGCACCTATGATTCTTACGATTGGTACTATGATTACTGGTTGTAATGTGATTTCTTTCTTTAAGGTGTCTCCACCAGCTAAGAATATTGCATTTCCTGTGGGTATGGCTGTATTTGCAATCGTATATGTTGTATATGTTTCCATTAGATTTGTTGGCTTTAAGGGCTTTTGGAAATCAATGACAGAACCTATGGCTATGATGCTACCATTTAAGATACTGGATATGTTTATTAAGCCTGTATCCCTTGCACTTCGACTTTTTGGTAACGTATTTGGTGCTTTCGTATTTATGGAGTTCCTTTCTATCGTAATTCCTGTATTGCTTCCTGGTGTGCTTGGACTTTGGTTCGATATTACAGATGGAATTTTGCAGGCGGTTGTATTCTCATATCTCACAATGTCCTATATCGGTGAGATTGTGGAAGTTGGTCACGAACTTAAGGAACATCCTGAAAAGTTTGAAAAGAAGAAGAAAAAGACAGAAGCAGCTGAGGTTGCTGCTTAATTAACAAAATAAAAAATTAACTTATCTTTGGGAGGTTATTATGAATACATTATTTTCTATTATGCCACTTTTGACAGCCGCATCTATTGAGCCAAAGGCTCTTGCAGTACTTGGTGCAGGACTTGCAATCGGTCTTGGTGCTTTAGGTTCTGCTCTTGGTATGGGTAATGCCGCAGGTCATGCACTTGAGGCTGGTGCTAGACAGCCTGAGATTTTTGGTAAGATTCAGACACTCCTTCTTACAGCTATCGTATTTATCGAGTCTGTTTGTATTTACGCACTTGTAGTTGCGCTTCTTTTGATTTTCGTAGTTTAAGTTGTAGTTAGGAGAGTCGGTCATGACACTTATGGGTATATTAAGTAATCCAGCTATGCTGGGCATGATGGCAGTCGCTGAAGAAACTGCACAGGAGAGCAGTCTTTTCTCACCAGATCAGTTTGCTGGTTACGCAGTTACTGCTGTTATTACAATTGTTAACGTAATTGTTGCTTACATTATTATTAAGCTTTTCGTGTATAAGCCAATTAGTAAGGCTATAAAGAATCGTGAGGCTCTTATTAAGTCTCAGGTTGAAGAAGCTCAGAAGAGTAATGAAGAAGCTAAGGAATATGCTGCTACAAGTAAGCAGGCTATTGATGACGCTAGAGTTCAGGCTTCTGGAATTATTGAAGAAGCAAAGGACAGTGCTTCCAAGCAGTCTGAGGTAATTATTTCTAAAGCTAATGAGGATGCTGCTAACATTATTGCTCGCGCTGAAGAAGAGGCCAAGAGAATGAAAAAGGCAGCTCTTGATGAGATGAAGGATGAGATTTCTGACTTAGCAGTTGCTATCGCATCTAGAGTTCTTGGCGACGTTATGGCAGCTGATAAGATTAAGACACTTGCTAATAACTATACAAATGAAGTTCTTAAAGAAGAGGTGAACAAGATTGGCTAAGATTGGTGATGACAAGAAATTGACCCATCTTATCCGTGTTGTTGTAGCCGGAGATATTCCTGAGAGTCAGATTTCCGTAATCGCAGCTAACTTTGCTGAGAAGAATGGTATTTCTGATTATACATTGGAGTTCGAAGTAGATGATTCCCTCATTGGAGGATTTGTCATTTATACTTTGGGATCTCGTTATGACTATTCTGTTAAGGGTCAGTTAGAGAGAATTGGTGAGTTCGTTAAGAGAACTCGTGATGTTGATAGCGACGATGAATCTCTCGATTTTGATAAGGATAAGATTCATAGTTCCCTCAAGGATGCTATCGGACAGTTCCCTGAGGAAGCTGCAGTATCTATTGATAGTGTAGAAATTGAAGGCCTCGATGAAGCTCAGCTTAAGACTAGAGTACAGAAGGCTTTTGATAGTGTTGATAATATCGAAGAAGTAGGTATCGTTAGAAGCGTAAGTGATGGTGTTGCTACAGTATCAGGTCTTGATCACTGTATGGTATCAGAACTCGTTTCATTTACATGTGGTGCTTATGGTATCGCTCTTAACTTAGAGCGTAATTCTGTTGGTGTTATCCTTCTTTCTGGCGCTGAGGATGTAGTAGAAGGTATGGTTTGTAAGAGAACTAGAACTACTGTATCCGTACCAGTTGGATATGGTCTTCTCGGACGTGTAGTAGACCCACTTGGTCGTCCTATTGATGGTAAGGGTATCATCAGATATAACGAGACTAGACCTATTGAATCTCCAGCGCCATCTATCGTTCATCGTTCACCAGTAAATAAGCCACTTCATACAGGTATCACTGCTATTGATGCTTTGACTCCAATTGGACGTGGCCAGCGTGAGCTTATTATCGGAGATAGACAGACAGGTAAGACAGCGATTGCTATCGATACAATTATTAATCAGAAGGGTAAGGATACTATCTGTGTATATGTTGCTATCGGACAGAAGATGAGTACTATCGTATCTACTGTAAATCTTCTCGAGAAGCAAGGTGCTCTTGATTACACAATTATTGTGGCAGCTAGTTCTTCTGATTCTGCATCCCTGCAATATATTGCTCCATTCTCTGGTTGTGCTATGGCCGAGAAGTTTATGTTTGACGAGCATAAGGATGTTCTTATCGTTTACGATGATTTAAGTAAGCATGCTCAGGCTTATAGAGCAATTTCGTTGCTCCTTAGAAGACCTCCAGGACGTGAGGCTTATCCAGGAGATGTATTTTATCTTCATAGTAGACTTTTGGAGCGTGCAGCTAAGTTATCTAGTGATATGGGTGGAGGTTCTATTACGGCACTTCCAATTATCGAGACACTTGGTAATGATATTTCTGCTTATATTCCAACTAATGTAATTTCTATTACTGATGGACAGATTTATCTTGCTCCAGAGCTTTTCTTCTCTGGACAGAGACCTGCCATTAACGTTGGTCTTTCTGTTTCCCGTGTAGGTGGTGCAGCACAGACAAAGGCAACTAAGAAGGTTGGTGGACCACTTCGTATTTCTCTTGCTCAGGCACGTGAAATGGCGTCTTTCGCTCAGTTTGGTTCCGACCTTGATGCTAATACACAGCTTCAGCTTAAGCGTGGTGTAGTTCTTAACGAGGTTCTTAAGCAGGAGCAGTACTCACCATGGGCTATGGAAGAGCAGGTAGTAATCCTTTACATGGCTACTACAGATAGAATGAATTTCCTTGCAAAGGAAGATATTAGAGAATACTTTACTAGTTTTGTAGATAGAATGTGGGTTTCTCATCCAGACTTTATGGAGAAGATTTCTTCTACAGGTAAGTTTGAGAAGGAAGATGCTGAGCTTCTTGATAGTTATCTTGATGACTATAAGGAAACATATCTTGCAGAACATATTGAGTATAGAGGAGAAGATTAATTTCTCATGCAAAATCTTAATGAGTTAAAGAAGAGAATTAAGAGTATTAATGACATTAGCCAGATGACTAATGCTATGCAGCTCGTAAGTGCGGCTAAGATGCGTCGTTCTATGGTTCTGCATGATTCTGTGCACCCATTTTTCTCACTTTGCTCTAAGAGTATGGCCAAGATTATTAGTAGTAGCAAATCTATTAATAATCCATTCTTTGAAATTGAACAGAAGAAGATTGGTGATACTTGGAAGATTGGATATTTTGTATTAAGTGGTGATCAGGGTTTAGCAGGTGCTTATAACAATAATGTAGCTAAGTTTACTGAGGAACATATTCAGAAGAAGATTCTTGAAAATTCTCGTAAGAATATTTCTACAGACTATAAGTTATATGTATTTGGAAAGCTTGCGCGAGAGAAACTTACAAGAAGTGGATATAAGGTTGATCAGGAATTTGAGTTTCCAATTAATGAACCAACATTTTTCCAGGCTCGTAATGTTGCTTCGATTGTGAAGCAAAAGTTTCTTCAGCATGATTTTGACCTTGTGTACTTGATTTACACTGATATGGAGTCTGCAACTAAGATGGTTCCCGTAGTAGTTCGTCTAGCTCCTATTGATAAGAAATCAATGGATGAGCTTGTGACTAGATTAAAGGTGGAGCTTGAAGCAGATGAAGAGAATAGAGAAATCGAATATCTCCCTAATGCAGATGAAGTATTTAGCTTCCTTGTAGATACATATCTTAATGCGGTTATTTATGGCGCTATGGTTGATGCTTATAGTAGTGAGCAAACAGCTAGACTTACAGCTATGGATAATGCTACTAAGAATGCAGAGGAAATGATTAAGAAATTAGAGTTGATTAGTAACAGAGCGCGTCAGGCCAAAATTACAACAGAACTTACAGAGATTGTTAATGGTGCTGAGCAAGTTAATAATTTGTAATTGAATATTAGGAGAACATAAGATGGCTAAGGGTAAAGTTGTACAAATCATTGGACCGGTTATCGATTGTCAGTATAGTTTAGGTGAGATTCCTAAGATTAATGATGCTATTAGAATTATCGTTTCTGAGGATGGAAACGAAAGCGACAAGGATGTCTTTGCTGAGGTTTTGCAGCAAAGGGGTGAAGGTGTCGTAAGATGTGTATCTTTTAATGCTACAGAAGGTCTTATGAGAGGTCTTCCAGCTATTTCTATGGGTTCTTCTATCAAGGTGCCAGTAGGTGAGAAGATTACAGGTCGTCTTTTTGATGCTCTTGGTAGACCTATCGATGGTTTGGGCCCTGTAAATAAGGATACAGACTGGCCTATTCATAGACCGGCTCCATCTTATGTTGAGCAGTATCCAGCTCAGCAGATGCTTGAGACAGGTATCAAAGTAATTGACCTTCTCGTACCATTTAGCCGTGGTGGTAAGATTGGTCTTTTCGGAGGTGCTGGTGTTGGTAAGACAGTTCTTATCCTCGAGCTTATCCGTAACATTGCTTCTGAGCACGGCGGATACTCTGTATTTACTGGTGTTGGTGAGCGTTCTCGTGAGGGTAATGATCTCTGGGGTGAGATGAAGGAGTCTGGCGTTCTAGATAAGACAGTCATGGTATTTGGTCAGATGAATGAGACTTCTGGTGCTCGTATGAGAGTTCCTCTTACAGGTCTTACTATGGCTGAGTATTTGAGAGATGAGAAGAAGAAGGATGTACTTCTCTTTATTGATAATATTTATAGATTTGTACAGGCTGGTTCTGAGGTTTCTGCGCTCCTTGGACGTATTCCTTCAGCCGTAGGTTATCAGCCAACACTTTCTAATGAGGTTGGTGAGCTTCAGGAGAGAATTACATCTACACGTAATGGCTCTATTACATCTATTCAGGCTGTATACGTTCCTGCGGATGATATTACTGACCCAGCTCCTGCAACTACATTCGCACACCTTGATGCGAATATCGTTCTTTCTAGAAGCGTAGTAGAGCTTGGTATCTATCCTGCAGTTGATCCACTTGAGTCTTCTTCTAGAATTCTTACTGAGGAAGTAGTAGGTAGTGAGCACTACCACGTAGCTCGTATGGTTCAGGAGATTCTTCAGAGATATAAGGAACTTCAGGATATTATCGCTATTCTTGGTATGGAAGAGCTATCTGAAGAGGACCGTGTGCTCGTATCTCGTGCTCGTAAAATTCAGAAGTATTTGTCTCAGCCATTCTTTGTAACAGCTGATTCCACAGGATTCGAGCCAAGATATGTTCCAGTAGAGAAGACAGTAAAGGCGTTTGGAGAAATTATTTCCGGTAGTCTTGACCATATTCCAGAGCAGCATTTCTTTATGAAGGGTGACATCGATGATGTCCTTGCATCTTATAGAGCATCTTCAGATTATCAGGGTTAATAAATAGTTATGGCAGATAGTAAAGGTAACAAGTTAAAGTTAAGTGTAGTAACTCCTTATCAGAATTTTTATGATGGGGAAGTATCTTCTCTTATTCTTCCAACAACAGATGGTGATATCGGATTTATGGCTGGTCACACTCCTATGGTTGTTGCCTTAAAACCAGGTATTGCTACAGTTCGTGTAGATGATGACACAGCACGTTTTACGGTATCTGAAGGATTTGCTGAAATATCTGCTAAGTCTATAACGGTTGTATGTAATTCTGCAGAGTATCCAGATGATATTAAGTTTGTAAAAATGTGTAAGTCTTATAAGGAAGCTCAAGAAGACCTTGAAAGGGCTAAGCTTATTGCTGATAAGGAAGCTCGACTTGTTGCTACAAAGGAGATTCAGCAGAAAGTTGATAGATTCAAGGCTCGTCGTCACATTATTGAGATGTATGGAACTCAAGATCAGAAGGAGAGACTTGCAAAGAGATTGGAAGAGTACGGCATTAATTGATAATGACATTGAAGTCATAGTTGCCGCATCTTAATACTTGGCCGTTTTTGATGCCATATTTTTTCATTGAATCTATTCTTCTGTTATCTATATACGTCGAATTATCTCTTGATAAATCTACCACGAAGTATTCGTTGTTTTCTTTTGTGATTTCTATATGTATTTCTGATATGGAATCATCATCTATATGTATATCAGAAAGAAATGGATCAGACCCAATAGTTGCTCTTGTGGAGTAGATTGCTTTGTTTATATATTTATCTTGTATTTTATTTTGACTTTTTAGTATTAGGCCTGAAATTATATTTCCTTTGTTTTCGGTGTCATCAAAGTAAATGTTTTTCCTTTCATGAGTGATTTTGTTTATAGTTGTTTTTGTTTGCTCTGAAGTTGCTTTAGTTCCTTTTAGTATTTTATAAAGTAATACGACAGCTAGTATGCATCCGAGTCCCCAAAGGATTAGATTTCCATTAGTTATTCCAAGTATTGAAAGAAGAATCAAAAGAATCACGAAAGATATTTGATATTTAAAGAGATTCAGGCTCGTTTTGTTTGTATTAAGCAGTGTTTCAGGATCCTCTTTTTTTATTCTTAATGCGACATCTTCAAGTTTGTCTTCGTCATTATTTGTAATAGCATAACAAAGGGAAGATATTTCATCAGAAGATAGAATATTAGAGAAAGAGCTGTTATTAATTATTTCTTCAATTTGACCGTTTCCAAGTGATGAAAGTGATAAATCAATATTGTCTAGAGTATATGGTCTGATGCACATTTTGATGTGGTTATCAGACTGATCCCAGAATATATATGAATCAGACCATATGATTCCATTAAGAGGAATTAATAAATCTAGACATTTGATAAAAGATAAGAAAAGGTCGCCTACTGCCTTTCTAAGTAGAATTCTGTCAGTGTTTTCTACGAGAGATTTTGAGAACGAGGTTAGATTAGTGCAATCGTAGGAAATTTCGGTCTTTCCCGTAAGAGGGGAAGATGCGATATAAAATCTGACAAATGAACCAGGAATATTATTTGCTATTATCTCAGTGGTGTATTTATTAAAATTTCCTGTAATTGTTTCTACCATAAATAGTCCATAGGGACCTTTTCTTATTTCCATAATTAATTACCCAAATGCGTTAGTTATTCTGCCTTCATCAAATACAAAATCCATTACATTTTGTGCATAGCCAGTAAGTGCTTCTCTAAAAATGAGCGCAAGACCTACCAGCACAGCGATGATGATTACAATTTCAACTGTGCCCATTCCTTTTTTATTTTTCATTATCAAAATCCTCCTATATACCCAAGGAGATAATAGCCGGGGTGGTGGCGACCAAAAGAACACATATAAAGTCCAAGGTCATTGGAAAAAGAAGCGCTAATGATTCTCTTTCCTGTTTTTTGCGAGAAGCAGTTCTACACAAATCCCAACATGCAGAAGATTGAAGTGATAAGAGATTAAGTACTTCGGAGGTGCCAAATCTTCCGTATCTAGCTACTAGAAGTAATGCAGCTTGTGCTTCAGGAATTTGTATTCTAAGTGCCATTTTTTCTACTGCATCTGACGCGGATGTTCCACTTAACATTTGCGCTCTCATGTTTTTGATTTCAGAGCTTAGACTAGGATTATCCTTAAATGCAGATGAGCAAATCTCTATTGCTTTTGGTAGCTGGAGTCCTGCTTCTAGAAGTGTATAAATCAGACATAAAAAGAGAGGTAGATCTTTCATTAATTCTTCTTTTTTTAGTTGGACTTTTTTGCGTATATCTTGATGTCCTGCAAAGTAAATGATGACTAGTAGTGGTAGTAACAGAATAAGGTTGTAGTTTGTAAGTAATAGTACAGTCGTTCCTAGTATAAAAGTGGATGTTAATACTAATAATTGCTTACGAAGGTACATCTCATATGCATATCTTGGATTAAGGGATAACTCGTTAAATAATTCATATTGAGTCGTAATAAATCCAGTAGGTATAAATTTTTGTGCAAAGTCTCGTAAATGAATTTTGCTAGTGTTATTAATAATAAGTACTTCATTTTTAAGATTTTTGACACTATTATCGTGTGTTATGAATCTAAATAAAAGTGCACTGGATATGATGGCAATAACAAAAGCTAATCCTAGAAGGATAGCACCGATATGAGATGATTTGGCTGTTGCAAGATAACCATTACCCATTTGGTCAAGCGCGATAGTTATGGCAAATGGCATGATGCATAACATTACAGCTTCTGCATTTTTGCCAGCATTAGATGCATTAATCTCATTTTGTACAGCATTCATTTCGGATAGCATTTGACAGCTACTTCTAAGAATTGCCAAAGTGTTACTACCGATTTTGGATGAGAGTGCTAGAGCATGGAATACTGGTAGTGTCTCGGGAAATTCTATATCGTGTGCAAAAATATCTAAGGCTTGTTCTGGATCTATATGAACTCGAAGATTATTTTCAAGTTCCTTGAGAGGCTTAATTAACGGGCACTTAGTGCCAAAGGTGTTTTCTATTACCGGTCTTACTAATGATAGGGATTTATCGAGGGAGTAGCCACTGCTTACACTTGTTGTTAGGACCTGAAGTAGAACAAGAATTTGACTTCTGAGATTTTTGGAAGAATTATTGAATATTTGTTTTACAAGTTCTTTCCAAGGGAAAAACGCAAGTATGATGGAGGTGACTATGCGTATCCCTGTGGATATGATGTAGAAGGAAGAAATAAAATATATAAGTAGTGCAAGCAGCGGGTATCCCCATATAAAACGAATGAAGAATTTTGTTTTTATACTAGTTATATCGACATAATTCTTCGAGCCTAGTGTCTGTACATTTCTTTTCAAGAATGGTGCCTCCGATATTTACGAATAATTGTTCAAGGTTAAAAGTAGTTCCTGTAGAGGTTGGCACGTAACATATTTCATCTACATACCTTTTGCCTGTTTTATCTCTAGTTATGTGAACTAAGATATCTATGCCCATAGATAATTGACTAACAATGGCGTTAAAAGGGAGGGAGGATCCTGCCATTGCCATACTTGTTAATCGTTCCATCATTTCAAGACAAGAGTTCGCGTGCCCCGAAGATAATGAGCCTTTGTGTCCAGTATTGATGGCATTCATTAGGTCTGCTGTTTCAGCCCCTCTAACTTCTCCTATGATGATTCTGTCAGGTCTCATTCGTAGGGCGGCTCTTATCATATGAGCGATATTTACTTCTCCTGTTCCATCAGGACCGGGAAGGCGAGCTTCCATACGAACAAGATTATCTATGCCTTGTAGATTTAATTCAGCAGAATCCTCTATAGTTATTACTCTTTCATCTGACGGTATAAACGAAGATAACGTATTTAAAAGAGTTGTTTTGCCACTACCGGTACCGCCACACAGAAATAGAGTTTTCTTGTTTTTTACACATTGACATAAAAATCTAGCAGATTCATCGCTTAAGAATCCTTGTCTAATTAAAGTAACAATATCATGGGAGACTCCAGTGAATTTTCTAATGGTTAATATAGGCCCATCAGGAGCTACAGGCGGGAGCACTGCGTTTGCTCTAGAACCATCTGGAAGTCTTAAGTCTGATATAGGATTTGCTTCGTTAAGAGGTCTGTTTTGGTTTGCAAAGAAACAAGATATGATTGTTTGAAGTGATTGGCTATTACTAAACTTGATATCTGACTTATAAAGTTTTCCCCCTCGTTCATAGAAAATGTTATCAGGTCCATTGACCATAATTTCTGTGATAGTAGGGTCTTGCATAAGAGGTTCAATAACATCCAAACGTCGCATGCTATTGAATACTTTGACAGCCAGCTCCTTTTTGTCTGATAAGGTTAGGTTTTGCCCTGAAATATTCATACCGATAACATCTGCAATGATTTCTTTAAGTCTGTCATCTGACGGGTCTATTTCGTTCTTAAGTGAATTTAGAACGTAGTAAGTAATTTGCTCTTTGATGCTATTAAGGTCATACTCTTGATTTTTCATTTATTGCCTCATTTCTATAGTCTTCACAGTAGTGAAGGGTTAAGTTTTTATTGGAATCTATGTGCCTTTTGAGGTTGTTTATAAAATCGATACTACCTTTCGCTTCGTCGCACATTCTTGAAGGAAGAAGAATGTGAACAGCGTCGGAGTAGTTGGAAAAATTAATTAAGTCTTGCATTTTCCAGCCTTCACAAACTACTAATCCATCATGTTGTACATCTGTTTGATGGGTTAGGTTATGAAAATTTTTCAGTAGGTTAATAATGCAATAAATATCCACATCAAAAACATCATCAGGTTTATTTGGTTTACCAGGGGTTAAGAAACCTTGGCTATCTGGATTGAGAAAATCTAGAATGGTCTCTGGAGTAAAAGAGTCACTTTTGGCCAACTCTAAAAGTTCAGTTAATGAACCTGAACTCATACCTGTTTTAAATATAGAAGGCATTCTAATGCCAGACATTAAGTCTAGTCTTAAAATGAGTTCTGATGAGGCATGATTTAAGAAGTATTGGTTTATAAAATTTTCACGTTCATCTATATAAGAGAAAGATATTAACAGGTCGGTTTTTCCACTTATGCTAGAAGCAGCTGGTTTTATATTGGAAACAGTATTTTTAATTAGTAAAGACAATCTGGAACAATCAATTATTTTGTTTCCAAATTCGTCTGCTTGAAAAAGGTTAATATACTCACAGGCAATCTTCCCCTTACTTACCGGCTCGGTGTACTGAAATCCATCATACAGAACGATAATAAATTCTGAAATCTCTTTATGGTTATTAGATTTGTCAAATGGATTAACAATGTAGGCCTCGGGGAAATAGTGTGATAATCTCATTTTGAGTGAATCAAAAATTGTTTTGTTTTTCTCATATATGTAAATGCTGAATGCCATGTTTGTCTCCCTTCATTTGGTATACATAAAGTCTAGCGAGTTGAAAGGGCGATTTGGGCGACAAATTCTCACAATTTCCGACAATCCAGTACAATTTCCGACAATTCGTTGACAAATGAAAAATCGTGATGCTATACTAATTTAGTTAAATTTTTGTTAGTTCACTACTTATCAAGAGTGGCGGAGGGAACCGGCCCTATGAAGCCCGACAACCGCGGAAAGCAGCGGTGCCAATTCCGGCAGGGAAACCTGAAAGATGAGAGGCATATTTATAATGAGACGCCTTCCTTTCTGGGGAAGGTTTTTTTATTAAAGGCCCATAGCTTTAATCAAAGTATTGAACGGAAAGGACTTTTATTATGAGAAACAGAAAAGGTAGTTGGCTATTTACTTCAGAGTCAGTAACAGAAGGTCATCCAGATAAGATTTGTGATCAGATTAGTGATAGTGTTCTTGATGCTATTTTGGCGCAGGATCCTATGGCTCGTGTTGCTTGTGAGACATCCACTACAACAGGTATGGTTATGGTAATGGGTGAGATTTCTACAAGTGCTTACGTAGATATTCCTAAGATTGTTAGAGACCGTGTTAAGGAAATCGGTTACGATGGTTCTGATGCTGGTTTTGACTATAAGACATGTGCTGTATTTACTACTATTGACGAGCAGTCTTCTGATATCGCTCAGGGTGTAGATAATGCCCTCGAGTCTAGAGATAATGGTGAGTCCGAGTTTGATACAGGTGCTGGTGATCAGGGTATGATGTTTGGTTATGCTAATGATGACACGCCAGAGCTCATGCCACTTCCAATCTCACTTGCACATAAGCTTACACTTCGTCTTACTGAGGTGCGTAAGAATAACCCAGGTAGTTTCCTTCGTCCAGATGGTAAGAGCCAGGTTACAGTTGAGTATGAGAATGATAAGGTAAAGCGTATTGACGCAGTAGTTATTTCTACTCAGCACAAGGAAGATGTTACTTATGATGAGCTCGCTGCTTATATTGAGGAGAATGTTATTAATGCAGTAATCCCAGCAGAGCTCATGGATGATAACACAAAGATTTTCATTAATCCTACAGGTCGTTTTGTTATCGGTGGCCCTCAGGGTGACTCTGGCCTTACAGGACGTAAGATTATTGTAGATACATACGGTGGATTTGGCCGTCATGGTGGCGGAGCTTTCTCCGGTAAGGATCCTACAAAGGTAGACCGTTCTGCAGCTTATGCAGCTCGTTATATTGCTAAGAATGTTGTAGCTGCTGGTCTTGCTAAGGAGTGTGAGGTTCAGCTCGCTTATGCTATCGGTGTAGCACACCCAGTATCTGTAATGGTTGATACTTTTGGTACAGGTGTTATCGAAGATAGCAAGATTTCTGAGATTGTTAATAAGGTATTTGACCTTAGACCTAAGGCAATTATTAGAGACCTCGATCTCCGTAAGCCAATCTATACTAAGACAGCAGCTTATGGTCATTTTGGTCGTGAGAATCAGGGCTTTACTTGGGAAAATACTGATAGAGTAGACGAGCTCAAGAAGTTAGCTGGTATCTGATAATACATGTGTGAGAACGAGACAGTAAGCCTTAAGGTAACTGTTACAAAAGTCATTTTCAATAAAGGGGACTTTTACATTTTTGCCTGCAAAGATGGCCTTTCAGTGAAAGGCATATTTGCAGGTAATATTGTCGTGGGCGCAGATTACGAAGTTACTGGTAGTGAGACTACGTATAAGGGGAAACCACAGATTGTAGCGTCAGCTATAAAAGAGGTCGATAAGGGCAGTGTGAAGCAAGCACTTATTGCCACTTTCCTTGATGATAATTTTGCTGGTATTGGTCCAAAAACATCTGTTAGGTTGGCAGAAGTTTTTGGGGAAGAAGTGTTAGAAAAACTTCTCGAACAACCTGAAAATGTAGCAAAAGAAGCACCAGGACTTTCTAGTATTCGTGCAATGGAAATCTCTGGAATTATTGATGAGAATATCGATAAATATAACACGCTATTAAAGCTTAGATTATATGAGTTAGGCCACGCTCAAAGTGTTACTGTATGGAATGAATATGGTACAAATGCCATAGGGGTTATAGAGAAAAATCCTTATGCCATAATGAGATGTAAAGGTATAGGTTTTGAGTCATGCGATAGAATCGCAGATATTATAGAGTTTAACCTTCTTGATCCTAATAGATTTGAGGGTGCGATAGTTAATGCGCTTAACGAGTTGCATGAGTCATCAGGCAATACTTATTTTGAACCTTCTGATGTGCGTAACTATGCCATGCAACTTTTAGGTAAGAAGCTTGATAGCAATATTAATCCTGAGATAATTAACTCTATCATGGATGAAGGTGAGGACTTAGCAGTAAGTCATAAATCCATTGTTATTTATAGATTTGTGGATGGGAAGTGTGCTGCGTGCAAGTCTGAAGAAATGGGTGCGAGAGTAGCACTTAAACATTACTTTCAAGCAGAACTTACAATTAAAAGAGAAATTGAAAGCTTCCTTAAAGCTAATAAGATTAAGCCTAATAAAGAAAAAGCACTTCAGGAAATAAATGAGATTGCTAAGGCAAAAGGCGTAATACTTGATGACACGCAGTCTGATGCTGTCTTTATGAGTATGTTTGAGCCTATTTCAATTATTACTGGTGGCCCTGGTACGGGTAAGACAACTATAACTGGAATTTTGGCAGATTACTTTAAGAAAAAAGAAATTGATTACGCTTTTTGTGCACCAACTGGAAGAGCTGCGAAAAGGTTATCAGAAGCATCGGGCGTTAAGGCGACAACTATCCATAGACTTCTCGAAATTAATGGCGAATCACAGATTACTGATGGCGATGATTTTATGTTTGGAAGGGGTCCTGAAAATCCTATTGATGCTAGAGTAATCCTTGTTGATGAGACAAGTATGGTTGACACAGAACTATTTAAATCGCTTCTTCTAGCTACTAGAAAAGATGCTTCAATAATTTTAGTTGGAGACCCTGATCAGCTTCCTTCAGTTGGTCCTGGTAATTTGTTGTCAGATTTATTGTCATGTGAAGCTATACCACGTGTAAGTCTTACGTATGTATTTAGACAAGAGAATGAAAGTTCAATTGCATCAAATAGTAGAAGAATCCTTGAAGGTCAAATGCCAATTGGTAATGACGACGACTTTAAGATAATTACTGTAGAAAATGACGAGGAAGCTTGTGAATATATTCTTAATCTAAGTAGCGAAGCAGGAATAGATTCTGATAGTGTAATTTTATGCCCTACAAAGCAGCAGAACCTTGGTACCGTCAATCTTAATCTTATGCTTCAGAAACTATTTGGAGAGTTTGTGGAAAATAATACGACGGTAAGCGCAAACCTTGATTTGTATTTAGGCGATAAAGTTATGCAGGTCAAGAATAATTACAAAATAGAATATTTTGATGTAAATGAAAATGAAATAACTAGTGGCATTTATAATGGTGAAATTGGTGTTGTAAAAGATATTGATTTCATGCTTGGTGGATGTGACATATTGTTTGATGACGGTAGATGTGTTAAATATGATAGAAAGACTCTTGCAGATGTAGAACTAGCTTATGCTATGACAGTGCATAAAGCTCAAGGATGTGAGTTCGATACAGTAATAATTGCGCTGGGAAAGATGAATCATAGACTTTCTAACCGTAAGCTTCTTTATACAGCTGTTACAAGAGGAAAGAAGAATGTAGTCATTATTGACTCAGGAAACAGATTAAGAAGTATGATTGCTTCTGGAATAAATATAGAGCGTAATACATCTCTTAAGGACTTTTTATCTATAGTTAGCCATCGATATATATGAGCATATTAAAAGACGCAATTAATCTGATTCTTCCTGGAAGCTGCATTGTTTGTAAAAGACTTGGTCTTTCTCACGATGAGCTTCCTTTTCATATGCCTGATAATCTTAACTTATGTGCCGACTGCCTTTCTAAACTTGTACCTATTGATGAAGATAGACGTTGGTTACCATGCCTTTCGGAACCATTTAAAGGTGATTTGTATCCTGGGCTTCCGCTATATGTTCCTTTTACTTATGACGATTTTTTTGATAAAGCTATTCCAATCATGAAGTTTAAATCGAATCAATCACTTGCTGTGTTTCTTGGTAGGATGCTTGGTAGCGTTATGGTTCAAGATGACATTACAGTAGATTGTGTTGTCCCTGTACCATTATCAGCACAAAGATTAAAGGAGAGGGGATTTAATCAGGCTGGTGTTATTGGTCGTGAGTGTGCGCAAATACTTGGTGCTACATTTTGTGATGATGTGCTAGTAAGGCTGAAGAATACGAAAAGGCAAACAAGCTTATCAGGTGTGTCAGACAGAAGTTCAAATGTCGCAGATGCATTTCGTGTGGTGTCGTCTGGCGTTAGGGGAAAGGTTGTAATGCTGGTGGATGATGTAGCAACTACTGGAAGTACGCTACACGAAGCTGCTGTGGAACTTTATAAAGGTGGTGCGTCCAAAGTCTTATGCGTAGCCCTTTGTGGTAATAGAAGCATCAAAAATGCAGAACCTTTTTGATGGTTTCTGTTTTTCTTATCTCAGAAAAATTGGCATTTCCTATTATTATTATATATAATAGGAACAACCTGAAATGGGTGGGCTTCCAATTGAACCTACATGACTTAAATTGGAACCCGAGTCGGGTAACGTAGATCAAGCCTTGTAAGTTGGAAGGTCCAAACTATCCGCAGGGTACCGCCCTGGAATTACCGGGTGTCAAACGGGGTCCCTCATGACAGGCCTTTTATGATACCGACCGGGATTATCCCGGCGGAATTCATAAATTTATGGAGTGTAAGACTGGTTAGAAAATGAGTTTATTAAACGATGCAAAGCAAATAGCTAAGCGTGATCCGGCTGCTAGAGGTGTAGTGGGTGTTATTTTGCTGTATCCAGGTTTTCACGCTCTTGTATATCATAAAGTTAGTCATTTCCTGTACAAACATAAATTGTTCTCGCTTGCT
>JAKSRH010000026.1 GCA_024403675.1 Saccharofermentans sp. | reverse complement strand
CTCTTAAGGAAGCTGTTTCCCTTCTTAATCTCGACCTTAAGAATTACACAAAGGGTAATAACAAGCGTAACGACAGAACATGCCGCGTAGTATTTACAGCAGAACCTAAAGTTCCAATGATGCTTTATTTCGAGGATGAGGAAGTAGCAGATACTCTCGAAAAGGTAACTGCATCAGAACTTCTTTCTGAGCTTAAGTCATGTTCGTAAAGTTTTTGGGGAAAACACACAGACTTTTACAAAGGTTGCTCTAACGTGAGCAACCTTTTCTATTTTTGGCATTTTGTAAGTAAAAAAAGAAAATATTCGGCATTCTGAAATAAATTTTCTATTTAATAAAGAATGCCGACAAAGTATAATAAGATGAATTTATTTGTGTAAATAAAGATTATATAAGGAGCGTGACTTTATGAGTAAAGTTAAATTCACAGAGACAGTCATTCGTGATGCTAACCAGTCTTTGATTGCTACACGTATGCCATTCTCAGACTTCGAAGACATTCTTGAGAAGTTTGACGAAGCAGGTTACTACTCCCTCGAGTGTTGGGGTGGCGCTACATTTGATTCCTGTCTCCGTTATCTTGATGAAGATCCATGGGAGAGACTTCGTAAGATTAAGGCAAAGGTTAAGAACACTCCTCTCCAGATGCTTCTCCGTGGTCAGAATATCCTCGGTTACAAGCACTATCCAGATGAGACAGTAAGAATGTTCGTTAGAAAGTCTGCTGAGAACGGTATGGATATTTTCCGTATCTTCGATGCTCTTAACGACTTCGAGAACATTAAGGTAGCAGTAGATGAGACAATTAAGTGTGGCAAGCACGCTCAGGGTTGTATCTGCTACACAACATCCCCTGTACATACTCTTGAGAAGTATGCTGAGATGGGTAAGGAACTCGAGGCTATGGGTTGCCACTCTATCTGTATTAAGGATATGGCTGGTATCTGCGGTCCTCAGGAAGCTTATGATCTCGTTAAGGCTTTGAAGTCTTCTACTAAGCTCCCAGTATTCCTCCACACACATCAGACAACAGGTCTTGGCCCTCTTACATACATGAAGGCAGTTGAGGCTGGTGTTGATGGTATCGATACAGCTATTTCTTCTTTCGCTGGCGGTACAGCTCAGCCAGCTACAGAGACAATGAAGTACGCTCTTGAGCAGATTGGTTTTGAGACAGATCTTAAGGATGATGTTCTTAAGGAAATCGCTGATCACTTCGCACCAATCAAGAAGAAGTTCCTTGATAACGGAACACTTAACCCATCTGTAATGGGTGTTAAGGCAGACATTCTTAAGTATCAGGTTCCAGGTGGAATGCTTTCTAACATGATTGCTAACCTTAAGGATCTCGGTGCTATGGATAAGTTCGATGCAGCTTGTGCTGAGATTCCAGCTGTTCGTAAGGACATGGGTTATCCACCACTCGTTACACCACTTTCTCAGATGGTTGGTAACCAGGCTGTTCAGAACGTTCTCTTCGGTGAGAGATATAAGAACATCTCCAAGGAGATTAAGGCTTACCTCCGTGGTGAGTACGGTAAGGCTCCAGGAGAGGTTAACCAGGAGCTTGTTGACAAGTGCTGGAAGCCAGAAGAACTCGTTCAGGGCAGATACGCTGATGGTCTCGAGCCAATCTTCGAGAAGACAAAGGCAGAGCTTGGTAAGAAGGCTCGCTCCGATGAGGATGTTCTCTCCTATATCGCTTTCCCACAGGTAGCTGAGAAGTTCTTTGCTGCACGTGAGGAGAAGGAATCCAATACAGTTAAGTACACAATCGAGAAGAAGGAGGACTAATCCCTATGACTTCAGCTTTATTAGTAGCTAAGGAAGGGGTTCTCCCAATGAACGAAGCATTACTTGATGCTGGTATCGTTATTACTGTTGTATTCGCTGTACTTTGTATCATCTGTATTCTTATTACTATCTCAGGTAAGATTTTCTCCTCTCTTGTTAAAGATGAGAAAAAGCCTGCTCCAGCAGTTGCTGCTACACCTGCAGCTCCAGCAGAGCCAGTTAAGGAAGAGGAGTTCTCCTCTGGTTCCTTGAGACTTAAGGGTTGTGATGAGAAGACAGCAGCTATGATTATGGCAATTGTTAGCGATAACACAGGAATCCCTCTTTCAGAGTTAATTTTCAAGTCAATTACTCTTATTGAAGAGAAATAAAGGAGAAACTACCTATGATTTATAACGTAACAATTAATGACAAAGTTTATGAGGTTGAAGTTGAGAAGGGTAAGGCTAATCTTCTCAGAACAACTGACGTGGTAGCAGCTCCTGCTCCAGTTGCTGCAGCTCCTGCTGCCGCTCCTGCTGCTGCACCTGCTCCAGCTGCAGCTCCTGCTGTTGCTGTTTCCGGTACACCTGCTACAGCACCAATGCCTGGTACAATCCTTGATGTTAAGGTAACAGTTGGTCAGGCAGTTAAGGAAGGCGACGTAGTTGCTATCCTCGAGGCTATGAAGATGGAGAACGAGATCTTCGCTCCATGTGATGGTAAGGTTGCACAGGTTATTGCAGCAAAGGGTTCTTCTGTTGCTACAGGCGATCCTATCGTAACAATCGGTTAATGGAGGTCATGGTCGAATGTTAGAAGTATTAAAAACATTGTGGGAGCAGTCAGGCTTCATGACTCTTGATTGGCGTAACTTCGTCATGATTGGTCTTGCTTGTGTTCTCTGCTACCTCGCAATTGGTAAGAAGTTCGAGCCACTCCTTCTTCTTCCTATTGCTTTCGGTATGCTCCTCACAAACCTTGCTACAACTGGTGTATTCCACCCAGAATGGTTCCAGGAAGGAATCAACTGGAAGGAAATCGGTGCAGAGCCTGGTTTGTTCGATATTCTTTACCTTGGTGTAAAGCTTGATATCTTCCCTTGTCTCGTATTCATGGCAGTTGGTGCTATGACAGACTTCGGACCACTTATCAGTAGACCAACATCCCTCTTCATGGGTGCTGGTGCTCAGTTCGGTATTTCCTGTGCTTTCATCGGAGCTACACTCCTTGGATTTACAGGTCCAGAGGCTGCTTCTATCGGTATCATTGGTGGTGCTGATGGTCCTACAGCGATCTTCGTTACATCTAAGCTCGCTCCACAGCTTCTCGGTGCTATCGCTATCGCAGCTTACTCATACATGGCTTTGATTCCAATGATTCAGCCATTCTTTATGAAGCTTCTTACAACAAAGAAGATGCGTCAGGTTAAGATGGAGCAGGCTCGTCCTGTATCCAAGATTGAGAAGATTTGCTTCCCAGTTATCGTAACTATCGTATGTATCCTTATTCTCCCATCTGTTGCTCCACTTATCGGATGCCTCATGCTTGGTAACCTCTTCAGAGAGTGTGGAGTTACAGACAGACTTAGTGATACAGCACAGAACGCAATGTGTAACATCGTAACAATCTTCCTCGGTACATCCGTTGGTGCTACAGCTGTAGGTACAAACTTCCTTAAGCCAGAGACACTCTTCATCATCGGTCTTGGTCTCGCAGCTTTCTGCTTGGCTACTGTTGGTGGTCTTCTTATCGGTATTCTTATGTACTACATCTCCGGTGGTAAGATCAATCCACTTATCGGTTCCGCTGGTGTATCTGCTGTTCCAATGGCTGCTCGTGTTTCTAACACAGTTGGTCAGCAGGAGAACAAGAGCAACTTCCTTCTCATGCACGCTATGGGTCCTAACGTTGCTGGTGTTATTGGTTCTGCAGTTGCTGCAGGTGTTCTTCTCAGCCTTTTCGCTTAATGTAAGAACAATATAAACTATTAGAATTAAAGCTCCATTGCGCAATTGCAATGGAGCTTTTTCTTGTAGTAATATAACTTCTATGCAGAATAATACTAATACATTTTTCAGAACAGCTACTTCTAGTGAACAAACTCTCATATCAAGACATGAGGAGTCACGCTATAGTAGAGAAATTAATGCCGTTCGTACCCTTCTTATAGCAGAAGGCGTAGCAGCTCTGGCTGTAATTTTTGACTTAATCTTCCCTTTTCTTCATCTTGGAATTATTAGAAGACTAATTCTTCTTGTTCTCGACGTATTTCTTCTTTATGTAACTCTCGTAAGTCTTAATATAACCATGCGTCAGCGCCGTAAAATCAAAGGCAACTCATACCATGTTCAGGATGTCACTATAACTGATGTTCACAATGAGTTTCATGGTCTCCGTTCTGACATGATTGTAACCTTCACTAACGATAAAAAAGAAACTTATGTATTAAACACAAATACTACCGGCGATGAGGCATTAGTTAAGGGTGCTACAGGGCTATTGGTAATAATAGATGATGAGAAAAATGTATTACTTACCAATAACTATCGTTTTATCTCAGACAATACTTAAATCACCATACAGAAAAGAATATCCCTGCCAAAGGTGAAAGAACAATCATTATCAATGAAAATATAAATGAATCAATTGATATAAGGGTCGCTCTTTGTTCTGATGGGAACATATCCTGAAGTATTGCATTTGTTCTTATCTGTATTGCATCATCACCTAACGCCGAAATGATTCCACCCAAAACCATTATGTACCACACACCTGTGTGTTCAACCATAAATCCTAGAAAAATCATAACAGCAGATGTGATGTATACCTGATAGTACTTTGCCTTCTTAAAAAGAAGTATCAACTTAGATCCAAGAATACCTCCCAGCTGTGTAGCAAACAAGGCTACACCTAACAGTAATCCCTTAAGACCAATCTGTGGAAACTTAGCTTGTAAGAAGAAAAGCAAAAGAATATCAAAACTACCAAGCAAAGAATTAAAGAACATTAGTCGGAAGGCACGCTTAGACTTACGCATAAACCTAAAACTTTCTCTAAAACAATTAATTATGGCTTGTCTTACCGCACTACCCTTATTACCTTCAAGTATAGTCCTCTCACCTACTTCTATAAGTCCACGAAGAACAAGAAGCTGAATAATACAGATAATTATATCCACACCGTAACTTATCTTATGACCTAGATAAAGTGATAGGCCCGCACACATCGTAGAAAGGCCATCAAAGAGCCTGTATATGATTAGCTGATTAGAAACGTATTTCTCATACTCCTGCTGCTTAGAAGCCGTTTTAAGCGTATCATAGGCAAGAGCATCACCTGAACCTGATGCAAAGTTATAACATAGAGCATTAAAAGCAATCGATATACAAACCCATAGCAAGTTATTAGATGCAATCATGACGATATTAGCGATTATGTGCATTATGGAACTTACTATGAGCATCTTTTTACGTCCGAAGACGTCAGCTAGCACACCTGAAGGTATCTCCATAAGAATACTTGTCAGATGAAAGCATGCCTCCGCGATTCCAATCTCAGTAAGTGAAAACCCTCTAGCGGCAAGTATAGCCACCCACGCCGCAGATAAGGATATATTCCCCAATATAGATGAGGCATATAATTTATTAATTTGTTTCTTGATATTAAGCATAAAAAATCTCCTTATTTCTAATTTGAAAGAAGGAGATAGTGAACCGATTATATTTAAGTTTTAGCAAGTAATTAAAACAAAATCTACCGAAAAAAGGCGCACTACCCCCTTAAGGAGCAATAAAGTAACCTTTTGTAACCTGTAGATTTGTTGTTAACCAATACATAACTAAAACCTTTCTAGTTTTCTCAGATAAAGTATACCAAAGATAATACATGACATACAGCTGCGAAAAGAACACAGAAATGCCATACCATGTGAGAGAACTTAAACTTCTTACCAGAGTAGAAGAAAGTACCAAATACATAAATAATGAATCCAGCAACGAGAAGCCAGAAGCTAGCTACACTAATAGTTGCCTTGATTGTGCCAAGTGTAAACACACCAAGAATACCCATTACAGCATAAATTGCCTTCGCAAAACCAGTACCAACTTTATTACGTGGATACATAAAAATCATGAGAAACATACCAAGGATTGCAAGGGCAAGTTCAGCAATCAAAATACCAATACCTGTCTTTTCAGGAAGGATGCAAAGACAAATTGGTGCATATGTACCAAGAATTGAATAGTAAACTGCGATATGGTCAAGCTTTCCAAATACTCTCTTCTGAGCTGTACCGTGCTTCATCGAATGGTATACAGTAGTGAAAAGTGAAGCAAGGAACATAAATAGGAAAAATGCTGAATAAGCAATTACATACTTACATGTCTGTCCCTCAGGTGCAGATGTATACGCATGAACGGAAGCATATGGAATCATGAACAAGAGGTAGAGAGCAAGAACGCCTGATGTAATAGCGTTACCAACTTCCTCACCAAATGTTTCTCTTGTCTTCTTGATTGTCTGCTTTACGATTCTTCTAGAATTCTCAAGCCAAGAAAGACCTTCGAGACCTTGCTCGAGTGGATCAATTCCTTCCTGAGAAGCAGAAATATCACCGTCATTAGCCATCATGGTCTTCCAATGTTTGTTATCTTTTGCCATTAATATATCTCCATAAAATAATACTTTGGTTTACTAAACAATTCTATCAGTCAAAGACCCCTCATTGCAACCTTTTGCCGACTATTACTGATTTGGGGTATTATTCTGTGGCTTTGGACCTGGTAACTGAATCACTGTAGGAGCAGGCTTAGGAGGTGCTGCATGAACTACTTTAACAGGAACCGGTGCTGGTTCTGGCTTTTTCTGTGCATTTGAAACTTGTACAGGTGCCTGAACTGGAGCCTTTACTGGAGCAGCATGTGCTGGTGCAGGCTTAGGGGCTGCATCTGGTGCTGGTGCAGGCTTAGATGGCGCAGAAATTACTGTACCTAAAATCTCTGGTTCAATGGTACTATTACGCACACCCTCCGCTACCTTCTTCTTATTTTCCTGGGCAGTAGTATCAATAACATCTTCAGGACTAAGCTTTTCTGCGATATATGCAGCTTTGTAAAATCTGTAGAGCTGTACAACACAATAAATGATGATGATTACTGGAAGGATTTTTCTAGGAAGTGTCTCTGTAAATTTGTTGCCAAAAGCTCTCGAAATAGGTGCGAAAGGTGCTTCTGACATGCCATAAATTGACTTAAGACAGAATCCCCAAATAACAGACAAAATATTCGCATCCGGACCAGCTATAGATGCCTCCATACCAGGAAGAATCCATACAGGCAAGCACGCACATAACAAACTATAAGACGCTAATCCTGCAGTTACCCAGAATTTCTTGAAAATAGCTGCATATACTGGCAATACTGCAAATACAAAAATTGCATAAACCCATGCAAAAATAGTCTCAACTAATCCAAACTCTCTAAGAACGATACCGCCATAGACGAAGTACAAAGGAGAAAAACACACGTAAAAGAGCGATACACAAATGCAAAGCAAAAATGTACAGATAAAATAATCTCTTCTCATTAGTCCATCTCCTTATCAAAATAAAAAAGCCGACTCATACGGGTCGGCTTTTATTTTAGCATTAATTAGCAATACCTGCATTAGAATTCCTTATTAGGGTCATCCTCTGGTGAGTAAAGGAATCTAAGCTTAATGGACTTAAGCTTTACGCCAGGTGCTCCAAAATGGAATCTAAACACTGTGTACTTAGAAAGAACTCTGATATCTGATACAAGCTCTACATCCTTGCCTTCTGTACCATTCCATGTGATTACCTTAATTGGAATACTTGTGTAGTATACAGTCATTGGAATCTGTGCCAAGGAGTTAAGATCAGAAGATGCTGTAAGAATAGCCTCATAACGACCTGGTCTATCACTATCGATACCAAATGTGTAATCTCCTCCGAGGGAAGTATCCACATCAACAATAATCTCTGGATCATCATCAGCCTTATAGTATGTGCTTACTGTAGCCTCTGTAGCTTCCTCGCTAAATGGATAAGCAATATGCTCTACCTTAGCCTTATCACCAAGAACTCTATTCATGGCAGGAGTATCAATTGCAAATCTAATAATATTTGCAGCTGCACGCTGAAGCTCTGCTCTTGTTACCAAATCTGTTCTACCATTGCGGAGACTATCCATGATATCTGACTCTTCCACACTCTTGCGCTCTACATCAGAACATACCATGTAAAGATCGCACTGTGCACTAACCATGAGAGAGTGCTCGTTAAGACCATCTGGATCATGCCACATATTCTTAGGCACCTTATTGATAAATGCCCACCAGTCTGTCATTACGATACCTGTATAACCCCACTGCTGACGAAGTACCATAGTATTGAGGTCATAATTACCTGTACCATACTGTCCGTTAATTCTGTTATATACAGACATGATGCTACGAGCCTTGCCTTCCTTAACAGCAATCTCGAAGCCCTTGAGATAAATCTCTCGAAGAGCTCTCTCAGATACAACAGAATCCATAAAACGACGGTTAGTCTCTCTGTTATTAGCACAATAATGCTTGATTGTAGCCGTTACACCGTGCTTCTCAAGACCCTTAATCTCGCTAGAAGCGATACGACCTGTAAGAAGTGGGTCCTCAGAGAAATACTCGAAGTTACGACCATTAAGAGGATTTCTATGAATATTGATACCAGGACCAAGAATTGTATCGATACCATTAGCCACCATCTCGAGACCAAAGCACTCGAAGAGGTCTACCATGAGGTCCTCATTAAATGTAGAAGCAAGACATGTACCATTAGGTACAGCAAAAGCCTTCTTACCACTATCAATACGCATACCAGAAGGTCCATCAGAACAGCAAAGAGTAGGAATACCAAAATCCATGAGCTCCTTGGAAATGCCTCCGAAAGCACCAGCAGTACCTGTAGTAACCTTAGGGCTACTCATACCCTCACCTCTTACCATAAGAGTAAGGTCTTCATCTGAAAGCTGAGCAATAAACTCGTCCATTGTATTCTTGCCAGAAATAACATCTGCAAGCTTAATTCCCTTATCACCTGTCTGAGGAATCTCAGCAGGAACAAAACGCTCTCTAGAATCTCTATTTTCCTTCTGGCGAAGTGGTACTGGCTCATACTTGCCATCAAGACCAAGTCTGTCAAAACTTTCTACTGGAGCTACTGCTGACTCAAGCACCTCAAGTACTACATCCTCAGGAATACCAAAAGCACCCACCATCTGAGTAGCATTAACATTTTCGCCAATACTGAAAGTATATCTTCCAGCCTCAAGTACCCAACATGTGCCATGACCAAGCTTGTTAGCGTCGTCATAAGAAGCATAACGTGTAGCATCTGCCTTAAAAACAAGCTCTGCACTATCTCCTGGATTAAGTTCAGGTGTCTTAGCAAAATCTACCAATACAAGTGCTGGCTTACCAAGCTTACCCTGAGGTGCAGATGCGAAAAGCATAACTGTCTTCTTACCCTTGCAGCTACCTGTATTAGTAACAGATACTTTAACTGTAACCGTAAGATCCTTATCCTCATAAGAAGTAGGCTTAACATCAAATGTTGTATAAGAAAGTCCATAACCAAATGGATACATTACCTTCTCTGGTGCAAATGTAGAGAAGTATCTATAACCAACATAGATATCCTCTGCATAAATATCCTTCATCGGATCTACGTTGCCAAAATTCGCAGATGACGCATAGTCTTCAAGGTTATAGGCGATTGTGTCTGTGAGACAACCAGAAGGTGTAGCCTTACCAGATACGAGATTTCCAACTGCAGTTCCACCAATCATACCTGACTGCCATACATACATAACAGCAGATGGATTGTACTTATCTACAAACTTCATATCGATAGTGTTACCAACATTAAGAAGAACGATTGTCCTCTTAAATTCAGAACATACTACCTCAAGCATTGCCTCTTCACTCTCGCTAAGGCAATAAGAACCAGCATCTGCTGTATTATCTCTATCCTCACCTGCTGTTCTAGCAATAATCATAATTGCAGCATCATTATTTGCAGCAGCCTTCTTAACGAACTCTCTATCAAGAGGCATCTCATCCTGAGACCATCTCTCACGACCCCAACCTACTCCAGGATCTACTGGATTAGTCTTCTCCCACTCGACATAAGTATTAATTACATCCTCATCAAGAATGATTCCAGAATCCTTAATACCCTCAAGAATATCTACAACATGTTCTACGTTTACCATACCACCAGAACCTGTACCGCTCTTGTAGTAATGTGTCTGCATACGGCCAAAGAGTGCTGCCTTTGTACCAGGTACAATAGGAAGTGCATTATTATCATTCTTTACAAGAACGGAACCCTCTTCTGCCGCCTGAATAGCAAGGTCAGTGTATTTATTCCAATCAAGAGTATATTTAGGCATGAAAAAACCTCCAATAAGTAACAGTCGCTATTTATTGTAACTTATTTGAAGGTTAATTAACTTATAAATTTATTTCTTTTTTATAAATTTTCTACGTCATAGATATCAGGATTACAGGCTGTGTATCTGATGATTTCATCCATTCTCTCACGCTCTTTGTAGGACACAAAAGAATATGCCTTTCCTGACTTTCCAGCTCTTGCTGTTCTTCCTATTCTATGAAGATAGAATTCATTTTCATTTGGAATATCGTGATTGAATACTGCCTCAATATCATCCACATCTATTCCACGGGCAATTACATCTGTAGCAACAAGAATATCGAACTTATTCTTGCGATACATGTCCATAACGCGGTTTCTAGTTCCCTGACCAATACTTCCATGAAGCATCTGACAAGAAAGGCCCTTAAGCTCTAACTGACAACAAATTTTCTCAGTCTGCATCTTTGTATTACAAAATACTATTGCCTTCTTTATCTGCTCCTTTTCCATGATGGAAAGGATTGCCTTTACCTTATCTTTTTCTGGGATTTCTACCACATACTCAGCAATATCCGGGTGATCTTCAGCCTTTGGCATTACATCAATCTCAGCCGCACCATCCATAAACTGCCAGATAATATCCTGAATCTCGCGTGGCATTGTAGCAGAAAAAAGAGCTATCTGCTTATCACCTGGAGTAATAGCAATTACTCGCTTAATATCACGGATAAAGCCCATCTTAAGCATTTCGTCTGCTTCATCTAATACCAAGGTGTAAATGTTAGAAATATCAATTAACTTGCGCTCTACAAGGTCGAGAAGACGGCCTGGTGTGGCAACAACAATCTGTGGCTTTTTGCGAAGTTTTTCCGCCTGCACATTCATGCTCTGGCCACCAATAATGGCACACACATTAACACCTTTAATGAATTTCGCCAAGCCTCTTATCTCGGCAGCAATCTGAAGAGCAAGCTCACGTGTAGGGCAAAGAATAAGTCCCTGCACAAACTTCTCCTTCATATTAAGATATTCAAGAATTGGGATTGAAAATGCAAATGTCTTTCCTGTACCAGTAGGTGCCTTAGCAATTACACTTAGATTATCCATAAGAAGTGGGATAGCCTTCTGCTGAACTGTAGTAGGTCTTTTTACGCCCATCTTCTTAAGTGAATTCATCACCTCAGGAGATAAATCCAAGTCCTCAAAAGTTATCTCGTTATTACTCATTAATTCCCCTTAATTTTCAGTACCGGCTTCGATTTCATCTGCCATATAAACAGGATAATCAAAGAAAGTACTAACTCTATCCTTATCACCAAATACTTCGTTATATTCGAGAACAGCATAATAATTCCACAAATCTGTGCCCATTATAATCTCAGGGCCACCAATATAATTACCATCTCTATCACTAATACCAAGTGTAGTAACGATAGGATATTCCATATACAAATTAGTAAGGAAACGCTGGTAATCAGTAAGTGGAATACCTGCCACCTGCATAAGCAAAGTGGAAAGATAATTCAATGAAATATTATTAATCTCAGTTGGGTTATTAATTGGATAATTAGCCCAAATAAAGAAGTCTGTTGTATACATCTTCTGCATCTGTTCAGGTGAAAGTTGTGCAATATCATTTACACCGAGAAGATTCTCATAGAATCCATCCTTAAAGCTTGGCAAGTGATCACCAAAGAAGCAAATAACTGTAGGCTCATCTACCTTAGAAAAATAATCAATGAGATACTCGACAGCAGAATCTGTTCTTCTAGCTACAGAGAAATACTGTTCAGCCTCTGTATACATACCAGGATTAGGTGAATAGAAAACATCAGGAGAAAATCCCTCGTATGTCTTTGTATAGCCACCATGGTTCTGCATAGTTACATTAAAGATAAATACAGGCGCATCACTCTCGGCACGGTTTTCCTTGTACTTATCAATAACCATGTCAAAAGAAGACTTATCAGAAATATAAGCTCTTAAATATACAGGACTCTTATTAATGAAATCCTCTTCTGAAATGAACTCATCAAAAGCCATGCCTTCATATACTACAGGTCTATTCCAACCTGATGCGATATATGGATGGATAGCATATGTGTTATAACCCATGTTCTTAAGTGTTCTAGGAAGAGCACCTGTCTCACCACTAATATACTGCTGATAAGGAATACTTCCTGCAGGCATACCAAGCATGGAGTTACCAGTTAAGAACTCGAACTCAGAGTTAGCAGTACCGCCTCCGAAAGTCGATACGAAAAGATCTCCCTTAATAGCCTGATCAGAATATGCGAGAGAATCCATAAATGGACTATAGTCCTTAGTAAGTGAAATATCGCCAAACTGAGAAAAATCAGAATAGGACTCATCCATAATACAAATAATATTTGGTAATGTAGTTTCTGGCTCAGCGTGAATATCCATCTGAATAAGTCTCACGTCTGTAAGCATGTTATATCCATAGTTATCAGAAACGTCATTAGTTACACTTTCGAGGTTCTCAAGAGAATATACAGATGGTGGGGACACCTTAAGATATTTAGCATTCATAGTGATAGCAATAAGCACACCATTATCAGAATAGTTCTTAGGCTGATTCCACACATTATTAACGATACCAAGTCTCTTCATGATGGAGTCCTTGGAAGCAGTATATCTATCTGTATTAAAAAGTGCCATAACAATAAGCACCATAAAGAGAGTACTTACACCAAGAAGAGTAAATCTGATTCTCTTTCTTCTAATAGAAAATCTAAATCGAGATACAACTGCTGTAATCAAAAGAAATACAAGACCTGTGGTAAGAATCATGTACCTAAGAGCAATATGATACTCACTTGCTACGTTCATAGCAGTACTCATAGAAGCAAAGTCACTAAATGAGAAAGGCTCGCCTCTAAATTCCATCTTATAAAAGTTTACGATGGCAATGATGTAAATAACTGTGTTGGAAAACAATACTGCGAATCTAAAGTGATTAATAACGCCCATGAAGACGCAATAAATAATCAAATAGAAAATGTAGTTAACGATAATGGCTGCTGGGTTTTTCTTAATTACCGACTGGTTATTAAGGCTTTCAACAACTATGTACATTGCAAGTGGCATGATAAGCATAAGTGCAAGACAAATTCTGGCACGAAGCTTATAGCTAAGGTGAAGCTGAAGAAGAATAATTCCAGCTGTCAACAAAATAGCAGCGATAGAAACAGCAAAACCATAATAATGGAAAGTACCATAACCAATCTCAAGGTTCATCTGCAAGTGCTTATTTGCAGGCTGTCCTCGGAAAATTACCTCACCGACTTCATCCTTAAGATTGTTAGAACACCATACCTTAGGGGCATACCAAGAAGGCATATCCTGAGAGATAATCTTGATATAGTAAGTGCTACCCTTCTCGAGCGTCTGATTAATCTCAAAACGATAGTAAATATCACTCTCTTCGATGGTGTTCATATAAACATTTTCTTCATAAAGAAGATTACCTGTAGCATCTTCTAACCTGAAGTTGATATAACCCTCTTTATAGTGACAATCATCAAAGTGAACTTCGAGATATTTAACTACATTACTCTTTGGAACAAAACGCTGTGTGAGAGGTTCTACAGAGATAACACCATTACGGAAATTATATACACCAGAGCAACTCTTAACACGTACGTCAGAGAAAACTCCAATGTTCAAAAACAGCACTACAAAAAGCAGCACTGTCATAATAGCGGCGAATACGTATCTACGTTTACGATTAGTAAGCGAGAACGGTTTAAATAACTTATATTCTTTTCTCATTTATCTAAGTTTCCCAACATGCTAGATTATATAATTTTTCCAAATTGAAAAACATTACCCGTACATATGGCAAAACAACTAAGAATATTTTCTCTTTACTTTGAGGCTTATGCACTTTGAGCTATACTTTTACTAGAAAAAGGAAATAAAAATCCACTTGGAGGTCTTTATGGCAAAGCGTGTTTTTCTTGTAGTTTTAGATAGTCTTGGTATTGGTGACGCCCCAGATGCAGCTTCTTTTTCTGATGAAGGAAGCAATACTTTAGCAGCTGTTTGCTCTCATTCTAATGATGCTTTTCCTAACCTCACATCCCTTGGCCTTTTTGACATTGACGGACTTAACGACAGCCGCATAACTAACTGGAAAAAGGCTCAGCAAACTATGCCTTCACCTAAGGGTTCTTATGGCCGCATTAGAGAATTATCTAATGGCAAAGACTCCACTATCGGCCACTGGGAAATGGCTGGTGTTTATTCTTCTACACCGCTTCCTACTTACCCAGATGGATTCCCATCATCTATAATCGACGCCCTCAAGGAAATAACAGGTAGAGATATCATTTGCAACAAACCATATAGCGGCACACAGGTAATAAACGACTACGGTGACGAGCACATAAAAACAGGTGCCCTTATCGTATACACATCAGCAGATAGTGTACTCCAGATAGCAGCACATGAAGACGTTGTACCTCTTGAGACTTTGTACGATTACTGTAGCAAAGCTCGTGATCTCATGTGCGGTGAACACGCAGTAGGTAGAATTATAGCTCGCCCATTTACGGGCACTTCTGGCAATTACACACGCACTGCTAATCGTCATGACTACTCTCTTAGTGCTCCTGCAGCTACTATGCCAGATATTCTTAAGGCACAAGGTCTTGATGTGATTTCCATAGGCAAGATTAAAGACCTTTTCGCATCTCGTGGACTTACAGAGATGGTTACTACTTCTGGTAACACTGAAGGAATTGCACGTCTCGAGGAGTACATTGATAAAGATTTTAATGGCCTTTGTTATGTTAACCTTGTGGACTTCGACATGAAGTACGGTCACCGTAATGATATCCCAGGTTATGCTACCGCTTTACATGAGTTTGACGACGCACTGGGAAGAATTATCCCTCTTCTTCGTCCAGATGACTTGTTTATCGTGACTGCTGATCACGGCTGTGATCCTTCCACAATATCTACTGATCATTCCCGTGAGTGTGTGCCTCTTCTCATGTATGGTGCAGGTCATGATGTGCCAAATAACATGGGATACAAGGCAGGTTTCGGGGTAGTTGCTGCATCTGTTTATGATGCTCTTTTAGCACCAACTATTCCTCACACTTTCGAGCCAAATTGTGGTGCAAATGTACCTAATCCTGATAACATCATGTCTTACGTAGATATGACTAATCTTAAAGTAACTGCTACAGATGACGATATCCGTAAGCTAATAGATAATGCCGCAGAAGTTGGTGCAGCATCAGTATGTGTTCAGCCATGTTACGTACGCCTTGCTTCCGAGTATTCACGAGGCCGTGTAGCTATCTGTACAGTTATCGGTTTCCCTAACGGCTATGCAACAACAGCATCCAAAAAGTTTGAGACTATAGATGCCATTAATAACGGTGCTAGCGAAATCGACATGGTAATCAATGTTGCTTTTGTTAAGAGCCGCCGTTTCGCTGAGGTTGCAGATGAGATTGGAATTCTTGCACAAGCTTGCCACGAAAGAGGCGCTATCCTAAAGGTAATTATCGAGACTTGCTGCCTCACAGATACTGAGAAAAAAGCTTTGTGCCAGATTGTATCCGTGCAAAATGCAGACTTTATAAAAACAAGCACCGGCTTTGGAACTGCCGGTGCTACTGTAGAAGATGTGGCTCTCATGAGAAGATACTGCGGAAGCAATGTAAGAATCAAAGCTGCAGGCGGAATCCGTTCAAAAGAAGCTGCTAATGCCATGCTTGAAGCTGGTGCTATCAGAATCGGAGCATCCTCTCTAGGTTAATTGTTATTTAAGCTTCAACGCCACTATATACGCCAGCAAATACAGGCATATCAGTTGCTGTGTTAACAATCATATACACGAATGGACGGTCGAGAATAATATAGTTAATTACTGTTGGTTCCTCTACCTCGCAACATGCATCCACCATGACAACAGCAGTGGCAGCTGCTGCCTCTGTGCCTTCTTCATTTACGCTGATGTAGCTCTTGTGGACAACATCAGAAATGCACAAATCTGGAATTTTACCATCAACTGTACACATGTTTGTAAAATCAGCACTTCCTGAAAATGCAGACTCCATACCCATTGTACAAAGGGAATCTTTAAGTGATGCCTCATAATTACTTTCGAACACAGGAAGAGCAAAAACATAATTACCGTATTGATTTCCGCCACCGCGAATATAACCCATTACCTCTTCACTTGTTAATGTTGAAAGATACTCATCCATGCTTAATCCTTCATCAGGGAGAAGGGCAACAAAAGCGTAGTTGCCATCATATGCTTTAACATAACCCATCTCATTATCACCGCCGATAAACATACCTGTACCAGAGTCATACATCATAGATACTGTAATAGTCTCGCCGTTTTCAAGAGTAAAATCTTTATCACGAGTACAATCACTTTCAAAAGGAGTCTCCCACTCACCATCAAAAGAGAGTGCATTAACTAGAACCATCTGATCATCAGGCTGAAGTTCAGTAATAATTTCCTTGATTCTATAGTTTGTATTAACGCCTACAAAATCGTTAATTCTATCCACCATATCGTCGTTAAACTCTCCTATCTGAATATCACTATTGTAATAATCAACAATACTCTGCCTAAAGTCATCCTGAAGCTCATAGCCCTTTTGACTATTAAGGAAAATAGAATTCGCCTGAGTTACTTCATCACCAAGATAGTTTTCATTGATGTTATACATGATGTTATTTACGTCTCCTAAAGACAAACCAAACATCTCTTCCATCTCTGCTAATGTATCACCATTAGCACCGTTCATGGTCATTCCAAGTGCACCCATAATTGAAAGTGGAGAAATCATAGTATTCTTTCCATCATATTCATTACGTAATAACTCCAAAGAAAACTCTGTATAGCTATCAATTCTTGGATTATTAATTATTGGATCCACATCAACTTCCACTGGCTGTCTCTTAATAGGGGTAAGTTCAGGATCGTTTCTCTTTGTGATAATAGTTGTTTCTTCACTAGAACGATTCTTCTTCTTATTCTTTTCATCCTTTGCACATCCTGCAAACATTCCTGCTGTCATTACTATTGCCATTGCTGTGCAAACTGCTTTTTTATTAAAGGATTTCATTATTCTATCCCGCCTTTCAAACTTATCTACACCCATATACACGAAGAAAGAATAAATTGGTTGCAAAAAAATTTTGTAAAACCTTGCAAAAGTTGCAACTCTTACACAACTCCTACACATGTGAATGTTTTAATTAAATTGTGGTATTTATTTGTGTTTACGAGGGGAAAATTAACTATGAAAAAATTTGTAGCTTTAATGCTAGTTGCAGCACTATCACTACAACTAATAGCATGCAATAAAGGTGATAGACAAAATTCAAATAATACGTCAGAAAAACAAGGTGTAAATATCGAGACAGATGAAGCAGGTATTATCATCAATAATACTAATGTCTCTTGGTATCACTATGAAGAATATCTTATTGAACAAGAATATTGGGATCCACATTACAATCAGATAATTAATGAGTTTTTAAGTGCAGATGATACTTATGTAACCAGTATCGTTAGAGGTTTTCTTAAAAATGATGAAGGCCTCTCCATGCAGGATGAAAATTATATGAAAGATTTTTGTCATCTAGTTAAATATAACCTTCTAACAGGTGAGCAAGAAATGTGTTACGACCTATCAGATTATGAACAATACTATGTAGTAGACTCGGAAGGTGAACATTCATATACCATTGCAAGAATATTAGAATCAGATGAAATGTACAGCATTATATATCGCCACGATAATTTCACTGAGGATTTGTATGAATATCGTGTAGCCAAACTTGATAAAGAAAATCTAGAAGTAATAGAAGATATATCTTCAGATACTCTTAATGAAAATCTAACCAAAAACACTCGTATTTTATCTTCCGTTAATGCAAACAGAAAACTATATATGCTAGTAGGTCTTAATGACTTTTCTATGCCACCATATGTATCCGGTACCAAGATAATCTGTTATGATCCAGAAACTAATTCTATAGACACAATAGACTTCGGTACAGATTACATTAATGCCAGCATTTCTTTTGTTGATAGCATCAGATTAATTGATGATTCACATGCTTCTATCATGCTTCGTACTACAGATAATATAACTAAACTATATGTTATCAACCTCACATCACACGAAGTTCAGCTAATAGATATTGAAACAGCTATTAGTGAACTTGGTATTGATATAAATAATATCGATTGGGGTATGGCAGTTAACTCATTAGCATCTAATAGCTTACTTGCTGTGAAGGGTACGGACTATATCGCAACACTTAATCTAGATACTTTGAAGTTTGAGAAACTTGTAGATCTTCAGTACTGTAACATGAACAAACACACTTTCGGTGATGGCTTTGGAATAATTGCCATAAATGATACTTCTGTTGTTATGGCTCATGGACTTTATACTCAAGGTGCAAGTTTTAAACGCGGGGTTGGTATTTTTACATACTCACTTTGTGATGGAAATCCATACGAGGGGCGCGAACTATTAACTGCATGTTCACTATCTGGAGACATGTCATATGAAGAATGTGAGATTTTACGTAAATACAACGATTCACAGGATAATATATTTATCGCCATAGACAATAGATATACCATACCATCTCAATCTGAATATTTTTGCGACAATGAAAATTACGCTAATGCAATAGCTAATGTAACTGACCAGCTTTATATTGACCTTATAAGCGGAGATGGTCCTGATATCATACTAGATGGAATTAGCTATAATGAGCTTAGTTCTAGCGACGCCCTAATTGATATGAAGCCATATCTTATTAGTAATGGAATCCTTAATGATGATATTTACTATGCCAATGTGTTTGAAGTAGCCTCTAATTCAAATGATGCGTTATATCAGGTTCCAACTAGTATTTATCTTTCAGGCTTAGTGGGATCTATTACGTCTCCTTCAGACTATGATAAGTACGGTTTCACCTTTGAGCAATATGCTGAGATTATTGAAGATGACGGCTATGATTCAATTAATATGTTCCGCACTAGACTCGATTATTTTAATCTTCTATTCAGTAATATGAACGAGCTCTTTATTCAAGATGGTAGGGTAGCCCTAGACAATGATACTTTCTATGATTTAGCAAAGTTTGTAAATACATATGCACTGGACTTAAATGAAAATACTAACTATGAAAATTACTGGGGTACTACCTATTCATATACCAGTTATATCACTGCACAAAATTTTATTGGTCCTTCCGGCATATCTACTGTTTATGGTTTACCGTCAGTTGATGGTCGTGGTCCACTAATCGGTGCATATTCTTCTGTTGGTATTTCTACTTCATGTACCAATATCGATGGTGCAGTGGATTTTGTTCTATATATGCTCAGTAAAGACAGTCAGGAACTTTATTCATCTACATCTGTCATGAGAGAATGGACAAAACCTGCTATGGAAGATTTTATTAATGCATGTAATAGAGATGTTGATTCTTATAACATTTCTGATCCAACAACTCATATGGAATATTTTTCTTTTGATAATGTGGATTTGGCAGTTGAGATTTATTCTACGAATATCGATAATGCCAGTGGAATAGAATCTGCTGATAAAATAGTATCTGTAATCTTATATGAGGAAATGGCGCCATATTTTAACGGCGACAAATCTCTAGATGAGATAATCCCTATTGCCGAAGACAGAATTCAAACTGTTTTGGACGAACGAGGATAAAATCAAACATTTTACGAACAAATTCGAACAAAGTGACAAAGTGTCCATTTATTGACACACTTACCCTGCTATACTCCAATCATAACAAGCAAGCACACAAGAAATGAGGTAAATAACCTATGTCACCATTTGATATGTTCGTATTAGTAGTATTCCTTATCGCCACCATAAAGGCTGCTACAGACGCAGTTAACTTCTGGAAAGAAGCCGAAGAAGTAGCAAGTATTCACTTCAAGGCTACCAATGCAGCTCGTAATTCATCTAACAGCAAACAATCCTCCGCCCTTTCCCGCAGGGCATCAAATATCTCTCCTAAGCATCTTCCACCGCCTGTAAGGCCAGCCCGTATGCCTTCAGGCGAAGATGCTCACCGCGTAACAAAGCCCCGCGCGATTCGCACAGGGCTTAAGAGTAAATCTATTAGTAAAACAGCTGCATAATCCGTTAGATGGATATCTGGTTCTTTCCAGATCTCTTTGACTTAAAGAGTCTTCTATCTAACTGAGATACAAACTCTGTGATGCTCATACCGTTTTTGTAAATACAGATTCCAATACATGCAGTTATGCTTTCTGACTGCTTAGAATCAATAACAAGTGGTTCTGAGGAGATGCTATTTTGTATCTTCTTAGCCACTCTTAAAGCTTCTTCCTCTTCTATATCTGGAATAAGTACCATGAACTCATCATCACCAGTTCTAAATGCGGTAGATGTCTTATCGATATTAATAAGAATTGTAGAAGCAATAAGTCTAAGAAGATTATCTCCACACTGTTTGTTATATCTTTCATTGATAGAAGACATATCATCTACATCAATTGCGATTACGGCAAATCTACCATCTTCTCTTCTATCACAGATACTAATAATCTTCTCGAGATATTCAGAATAATATCTTCTGTTATATAGACCAGTTAAATCATCAACACGTGAATAGCGCTGCAACTTCTGATATGCCTGCTCTAGCTTTTGTTCCATAAGCTTTATCTCAGTAATATCACGAGTTACACCCCAAGTACCAATAATCTCACCATCATCACCATAGAGGGGATACTTGGAACTCATAAGATAAACTACTTCTTCGTCATTCTTATTCCAAGTCTCGCTGGCATCTATGATTGGTTCGCCTGTCTCCATGATTTTCTGCTCAATATCATAAGCTATCTGAGAAAACTCTTCAGGGAAATAATCAAAATCAGATTTACCTCTCATGCAAGAAGGATCTGGCTCACCTACCTGATCTGAATGACCTTTACTGTTCCACAAAAACTTGGAATTACGATCCTTAAAATAAACTGTATCTACAGAATAATTCTTAATAGTGTTGAGTACGAGACTCTCAAGCTGCTGTATGTTTTCTTGAGATAAATTAGTTGCATCTATTTCCTTCATAAGGGACCCCTTTATTTCTATAAAAAAGTGCCAAAACTAACAGTCTCATTTTATCATCTTAAAAAATGAATTTGAAGAATATTGATTAGAAATTAATTAATGCCTGGGAAAACAATAGTGATTGTAAAGATACGTGCTGCAGAACTTGCAGAGATAGTTCCACCCATGCTATTTACTAATTTTTTTGCAACAGAAAGTCCGATACCGCTAGATGTGGTATGTCTGGATTTATCCGCTTTATAAAAACGATCAAATACCTTCTCTGGGTCAGGAATATCGCCATCTTTTTCTTTATTACTTACAACCAAAACAGCCTTGCCAGCATTCTCCCCTTCTCCCTTTTTAAGAGAGATTGTCATGCCGCCCTCACCGTGAACTAAGACATTCTTAATAAGATTCTGAGTAATACGCTTTACTGCCTGAACATTACCAATAATCATAAGGTTTTCGTCTACATCAACATCTGGCTCAATTCCAGCTTTTTCAAAGTCTTCATAATAAGAAAACATTGTCTGAAGTACGACAGAAGACAAATTCATTCTCTCTAATTCGACTTTGTAATTTACGTTTGTAACCTTAGTAAAATAGAACATTGTCTCAAGCATTTCACTTAAGGAATCAATTCTCTCAGTGATGATAGAACGATACTTCTCCTGCTCTTCTGGGTCATCAGTCTCACCCATAAGTTCAAAATAACCCTTCATAGATGTAAGAGGTGTACGAATATCGTGGGACATGTTTGTAAGTGTATCTTTTATATCTTTGTTCTCACGAATAATCTCCGCATCACGCTCATTGTAACTATCAAGAATTTCGTTAATGTCCTTAGCTATAGTTACCATATGGCGAGATTTACCATAAAAAGTAACACGCTTATTTGTGTCATTTCTGGCAATAAAATGAACTTGATTACGAAGACTTCTTATCTGGCTCAATATAGAAAGGGTCATGAGAGACAATGCCAAAAGAAGAGCTACTGACAAAACAAGTAGAATTATAATTACGTCTTCTGTCATTACTCCACCTTCTTTCTAGTTACAAGACATGTTAATAAAAACCAAACTAACACATATGTTGTCGCATTAACAAGAATAAGTCCTAGATTGTAGTTAGATAGCGATGTAGATTTAACTGCAAACTGATAAAAAACATCACCTGGATTAAGCAAAGCTGACCAGTGCACCAATGAAGCTGGATAAGCAAAAACACCACTCAAACTACCAATTTCGTCCTCAGTAGATGTAAGTCCTACCGCTAATCCTAAAGCAAAACTAAAAAGGAAAAACTGCAACAAAAATACAATAATAGCAGGCCAAATTTTCTTTATTAAAGTTGCCACAAAGAAAGTTGGCAAAGTCACTGTAAATATTGAAAATACAGATGCCAAATAAATCAGAAAAAATCTTCCAGCCCCATCAATAATCGCATCATGACCAACTATTCCTGTTACTAAATAAGAAATAGGAACAAATATACCTACAAGTGAAGCGAACAAAATAAGCGCTGCATATTCAGAAGCACAAAATAAAACATTACTCTTATAACTATTCTGAATATTTATATACAAACGGAATTTGTAATAATCGCATGTAACAAAAATCATCATAAATGCAACAAGGCCAATTATCACATTTAAAAACATTGTTCCCACTGTAGTCTGAAACCATCGTCCATCTGTAACTACATGACTTTCAGGAGGAATATTTTGAAATATATATCTGAAAATAAAGAAGAAGATGATTACTATAAAACTTGCAATAGAAATTGCCGCTTTGTTATAGCGGCATTTCATTATACGAATAAAGTTCATATATGCAAGGTTTGTAAACATTTACACAATATCTCTTTTCTTATTAAGTGACATTATTACTGCTACAGCAGCTGCTATAAATACTACGCTCACAACTATAGCTCTAGTTGCCTGAGTACTAGTAAATGGTACGCCTAAAGTAACAAGATTTTCTGTAATGAAATAATTCGCAATAGAGAAATCTGACTTTAAGTCAAACTTATTAACCAAATACCAGTTAGCAATAGAAATGATAGAAGCAAGTGCTCCTGTAGATAGAATAACACCAATAGTAATTCCAGCAGCCTTACTCTTAGTAGCAACTGTTACTGCATAAATAACAATACCAAATGCCACTGTAAGTAAATATGAAAGGAATAAATATCCAATAGTGTACTTATTCCAATCAAATGTTATTCCATTACCCATGATACCAACGGAAATGATGGTAAAGATAAAAGAGAATACATGCAAAATTAATGCATAAATTGCAATTACAGTAGCTCTTGCTAAGAAAAGCGTACTACGCTTGTTATTACAAATAACCAAGTTTTTCTCGATTCCCATGGAAAAAATATCACCAATGAAAATACCAATAAAAATAGTCAACAACAAAAGTACATCTAACTCAGCAACTACCATATTGAACAAAGTATTTACATCTGCATCATAGAAAATACCTTTTCCAATGATTTCAGTCTCAGAATCCATCTCAGAACCAAGCATTGTTCCAAGCTGAACTGCATCATCGATACCCTCCATGGAGTTACCCTCTGCAGTAAGTGCTACATAAGTATCTCTATCAATGCCAATTGGGCTAAGGAAATCAAACTTAATAAGAACCAAACATGTAAGAAGCACTGCAAGAAGCAAAAATACTAAAAGTATATATGGATTCTTCTGCTTACGCGCTCTATAAAACTCTGACTTTAATAATCTTAAAAACATATCCCTTATACCTCCTGCTTAAGAAATGTCACCAGTAGTATTACCAGTAACTTTTAGGAAGTACTCTTCAAGATCGGAAGCCTCTACCCCAATGGACTCGATCATGATGCCTGCTTTTGCAATTTCCATGTTGAGAGTTGAAATATCACCCAAACGCTCGTAAATATTAATTGTTTTACTATCGATTACCTGGTACTCAGTAAATCCAAGTCCATCAATAATTGGAAGAATCTTTGTTGTCTCTTCTGCCTTGATAACAATCTTGTCACGGCACTTCTCACGAAGTTCTACGCTTGTGGATTCCTCTACAATTACACCATCATTAATAATTGCATAATCTGTAGCAACCTTTGCAAGCTCCTCGAGAATGTGGCTACTAATAAGGATTGTCATATTCTTCTCAGTATTAAGCTTAGTGAGAAGCTCACGAACCTCTACAATACCCTGAGGATCAAGACCATTAATAGG
>JAKSRH010000025.1 GCA_024403675.1 Saccharofermentans sp. | reverse complement strand
AAGAACGATTGAAAATACCTATCTTGCCTCTCTGTGGAAGGTGCTTATTTACTCTCCAAAGAAAATCGTGGGACAACTCCTCACTATTAGGTTGCTTAAAGCTAACAACATCCACACCCTGTGGATTAATTCCAGACATAACATGTTTTACTGTGCTGTCCTTACCTGCTGCATCTATAGCTTGAAGAACAAGAATTACGCCTTCTCTACCATCAGCATAGAGCTTTTCCTGCAAAGCGGCTATTTTTTCTTGATTCTCTAGTGTTTTCTTAAGAATAGTTTCCTTAGAAACTTTATCTGCCTTACTATCGGTAGAAATCTTATCAAGTTTGAGTTTATTCTCACCATTAAAACAATACTTCTTTGCCTTCATAAAAAGCTCCTTCCACAAGGTGATTTATTTTTTAATTTTACAGCATATTCAGTATCATAAACGACCTGATTATATAAGCGTAACTATAATCAAATATATTTGCTTTATTTTATATTTATAACTACAATGTAAAAGTGTGTTTTAAATAGATTAAGGGGGATAGTATGTATAACAGTAATAATAGTAATGAACTCAAGAATTATGCAGAATCTATTGAAAGAACATCCAAAATCGTAGCAATTGTCACAGCAGGTGCTACAACAACTGCTGGTGCACTTACTAACGGATTAATGGGTGCAATTGGAGGCCTCGTTATCGGTGGTGCTCTTGGATATGCTTTCATAACTCTCGAAGAGCAACATGCTAAGGTAATAAGATCCTTAGGTAATATTGACGAAAGCATTTCCTTTAATGCAAATAAAATTAACGCCCTCGAAAATAAGCTTGATGAGCTAAAGGATGATATCAAGAGCGACAACTCTAAGCAGACTGCTACAGAAGAAAAAAAGCCTATTAAGGAATCATCCTCCCCATTTAAGCGCAAAGAAGAATCAAAAGCTACACCGGTAGAGAAAAAGGCTGACCCTTTCAAGAAGGAAGTAAGTGAATCTAAAAAGGAAGAGAAAGCAGAAAAAGAAGAACCAAAGAAGGAAACTACTAATTCCGCTTTCGCTCCAATTTCTACTCCAGCTAAGAAGAGTTCTCTCTACAAGTGCGACGTATGTGGCAACATGGTTAACCAGACACCTTGCCCACGTTGCGCAGCAAAAAACAAAGCAGAAAACAAAAAGGTCGTGGCTGCAGAAACAGAATCTGAAGCACCAGAGACAAAGGAAGAGACAAATCCAATTTGGGCAGCGGCTACTAAGCCTGCTACAGAAAGCGATCTCGCCAACAATGCTTCCGCTTTAAAAAAGAAGGACGAGGTTAAAAAGGAATCCAAAGAGGAGCCAATCGAATCTACTGATACTACACAGGAAGAAGAAAAGAAGCCTGCTTCCAATCCAGTCAAGAAGGGTTCTCTTTATAGATGCGACGTTTGCGGATCCATGGTAAACACTACACCATGTCCACGTTGTGCAGCTAAGAACAAAAAGGCAACTACTGCTTCTTCCGCAGAACCAAAGAAGGAAGAAGAAACAAAAGAAGATGTTAACCCAATTTGGGCCGCTGCTATTAAGCCAGATGAGGCTTTAAAGCCATCTGGAGAGCCAAAGCTCTTAAAGTCTAATAACCCAAATTCACCTTCTCTTTCTTCCCCATTAAAAGCAGGAGATACTGCAAAGGAAACTCCAGCTTGGGCAAAAGCAGTAACACCTGCAGTTAAGGTAGTTTCATCCGAAGAAGAGCCAGTTGTGGAGCCAACTAAGGAATCTGAACCAGAATCAAACCAAACAAAACCAATCTGGGAAAGAAATATTGATAACGGTCCTTTTGGTGGTCCAAAGCCTAGCTGGATGCAGTAAGTCATAAATAACAAAATCCTCATCCTTTCAAGGGTGAGGATTTTTATTGATAATTACATGCGTATATAACTTATCGTCCAACAATATGATGACCTGCAACAGCTCCATCATAAACAGCTTTAGCCACTTGCTTAAGTCCAGAAATGCAGTCACCTACCGCATAAACTCCTGGCACAGATGTTTCCTTATTCTCATCTACCACTATGCCATTATCACCAATAACAGCTCCAATTTTCTTTGCAAGTGCCGTCGCGCCTGCTGTACCTAAAGCAATAAAAAGTCCACTTACATCTATACTATCATCATCAACAAAAGTAACCTTTTCAAGACGAGCATCACCTTCAAATGACTTTATCTTACGCGTATCGACTTTCACCCCATAAGGCATCTCTGTTTTAAGCTCATCACCATTTGTAAGAAGTGTTACCGAAGATGCAACTGGTAGCAAATCCTTAATCTCATGCAAAGCGAATTCGCCATTACCTAGAACTGCAACATTTTTATTGCGATAAAAGAACGCATCACAAATAGCACAGTAACTGACGCCTTTACCTTCATAATCACTCACATTAAGTGATGCTGGAACATTACGTGATGTCCCTGTGGCAATTACCACGTAGTCTGTGGAGTAACGACCGCTTACTGTCTCCACCACAAGACTCTCCTCATAGGTAAGACCCACAACCTCATCCTCGATAAATTTCACTCCCAGAGCCTTAGCCTGAGATATACCTGTCGATGCCAGATCCATTCCAGACACACTGCCACTTACGCCGTAGTAATTCTGTATTTCGTGCGCTTTACCAAGGCTTCCTACGCCATTTGAAATAATTGTAGTATCAACACCACCCCTAACCGTATAAAGGGCTGCAGAAACTCCTGCTGGACCTGAACCAATTATGATTACTTTCTTCATACGGAAAGAACCATCTCCTTAAGTGTTTCCTTAGGTTGAACTCCGATAGCAGTCTTTACCACGTCGCCACCTTTAAATACCATAAGGCAAGGGATATTCATAATACCGTACTTCTCAGAAAGCTCTGGATTATCATCTACATCAAGCTTACAAACCTTAACATCTGTAAGTTCATTAGAAAGCTCCTCTATAGTAGGCGCAAGCATGCGACAAGGTCCACACCATGTAGCCCAAAAATCCACAAGAACTGGCACATCAGACTTAAGAACCTCTTCTTCAAAATTGTCTTTACTTAAATGAATAACTGACATAATAAATCTCCTTCTAATTTCACTATATTTATATACTACACTATTGGATCTCCTATAAGAAATAAGGTCACCCATGGGAGAGGTGACCTTATTCAGTTGGGAGGGAGAAAAAAGAGGGGACATTATGGCGGCATAGATTTACGTCCCACTTCTTTTTGGCAATGAATATTATTGTTCTGACTAGCCCAGGCTGGATACGACTCCAGCTCTAGGGTTAGGAACAATCAACCTATATATAGCAGCACCTGAAATAATTACTATTCCAATCGCAGCTGCAAACACAATAATCATGTATTTACCAGCGTAACCTATCTGCGACAAGTGCTTGATCATAATTCCAATGTAGGCCCATATAATAGCCAGGCCAGATATATATCTATTTTCGACAATAACTACTGCAGCACCTATTAATGCACCTACGATAATAATAATTACTGTCCAAGTAGCATCTGATATACCCCATCCACTCCAATTCATCTTCGTTAGCATTACGCTAACATTGGCAATAGTAGCGGCAATAATCCAACCAAAGTAAATATCAAAACCAACATTTACCATTATGTAAGACAAGAAAGAACTATTCACCTTATCTACTCTTTTGGTAATACAAATCAGACTTAAGAGGAGTAGCGCTATTAATATGGTCGAAAGTTCAATTTTCTTCATATGCCAGGCAAATATCCAAGCTATGTTAAGCGCACAACTAAAAGCAAATGCTATTCCAATTTCATCTCTTACCATGCTACTTGTTGATTTGCTACCGACAATTCCTATCTGAAAAAGCACAAACAAAATTAGGAAACAATATATAACTCCCCATATAGCAAAAGTAATAGGTGCAGGAGTAAACAAGTTGGGATATGCCTTTGATACACCACCAGTAGTAACTCCTCCGATAGGTATTACATTAGCTGCAATATTTACACCTACCATGGCTAAGAAAGCTATAGTGTTAATCCATTTAAGTGAATTCATTTTATATCCTCCTTCGTCTTGTTCAATCTACCCGAATTGTAATTCCGTACAACTAATAATGCTGAACTTAAGATTCAGAAAAAGGGCACAAAATGCAGTTTATGATAGCTCACTTTTGAGCCATCACTGTGCTATATTATGCCTATATGACACGAGAAGAAATGATAAAAAGATTTGCCATAAATATAGAGCGCGAGAGATTTAATCGAGGTCTCTCCCAGGCGCAAATGGCCAAAAAGCTCGACATGTCACTTGCATCATACAAGCGACTCATTACTTGCAGTATCGAAAGAATAGATTTATATACTGCATACCGTCTTTATCAACTCACAGGAAAACTAGCATATGAGTTCCTAGATGTATCAAATAACAGCGTTCTCAATGTAAAGAGCAAGATTGTAGGTCTATCTCCGTCACAGCTTTCCTTTATTGATGGTCTTATAGAATTTGAGAAAAATTTTGCCGCTACCCATCAAGATCATGAAGACTACGTCACGGTTTATATACCTACAGGCAACATGGAAGACGGCATGATTTATGACACTTCGAATGTAGAAAAATTAAATGTAGCTACATATAGAGAAAAATACGGAAATCTCATTCACTGCGGTCTTAAAATCACCAGCAACCATTTGCACCCTGCATACAACAAAGGTGATGTCTTACTTATTTGTAGACAAGCAATTAGAGATGGTGATACCGGTGTTTTTATAAATAAAAATACGGGCTGTGCCTACGTTCGTAAGTTCCATCAAACTTCGCCTTGTAAACTAGAACCAATAAGTGGCTACGGCGAGACTATCCTAGTAGATGATACAAACCCGATAGATATGAATCGTTGGATTAAGTTTGGATATGTAATCACAAAAGTAAGATAAAGTCCCATAAAAAGCACTGCATATTGGCAGTGCTTTTTTTATAATTCGTGATATTCTATTGAAAGCGAATTTATGGAGATGTAGTACTTTTATGAAAGAATTAAGGTTTGCATTAAAGCAAACTTTCCCAATTTTCTTTACTTATGTTTTTCTTGGCATTGCTTTCGGTGTCATGATGATAGAGGCTGGCTTCTCCATTCTCACTGCTATTTTGTGTAGCGTATTCATTTACGCTGGATCCATGCAAATTGCAATGATACCTATGCTTATATCTGGCAGTTCCTTCCCACTTCTTGCCATAATGACCCTTTTTATTAATGGCCGTCATCTATTTTATGGTGTGGGATTTATCGAAAAATTCCGCAAATCAGGGTGGCGTTATCCGTACATGGTTTTCGCACTTACTGATGAGACATATTCCATCCTTTGTTCTGTAAAACATCCTACAAATATAAACGAGAAAAATGCAGACTTCTTTATCGCACTTACAAATCAGTGTTACTGGATTCTTGGAAGTTTATTAGGCGCTGTCGCAGGAAGCTTTCTCCCGTTTGACTTATCAGGAATAGAATTTTCCGCTACCGCATTTTTCTTGGTAGTAGTACTCAATCAGTTATCACAATATAAGAGCAAAATCCCTGCGCTTACAGGACTTATTAGTGCTGTAGTTTTTCTTGTAGTATTAGGACCAGAATATTTTATTATTCCAACACTTACAGTGACATTAATCACTCTAATTATTCTACGAGACGTCATCTCACGTAAAATGGAGGTGGCACATGGATAATACCTATGTCGTCATCGCCATAGTAATTATCGCTTTAGTAACTTTTCTTACTAGAAGTTTACCTTTTATCGCCTTTGGTAAAAGACCTTTACCATCATGGGTTACATACCTTGGCAAAGTGCTCCCACCTGCAATTATGGTCGTACTAGTTTGCTACTGTCTTAAGGGAATTACATTTTCGACACTTCACGGATTTCTTCCAGAAATTATTGCCTGCCTCATCACTGCAGGCGTGCACGTCTATAAGAAAAACATGTACCTTTCCATTATCATTGGAACGATTTGCTACATGGTACTTATAAAACTTATATAGGATTTTTGACTAGTGTATATTTCCTAATGTATAGTACTCTCATTAGGAGGTATCTTTAATGGTTTTTACGGGAACATTTTGGGCACTAATTCCGGCATTAATCGCCATCGCCCTTGCACTCATTACAAAAGAAGTATACAGCTCCCTCTTTATTGGTATTATCTGTGGCGCACTTCTTTATTCTAACTTCGGATTCGAAGGAACAGTTCAGCACATTTTTGCAGACGGCGTTATTGCACAATTATCCGATGCTTATAATGTAGGCATTTTGTTATTCTTAGTATTCCTTGGCATTCTTGTTGCACTCATGAACAAAGCAGGCGGTTCTGCTGCATTTGGGCAGTGGACAAGCAAACATATCAAAACAAGAATCGGTGCTCAACTAGCAACTATGGCACTTGGAATTCTCATCTTTATCGACGACTACTTTAACTGCCTTACCGTTGGTTCTGTAATGCGTCCCGTAACAGATTCACACAAGGTATCTAGAGCTAAGCTTGCTTACCTTATCGATGCTACTGCAGCACCTATTTGCATCATTGCTCCTATTTCTTCCTGGGCGGCAGCTGTATCTGCATTCGCCCCTGAGGGAACTAACGGAATTATGCTTTTCGTTAAAGCAATCCCTTATAACTACTACGCACTCTTAACTTTCGTAATGATTATTTTCATTACTGTATTTAAGATTGACTACGGTCCTATGGCACGTCATGAAGCAGCCGCTCTCGAAGGCGACCTTTATAGTGGCTTCAAGCGCGCGGAAACCTCTGAATCCAAGGTAGAAGGAAAAGGTAAAGTAATCGATCTCGTTCTTCCTATCCTTGTTCTCATCGCATTTTGTGTATGTGGCATGATTTATTCTGGAGGATTCTTCTCAGGCGAGACATTTATTAACGCATTTGCCAATTCTGATGCTTCCGTCGGTCTAGTGCTCGGTTCTTTCGGAGCTCTCCTTTTTACAATAGCATTCTATGTAATAAGAAAGGTACTCTCCTTTTCAGGTTGCATGGACTGCCTTACAGAAGGCTTCAAGGCAATGGTACCAGCCATCATGATTCTTACACTTGCATGGACTCTTAAGTCAATCACAGACTCTTTGGGTGCAGCTGATTATGTTGCAGGTCTTATCGCTGAAAGTGCCGGATCATTCCTTTCATTCCTCCCAGCAATTGTCTTCCTTATTGCCTGTGGTCTTTCTTTTGCAACAGGAACATCTTGGGGAACATTCGGAATTCTCATTCCTATTACCTTAAACGCGTTTCCTCTAGAAAGCGGAAACCCACTGGCTGTTATCTGTGTATCCGCTTGTATGGCAGGCGCTGTATGTGGTGACCACTGTTCTCCTATTTCAGATACAACAATCATGTCATCAGCAGGTGCCCAGTGTAACCACATAGCACATGTTTCCACACAAATGCCTTATGCGCTTACAGCAGCAGCCATCTCATGTATCAGCTACATAATTGCGGGATTTATCCATAATCCTGCTATATGTCTTATCATCGCATTCATCATAATGATTGTCGCAATGTACATTTTAAGATATGGCCTTCAAGGACGATCCTCAGGAAATTCACAGAAAGTAGAAGAATTATAACTATTAATCTAATTAATTCACGAAGAAAAATCTCAGAATCAACTCTGAGATTTTTTCTTTATATATAACTTTTTATTTTTTCTATTAATGTAATGTCTGCTGGAAGCCAATTAACAGAATCAATAGTCTCCTTGGTAAGCCACTTAGCATCTTGAGCTTCCTTAAGAATCAGGTCTCCGCTTATCACCTCTGCCCAGAAACAGTCCATAGAAAGATGAAATGTCGGATAATCATATTCAATGGTATCAATCAACTCTCCAAGTCTTATATCCGTATCTAGTTCTTCTCTTATCTCACGCACAAGAGCAACCTCAGAAGTCTCCCCTGGCTCAATCTTGCCTCCTGGAAATTCCCATCCACCCTTCATATCACCATAGCCTCTAGCCGTGGCAAATATTCGTGATTTGGATTCAATAGAATCACAGATAACAGCAGCAACTACTCTTATGGTTTTCATGTGATTACTGAAGCCTCTCAACAAATTCTTTGGTCTCCTTAAGGCCAGCACCAGTTTTATCCTTACAAACCTTAATAGCCATCATCTTACGATCTTCTCTAATAAGATTTTTAAGTTCCTGGATATCTTGCTGTGTTAATCGTGCAAAATAATCATAAGAAGGCGCATCTAAAGTAGTGTTTGCATTCACTTGTAGAAGTCTATTAAGCTGGGCTAACGCCTTGTCACGATAGTTTTCATCTCTCAAATAATAGACATGGCGATTTCCTTTACTATCAATTGCATTAATGCCATAGGCGTACCATCTATGGGCACGATAATGCACAACTTGTCTAAAGGGCTTAACCTCCTTAATATCAGCTAATTTAACCCCTGTAGGTCTTGCCAAGTATAGTCCACTATTTCCAATGACCCAGTTCTTTGTAATCATGAAGTTATTAAACTCATCCTTAGAAGTTACATCACTATATAGTGGTGAATCTATTTCATAATCTATCTGATCTAAGGCCTCTATGGCAGTGTCTTTGTCACCAAGATATTTTTTTAGATTCTTTCCGAACTTGCTTTTAATAAGGATTCGCTGATTTCTGTAAATACCGATAACAATAAACAAAGTAATAATAGCAATTACTAATATAGGCAGAAAAAATATAATATTATCTGGATATCTATAAAAAACAAATCCAATAACAGCAAGACAAAGTACATCACCTATTCCATAGTAAAAAAGGAGAAAAGTAGATAGTTTCTGAAGTCTTCTATTGAAATATTTCTTTATAGTCTTGTGTTCATTCATTTAGATAATGCTCTTTCCTTCAAGGATGTGACAGATAGAGTGCTCAACCATATCTGAAATTGCATTCTCTGTATAGAAAGCCATATGAGGAAGCATAAGTACATTAGGATAATCCTTAAGAATACTCATCTCATGATGTGGAACTACCTGATACTTGTAGTCACCATAAAAAATACCAAGCTCATTTTCAACTACATCAAGAGCAGCGCCACCAATCTTACCAGAATCTAGCGCACTAATAAATGCAGGTGTATCAATAATGCTACCACGAGCTGTATTTACGATTACTACTCCATCCTTCATAGTCTTGATGGAATCTTCATTTACGATGTGGAAACTACTTGGAACTGCTGGTGTGTGGAATGTAAGAACATCCGCCTGAGAAAGCACCTTCTCAAGTGAAACATACTCAGCATACTTTGATGCTTCAGGATTCTCGTAAGGATCATAAGCAATAATCTTACATCCAAATCCACTAAGATTTTTAATTACGTGTGTACCAATCTTACCTGTACCTACTACACCAATAGTAAGATCTTTTATCTCACGGCCGATATTACCAGGAAGACCGTAGTCCATGCCTTCCGCACGCTTGATAATAGACTTCATGCGACGAAGACACATAAGAATAAGCATTACAGTGTAATCAGCAACACTACCTGTAGAGTAAGTTACATTACTTACTGCCATACCAAATTCCTTTGCGGCCTCTAAGTCAATATGGTCATAACCAATAGTACGTGTAGAAATATGCTTCACACCAACCTCGGCCCACTTGGAGATAATATCCCTAGTAATTGGCTGCGTAATTACTGTTACACCTTCACACCCCTTAGCAAGGTCAGCATTTTCTACTGTAGGATTAGCTCTAATTGGAACAATCTCTACATTGTACTGCTTGGAAAACTTATTAAAATAAATAGCTTCATCAAACTCTCTATAGTTATATGCTGCAATTTTCATATCCTTATACCTCCTATTTAGCCTGATTATAGGGGACTAGAAAGCTCACTTTGTCCCCAATAATTTCAATGCAAGTTAAAAGCGCAATTCAAAATTGCGCTTTAAATAAATTAATCTGCATAACCATTTGGATTATTGGACTGCCATCTCCAAGAGTCCTCGCACATTTCTGCGATGCCATATTCAGCAACCCATCCAAGTTCTTCCTTGGCAAGTGTAGCATCAGAATAACAACTAGCGATATCACCTGGACGACGCTCCTTAATTACATAAGGAAGTTCCTTACCACATGCTACAGAGAATGCCTTGATAACATCAAGAACGCTATAACCATTACCTGTACCAAGATTATAAATCTTCACACCAGGATTCTTCTTAATCATATCAATAGCCTTAACGTGTCCCTTAGCAAGATCAACTACATGAATATAATCTCTTACACCTGTTCCATCTGGAGTATCGTAATCATTTCCAAATACGCCAATTGTCTGAAGCTTTCCAACAGCAACCTGTGCCACATAAGGAAGAAGATTATTAGGAATACCCTTTGGATCCTCACCAATAAGTCCACTCTTATGAGCTCCGATTGGATTAAAGTATCTAAGAAGAATTACATTCCAGGTAGGATCTGCCTTCTGAATATCTGTGAGAATCTGTTCGAGCATATGCTTTGTCCAACCATATGGATTAGTGCATACACCCTTTGGACACTGCTCTGTGATAGGAATAAATGCAGGTTCTCCATAAACAGTAGCAGAAGATGAGAAGATAATATTCTTACATCCATGCTCACGCATAACCTTAGTAAGATTAAGTGTACCTGAGATATTATTCTCGTAGTATTCCATTGGCTTAGCAACAGACTCTCCTACTGCCTTAAGACCTGCAAAGTGAATTACAAGATCAGGTTTTTCCGCCTCAAACACCTTAGCGAGGCCATCAATGTCTCTAATATCCACCTGATAAAGTGGAAATTCCTTACCTGTAATTGTCTTAAGTCTGTCCATTACCTTAGGACTTGAATTACAAAGATTATCTACAATCGCGATATCATAACCATTAGCCGCAAGTTCTACACATGTATGACTACCAATATAGCCTGCACCACCTGTAACAAGAACCTTCATGTTAAAACCCTCTTATAAAAAATATATATGTCATTATACTATGTTATCTAATAATAAATGATAAACACTTTATAACTTTTTGATATAACTTTTGTCACTATCAGCACTATAATCCAATTATGGATAACAAATTTGAAAAAGATTTAACTACAGGTAACGTATGGCATCAGCATCTGCCGTGGTAATGAATTTTAATGGATTTGCTCTTTTACCTTCCATTGCCGTAAACCAAGCAGCAACTACAATGATTTCTCATGGGGGGGTACCTGGCTTTTAAGAATAAACCACTAAGTAAAATTAATTAATAAACTCGAGATAACGCATCAGAAAAATCCAAAATGTTAGGGTAACTGATGACAAAAGTGTGGTTGCTGCAATAACACTTGAAGTTAGTACGCCGTCGTTTTTCATATTTTTTGCCATAATAAAACATGATGGTGTTGTTGGAGATCCAAGCATAATTACAAGGGCCAAGAGGGCTTCATTTCTAAAGCCAAAGGCAAGTGCCGCAGAAATAAACACAGCAGGAAGCACCACAAGTTTAATTATGCAGCTAACTATAGTTGGCTTGATTTTAGCAATTGCTTTGCGGCCTTCAAAAGACGCTCCTATAACAATAAGTGAAAGCGGCGTAGTCATAACACTAATGTTATCCAAAGTCTTAGAAAGCATCTGAGGAATATAGTCATAAATATGAATTAATGAACCAAGGCAACCAAGTACGATTCCAATAATAATTGGATTCTTTAAAATACCGATAAATGCCTTCATAAACTTAGACTTCTTGTTAGTATCATTCTGAGCATCAGGCGACTCGAAAGTAAGAACAGTAACCGCATAAATATTATAAAGAGGCACACATCCAATAATAATCATTGGCATAAGTCCGATGCGCCCATAAATGTTCATCATAAAAGCAAAACCCATAACGGCTACTGAGCTACGGTAAGACGCCTGAACAAAAGCTCCAATAATAGACTTGTCCTTAATAAAAAGCTTGGCACCAATCCATATCAAAGCAAACATAATCGTGGTAATTATCGCTGCAAATCCAACAAGCTTACCGTTAAAAGCACCCGTGATATCAGAGTTTGCCATATCAGCAAAAATCATGACTGGAAGACAAACATTAAATGTAAACTTATTAGTCGCAGATATAAACTGGTCATTAAGCATGCCAATTCTATTTACGATATAACCAATAACAATTACAAGAAAAACTGGAACTGTTGCGTTAAGACTGTAAATTAAGCTTTCCACTTTTGTGTCTCCTTTCCAATAAAAATGCCGCTTAAAAGTATACTCTTAAGCGGCAGATATATCTATTAATTAATATGAAGGATTACTGTTCCTTTTTCTTAAGTTCCTTGTACTCAGCACCTGTAAGTTTCTTAGCAATTCCACAGTTAGGACATCCGATAAACTTCCATCCAGCTACATTAGGGAATACTGGGATATAGTAGATGTGGTGGTAACCGCCCTCTTTGTTAAGAGTAGCCTGTACATTATGGCCACAGTTAGTACATGTTGTTGGGCCGAGATTCTTTACTGTCTTAAGCTTTGTTCTTGTTCCATATACTACGTACATTACTGTGCACCTCCCTGAATTGCAATCTTACTTTTCACTGCGTCGATAATCTGATTATAAATATCCAAGGACTTCTTACCATTTCTTGGATATCTACAGATAAGCTGCTTCTGTCCATCAGTCTTCTCGATAGCAAGGAAAAAAGCATCATACAAATACTCATTATCCATATTTGTTCTATAGAGGTTTGTGATGTTTGAAATAGGAATAATGTACAATGTAGCACCTATTCCAAATTTATAATAAACAAGATAAGAATTAGTTACGCAAAGACCAATACCTGGAACATCTACTTCATTACCAGCTTGAATCTCCTGCTTCAATGCATCGTAATACTGAGCAGAGCTGTTATTCTCGAGCATCTTGTCAATCTTCTTGAGCATCTTTGGGCTCTCATCTGTAAGAAAGTTTACAAGTTTCTTCATATTTTTTCTCCCTTAAACAAAAAGTGCTTAAATTATAGCATTTATCGCAAAATCTCTTCAATAGTGGATACTGTACTAAATGTGCCCTTATACTGAGAAATCACGTCGCGAAGTTTCTGCAATTCAAAATAGTTAACGTAGCAAATCAATGTGTAATTCTTACCAGCAATCGCACCTCGTGATTCAATAATTGTACAAGTCTTATTCATTTCTTTCTTAATAGCCTTAACAATTGCATCTGGCTTCTGGGTAATAATCGTTACCTGCTTTATGGCCTCGAAGTGATCAGTAAAGTGGTCAATAATAGCGGTAGCTACAACATATACAAGAAGACTCATAAGAGCCGCGTTACGATCAATAAGAATAAACACTGCACCATAAACTACAGCATTAAATGCAATAAGAATATAGGTCATACTGTAGTTCTTTCCTGTATTATCAGAAATCTTCTTAAGGATAATATTGGCAAGAATTTCTGAGCCATCAATACATCCACCAAACCTAAGGATGAGCGAAAGTCCTAAGCCAAGAATCGCACCTCCGAACACTACCGCCAAAAAATGCTCTGTGTTTAGTTCAAAAGAAATATCTTCAAAAACCGCAATACCTACCGTATAACCAACAGAACCTATCAAAGCTTTTACAGAGAATTTTCTACCAAGTGTAAAGAAACCCGCTATAAGAAACGGCAAGAAAACAAGAGGAACACAAAGTGACAACTCCATATTAGTGAGTTTACTAATAATAATAGCGATACCCGCAGTGCCGTAATCTACCGCATCATTCGGAAGTAAAATACATGCTACGGAAAAACTAGCTAAGACAGCTCCAACCAAAATAACAACGTACGAAAACAGAGTTTTAAAAATTTTATTCATTTACCCACTCAACTTTTTCTGATTTGATTATCTACTCTAATGAGATAACCATAGTATAATTATACGAAAAATAACGTTCAGGAGCTAAACAATGGAATTTAATTTATTCGATATCGCAACTTTTGGTGTGGCAGGAAATTTTACAGGACACCTAGAACAAGCAGGTGAAGCATCTGATTTTGTTAACGTTAAGGTGGCTGAGGCAAACGCCCCAAAGGCCATCTTCCCTACATACATCCCTAACGCGGACGCGGTGCCAGACCATCTCAAAGCGTTCCCATGGAGTGCCACTTGCATCGAGTATCCTGCTAACCAGGACAAGTTGCAGTTAGAGCCAGAGTGCGCGGTTGTTTTCGACGCCGCGTGGGAGGGCACGAAATTGGTGGCTCTGCGCGCGATTGGCTTTGGCGCATCCAACGACTGCTCCATCCGCCGCGAGGGTGCCAAAAAGATAAGTCTCAAGAAGAACTGGGGTGCCAACAGCAAGGGCTTCTCAGCTAACATTCTTCCAGTGGATTCCTTTAACAGCGACGGCGTAATTAACGACTATAGAATTGCCAGCTTCCTGGTGCGCGATGGCGTAGCATATGCCTACGGCGAGGACAGCAGAATCTGCGACTATAGCTACGTATACGACAAGCTCATCAGCTGGATGCTGGATAAGTTTAATAATCAGGCCGATGAGGGCCCTGCGGAGGACATCCATTCTTACCTCGTGGAGGCCGGCTGCCCTGAGAGAATTCTCGTATCCATCGGCGCTACCCGCTATACAAAATACGGAGAGACCAACTTCCTTAAGAAAGGTGATCACTCCGTAGTAGTTTTGTATCCTGAATCAAAGTATTCCTTTGACGATGTAGTTAAGATGATCGAGTCTGGTTCTGCGTCTGCCTCAGACATCTCTGTACTTGATCAGGTGATTATGTAAATCTCGTCTCCCGCCTTATCTAATACAGCTTAAAAAATAGTACTGCTATTAATACTGCTACTATTGTTCCGAGAAGATACCATGCTCTGAACGGCTTGCCGTCACCTAACATGCAATCATATGGATCCTTTGAATTAAATCTTATTACGCTTCTATAACCAACTATAGGAAGGTCAAAATCGTTATCCTCAAAGTTCCCAAAATAAACTGTATAGTTCTGACCGTTATGTTCGAACTCATAAACAGGAGCGGATACCACACGTTCAAAAGAAACCAATTCAGGAGTGTAATTGGTGTATATTCTGTCAACAAATCCTACACATGTACCATCAGCTGTCTCAGAACATCTGGACTTTCTAATAATATTGCTCAAGCAGCATTTATATAAACACCACAGTGCAATCAATATCATAACTATGCCACCTATGGCAAAAGCCACATTCGAACTATATTCAAGAATGCCGGCCATACAAATAACTCCATAAATTATAGGAAGGGCAAATGAAGCGGCAAAATACAAACCATTCAATATATATCCGCGCTTAACGTGGCTATCCAGAGACTTAATTGTTGCTGTAAGCATATATGCCAGAGCTAAAAAAAAGAAAAATCCAGGAGCGCTAATAACCTGAGGAATTGTATCTTCTTTGTCCCACAGAAATCCAATGCACATAAGACTTCCTAGAATAGGAATAGCTGAAGCCGGCGCTATAATAAGGCCGCCCTCGACTCTTGGTCTGTTCAATTTGGCATAAACTTCATCTCTTCTTAATTTATATTCAAACATAGAAGGTATGCGTCCGCCATCCCTGAAAACACCCAATACTCTTTCCTGTGAATATTTCATAATTCCCCCTTCTAAATAAAAAAGATGTCATAATAATTCTATTATGATTTCTCTCATTTCACCACTCTAAAGTGGCGATTTTTTGTCCTCTATTTTTTGCTTTTCATGTAATTACTTAAGCGAGTAGCCTTTGTACTGGTAATGTTTAAGTGGAAGGTATTCCATGTGATTTGAACTCTCTATGAGGTAAATCTCATCGCCCACTTCCATGTCATCGTACATCTTGGTGTGGTTAGCAGGGCTCAGAGTAACTGTAAATCCTGCATCCTTCACCTGATATGAGAATGTTCTGTCACCGACCTCATAAATAGTGGCCTTGGTCATTTTCCAATTGTCGTCGTGATACTTAAAGCATGAGTCGATGAAAGCATCGTCAATATAGTACTGACCTTCTGCTGTAGCTATGTCTGTTCCTTCGACTGAGCGTGTTCCGATATAGTCTCTGTCGCCTGGGAAGATGCATTCTTCCTGTCCTTCTGGCTTTACGTAATAAACATAGTCGCAATCATCGAATTTATTCTCAAAATCCATGTAAGATTTAGCGATGCCAGGGATATTCTCGAATATGATATTATCCGCTTCACTTCCAGATTCGCGTTCAATAATATCCAGCTTATACACTACAAAGTTATATTGATCTTCCGCCTGAGAGCGATGCATGCCAATGTACTCAGCAAAATAGTCATCAGTATACTGCGCTGGAACTTCAATCTCGACCTGAGTTGGCGTGTCATTATTATTAGGAAAAGCTCCAAAGCATATGAGTGCGAAGAACCCAGCAATTATAGCCGTAATCACCAGCATAATTTGAATCTTGAATTTATATCCAACTATACAGTTATATGGATCGCGGGTGCTAAAGCGGGCCTCTGTTCGTGAACCCACATAAGGCAGTTTATCGTCATATCTCTCAGCGCGATGGCCATAGACCTGATATGTCTGACTCATATAGTTGAACTCATAAATTGGAATTGTAACCATATATTCACGTGAGCCTCTGTGATTGCGTCTACTTTTACGAACGAGTCTATCCACATATCCTATACATGTAGCCATCTCTCTACCGTCATATAAAGCACGGCGAACAATGGTACTAAGAAAACTCTGGTACAAAAGCCATACCGCAACCACCACCAAAATTATGCCAACCATAGTCATGGCAAAATCGGAATTAAATTTAACTATTCCGAATCTTCCGAGAACACTATATACAAATGGAACACCACTGAGAGCCATAAATAACAAGCTGTTTATTCTGTACTTGTTTCTGGTTCCAGTGTCCATGGACTCACTATAGGAGTTCATAAAATACATAATAGCTAATCCCAGAACAAATCCGGACATTCCCATCATAGAGCCAATAACGTCTTTGAAGATAACTATTGAAAACAGGCACACAATAGAAAAAATAATCGCTCCTATAGCTGATGGTGTTCCTGACACAATTCCATATGTCAATGGTTTGCCCGCGTCACGCAAACGCTGTTCTGTTTTTCTATAAAAATCTACTACCGATATCTGGAGTCCTCTGTCTCTGAAGATACCTCTTTCCTGTTCTGGTGAATACTTCATATTTCCCCCGCCCTTAATCAAAATAAAAAGAAGTCATAATAATTCTATTATGACTTCTCTCATTTGCCCACTCATAAATGGCGACTTAACGCCATCTACTTTGCTAATTAAAAATTATTCAGCTTCTCTACAAGCTCCTTAAGGTCATCCATTGTTGTCTCACCATTGCTGAAGCTGAGCACGCCTCTAAGTGGCATGTAGCGAACCATCGCCTCCATCATGTCCTTGCTCATAGCCTCAGCAGTCGCAGAATCATCGTTGCCCTCGTTGTTCTGCTCCTCGAAGAAACCGAGCTTAAGGTATGGCTTAGCAATCTCGTATGCCACTGGATCCTCCTGAAGGTCGAGCACGCAGGAGTCAAGTGTGTACTTAACAGGAACTCTCACTGTAGACTCTACGTAAATCTTCTCCTCCAGTACGATGTCACGTGATGACTTACCGATACGGATCATGAAGTCACCTGTCTCTACGTGCCAATCGTGAAGTGTTGTGTTGAAGTAAGCGAACGCTCTCTTACCGAGCACGAAAGTTACTGTCTTTGTCTCACCTGGCTGGAGCTCGATCTTAACAAAATCTCTAAGCTCGTTCACTGGACGAATCACCTTGCTCTCTACGTCGTTAACATAGAGCTGAACTACTTCTTTACCAGCCATTTTGCCCACGTTCTTAACATCAACTGTAACCTTAACTTCCTCTGTATCCTTCATGGATGTCTTATCAAGCTTCAGATTGCTGTACTCGAACTCTGTGTAAGAAAGACCAAAGCCGAATGGGAAAAGAACGTCCATCTTCTTACGGTCATAATAACGATAACCAACGAAAACGCCCTCTGTGTAGTTAACCTCATTACCCTCACCTGGGAAGGAAAGATAAGAAGGGTTGTCCTCGTACTTAACTGGGAATGTCTCTGGAAGTTTCGCGCTTGGGCTTACCTTTCCGAAAAGGATATCAACCACGGCACCACCACAAGCCTCACCGGAGAGGTATGCCTCGAGGACACCCTTTACATTTGGAAGCCATGGCATTTCGACTGGCGCACCATTGTGGAGCACGATAACCACGTTCTTGTTAACCTCACAAACTCTGTCGATGAGCTCGTTCTGGTTCTTTGGCATCTTCATATCAGGACGGTCAAAGCCCTCGGACTCGATAAGGTCAGGAAGGCCCACGAAAAGAACCGCAACCTCTGCCTCAGAAGCCACCTTTACAGCCTCTGCCATCATTGCCTCGTCGATAACATCTGCCTTGTCGCTGTAGCCCTGAGCATAAGTTACTGTGCAATACTCAGAAACTGCATCCATAGCTGATGTGATTCTGCGGCTGTTGATGTGTGAGCTTCCGCCACCCTGATAACGTGGTTTAGAAGCGTACTGACCGATAAATGCGATTTTCTTATCGCCTGAAAGTGGGAGGAGACCGTCGTTCTTAAGAAGAACCATTGTCTCCTGTGCGATCTTACGAGCCATTTCATGGTCAGCGTCGAGATCCCAAACTGCATCTGGCTTACGATTGTCTTCGAATCTGTAAACGATGTTAAGGATTCTCTCCACTGCCTGATTGAGAACTGCCTCATCGAGAGTGCCGTTCTTAACAGCCTCTACGATAAGCTTGTCATTCTCACCATTGGAAGATGGCATCTCGAGGTCCATTCCTGCAGCGAGCTCTGGTACACGGTTGTTAACTGCACCCCAGTCACTCATTACATAGCCATCAAATCCCCACTCACCACGAAGAACATCTGTGAGATACTCTTTCTGCTCTGTAGCGTGAACGCCGTTGATTCTGTTATAAGACGCCATGATTGTCCAAGGCTTGCTTGTCTTAACAGCAACTTCGAAAGCAGCGAGATAAATCTCACGGAGAGTTCTCTCATCGATGTTAGAAGAACATGTCATTCTTCTGTGCTCCTGGTTGTTAGCGAGGAAGTGCTTAGCAGATGTTCCAACGCCACCACTCTGTACACCAGAGATGAGAGCACCGGCCATCTCGCCAGCTACAAGTGGATCCTCAGAATAATATTCAAAATTACGACCGCAGACAGGACTTCTCTTAATGTTCATTGCAGGTCCGAGAATAACGCTTACGCCCTCTGCCTGGCACTCATTAGCAAGTGTTGCACCCATTTCCTTAATAAGGTCTCTGTTGAAAGATGCAGCTGTACCACAACCTGCTGGGAAACATACAGCCTTAATACTCTCATTAACGCCAAGGTGATCTGCCTTGTCGTCCTGCTTACGAAGACCATGAGGACCATCTGAAACCATTGATGCTGGGATGCCAAGTCTCTCGATTGCTTCAGTGTGCCAGAAGTCTGCGCCAGAGCACATAGTTGCCTTCTCTTCCAATGTCATCTGAGAAACAAGATTTTTAATTTCTGCCTGTGTCATAAATAATCTTCCTTTCGATATAAAATCGTTGTAATCCTATGCTATCACTGGACATGGCTTGATAGTAGTTCCTATCGTGACTTATTTATAGGTCAATATTGACTTTAATGTTCTACTACCGCATAATTTTAGGCATAAATTAGGTATTTTTTGCACAAAGCGAGGTTAACATGCCGTCTTCTCTCTCCCATTTCGAGCAATTTAATATCACTTCCAAGGGATACGAAAATGTCCTTCAACTAGAAGACTTCCCCTTTATGTACAAATTCTCAGAATACGACGGCATTTATGTACCTAACCACTGGCACGATAGCCTTGAAATACTATATATAGAATACGGACATATGAAGGTGGAACTACCTGATGGCAGCGTAGACTTGTTCGGCCACGACTTCATCATCATTAATTCCCGCGATATCCATAACACAATCGCTATAGGCATGACTAAAACCTGGATTCTACAGCTACCACCGGAGTTTATGAGTAGCGTCATACCAGATTTTCAGGATATCAGATTCGAGAATCCACTGTTTCCAGGGCCTAACTTCTCTGCAGGAATTCGTGGCAACAGAGTCACTGACAAAATAAGAAGCAACCTCTCTCTTATGAGCAAAGTGTATACGCAGAAAAACACTGGATATATATGCGCTTTCCTCTCATTACTTTATGATTTGTTGTTCATTTTAGACACAAATGCCAAGGTCGCTATTTCACAGAGCAAAATTTCAAAGCTTTCTCAGAATAGAGAGATATTAAGTAACGTTACTGAATACGTTAGGCACAATTACAAAGGCAAAATCACCCTATCTGATGGCGCCAGAGTAGCAGGTCTTCAGCAGGAATATTTTTGTCGTTTTTTCAAAAAATACATGGGTGTATCATTCATGGACTACGTCAATGAAGTACGTTTTTCCAAAGTATATAGCGACCTTATTTATACTAATGACAGCGTACAAGACATTCTTGCGAACAGAGGTTTTACCAACTATAAATTGTTTATGAAAATGTTTAAGGAACGTTACAACACCACTCCGCTTCAAAAACGCAAATCCATGAACGCCAAGTAAAAAGCCCACGAAGACAACCTTACGATTATCTCCGTGGACCACAGAAAAAGCCCCCTCCCAAAAAGACTTGCCCTGACCAATTTCACTATCGCCTATTAAACTTCAGCGATTACCTCTACCTCTACAAGAACATTCTTAGGAAGAGTCTTAACAGCTACACAAGAACGTGCAGGCTTACTTACAAAATACTGACCATAAACACCATTAAATGCTGCAAAGTCACCCATATCAGCAAGAAAGCAAACCGTCTTTACTGCCTTATCCATAGAGGAACCAGCAGCCTCAAGAACAGCTGTCAAATTCTTACAAACCTGATGTGTCTGACCTTCAATATCTGTTGCCTCAACTTCTCCAGAAGCTGGATTGATAGCAATCTGACCTGATGTAAAAACAAGACCGCCAACAACCTTAGCCTGAGAATAAGGTCCGATAGCGTCTGGTGCATTTTTTGTGTAAATAGTTTCCATTTTTATATCTCCTCTCAATTAATTAGATTCAACTACTTTAAGTCCTTCATCAATAAGTGCCTGCTTAATTTCTTCTACGTGAGCATAGTCACGTGTCTCCATCGCAATTCTAAGATAGCAGCCATTAATAGACTCTGTATCTCCAGCTCTCTCATGATGAACAGATGTTACGTTACCTCCGTGATCTGCAATGATTCTGGATACATCCTTAAGCTGACCCGGCTTATCAATAAGTTCAATAAGAAGATTACTTACACGGCCGCTCTTCATAAGACCACGCTTAATGATTCGTGACAACATATTAACGTCGATATTACCGCCTGATACTACGGAAACTACCTTCTTGCCCTTAAGATCAAATTTATTAAACATAGCTGCAGCTACAGCAACTGCTCCAGCACCCTCAGCAATCATCTTCTGCTTTTCAATAAGCGCGAGAATAGCAGAACAAATCTCATCCTCTGTAACTGTGGCAATTTCATCAACGTACTCGCTAACATACTTAAATGTATTATCTCCTGGTTGCTTCACGGCGATACCATCAGCAATTGTGGAAACTTTCTCGAGACGCTCGATACTTCCGTCATTAATAGAGTTATACATGGAAGGTGCACCCGCCGCCTGAACACCATAAACCTTAATAGAAGGTCTAATAGCCTTAATAGCATATGCGATACCAGAAATAAGTCCGCCACCTCCGATAGGAACAATAATAGCATCAACATCATCAAGGTCATGGAGAATCTCGAGGGCAATTGTACCCTGGCCTGCAATTACCATCTCGTCATCAAAAGGGTGAACGAAAGTGTAACCTTCACTATCGCGAAGTTCCAACGCCTTGGCATAAGCGTCATCATAAACACCATCAACAAGAACAACCTCAGCACCATAACTCTTAGTTGCTTCAATCTTAGAAATAGGGGCACTATCTGGAAGGCAGATAACAGCTTTGATGCCTGCTTTCTGCGCCGCAAGAGCAACACCCTGAGCGTGGTTGCCAGCAGAACATGCAATTACACCTTTTGCCTTTTCCTCGTCTGAAAGCTTAGCAATCATATAACCTGATCCTCTAAGTTTAAAAGAACCAGTATTCTGAAGATTCTCTGGCTTAAGCCAAAGTTCGCAGTCAGGAGCAATTCCTGTAGCCTTAACGCACTGAGTCTCTCTAACAATTCCCTTTAATTCCTTCTGTGCGTCAAATACTTTATCCAATGTCAACATAGTCATTTTCCTCCTATTCTATCTTTGGAGTATAAAAAAACACCCGCCCCAAAGATTAACTTTGAGACGGGCGGAAAATACTATTTATTACCACTCGCGGTACCACTCAAATTGCGATTACTATTGTTATCGCCACTCATCGAGGTCCAACAACCTCTATGCACTAACGTAGCATACACGAAAATCCTTAATTGAAACCTTTCAGGATTCCAGCTCAGAAGTGATAAGCTTATGATTCTATTCTCTATCGGGCTTCCACCGTCCCCGACTCTCTATTAGGAATTCAAATCCGCCGTCTTCGTCACAGCCATTCTATGAATTTATAACACCATAAGTTCATGGTGTCAAATTTTTATATCAAAATACCATTACAATGATCTACTTCGTGCTGAATGATTTCTGCTGTAAACCCTGTAAACTTCTGCCTTTTCTTCTTAAAATTTACATCTTGAAATTCAACTTCAATAATCTCATATCTAGTTACAGGTCGAGGTCCACCTAGAAGCGACAAACACCCTTCCTCTGTATCATAAGGTTTATCTTTCTTTAATATCACTGGATTATACATTAGCATGTTTCCAAAAGGTGTTGTGAAAGCAATAATGCACTTTTTTAATCCAATCATATTGGCTGCCATTCCAACACAATCATGTCGATGAGCTGCCAACGTTTCCATAAGATCGCGACCTATATTAACATCAGCTTGTGTAGCCTTTTCGGACTTCTGACCAAGAAAAAATGGATCATGCATAAGTTCATGTACCATTATTCTTTTCCTCCGATAACCTGACCCATTTTTACTGGTAGCTCCTCGCTTCTAGATGTAGCGTCAAAATACTCCTGTTTTACTGACGCAGCATCTTTTTTTACAAGCATAATAATCGTAGACCCACCATAGAGAAACTTACCCTTTTCCTCGCCTCTTTTAACAACGCCAGCACCCATGTTATTGGATATTTTACCTACCAGCATAGCGCCCACTTCCATCTGAACTAATGGACCAAAATTTTCCGAATTAATTACTGTATACTCTCTAGAATTTTCCACAAACACCTGACGAGCCGCTAGTGCAACTGGTCTTACTGTATGAAGAACTCCTGGAATAAAAATGTTATCACCCTTAGTTCCATTGTCAGGATAAATATATCTATGATAATGATTAACACAGAGTCTAAACACCAAACATGTACCACCCTCGTATTCAGAAGCAAGCGCACTATTTCTTAATAGGCTCATCATAGAATAACTACTACCCTTCACAGGAATAACCAAACCATCAGTAATCTTATATGCTGATAAAAGGCCATCACATGGACTTATGAGATTATTCCCATTCATATCAATAGGACGACATTCAGGACGAATCTTTCTACAAAAACAATCATTAAAGCATGTGTATTTTTCATCCTGATACTCTGACATATCAATTCCGTTATTCTTAATAAAAGGCTTAATAAGGATTTTTGAAGCATTGGTATCGAGTAATTTTCCGCAAAACTTAGAAAGCCCTGGTCTAACCAAAGGCTTTAAAAGAATTCGTCCAAGTTTGGTGCCATAAAGAAACTCTAATGTCATCAGCGATTACCTACAAACATCACCAAAGCAACTATAAGCGCAATAAACTCCACAAGACCAATACCACACATAATTAAAATGCCACGAAGACCTGGCTTAGGAATCTTAATATTTGATACGAAAGCTATTGCAGTAATAAGCAAGAAAACAAAGTAAACTGGTGTAATATCAGCTTTTGTGAGAAATTGAGCAAGCATTACTGTAGGGAAAATAAGTGCAGCAGATGTTACTGGAACACCCTGATAATACTTACGTGCACCGTCCTCTGTTTTCTGACGCTCCTCTTCCATAACATTAAAATAAGCGAGGCGCACCATAGCTCCGAGAACATATACAAGCATTATTGTGAAGAACAAAATAGACATAGTAATATCTATTCTTCTTCCGCCTCTAATAGGTGGAATCTCATAAATTGTAGGACATACACGAATCATGGCATTACCAATACATGCTGGAAGAATACCAAAAGCCGCGAGATCAGAAAGAGAATCAATCTGAATTCCAAAATTTTTCTGGATATCTGTTCTATCTTTCTTAGTTCTAGCCACTCTTCCATCGAACGCGTCACAAAGACCACAAATAAGAAGGAAGAACACACCAAGATATGGGTGTCCACCACCATTAAGTGTAACCATTATTCCAAGGCTTGCAGACAACAAAGAAATGTATGTAAGCCATACTGTGTAATCAAAAAATCCTAGCATCTTTTTCCCTTCACCTTCCCAACTATAAAGGCAACCACCACGATAATAGCACTTACTATTATACACTCATAAAATGATACACCTCTAACTAACAATTCCATATATGTGGCAATTTCTTCGCCTAAAATATTATTATATCCATCAAGCATTATATAGTCAGCAACACCCATAGCCCCAGGCACTGGCACGCAGTTGGATCCTAACGATACAAAGCACTGTGTAACAAGAACCTCTATAGATTTTCCGAACCCCATTCCACTTCCCATAAAGACAAAAAAGGCCACCATCATCTGCGAAAGTCTCTGAAGTAGATTCCACACAAAAGCTTTTACAAGCATTTGCTTTTTACCACTAATACTTTGTGCGCACTCTTTATACTCAGCCATAGTAGCGTTAAGTTTATTTCTAAGTTTTTCTCCATGTCGAAGTAAATGGATCTTCTCTAGAAAATTAAGTCCACCGTTACAAATCTTATAAAAAACCTCTGCCTTACGAAGAAGCAGGTAAAACGCAATTACTAATCCAACTAACACCAAAGTGCCAACAGATATTAAAACCTTAGATAAGACACTCATGCGAAGAACAATATCTATTCTAAAGGCGCAACTAACAATTCCCAAAAACAATAAAGCAATGGTGTACATAATAAGATTAACAAGCAAGGTAACTGTGACAACAGTACCTGGAATGCCATCTTTGACCATAAAGTAGGCACTTGCTGGCTGACCACCTGATGCAGAAGGTGTAATAGCAGAAAAATACACATCTGCAGCACCATATACAGTACCTTGCCCTACACTTCTCTTATATCCAAGAGCACCTGCAATACATCTAACCGCCATACCCTCAAAGATAATAAATCCAAGAGAACACAACACAGCAGCCACTGCCCATCTCGGATCAGCGTCATGCACAAAATCACTAAACTCTTTAAATGTGAAGGATGAACTCTGAGCAGTTACAGCCCAAATACTAAATCCCGCAATTACAAGGGAAATAAATCCCCATAAAATCTTCTTTCTATCCATTAGCCTTTATTCCACTTTCTTCTCCATGAAATAGGTTACATACAAACACTAGAAAATTCAACCTTTTAAACGAGAGAAGAATGTGTTAAAAGCAACAAAAAACTGCTCCGGAAATCCGAAGCAGTTTTGATAAGCAAATTGAAAATCTTTCGATTAACGCTTGGAGAACTGGGAAGCCTTACGAGCCTTCTTGAGACCGTACTTCTTACGCTCCTTCATACGAGCATCTCTTGTAAGGAGACCAGCAGCCTTAAGTGTTGCCTTGTAAGCATCTGCGTCTGCCTCAACGAGTGCACGAGCGATACCGTGACGGATAGCACCAGCCTGACCGGAGATTCCACCACCTACTGCCTTAGCGATTACATCGAACTTAGCAACTGTGTCTGTAGCAACGAGTGGCTGACGAACGATGAGCTTAAGTGTATCGAGACCGAAGTAAGCATCGATATCCTTACCGTTAATTGTGATCTTACCTGTACCAGGAACCAAACGTACGCATGCGATAGCATTCTTACGACGGCCTGTACCATAAAAGTAAACCTTATTGGATTTCTTTGTAGCCATTTTACGTTTTCCTCCTGATTACTGCTCAAATGTGTATGTCTCTGGCTTCTGAGCTGTCTGATTGTGCTCTGCGCCTGCATATACATGGAGCTTCTTGAACATCTGACGGCCGAGGGAGTTCTTAGGGAGCATACCCTTAACTGCGAGCTCGAGTGCCTTCTCTGGGTTGTTAGCCATGAGGTTCTTGTAGGAAATCTCCTTCATTCCTCCAGCATAACCAGAGTGATGACGGTACATCTTCTGCTCAAGCTTCTTACCTGTGAGAACCATCTTAGAAGCGTTAACAACGATAACGTTATCACCTGTATCTACGAATGGTGTGTATGTAGCCTTGTGCTTGCCCTTGAGAAGCTTAGCAACTTCTGAAGCAAGACGACCAAGAGTCTTATCTGTAGCATCAATAACGAGCCATTTTCTCTCGATATTTGAAGGTGTTG
>JAKSRH010000024.1 GCA_024403675.1 Saccharofermentans sp. | reverse complement strand
TATGTTAGAACTAAATCAATATTCAATGTGTCCAGAAATCTGGGTACATATCAATGAGACAGCCCTTTTGTTATGCTTAAATTATTTAAAAGAATAAATCATAATTTTATATCAATCATTTCGCAGATAAGAATATTGTCGCGCACACTTCTTACTACTGCAGTTACTACATCACCAGGACCGTAATCCTCAGAAATTGGTGCACCCTCTACTTCAGTCTTAACATACTCATAAGTATATCCACGGAAGTATGGCACATATGCGCCTTCTTCACCCTCTATTTCGCTTTCTAATAGCACTTCCACCTCTTTACCTATAAATGAGCTAGCGTACTCTTCCTCGCGCTTTTCAGACCACGCCTTAAGCTTTGCAGCACGCTCATGTGATACGTTAGATGGAAGCTGTTCCATCTTAGCGGCCTTAGTGCCTTCACGGACAGAATATGGGAATACATGAATCTTATTAAGTCCCACTTTCTCTACAAAGCAACATGTCTCGGCAAATTCATCATCTGTCTCACCTGGGAAACCACAAATAACATCTGTAGTAAGCTGCATTGTAGGAAACTTCTCTCGAAGAAGTGCTACACGAGATGCATACTGCTCAGAATTATAAGTACGATTCATACGTTTAAGTACAGTGTCAGAACCACTCTGAAGTGACAAATGGAAGTGTGGACACAACTTCTTAACTGAAGCAAGTCCCTCAATAAACTCATCTGTAAGAGACAATGGCTCAACAGAACCGAGACGAATTCTCTCGATACCAGGGATAGCATCAATCTTACGGATAACTTCAAGAAGAGCCATAATATCTTCTCCCCTGTCTTTACCATAAGAACAAAGATGAATACCTGAAAGAACTACCTCACAGTAGCCCTGCTCAGCAAGACTCCACACTTCAGCTATTATATTAGCCTCTGAACGGGATGCCACACGACCTCTAGCAAAAGGAATAATACAATAAGAACAGAACTGATTACATCCATCCTCAATCTTTACGAAAGCACGTGTACCCTCAGGAGAAAGCACTGTACCAAAATCATGGTAGTCATCCTTCTTACTTACCTCAGGACGCACATGATTTGTCTTATGTGTAAGTGGCACATCACTTCCGTCACGGGCGGCAAGGAAAGCCTCTACACGCGCAACTAACTCATTCTTATCATGGGTACCACACACGATATCAGCATCAACTTCACCGTCTGCCATCTCAGATGCACAACCCATTGCCACAATAATGGCATCAGGATTTACGCGCGCAAATTTACGCAGGTGCTGACGTGACTTACGATCAGCCTCTCCTGTTACTGTACATGTGTTTACGATACAAATATCTGCTTCTTCTGGATTTCCGACTAACTCATAGCCAGAAGATAAAAAAAGCTCTCGAGCCGCGTCAGTCTCGTATTGATTGACGCGGCAGCCGAGAGTAAAAAAGTATACTTTCATTACTGTCTTACCTTGATGTGAACTTCACGGAGCTGCTGCTCTGTTACATCGCCAGGAGCACCACAAAGGATATCCTGAGCGTTACCATTCATTGGGAATGCAATTACCTCACGAATGGACTCCTCATTCTTGAGAAGCATGATCATACGATCAACACCAGGAGCCATACCAGCATGTGGTGGAGCACCAAACTGGAATGCATTATAAAGAGCACCGAACTTATTCTTAAGATCTTCCTCTGTGTATCCAGCAATCTCAAATGCCTTCTTCATGATTCTCATATCGTGGTTACGTACAGCACCAGAAGAGAGCTCTACGCCGTTACATACGATATCGTACTGGTAAGCGAGAATATCCTCTGGCTTCTTATTCTCGAGAGCCTCAAGACCACCCTGTGGCATAGAGAATGGGTTGTGTGTAAAGATATACTGCTTGAGTTCCTTATCGTACTCATACATTGGGAAGTCATTTACATAGCAGAAACGGAATGCATTCTTCTCATTGAGTTCAAGTCTGATACCAAGCTCTGTTCTAATCTGACCAGCAAAGCTATTAGCACGATCCTCTGTATCAGCGATAAAGAAGATTGTATCGCCAGCCTTAAGACCTGCGAGATCCTTAATCTCTACCTTCATATCATCTGGAATGAACTTATCGATAGGTCCCTTGTAAGACATATCCTCAAGTACCTCAAGGTAACCAAGACCACCCATACCGATTTCCTGTGCAAACTTAAGGAGCTTCTCGTGCTGACCCTTGGAAAGCTTACGAGGAACATTAATAGCACGAACAGTCTTGCCATGGAATGGCTTAAAGGAACATCTCTGGAAGAACTCTGTAACATCAATAATACGAAGTGGGTTACGGAGGTCTGGCTTATCTGTACCAAACTGGAGCATTGCATCCTTATAAGAAATGATTGGGTATGGTGCAGCTGTAACTGCAGCACCCTCTGGTGCAAACTTCTCGAAGATAGCTGTGAGAATCTCCTCACCTGCAGCAAATACATCCTCCTGAGTAGCAAAGCTCATCTCGAAATCGAGCTGATAGAACTCTCCTGGGGAACGGTCAGCTCTAGCATCCTCATCACGGAAGCAAGGAGCAATCTGAAAATACTTATCAAAACCAGAAACCATAAGGAGCTGCTTAAACTGCTGCGGAGCCTGTGGGAGTGCATAGAACTTACCCTTGTACTTACGGGAAGGTACGATATAGTCACGAGCACCCTCTGGTGAAGAAGAAGTAAGGATAGGAGTCTGAATCTCAAGGAAGCCCATCTCTGTCATCTTCTGACGCATATAAGAAATAACCTTGGAACGGAAAACGATGTTATCCTTTACCTTCTTATTTCTGAGGTCGAGGTATCTATACTTAAGACGAATATCCTCACGGATTTCCTTAGATGTCATTACCTCGAAAGGAAGCTGGCTATATACCTTACCAAGTACATCTACCTTATGTGCCTCAAGCTCGATAGTACCTGTCTCAATCTTAGGGTTATATGTCTCTTCATCACGGTGCTCGATAACACCCTCTACACTAATACAGTCTTCCTTAACAAGACCATCAAGAAGGCTTGTGTCACGCATTACTACCTGAAGCACACCATACATATCACGAAGGTCTACGAAAGAAACTCCACCGTGGTCACGGATATTCTCTACCCAACCAGAAGCTCTTACTGTCTTTCCTACATCGCTTTCATTAATCTCGTTAATAACTTTGTCACGATAAATGTTTGCCATTTGTTATTCCTCCATTTCAATTAGTTACTCATTTAATCCCAAAAACGCCAATAAAAAACGCCCTCGAACGACTCAAATTCGTTCAGGACGATAATACCGCGGTGCCACCTGATTTACTGCTTCTATTAACAGTCTGCTTGAAGTCGTTAACGCCGACATACGGATCACCTACACACCACATGGCTTCAGGTCACTGCTGGTAAAGTGTTATTCACCCTGATTCACTCTGTCCTCTTCTCAGCTTATGAGGACTCTCTGTACTGCGATAATCAAAGCTACTTCTCTTCGTCATAGCACCCAAAAATTATAATCTGCAAGGGGGTTAAAGTCAACAAAGTTGTGGTATAGTCTTTATATTACTTTTAATAAAAAGGAATAATTCGATATGAAAAAATTAGGGTTTGTCGCTCCTTGGTATGGTGATAGCATCCCAGGTGGAGCTGAGACAGAATTAAGAGGCATCGTTAAGCACCTTTCCGCTGCTGGAGTAGAGCTCGAAGTCCTCACTACCACTGTAGAAAAATTCACCTCTAATTGGAATGTTGATTTCCATAAGCCTGGCCTCACTACTGAGGGAGGTATTAACGTAAGAAGATTTAAAGTAAGAAAGCGTGACACAGCTGCCTTTGATGCTGTTAACGCTAAGCTTATTGCAAATAGACCAGTAAGTCCTGAAGACGAAGAGACTTTCATGAGAGAGATGGTAAATAGCCCTGACCTTTACGAATACATGAAGGAACATAAGGACGAGTATGCACTTTTCATCCACATTCCATATATGTTTGGTCCAGCATACTACGGCGCCTTAGCAGTACCTGAAAAGACTGCTCTCATTCCTTGTTTTCATGAAGAATCATATGCTCACATGAATATCTACAAGAAAGCCTTTGAAAATGTAGCTGGTATGGTATACCTATCCTCTGATGAGAAGGATGTAGCTAATTCCATCTTCGACCTTAGCAAAGTCGAGCAAGCAGTTCTTGGTGCTGGTGTAGATACAGACTTTGAAGTAGATGCGGATAGATTCCGCCGTGACTATAAGATTAACGACCCATTTATCCTTTATGCAGGTCGTAAGGATGCTGGTAAGAACATCTATCTTCTTATCGACTATTTTAGAGAGTATCGCGCTCGTCACCCAGAATCCACAATGAAGCTCGTACTTATTGGTGGTGGTGACGTAGATATCCCCGCTGATATCAAGAGTGAGATTATCGATCTTGGTTTCGTAGACCGTCAGGTAAAATACGATGCATGTGCAGCAGCACTTTGCCTTTGTCAGCCTTCTATTCACGAGAGCTTCTCCATTGTAATTATGGAAAGTTGGCTTAGTGGTCGCCCTGCCCTTGTACATTCTGGATGCGCAGTAACAAAAAGTTTTGCAATAAATTCCAATTCTGGTTTATACTTTGGAAACTATTTCGAATTCGAGGGCTGTATCAATTACTGGATTGAGCATCCTGACGTAGCTGTTCAAATGGGTAAAACAGGTCGTGAATTTGTATTAGAAAACTTTTCATGGGACGTTATCGTTCGTAAATATACAGAATTTTTCAAGAAGATTTCTGGAGAGGATTAAATTATGCAGCAGCTTAAAGTAAAACTTTTGACTATTAATGATATTAAGGATTTTGTTACAGAGGCTAACTACTGTGACTTCGACATCGACCTTGTGTCCGGCCGTTATACTGTAGATGCCAAGAGCCTTATGGGTATTTTCAGTATTGTTCCAGCTGAGTCTCTCGACTGCAACATCTACGCAGAGATTACAGAGTGTAGCAAGTTTCTCGAGAAAATCAATCGTTTTATCGTAAAAGAGTAATCACAATAAACATGAAGGACATACTGGCACTTTACGCAGCCTTCTTTAGAATAGGTGGTCTTACCTTTGGTGGAGGACTGACTATGCTTCCTATGCTTAAGTACGAGTTAGTTCAGAAAAACAACTGGGTAACTGAAGATGAACTTCTAGACTACTACGCAGTTGGTCAGTGCACACCTGGTATTATCGCAGTTAATGTGGCAACTTTCGTTGGATTTAAGCGCAAGGGCATCCCTGGAGCAATCTTTTCTACTCTTGGCATGATTAGCCCTTCACTTATTATCGTATCCATTCTTGCCATGTTCCTTAATCAATTTTTAAGTAATGAATGGGTAGCTCACGCTGTAGGTGGCATCAAACTCATTGTGTGCGCTCTCATGCTTAACACCGTAGTGACGATGGCAAAGAAGAGTATCAAGAATGCTATCGGATGGATAGTATGCGCCTTAGCTTTCCTTCTTGCTTTTTTCACACCAATCCCTACAGTACTTATCGTGGTACTCGCAGGAGCATTTGGCATAATTATGTACAAGGCAGGTAAACTTAAAGTATGAACGTCTACCTTGCCCTTTTTATTGAATTTTTCCAGATTGGACTTTTTGCCATAGGTGGTGGTCCTGCTACCATTCCTTTTCTTATGGACCTTCCTAACCGTTACGACTGGTATACTGTCGCAGACGTAACTAATATGCTCGCCGTAAGTGAGAGCACTCCTGGTCCTATCGGCATCAATATGGCAACTTATGCTGGCTATAACGCTGCTGGTTTTTTAGGCGGACTCGTAGCCACATTATCTCTTGTTCTTCCTAGCCTTATCGTAATAGTAATCGTTGCCAAAATTCTCGATAAATTCAGCAAGAACATGTATGTAAAGTCAAGCTTTGCCATGATTCGTCCTGCAGTCACAGGCCTTATTGCCATGGCAGTATACGGCATTTTCCGCGCTTCCCTTTTTACTGATGCTAATGGCAACTTCCATTTTCCTGTATTACTTTTTATTGCTTGTATCGGTATCTATGGACTCATGAATATCAAGAAGCTCAAAAAATTACACCCCGCATTTTGGATTCTCTGCGGGGCGATTGTAGGTATTATTTTTAAGTTGTAATCTCGATTATTTTAAAAGGTCTGCCTGATAATCTTCGATATACTTGAACTCATATGTATATTCCACACCAGACTGAGCCATAATCTGGTCAATATAATTTCCAATCAATTCTTCAGCTCTCATCTCAGCTGCCATAGTAAAAGATCTATCATTAAGAATCTGCTGACGAATCTCTTCATTGGCATCACCAAGAGCCGCTGTTACGTCTTCAGCTGTGATGTAGTTTGTATTTTGGAATTCACTCTCATAGCCACAGATAGGATCAGACGTAGAAGAAGAATCTACTCTAATGTCACCGATAATCTCAGCATGTGGATAATATACTGTGATGTGATTTCCCTTAACAATTATTTCCACCTGACTGAAGTCGATACCAAGTGTAGCTTCTGCAGTATATTCAAACCAGAATACACGCTCCTGCTCACCTAAGTGTGAAAGACCTGTACCTGGCTGCTTTACTCCCTTACATACATTATGGAAGTAGCAATCCATTGTCGCGAGCTGACACACATTACGAATCTCAATTACTGATGGTGCTGCATCTTCAACTTCTACGATACCTTCAGACTCAGAAGTACTATCCTTCTCCACCTTAGTCTCTTTAGGTTTCTTATCTTTCTTATCCTTTTTCTTAGAGCAGCCACAAATACCAAACACAAGAGAAACCGCTAATACAACGCTAATAATTCTTTTCATTAGATACGGCCCTCCTCTCTTAGTACATCTTCCAAAGTAACTTCTTCGGACTGAACAACCAAAGTATATTCTGGATAATATTCATTAATAAATGGAGCAATAAGTGCCTTGATTTCACACTCTGTATTCATCTTAGCAAGATTCAAGAGATTCTTATCAGACTTAGCCTGCTCTAGTAAATCTTCCTCACAAAGCTCATATGCCTGAGAAAATACATCAGGAGTATTATAGTCATTATCCTCAAAGATATAGTCTAAGGACTCAGCCTTAACATAAGCGTTAGTTATACTTACAGGTGGAAGAGTCACAGTAATAACATGGTTTTCTGTATCCACGTCGTACTGAATCTCCTCAAAATCCACACCAGCCTGAACAGTACCTTCATAAGCAACGTAGTATCTTACTTCGTGATCAATTCTTACCTTCTTGATAGCATTGTAACTATAAGACAAAGTCTGGAGTTCTCCGATACTAATCATATCCTTAAGTTCTGGTGCAACATAAACAGCAACCTCACCTTCAGAACCTACAACATCAGTATCGTAAAATTCCTTAAGCGCCTCGGCATTCTCTGACGCTGTCTTCTGTGGAGCCTTTGGTCGAAGCACAAAATAAAGAACTGTACCAAGCACCGCCAATACTGTAATGCAAACCGCAATTGTTCTAGCAGTATTAAATGTATTAAGTACCTGCATAGCCTTAAGACGCTGGTCTATTTGCTTTAGCATTTTTTTATCTGACATGTAGTTTCCCTCCCTATTAATCAGGATAGAAGTTACTTCTCACAATTCAAATTATACATTTCATGAATAATAGCAACAACATTTATTAATTGGTTTATGATTCTGTAATTATATCTAGGCGGTGAAAAAGACCGCCCTTAAGGACGGTCTTTGGAGAATTAGTTTGATTATCAAATTATTCCATTCTAAGCACGAGATTAAGTACATTCTTAGCAGCAGCATAAATTTCTTCTCTAGTGATAGCGCCCTTGTCATAAGCTTCCTTAACTCTATCAGGGAAACCATTTGCCATCTTGAGGTCATTACCTGCCTTAATCTCAAGATACTGTTCACCAGAAGTCCACCAGTCAGTCATAACAAGACCATCAAAGCCCCACTCACCTCTAAGAATGCCGTTAATCAGCTCCTCATTCTCAGAACAGTGTATTCCATTTACCTTGTTATAAGCTGTCATGATGCACCAAGGATGAGACTCCTTAACGATAATCTCAAATACCTTAAGGTAAATCTCACGTGCAGCACGCTCAGATACACGAGAATCGCTGTTCTTACGGTTAGACTCCTTGTTATTAAAAGCAAAGTGCTTAACAGTTGCAGCAATATTCACAGACTGCACACCCTTAACTACAGCAGCACCAATAAGTCCTGCAAGTTTAGGGTCCTCAGAATAATACTCAAAGTTTCTTCCACACATTGGAGTTCTATGAATATTTGCAGCAGGTGCAAGCCAGATACCAATGTTATTTTCCTTAATCTCAAGTGCAGCACTTCTACCCACATTTTCTGCGAGATGTGTATTAAATGTGCATGCCATCATTGTGGCACATGGCCAAGCTGTAGTACATACGCCAACCTTAGGAAGAATACGAAGACCAGCAGGACCATCAGCAGTAGTAATTTCTGGCACATCATACTTTGGAAGATTACCCACACCATAAGTGTTAGTAACACCCACATTACGTTGACCTCCGAGAAGGCGAATCATCTGAGTGATACTAAGCTGAGCCATAAACTCGTCAAGAGTCTTACGACCCTCAGCTACATCAATAAGAAGAATGCCTCTATCCTCAGGTGTCACATAAAGATCCCATCCGTGCTCCCCAGGGATAACACCTTCTACCTCATGAACTGTCATACGTGGGAAGATATCACTAGTTAACTTTTCAGGAGCAACTGGTACTGGCTCCATAGTGCCATCATTTCTAAGTCTTTCTTTAAGGTTAGATGGAGCAATCATAGATGTAAGCTGCTCTACCACCTTACCTTCTGCCACCTCATAAGTCTTCTCAAGCTTAGTAAGTTCACGAACATTATTTCCAAGGTAGAAACTATAAGTTCCTGCCTCTAATACCCAAGCAGACTTAGAAATAACACCAGTATCGTCAAAGGACGCCATGTCAGCTACTTTCATGGTAAGTACTAACGTCTCGTCATCACCAGGCTGAAGTTCAGAAGTCTTAGCAAAAGCACCAAGCTCTCGGGATGGCTTGCCCATCTTACCCTCTGGTGCAGAATAATAAAGCATTACTACTTCCTTACCCTTATAGTCGCCGGTATTTTTAACATTTACCTTAACCTCTACTTCTGTATCATAAATATCTACGCTAACAGCTTTTACATCAAAAGTGGTGTAAGACAAACCGTATCCGAAAGGATAAACCACCTTGTTACTTGCGCCAGGAATAGTCTCGAAATAACGATAACCCACGTAAATATCGTCTGTGTACTCAGCATACTCGAGGCTATCGTGGAAATTATAAGTAGAAGGATAGTCATCAAGTGTCTCTGCAAAAGTATCTGCGAGCTTACCAGAAGGTGTAGCGTCACCTACCAAAAGGTCTGCACATGCAAGACCACCCTCGATACCACCTTGCCAAGCATAAAGTGCAGTCTGAATCTTATCGTCATCTTTGATACACTTTGTCTCCATAACACCACCAACGTTGAAAACAACGATAACCTTGGAGAACTTGGACTTAACCTGCTCAATCATCACCTTCTCACGATCAGTAAGGCAATAATCTGAATTAGGGAAAACCTTTGCCTGACGAGCTACAAGTCGAAGAGCCTCTTCCCAGAGTGTGTCATTTGGTTCTGTAGAAACTCGGCGATCCCATCCCTCACCGGAGAAACGACAAATGCTTATAATAGCGGTATCAGCAAAATCAGCCGCCTTATTAAGAAGATCATCTGGAAGCTCTGGTTCCTCAGTCATACCAGGAGCTATAAGTTCTTCGTACTGAGCCTTAACCTCTTTCTCATAGTAAGCCACTAACTCATGGAAAATCTGTACCTTACCTTCTTCTTCCTTTATCTTAAGGCCATCATAAAGACTTCTTGCATACTCAGTAGTAACATCACCTGAGCCACCGCCACCTTTTACATAGTCAACTGTGCCCTTACCAAAAAGTGCAACCTTTGGGTTACCCTTCAAAGGCAAAATATTGTCATTGTTTTTGAGAAGAACCATACCTTCAGTCGCTGCCTGACGAGAAAGCTGAATGTGCTTATCGCATCCTGTTATTCTTCTACCATCTTCACCAAGAGGTAAACAAGGCTGGTATAAATGTCTAGTCCATTTTGTCATGTGATGGAATCCTCCTAAGGAGTTGTTTTTTCTTCATTATATGCCACTACCAAGGCGATTTATATCAAATAAGTTCGCTGTTTGTTATAAATATTATTTATTGGAAAAATGCTATAATATGTCATGTTGGTGCTTTGCGGCAAAAGCCCACAAGGAGGGATAAATATATGATTAGAACCTGCAAAAACTGCGGTGGAAGAGTTGCTTTCGACGTAGAACTTAAGGGTCTAGCATGTGCAAGCTGTGGTACTTTATGGGATGTAAGTGACTTCGGCGAAGAGGACATGCTTTATAACGAAGAAGAGCCTAAGAAGCTCATGGAAGACGACACGTTTGACTGTTCTGTTTATCAGTGTGGTTCATGTGGCGCCGAGATTTCCATCACTAACACAGAAGTTTCTACTTTCTGTATCTATTGTGGTAATCCTAGTATCGTATTCTCCCGCGTGTCCAAGATGAAGAAACCAGACTCCATTCTTCCTTTTAAAATTACAAAGGAACAGGCTATGGCAGCTGTACGCGAGCGAATCAACAAAGGATTCTTTATTCCAAAGGAAATTAAGAACTATGAGATTGAGCACATGCGTGGAATCTATATTCCTTACTACATCACTAATGTAGAATACGACGCATCCTATATAACATCTTCTGTGCATAAGAAGGGCAAGAACTCAGTTACTTATTACTACAAGCGTAGCGGATATGCATCTATGCCTTGGGTTACAACTGATGCCTCTACTACATTAAGTGATAGTACTAGCCAGCGTCTCGAGCCTTATAATCTTAAGGAAACTCGTACCTTTGACGAGGACTACCTCGTTGGTTTTTATGCTGACGCATCAGATGTAGAATCCGATTCAGCAATTAGTCTTGCTAAAAAAAGAGCAAGCAATGTATTTGAAGATGAAATTATGAAGTCCTTCACAGGTACTTCTAAGAAAATCGTTCGTAAGCGTCAACGTGCAGAAGTTTACACCAAGCCAGTCACATCTATGCTCCCTGCTTGGTTCTTAACATTCCGCTATAATAATCAGCCATACACCATTATCGTTAATGGTCAGACTGGTAAAATCGTCGGTGGTGTACCTTGGAATAAAAGCTTATTCGCAGGTCTTGTGGCAGGTATAGGACTTGTAGCTTCTATTGTATTTGTTCCTATACTCTCCATCATCTTCGCATCAACTGAAGGAGATGACTCATTTAAATTATTCTTGTTCCTAGCTTTAGCAGCTGGTTCCGCTTTTATTTCAGGAACAAAACACATAAGTAAAGTTCTTAAATCCATCGAAAGAACATCTGCTAGCACATTAACAAAATTTGTTAGCAACAGACAGAAAGGAGGCTAATTATGGAAGATTTTGCATTAGTAATAGGATTCATACTTGGCGTCCCTGCTGCATTTGGAATGGCTCTATTAATCTGTAGTTCCATACTTAATAAATCCAATAACTTCGGTGATTCCAAGGGCGACCTAATGGCATTTTCAACAAGTGGTATTCAAGGCAGAAATTATCGTGATCGTATCTCACGTAACACTAACCTCGATCCAGTTGTAAATCCAACAATGATTGCTGCTGATAGAGAAGCTTCCGGATATACTCCACCTCCTACTATCGAAGAAGAAATTGCATCAGCTTCTAATATCAACAACGTTCAGTGGCATAAATAATCAAATTAATATTTAAACAAAAAAGGCGCCCTCAAATGAGAGCGCCTAATTATTTGTAAAGAATAAAGATTACTCAGCGATAACCTTAATCCATCCCTCTGGTGCTTCGATACGGCCCATCTGGATACCTGTAAGTGTATCATAGAGCTTCTTTGTCCAAGGACCCATCTCTTCCATTCCTGATGGGAAGCAGATTTCCTTACCGTGGTCAACGATCTTACCAACTGGAGAAATAACAGCTGCTGTACCACAAAGACCACACTCAGCGAAGTTCTCAACCTCAGAAAGGAGAACCTCTCTATGCTCTACCTTCATGCCAAGATACTTCTCAGCAACATAGCAAAGGGAACGACGTGTGATAGATGGAAGAATAGAATTGGACTTAGGTGTTACAAGTGTTCCATCCTTAGTAACGAAGATGAAGTTAGCTCCACCTGTCTCCTCAACCTTAGTACGTGTCTGTGGGTCAAGGTACATATTCTCGGAATAACCCTCTTCATGTGCATCTACAATATTGTAGAGAGACATAGCATAGTTAAGACCAGCCTTGATGTGACCTGTACCATGAGGTGCAGCACGATCGAGGTCAGAAACTCTGATTGTGATTGGCTTAGCGCCACCCTTGAAGTATGGACCTACTGGTGTACAGAAAATTCTGAACTGATAGTCATCAGCTGGCTTAACACCGATAACTGGGTTAATACCAAACTCATAAGGTCTGAGGTAAAGTGTAGCGCCAGAACCATAAGGTGGAACCCAATCAAGGTTTGCCTTAACTACTTCTACTACTGCATCTACGAACTTGTCTACTGGGAATACAGGCATCTTAAGCTTCTCGCAAGAATCCTTCATACGATCAGCGTTAAGGTCAGGGCGGAAGCAAACTACCTTACCATCCTCTGTTCTGTAAGCCTTAAGGCCCTCAAAACATGTCTGTGCATACTGGAGAACACCAGCACACTCACTCATTGTTACTGTTGCATCATCTGTGAGAGTACCCTCGTCCCACTTGCCATCTTTAAAGTTAGCTACGAATCTCTTGTCTGTAGCTACATAGCCGAAGCCGAGAGAGCCCCAATCGATATCCTTTGGCATAATTTTCACCTTCTTTTATTAAAATTTATGATTAAGCATTATAGCACTTTTCGAGTTAATCTACCAAGTCATTTTGGAAACGGCTAAGATGCTCGAAAGGCAAGATAAGTCGGCCACGATAAAGACCACAACCATCATTAATAAGAGCATTGCTTACGGCACCAAACATGTTTACGTCGATTTCGGACAAATCAATCTGTTGAAGTAAAATTCCACGCTCATAAGCCTCATCAAAATAAATGCTATCCCCCACAGGGATAAGATCGCGGCGACTACGCTCGTTGTCTTGACGCTTTTCGTAACCAAGGTGGTTGGCAGGACCAATTTCTGCGTAGTCATCCATAGCCTTAGTTCTAAGCTGCACCTCGATATATGACTGAGATACCTCATCAAAAAATGTTGCGTGAAGTGACTGGTAGCCATATGGTGTTGGATACTCTACATAGTCACGGTAATACCCTTTAAGGTCTTCCTTAAGATACGGAGAGCACTTATCGAGATCAGACTCAGAAATCTGCACCTTAAAACCTTCACGTCCAAGGAACTCTGGAAGCTTGTTAGCTATCTCGTAAAGATACTTTTTCTCCACTTCCTTACGGTCGTCTCCTGGCTTAAGATGACAACTAGGAATAGAAATTACAATACGATACGCGATAAGGTCACGGAAGAATCCAAGGTCCTTAATAACTTCACCCACATCTGGACACTTACCGTGCTCTTTGTAGTAGTGATAAATATGGTTTACTACGTAGCCATTAAACTTCTGCTCTGCTCTAATAAGAGACTTGATACGACCCTTAAATGTAAAGGCAAGAAATGGATATTCATATGCCATATACTTATAAAACTCACGGATACGCTGTGACTGTGATGTAAGGAAGTCGTTGTGCTCCAAGAGATCAATAATACGAAGTAAAAACTCACTATGAATCTGATCGATTGGATTATTATTTTTTATAGCATTCTCATGCAAATCATGAGAATAAAGCTGCATAATTTTAAGTACTGTATTACCAGAATATAAATAGTCATTAAGAGAAATCATTAATTGTCACCATCCAATCCAAGCTTACGTCGAATATCAGGAACTAGCTCTGGTGGAAAAGCACCAAGAGTTAGAAGGTCTTTTGCTTCATTTTTAAACTCATCGTCCATGTTCTGAATCTCTTCGTCAGAAAACATCATAAGAGCCTGAATCATCACTTCTAAGCGTTCCTCATCGCTAAGCTCATACTCATCAGCAGCTGCCTCCCAGTCACTATAGTCCTCATCTTCAAATCCATCTGGGAAACCGCCCATACCCCGCATAAAATCAAGGAGAGCACCCTCCATATCTGCAGGGATAAGCTTGATATTCATTACCAAACAATAATGTGCAAGAAGTCTTCTAGTGTCCTCACCCACAAAAAGAATCGTATCAGGAAGAACACCATAGTCACCAAAGAAACGTGAAAGTTCCAAAAGCATCTTCTGTGGATTTTCCTCAAAATTATCCACCACAAGCTCAGGAATTTCCAAAACTTCTTCACTATCTTCAAGGAGCAACACACCTGTAGTATTTTTATCAAAACTACCATCCATAGGAGGAATCATGGCAATCTCTGCCTTGTATTCGCCCTGCATTGGTAGGGATTTGAGAGACTGTATCAATATCTCATTTTTAAACTCTATCTCATCTATCATGGTGAGTCTCCTTCAACTAATTCACATAACCATATATGATTGTAACACAAAAAAGCCCCGACCCAAGGTCGAGGCTAGGTTTAAGCTAATTGATATTGAACAAGTATGTGTTGGAGAGGGGGAAAACGACCGGGCATTCCAACTCCGGCCGCGCTTTGTTCTATATCTATCCTTAACTTACGAGGTTATTATAAGAAGAAAAGTTTAAGAAATTTTAAAGATGGGGTTAGGAAATCATCCATTTTATGTGTCAGAGTTGTCACATCTTTCATCACACTGCATTCTCTGCTGCATTTACAATCTTGAAGTACTTCTGACTTGTAATCCAGAATACCAAAGCATAGAAAAGTGTAAACACAGCCATGCTAATAAGGAGAATTACGAAGTAACCATCGATATTTGAAATACCAAAGAGAACAATCATGCTCTTAACTATTCTGTACGCAAATGCTGTATGAATACCAGCACAAATAATTGGTGTCAGGAAAACCATAACAATCTGAGAATAAATAGACTTTTTAATCTCATCCTTTGTAAGTCCCACCTTCTTCATTATCGTGAATCGCTTTGCATCTTCATAACCTTCAAGAAGCTGCTTAAAATACATAATTAGTACAGCAATTACAATGCAGCAGATAGAAAGAAGAATACCAAGGAAGAAAAGACCACCATACATGTTATAGAACACCTGCTGGAAGAGCATGCTACAGAAAATTGTTCTGTATCTTCCAATACCATCACTCTCATCACCATAACCCATATTAGAGTTATATTCAGAGAGCAGTTCCTCATCAATTGGCCATGTGTATTTCTCGTTATACTTGTTCCAAAATGCCATCTTGGCGTCGTCATCGCCATCAATGTTAAAGGCATAGTAAGTTGACTCATTTTCTGAAGGTGGTACTAAATCACCTTCATTATCAAGATTCCAATCTGCATAGAGTCTGGAAACAAACTCATTAAGTCCAAGGGAATCTGGAATTACAATAAATACTACATCTTTACTTGTGGATGTATATTCACCTGGCATTATGTTTGGCTTTGCTGGAAGCTTACTTGCTTCATATACACCTACACCTTCAATCTCATATTCGCCAGAAAAATCATCGCTACCGCCAAGGAACCAGTATCCAAATTGATTATCTTTCAGTACCAAAGATTCATTGTTAATGCGATTATATGTTTCCTGATCAATTACCCAGTATTCATAATATTCACTAGTATAATCAGGATTATTAGTAATAACTCGATCACTAACAAAACCATAGTAATCAAATGTCTTGTAATATACGAGATCAGTTACTGTAACATCAGCCTCACTGGCTGCAGTGTAAATCTCATTGATAATATCTTCATTATCTGCAGGGACTCTGTCATCACCTTCTTCAATTGAATAGTCATGCTCTTTGTCATCTGCACTAATTCCAAAATCATATGTAAATCTATCGGAGAATGCCTTGCCGTTATAGAAGAATACTGTACTAACGGATGAAATCATTACAAGTACCATAGTGCTAAGAATACAGATAGAAGCAAGGCCTGCACCATTACGCTTCATTCTATATGTCATACCTGATACAGATATAAAATGGTTTGTCTTGTAATAGTAATTCTTATTCTTCTTCATAAGTTCAAGAACTGCAATACTACCCACAATAAAGAGAATATAAGTTGCAATGATTACAAGAAAAACTGCCAAAGCAAATCTAGTTATAGCGTCTGCACCACTTTTTACTGTGCATGCCATATAATAGGCATAACAAAGTACAACAAGTCCAATCAATCCCAGGAACCATCTAGCCTTAGGCTTCTTCTCACCTGCCTGTTCCTCCTTAATATATACAAGAGTTGGCTTAAAAATAATCTCTCTAACAGAGTTTAAAAAGATAAATACAAACAGAACTACAAATAATCCAATTGTATAAAGAAGCACATCAGTTGCAATAGAATAATCAACATCAGCGGCTTGATGAAGAAGCTTAAGCAGTGACAGCTGAGCTAACTTTTCTACAATAACACCGATGATTGTTCCTGAGATGATGGATACAACAGAAACAAAAAGATTCTCGAAGAAAATAACTTTTATGATATGTCTCTTCTCCATACCAAGTACGCTATAAAGGCCAAGCTCCTTTTTACGTCTTTTCATAATAAACGAACTCATATAAACGATAAAAAGGATGGCAAGAGTAGCGATAATAGGTACACCTACCACAAGAATCATACCAAGAGTTTTACCACCATGCATTCCCTGAACAAGCGGATCAACCGCTAGAGAAAACAGTGTAAAAAACAAAGCAATCATTACACTTGAAGACGCTATATAAGGAAAATAAAAATTCTTATTCTTGCGAATAGAATTAGACGCCAGATTAACATACATATTATTCATTAATTCTCACCTCCTCCGATAAGAGCAGTGAGAGAATCTGTAATCTTACGATAGAACTCATCGTTAGTTGAATTAGCCTTATAGAGCTGATGAAAGATAACTCCATCCTTGATGAAAAGCACACGTGAAGCAGTACTTGCAGCCTTCACGGAGTGAGTAACCATAAGGATTGTCTGACCATCCTTATTGATTCTCTCAAAAAGTCCAAGAAGTTCATCTGTGGACTTAGAATCAAGGGCACCTGTTGGCTCATCTGCAAGAACAAGCTGAGGATTTGTGATAATAGCTCTTGCTACAGCGGCACGTTGCTTCTGGCCACCTGAAATCTCATATGGGTACTTCTCAAGAAGTTCTGTAATGCCAAGCTTTTCTGCAATCGGCATCAAAAGCTCATTCATTTCCTTATGTTTCTTGCCAGCTAAAACAAGAGGCAAAAGAATATTATCTTTTACGGAAAAAGTATCGAGGAGATTGAAGTCCTGGAACACGAAGCCTAACTGCTCACGTCTAAATGCCGCTAACTTCTTATCCTTAAATAAATTAAGATTCTGTCCTTCAAGGATTACCTCACCCTCAGTTGGCTTATCGAGTGCAGCAAGGATATTAAGAAGAGTTGTCTTACCAGAACCAGACTCTCCCATGATTGCTACATACTCGCCCTTCTCAGCTGTGAAATTAACATTTGTAAGTGCTGTTACCTTATTCCCACCGAACCTTGTTGTATATACCTTCTTAAGATTCTTTACTTCCAGCATTGACATATGTTTATGCCTCCTTAATTGTTTTCGTTTTTCTTACGACATCATAATAACTCTAGTAAAGCAATCAAAATATTGATTTACCTTACATTCGTGGAGGTGTTTCTTACATTTTTGTAAGATTGAGAAAATTAGTCCTTCTTATACAAAAGTCTCACACAGGTGCCTTCACCAATTTTAGAAGTGATAGTTATGTCACCTCCAATTGACGCCATGGCCTTCTTAACCAGATAAAGACCAATACCTGTGGACTTCTTATCAGAGCGGCCGTTATAACCTGTATAGCCCTTTTCGAAGATACGTGGGAGGTCCTCCTCGGAGATACCAATACCCTGATCCTTAACTTCGATAAACTCCGGTGTCACATTGATAGATACCACACCGGACTTAGAATACTTTACCGCATTTGCAAGAATCTGGCCTAGAGCAAACTCTAACCAACGTCTATCGGTAACCGCTTTGATTCCTTCTGACACCTCAGGGTCAAAGCTAAGGCCAATTTTCTTGCTCATAAAGAGTGTGCGCATGCGGCGAACTTCCTGACGCACTACGTCGTTTACCTCAACTGGATTAAACACATAATCGCTGTCGTTACTTTGAAGGCGAAGATAATTCATAACCATGTCTACATATTCTTCTGTGCGCACTAACTCTGACTGAAGTGTCTGGCGAAGAGTATCATCATCAATATTCTGTACCGTGAGACTTAGGCCTGCGAGAGGTGTCTTTACTTGATGTGCCCATACAGTAAAGTACTCAATCATGTCGTTATAATCGCTAGATGCCTTATCACGTGCCATGCACGCATCCATCTGACACTTCTCCACAATATCATGGTAATCCTGCTCGATATAATTTTGAGGTTCTACCATTTCGAGGTGGTTCTCCGTAAGGAGACGGTGCTTATGTTTTTGGCGCGAAAAGTCAATGACGCCAACTATAACTACAGCTACCGCTACAATAAGTGTGAAGTGTCCCAAAGGCAAAAGTGGCATACCATAAAGGAACATAACACAAAAGAGTAAAAGCTCTAGTGAAAGCCACCACAAAATAAAAGGAAGGCGTAACTTAAGATAATTACTCAATTATATAGCCCTGCCCTTTCTTAGTTGTAATGAAATCATTAAGGCCAGCCTCATCTAGCTTCTTACGAAGGCGGTTCACGTTAACACTAAGTGTGTTCTCATCCACAAAAAGGTCATCGTTCCAAAGTTCCTCCATGAGGCGTGATCTAGAAACGATACTACCCTTATGTGTAAGAAGGCTATTAAGAATACGGCTCTCATTCTTAGTAAGGTCAATCTTGTTGCCTTCATAAGTAAGTGAGGAATCTGCTGCATTATAAGTAGCACCACGGTGTTCTGGAAGTGAGTTCTCTGTGGCACCAGAACCTGGGGCGAACTCGTATGTTCTTCTAAGAAGTGCCTTTACCTTGATAAGAAGCACATTAAGATCAAAAGGCTTGGTTACAAAGTCGTCACCGCCCATATTAAGTGCAGTAATCATATTAAGGTTATCTGCTGCGGATGATACGAAAATAACTGGCACATTAGACACTTCACGAATCTTAGAACATCTGAAAAAACCGTTACTAAATGGCAACGTAATGTCCATAAGGACAAGCTGTGGATCTACCCTGTTAAAATCTGCTAATGGGTCAGAAAAATCTTCTGTGAGAAACACTTCATAACCCCAACTTTGAAGCGACAACTTCATCTGCTCAGCAATAGTAAAGTCGTCCTCTACGATAAGAATGCGCATATACCTACTCCCTTTATATTCCTTTTATTCCATAGAATAGAATATAAATAAACCCGCCTCATTGCAACAACGAAGCGGGTAAAAGTTTTTATTGAATAAATGAACTTACTTGTTGATTTCCAAATCTGCTGTAGGCTTACCTGCATCAGCATCCTGTCTACGAACTCTATACTGAATATCCTCAAGGAGCTTACGGTTAGCTGCAATAAGGTCGGCCTGAAGTCCCATAATGAAAGTCTGTGCACCAATAATAAAGAATGTAACAGCCAAAAGAAGTGACTGAACGTGTCCTGAAGAACCGAGGCACAAGAATCTGATACCAAGTGCAAGACCTACTAGCATAAATACTGCTGCAAACATACTAAAGAACTTAAGTGGTCTATACATCATGAAGCTTCTGATAATAACACCAGCAGAACGCTTCATATATGCTGTCATACTCTTAAAGAGACGGCTCTTACGAAGTTCTGGGTTAGTACCGATTGGCACGCTTGTAATAGCGATACGGTTACGACCAGCCTGAATAATTGTCTCCAATGTGTATGTATACATATTAGTTACATTAATTCTAAGAGCTGCTTCTCTACTAAATGCACGGAATCCGGATGGAGCATCTGGGATATCTGTCTTAGAAGCCTTACGTACAACCCATGATCCAAGATGCTGGAACATCTTCTTTTTCTTAGAAAAGTGCTCAGTCTCATCGATAGGTCTCTCACCAATTACCTCATCAGCCACACCATCAAGAATAGGCTTAACAAGCTTAGGAATATCCTCTCCCTTGTACTGGTTATCAGCATCTGTATTAACAATAATATCTGCACCTAAGTGGAGACATGCGTCAAGACCTGCCATAAATCCATATGCAAGGCCCTTATTACGCTTGAAATTAACGATGTAATTTACACCAAGCTTCTTAGCTACTTCAACCGTATTGTCTTTACTACCATCATTGATGATAAGTGTCTCAATTTCATCGATACCATCAATATGCTTAGGAAGATCATTAAGAGCTACATGCAAAGTAGCTTCTTCGTTATAACATGGTATTTGAATAATAAGTTTCATAAAATATCCTCTATAGATTTATCTCATCTATTTTATCAATATCAGCTCAGAATTAAAACTTAAAAGTATCCTTAATTCCGCTCCATTTTTGGTCTTTTTCACTAAGATTAAGAGCTACACCATCAATAGTATACCCCTCTGCTGATGGAGTACCATTGTATTCACCTTTTAGTTTTGGCCAATTAATACCAATCTCTGGGTCATTCCATGCAAGTCCACCTTCATCATTTGCATGATAAAAATCATCGCACTTGTAACAGAACTCTGCCTCATCTGAAAGAACAAGGAAACCATGGGCAAATCCTCGTGGAATCAAAAACTGCTTTTTGTTTTCTTCAGTAAGTTCTACGCCGTACCATTTACCGTATGTATTTGAACCTGTTCTAAGGTCTACCGCAACATCAAAAACAGAACCCTTAATAACTCGAACAAGCTTTGTCTGTGGAAAACTTTTCTGAAAATGAAGTCCTCTCAAAACACCCTTAGTAGACATAGACTGATTGTCTTGAACAAAAGTAATGTCAATACCATTCTCTTCCATGTCACGCTGACTATAAGTCTCCATAAAATATCCACGATTATCACCATGAACTGCAGGCGTAATTACGCAAAGACCCTCAATTCCTGCAACATTTTTCTCCACTGTAATCTGACCCATATTAAATCTGAGCCTCCTTTAAATATCTTGCTACGGCATCCTGCCATGTTGGAAGTGGCGTAAATCCATTCGCCACAAGCTTAGACTTATCAAGTCTACTATTAAAAGGACGAGCTGCCTTACTTAGACCGTATTCAGCTGTCGTTACAGGTGTAACCTTTGTTGTAAGACCATACTGCTTATAAAACTCTACACAGAAATCATACCATGAGATATAGCCACCCTCATTAGTTGCATGGTAATAACCATACTTATCTGTCTCAGCCATATCAACCAAGAGTCTAGATAAATCATAAGTATATGTAGGTGTACCAATCTGATCGTTAACAACTCTAACTTCATCATGAGTCTTACCTACATTAATCATAGTCTTAATAAAGTTCTTACCATTAAGGCCAAATACCCATGCTATACGAACAATAAAGTACTTCTCTAGAATCTCAGATACTGCAAGCTCTCCATCAAGCTTAGTCTGACCATAGACATTAAGTGGCTTATAGTCCTTACAATCTGGCTCCCATGGTTTCTCGCCCTGGCCATCAAATACATAGTCAGTAGAAAGATAAATCATCTTGCAGTCGATTGCCTTACAAGCTGTCGCAATATTACGTGTACCACCAGCATTAACCTTCTTAACAAGCTCTACCTTGTCATCGTCTTCGGCCATGTCTACTGCTGTCCATGCGGCACAGTGTATAACTACATCTGGCTTAATAGAATTAATAGTATTAGCTACTGCTTCTTCATCAGTAATATCGAGAGCGACATACTCCATTGTTGTTACTGCTGAACCATCAGCGATACCGTTGTAGCTAGGAGTAATATCGGAACCAACTCCCTCATATCCTCGGGAAAAAAGTTCATTCATGACATCATGACCTAGCTGACCATTTACACCTGTGACAAAAAATTTCATTTTAAATACCTCCAGCGGTAATTCCCATATCTTCACATCTATCAATAAATCTCTGATTGCTTGAAATATAATTAATTATATCTTCGTAACTACAACCAGAATTAACCATCTCAACGCCTTCTTCCCAGTAATATCCATATGTTCTATTTCCTAGACAAGCTGTGTACAGATTTCTATACAAAGTCATATTATCTTCCTTTTTGCCTGCAAACTCTTCTGAATTATGAAGAATATACATAAAATATGCAGCAGAATAATCACCATTTATAAGAACTTCAGAAAAAGCTTCTAAGCCTTCAACATCAGCATTTCTATCAAACATTGCCTGATAAATCTCATCAACCAAACATTCAACCAGATATTTATCAAAATTTGTATCGAAGTTTTCATCAAATTCTTCGTCGAACTCATAAAAATCCCAATAATTTACTATTCCAAGTTCATCACAAACTTCGTTACACTCATCAGTTCTACTAATAAATTCTATAAAGTGTACTACACCTTCCTCAGTATCAAGATTAGACGCCCAGAATGAAATCTCTTCATCGGATAAACCTTCTATACCGAAAACCGCTAAATAGCCTTCTACAACACTATCATAGTCGTATTCAATATTCATCGGATTAATTCCAACCAAACAAACATATAGTATATCTGTTAATGCACCTTGATTTTTTGGCAGAATATCAGCCCAGAAATCAATACTAGTTTCATCTCCGTGTCTATGGGATGAAGCCACGTAAATATCATCAACAAACTGTCTAACATCAAGATTATTCTGAACACTTTCAGGCTCATAACCATTACTTACAAACAAATCATAGTAATCCGAACCTTTGAAAATATAAAATTCATCCTCATCAGCTTGTACCATATAACAATCAGCCATATCATCATAATCATCAGATATTTTAGATCCGATTACAGATGAATGAATAATAAAGCTATCCATACTAAAATCAATCTGCTCATTAGTAATATCTTTATTTTTTAATTCATACTGAAGGTAACAAGTCTTATTAAAACTTCCAATGTTATATACCTTAGTTACTCTTTCGTCTCTTAATATATCAATTTGATTTACAAGTTGAATATCATCTGCACTTTTATCAATTTTAATATCTGCATATCCAGCGTATTCAAATCTCAATCCAACAATAACAACCGCAATAGTAACCAATGCAAACAACTGATTTTTTCTACTATCAATTGCATACCAAATTATTGCTAAACCAATAACAACAACAATAATCATAAGTGTGTTGTAAAATTTATTATCAGTTAATATCCACTCTAAAAATGGCTTTGAATATATTCCAAACCAATGAGAAAGTCGATTATCAATAAGCATTTTAAAAGCAAAACTAGCCATAATATAAATCAAACCAATGCTATTAATTACAACTGTTGATAATAATACTTTTTTTCTTTCGCTAATGTTTTTTAAATCAACAACCTGAGATATAACCAATACAACCATTGGTCCCAAAAGATAGCCATAATTTTCAACTTCAAAACAACCTGTAAGAATTCCCTTTTTTTCTGTATGGAACTCAATCAAGTACTCACAATTGATGAAATACAAATACAAAAAATTCAATACAAGAACCAATGATATGATTTGAAACAATCTCTTGTACTTATGACCAGTATTAGAATCTGCTGAAAAGACTAAACAAACGGTAATCAATCCAAATGTAAGCACTGTACTTTCAACCAAATTACCACTAACAACATCTAATAAAGATAAAACCCAGCGATAATTGAAAATATGCTTTATAGCAAAAATCAATCCACTTTTTAAATTATCAATGTACCACCAAGGTGAATTCACAATAAGAGCGAAATTATTACTCTTTGGGAAAAGGCACTTAAAAAGGAAATAACTAATCAAAAAGAATAGTGCTAACATCAGAGTAAATATCACACTACTGGATATTGCATTTCTATATTTTTTATCCTTCAAAGAATAAAATACATCAATAAAGACGTAAGCAATGGCAACTGCAACAAATCTAAAGTCTATAACGAGTGTCACCAATAAAAAGACACCAATTATTATCTTCCACATTAATTTGTCGGAATTCTTTGTTTCAGAATACTTAATATAGGCAAAAACAAATACCCATACTAACAATGTTGTAAATAGAGATTGATCAACAATCATGCTTAAAAAAGGTGTGATATAAGCTGATACTACACCTGCCAAAACTGCTGAACTATTAGAAAAAGAAAGTTTTCTCTTGGAAATGTATGAAGAAATAAAAGCAATCACTGCTAGAATGAGCGAATTCCAAACAAAGAATATTTGCATAATTCTTTCAATACGTTTATTTCCAAACAATGAAAGAACTACATATGAAAAAATGGTATTCGCACCAAAATACTTATCAGCAATTAAAGAAGAATCACAAAAACCAACTAATCTAGCTGCGGAATATACAGAAGTAAAATTGAATCTTAGAATAGAATAATAATCGATTTGAAAATTAATAAGAATAGAAATCAAAAAAGCCAATACAAAGGCAATCAATGCAATTGCCCCAGCAGTTAACCTTTTTACCGAGTTCAATTCTCCTTTAATTTTCATAAATTAACGATTACCATACATCTTCTCGTAATAATTCATATACTCGCCAGAGATAATTGTCTCCCACCACTCTTTGTTATCGAGATACCACTGAATTGTCTTCTTGATACCATCAGCGAACATAGTCTCTGGAAGCCATCCAAGCTCGTTATGAATCTTTGTTGGGTCGATAGCATAACGCATATCGTGTCCCTTACGATCTGCTACGTATGTGATAAGTGACTCTGGCTTACCGAGTTCCTTACAAATAAGCTTAACGATGTCGATATTCTTCATCTCGTTGTGGCCACCTACGTTATATACCTCGCCAATCTTACCATTGTGGATAATAAGGTCGATAGCCTTACAATGATCCTCTACATAAAGCCAGTCTCTTACATTAAGTCCCTCTCCGTATACAGGAAGTGCCTTGTCATTTAGTGCGTTAGCAATCATGAGCGGGATAAGCTTCTCTGGGAAGTGATATGGACCATAGTTATTAGAACATCTAGAAATAGTTACAGGAAGTCCATATGTTCTATAGTATGCCATTACAAGGAGGTCTGCACCTGCCTTGGATGAAGAATATGGGCTACTTGTATGAAGTGGTGTTGTCTCTGTGAAGAAAAGGTCTGGACGATCAAGCGGAAGATCACCATAAACCTCATCTGTAGATACCTGGTGATATCTGATGTTACCGTACTTACGGCAGGCATCCATCATTACCTGTGTACCAAGAATATTAGTCTTAAGGAACACCTCAGGATTTTCAATAGAACGATCTACATGGGACTCAGCTGCGAAGTTTACAACTACGTCTGGCTTATCCTCTTCGAAAATCTTATAGATAGCTTCTCTATCTGTGATATCTGTCTTGTGGAATACAAAGTTAGGATTCTTAAGAGCATCCTCAAGAGGAAGTCCCTTGTTTACGAGAGTCTTGAAGATCTACACAAATAACCTTGTAATCAGGATACTTCTTGAGCATGTGATATACAAAATTAGAACCTATAAATCCTGCGCCACCTGTTACTAATACGTTCATGTTCTTCTCACCTTTCCAGTTGCTACAGCCTCTAAGTGCTTGCCATATGGGCTCTTGCCATATTTTGCTGCAGACTCAAGGAGCTGTTCCTTAGTTATCCACTCATATCTATAAGCAATTTCTTCAAGTGCAGCGATTTTAATTCCCTGTCTCTTCTCAATCATCTGAACAAACTCAGCTGCCTCAAGAAGGGAATCCATTGTACCTGTATCAAGCCATGCAAAACCTCTACCAAGAAGCTGTACATCAAGTCTTGACTCATTAAGATACATCTCATTAAGAGTTGTAATTTCAAGTTCTCCTCGAGCAGATGGCTCAACCTGCTTAGCCATATCAGATACTCCAGCAGGATAAAAATACAGTCCTGTTACGGCGTAGTTACTCTTAGGCTCTTTTGGCTTCTCTTCAATAGAAATAGCATGACCTTCGTCATCGAATTCTACTACACCAAATCTCTCAGGATCTGGTACATAATATCCAAATACTGTTGCTCTATTATTATTCTCTGCATCCTCTACCGCTGCCTTCAAAATCTTAGAAATACCAGCACCATAGAAAATATTATCTCCAAGAACCATAGCACCGGCATCACCAGCAAGAAACTCATCACCAAGTATAAATGCCTGAGCAAGTCCATCTGGAGATGGCTGAACTTTGTATGAAAGATTAATACCAAACTGACTACCATCACCTAATAGTGATTCAAATCTTGGTAAATCTGTTGGTGTAGAAATAATTAATATATCTTTTATTCCAGCAAGCATTAATGTACTTAATGGATAATAAATCATTGGCTTGTCATATACTGGCAATAACTGCTTACTTGTTACCGTTGTAAGTGGGTAGAGACGTGTACCTGATCCACCTGCTAATACGATACCTTTCATAAGTCACCAACATC
>JAKSRH010000023.1 GCA_024403675.1 Saccharofermentans sp. | reverse complement strand
GATATATTAAGCAGAATCTTTCTGAGTATCACGTAACTTTCTTCCTTGGCGTTCCTGCACTTATCGATAAGATGTATGACCAGGTTGAGCGTGGTATTGAAAAGCAGGGCAAGACAAAGACTGTTGCTTTCGCGAAGAAGCTTTCTAATTTCCTTATGTTCTTCCATATCGATATCAGACGTAAGCTTTTTAAGGATATTATCGCTCAGCTTGGTGGTGAGCTTCACTATATTATTTCTGGTGGTGCTCCACTTAGTGCCCGCGTTGCTCATGGTTTCCACGAGCTTGGTATTGAGATTTATCAGGGCTATGGACTTACAGAGACATCTCCTGTTCTTGTTGCAGAGAATAAGGATCACGTAAGACCAGGTTCTATTGGTGTTGCTATTCCTCATGTAACAGCTGAGATGAAGGATAAGGACGACGAGGGTATCGGAGAGCTTTGCGTTAAGGCTCCAAATGTTATGCTCGGATACTACAAGAACCCTGAACTTACAGCAGAAGTTATCGACAAGGACGGCTGGTTCCATACTGGTGACTTAGGCTACATGGATAAGGATGGATACATCTTCCTTACAGGTCGTAAGAAGGACATGATTGTTCTTAAAAATGGTAAGAAAGCATTCCCAGAGGAAATCGAGATGCTTATGGCAAAGATTCCAGGGGTAGCAGATGTATTTGTTTACGGTGAGCCAATTGATGGTGATTTTGCAGACCTTAAGATTGCTATGGAAGTACAGTATGACCCAGCACTTTGTAAGGAAGCTTATGGGGATGTATCCGAAAGTGAAATCCGCGAGGCAATGTGGGCGCAGGTTAAGGAAATTAATCAGACAATCCCACACTATAAAAGAGTTACTGATTTGTATCTGACAACAGAACCATTTATAAAGACAACATCTCTTAAGGTTAAGCGTAAGGAGCAGCTTGCGGCTGTACTTAAAGCAAAAGGATTAGCATAAAAATGAAGTATACACCAGGAAAATCGGGAAACCACTATAGAGAAACTGAGTATCGCGTAGAAGGGGCAGAACTTCTTAATCTTAATATTCACTCCATGGTGATTTATGTTGCTTTTTCTATGATTTTTGTTGGTGTTGGCTCCTTTATAACAGGTAGTCTTATTCATAAAAATAACTTGGTTATTATTAGTCTAGTAGGACTTGCTCTTGTTTATATTGTTGTAGGGCTTGTTAAGGCCTTTAGTATGGATAAGCACTGCAAAACTTTAGGTGTTGTTAAAGTAGTAGGCTATGATGATCACCCTAGATATGGTTTTTCTGATATTGTTACAACGCCTGTATATGAACTTGAACATAATGGCAAGTCGTACATGATTACCTTAGGTGAAGAGTATTCTGATGCACAGGATATCCCTGCCATAGGTAGCACAAGGCATGCCTTTTATAACGAAAACAATCCATATCAGGTAATGACAAATAAAATCAGTTCAAAATGGAATAAGCAAGTTCATGCTGGAGCAGTGATTTTTCTTATCACATTAGTAGTAGGTATTGGTCAGTATTTTGTTTCTGAGAATGAGATTTTTAGTAACAAATATCGCGATGGTATTGTCACAGATTCCTATATTCAGAAGAGAATAATAAAGGATAGAAATGCAGATTTTATTGTTTATGAACGAGAGATAGTTGCAAAGGATGGTAATTACTATTATTTCGATGAAATCGGAGGCGTGTCTAGTGTCGGACATGGCGATTCTATTATGTCTATTGGCGATAAAGTTCTTTGGATAAAGAGTGATGTGGGGGACTTTATTATTGATGGAACAGACTATGAATATGAAGGTACGCACTATTATCTTGATAGACCTGAATATATGACTGATGGAAAGTTTGTTTTAACCGATGAATATATTGTTGATGCTTATGGTGATAGTGATTTTAAGGTGTACGAAGTTTCCTTTAGGTATCGTGAAGACAATAAGTGGGAGTTCATTGAACGCTCAGGAAGAAAGTCAGAACTCTTCATGAATGGCGAGAGTTCATACCTATATTGGAACGTCAGTTATGGTGACGATTTCTATTGGATTAGTACCTCAAAAGGCGCATTTATTGTTAGTAAAAACAAAAACGTTTATACAGGCACAAAACTCCAATAACATTGTATAATTAATATGGAAAATGATTGTGAAATATTCATAAAGTGAGGATATTTTATGGCGTACGTATTTAATGTTGAAGAACAGGCACAGAAAGCTATCTCTTGGGCAAGAGATTACATGAATGCTATTAATCCAAATGGTGTAGCAGTTATTGGTATTTCTGGTGGAAAAGATAGTTCCGTAGTAGCTGCTATTATGACTGCAGCACTTGGTAAGGAAAGAGTGCTTGGTGTAATGCTTCCAAATGGTAAGCAGGTGGATATTGCTGATTCCAAGAAAGTAATTGCACATCTCGGTATTCCTAGCTTGGAAGTGAATATTTCTGATGCAGTTACAGGTCTTACTAACGAACTTAAAAATGTGATGAATGTTGAGAAGTTTGAGCAGGGTTATGTTACTAACACACCCGCTAGAATTCGTATGACAACACTTTTTGGAATTGCTGCTCAAATTGGCAACGGATTCGTAATTAATACGTGTAATAGAAGTGAGGATGTAGTTGGTTACTCCACACTTTTTGGTGATAATGCAGGAACATTCTCTCCAGTTGCAAGACTTACTACAGAAGAGGTTGTAGCAATTGGCGATTATCTTGGCCTTCCATCTGATCTTACTCACAAAATGCCAACTGATGGTATGAGTCTTAATACAGATGGCACACTTATGGGTGATGAAGTTAAGCTTGGCGTTTCTTACCACGAGATTAACACAATCATTCGTACAGGAGAGAAGACTGAGAACTACGACAAGGTAATGAATCTTTATAAGAGAAGTAAGTTTAAACTCGATATTGTACGTATGCCTTGTTACAACCCAGATCTTCCAGATTATTTCTTGGAGAATTTTGGTTTGTAATCAAATCACGGGATAAGGATTAAGGAAAATGATTGAGCACTATAATGCGTTTATTTCTTATAAGCATGCTGAACTAGATTCCAAGCTTGCAGAGCGAGTTCAGCATAAACTTGAGCACTTTGCCATTCCACGCGAAATTAGAAAGAAAGTGGGAATGAAGAAGATAGAGAGAATATTCCGTGATAAGGAAGAATTGCCTATTACAAGTAATCTCACAGATACTATTACATATGCTCTTGAACATTCTGATTATTTGATTGTTATTTGTACTACAAATACAAGAAAATCAGTGTGGGTAGAAAGAGAAATAAAGACATTCCTTAAGACACATTCCCGCGATAAGATTTTGACTGTTTTGGGGGAGGGAGAACCATATGATGTTATCCCTGAAATCCTTCTTTATGAAGAGAAAATAGTAATTGATGCTGATGGCAATGAAGTAACTATTAAGCAGGACTTGGAGCCACTTTCATGTGACTATAGAGCTGGCATGCGTAAGGGTGACAAAGAAGAACTTCCAAGACTTGCTAGTGCGGTAATTGGTTGCTCTTATGATGAGCTTATGAATCGTCGTCGTCAGTATAGAACTAGAAGAGTAATTGTTATTTTTTCTTTAGTTATTGCTGCATTGTTTGTTATTGGTGCTTACCTTTATATAACAGGAAAGATGATAAGAGATTCTCTCGCCTTAGCTGAAGAAAGACAGTCTAGATATTTGGCTGGTGAGTCTGAACGATTACTTGCCGATAACCAGAGAATTAAGGCTATTCAGGTAGCTTTACTTGCTGTGCCAAATGAGAATAATCCTGATATTCCTTTGGTTCCAATTGCACAAAGAGCACTTGTAGATTCTACATATGCATATCAGACTGAAACATCTGTAAATGTAGGTGCAGTATGGAATTATGAAGCACCTCGCCAGATTAAAATGTTTAATGTTTCTGATAGCAGAAAATATATTGCCGCAAGTGATGTGACAGAGTGTGTTACTGTGTGGGATACAGAAACAAAGGAAGTTGTACTTACTGTTCCTACAACCTCGTGGACTGTTCAAGAGATATCATTTGTTGGTGATGAGAAATTGCTTTTAAGTAAGGTTGATTCGTTTTATGCATATGATTTGAAGACTGGTAAATTAGCTTGGAAACTTGGCGGTGATGATGCGTACGGTAGCTTTATGTATACGCCTGTAGTATCAGAAGATTTGTCGCAGATTTATGTTTCTTCTGGTACAGCGGGTATGCTTGTTGTTGATTCAGATACTGGAGATGTATTGAATACAATTAAGTGTGTTGAATCAAATGGTGTGTCACAGTCATTGGTCGGAGTTAATCTTTCTCCGGATAAAAGCAAATTTGTATCTGTAACATATGGTTCCGGTTATGGTTTCCTTATTCGTGTATTTGATTTGTCTACAGGTGAGAATACGGTGCTTATGGAACTTGTAGATATTGAAAGTTATGACGTCTCTTGGGTAGATAACAACAAGGTTGTGATACAGACAGTTGATGATAACCCATCTGTTAATTTTAAAGACGGTCAAGCATATATTAAAACTGTAAATTGTCACGTGAAGTGTATTGATATAAATGATATGTCTATTGTGTGGGAAAGTGATTTTCCATTCCACAGTGTGTCATCTGGATACCACATTTACCCAGTTCCAGCTAATAATACTGTAGCTGTATTCTGTGGATCCGAGATGGTTATCTATGACATCAATGATGGACATATTGTTGATGCTGTACATGGTAGCGGTGATATAGTTGATATTAGTGATCGAAATGGTAATGGTAGGGTATTAGCGATTATGAGTGATGGAGTAATTACCATATCTTTCCCTGACATGGCGCCAGATGAATTTTTTAAATACTCTTTGTTCCCTAATGATATTGATTCATGTGTCATTATTAAGGATGATGTTTATGTGGTAAAAAAAGATTCTAACGAAGTTATTAACATTAGATTTGATGTTTATGACCACGACTGGCATCAGATTTCTGATGAAGCATATCCATTAAGTAATGATTTTATGCCACATTCCTATGCAGATGATGAAGTGGTAGCATTTGTTGATACTGATAAAGTTCTTGTAATGATTGATCCGTCTGATAATTCGGTTAAAGAAATTAACCTTGCTGTAAATGACATTGGTGCAGATTTTGCTAATAACTTCGATATTGAAGGCGTATATGATGGAAAGCTATATGTAAGCTATGGTGGATTTATGTGTAGCGCTGTATATGAAATTGATATTGAGTCAGGAAAGATGAATCTTCTTTACTACGATGATTTTACTGATTATGGAAATGAAGATATTACACTTTCTGATAATACTTTATTTTACATGGATGAATCTGATTCTTATGACTTGAAATTTACACTTCTTAATCTCGACAATAATAAGAGTGAAACTTTTGAAGTTGGTGAGATTGATGTGTCAGAGGTGAAGCCTGTGTATTTGCCTAATGCAGAAGTGATTGTATATTCTGAGGAAACACACGGAATCACATTCTATAATGTGGATAAGGACAAGGAAGTAGATGTTGAACTTCCTGAAGATTGGACTGGAACAATTGCTGTCAGCGAGACTCCAAATGGAGAAGTTGTTTTGGCCGATAATTCAAGAATTGTTGTTATTGATAATAAGGGCAAAATTACACATGAAATCAACGGTACAGCTGGTAGAGTAATCGGAATTGATTTTGAGAAATTAGGTCCTAATAATGAAGATATAATGATTGTAGCTTTGAGTACAGGATATCTTTATAGATATTCTCTTGATGACTATAGTGAAATCGGTTATTCCCAGTTTACAGTTGATGCTCGTGAAAAGGTAACAGCACAGATGAGTTATGATTCAGAGCACGACCTTCTCTACATAAAGCATGGAAATACTCTTGATATTATCGAACTTACAGAGTGGTATGAGATAGCTTCTATTTATAACGCAATTGGTCATACTATTCCTACAAATAGAATTTATACATACAATCAAGCTTCAGATAATGTAACTGTTGGATATTTTGATTACTATTCACTAGACGATCTCATTGATAAAGCATATGAAATCATTGGTGATGCAGAACTCTCTGCAGCTGAGAAGACTGCCTACGGATTGGTAATTGATGGCTAAGATGGTATAATTCTTGAGGTTTACGAACGTAGTAGCAAAGGACAGGTATGATGAAGAAGTTTTTGAAGACAATTATCAGAAATAGTTCTATTGCACTCTTTTTGTTGCTAATTTACATCCCAGCAGGATTGTATTTTCTCAATCAGTATAAGTATAAGGATAAGAAATTTGATGTAGAACTTCTAGGGTTTACCGATGAAGTTCCTACACCAGTTCTTAATGTAGAGAATGTTAAGTCAGGTCAATTTCAATCTGACTTTACAGCATGGACTGACAGTAATTTGCCCCTTCGTGGAGTCTATATAAAGACTTACAACACTATCAATTTTTATGCGTTTAAAGTATGTAATGGAAGTGATGCAACTGGTGGCAGATATCTAGGTTCAGACGGATATGTATTCGAGCAGAACTATCTTTATAGCCAGTTATCTATTGGTCCATGGGATTACTCTGACCCTGCGCGTGTAGAAGCTACTCAGAACATGGTTAGTCATATGGAATCCATCGATCAGAAGCTTCAGCAGATTGATAAGAGACTTTATGTGTATGTCGTTCCAGGTAAGGCTGATTTGTATTCTGACTATATTCCTCAGAAGTTTGTCATGATGGGTAATCCTGACCAGAAGAGATCAGTTGATTACTTTAGAGAAGCTCTTGATAAGACTGAAGTTCCTCATAGATTCTTTAGTGATATGGCAGCTGAGATGGAATATCCTACTTATTATCAGACAGGTATTCACTGGTCTCGTCCATTTGAGCAGAAGGCAAATCAGACTGTTATTGCTGACATTATTGATTTGACAGACGGTAATTTCCGTAACTTCGAGCTTATGGATATAGAGACTAGTAAGACGCCTTACTTTAGAGATAATGACTTGTATGATTTGTTTAATGTATGGACATATCCAGACATAGATTATTATCAGTATACTTCCAAGGGTCAGGAAGGTGATTTCGAGCCTCTAAGAATTCTTATTATGGGTGATTCATTTACCATTGGTCTTACAAAGGATGTATCAGAGAATCTTCCGGAGGATACTATTAATTTTATTAGTAGAGCTGATTACTGGACTGATACTTATGGTAATTATCAGGTTATTTCAGGTGATTATAATAATCTTGATATGCAGTTCCTTCTCGATATTTCAGATGTAGTTGTAATTGAGATGGTAGATGTTGAAGTTGCTCGTAATGGTTACGGTTTCTGTGAATATCTTGATAGCTTCCTTGATACATATGAGCCACGACCAGTATGGCAACTTTATCCTCAGAGCTATGATGTTACTGTATCCCAGAATGCGTATTTTACAACTGGATTTAATGGCCCAGCTCCTGACTTTACATGGACTAAGAGAGAGATGTCTATCATGCTTCACTCTGATTTGTCTGAAGGCCTTGAAGTGAGCTATGGTGTTCCAGTAGAGCTTCTTATGGCTGTCCCAGAGGACACAGTAAGTATTTATGTAAATGATGTCCTTGTAAGTGAGAAGACTTATGCAGAAACTATAGATAATGACACAATTATTATTCCTGGAGATTTGATTGAACCTACTGAGAATGATATTTATGAAGTTCGTGTCGTAAGTTCTGGTTGGTTCGTACCTAAGGAACTTGGTATTAATGAAGATGTCAGAGAGTTGGCGCTTAAGATGATGTATATAGGAAGGATAAGATAAATGGTATTCTCATCAACAGTTTTCTTGTTTATATTCCTTCCTGCGCTTTTGGTAGTGTATCACGTAGTTCCACGTATATTGAAGAACTATGTACTTCTTGCTGCATCTATTGCTTTTTATGCATGGGGAGAACCAAAGAATGTATTTATCATGATTCTCTCTATTGTGGTGAACTACATTCTTGGATTATTAGTTGAGCGATTTAATAAGCAAAAGAAAGTATTCCTCGTATTGGCTGTGGTTTATAACTTGGCAATGCTTTTTGTGTTTAAGTACCTTAACTTCTCGGTAGGCATTATCAATACTATCTTTAGAAGTAATGTTCAGATTGCTCAAATAGCACTTCCAATAGGTATTTCTTTCTATACATTCCAGATTCTCTCTTATGTAATCGATGTATATAGAGGCGAGGTAAAGGCGCAGAAGAATTTCTTCCATCTGGCATTATATGTATCTTTGTTTCCACAGCTTATCGCTGGACCTATCGTTAGATATTCTGATGTTGAAAAGCAGATTGTAGATAGAAAAGTTGATCTTAATAAATTCCGTGAGGGTGCTATTAGATTCTGTGTTGGTTTTTCTAAGAAAGTTCTTATCGCAGATCAGGTGGCAGGCTATGTTGATCAGATTTTTGGAGGTGCGTATCCATCCATCATTTCATATTGGGTAGGTATAATTGCATATTCACTCCAGATTTTCTTTGACTTCTCTGGATACTCTGATATGGCTATTGGTCTTGGAAAGATGTTTGGATTTGATTTCTTAGAGAACTTCGATTACCCATATATTTCCCAGTCTGTACAGGAGTTCTGGAGAAGATGGCATATCTCTCTTAGTTCATGGTTCAGAGATTATCTTTATATCCCGCTTGGTGGTAATCGTAAGGGCACAGTTAGAACATACATAAATCTTTGTATTGTATTCTTTATGACTGGTCTATGGCATGGTGCAAGTTTTAACTTCATTGTTTGGGGCCTTTTCTACGCTGTTTTCCTTGTAATCGAAAGACTTGGTTTTAAGAATGTCCTTGCAAAGCTTCCAAGAGTAATTAGACACCTATATGCGATTTTGGTTGCTATGTTTGGATGGATTTTCTTTAGAGCAGAGACATTAACTGCAGCACTTCAGTACATAAAGGGAATGTTTGTATTGCAGGGAAAAGACTTTGCTAAATTCGTTTTCGTAATTAATCCAATGTATATTTTCTTTATTGTGGTGGGAATTATTTTCTGTATGCCTCACAATAAAATAAAGGACCTCGTTAATAAACACGAGGCCACAATGATAATTGCTGATTTTGTTAAGGTGCTTGTATTCGCACTTGCTATTAGTTATATGCTTGGTAGCGGATTCAGCCCATTCCTTTACTTTAGATTCTGATTATTCGTAAAGAAGAGGGAAGACATCCTTATTGATGATGTAAATATCGTGAGCATCATCAGGTCTTACAGCGATATAATCTCCTGGCTCACCTTTGTAGTACTTCTCGTCATCCCAAGTAGTAAAAAGTTTTACGCTCTTTGTGAGAGGTCTAGCAAAAATTACAGAACGTGAAAGGGAAGTACAGCTCTTAGCATATGGCATAACGAGCTTTTTTTCGCCAGTCTTTCTGTTCTTGATATTTGGTTCATACTCATATTCGTGAGAGTACTTAAATGGAAGCAGATTGTATGTTCTAAGAAGCTTCTCCTCACGGATAGGGTAAATCTCACCGAGAAGTCCAATCATAAGATAAGTATCGTCCTCGATGATTACATTGATGTCGCCTTCCATAGTTCTAAGTTCTACCTCAGTACCTACAGGGAAGATGTCACCAAGCTTTACAGTACCAACTACCTGACTCTTCTTCGTGTAACGCTTCATGTCTCTTGTGTCCAAAGTTGTATCTTTAGCGTAGATAACAGGATATGTATCGTAGTAGCTATTAAGACGCTCCTCAATAATATCTCTTCCTGGCTTTGTCACGAGGTCAGGCATGATAGTACCGCCGGCTTTACGGATGTGACCTCCACCACCACCGATGTCCTTGGCAATAAATGCAGCAAGTTCATTGGCATGGACCTCTTTGGTACATGAACGTACAGAGAACTTAATCTCGTTCTCACTCTCGTAGAAAGCGACGCATGTGTTTACCTTGTCGGTTTCCAAAGTGAAGTCACTAATAATACCAAGAATATTTGGGTCACATGGCTCAGCCTGGACAATCATTGTTCTGGTAGAAGGGATATCTTCGTTATTAAGCATCGCACGACCAGTAATCTCGAATTCTTCAATAGAGAAGTTGGAGTTACTCATCAAATCAATAATGGATTTGGTAATGCTGAGTTCATCTGTCATATCTCTATCCATAGGGTGAGAGATTTCAGAGAATTTATTAGTGTCAGTATAAAGACCATAATAAAGTGCTGTAGAGAGATCACGACTATTATTTGGCTCGAGATCTTCGTCTCTTAACATGGACCAAAGAATAGTAGAACAGCTACCCATAGAGCTCCTTACTTCTGAGAGTTCTGGAAGATCTGTACATATCTGATGGTGATCGATTACTGCGATAGTGTGAGCCTCAGTTGTAGTGACATTACGCTGACCGTACTGGCAGTCTACAAGGACTAAAAGTTCAGGCTTTCTGTTAAAGTCAGGCTCGTAGTCAACTTCAATATCGAGCTCCTGAATCATAATAACGAGATTACTCTTTTGAATTTTATTACGTCCCCTGTAAATGAACTTTGCCTTTTTGCCCATAGTGCTAAAGTAAAGTTTGAGAGCGTAGCCAGATGCAAGAGCATCTGCATCAGGGTTGTCGTGACATTGGATAACAATGTCGTCGTAATCAAGCAAATCAGAAAGTCTCATATAGTAACCTGCCCCAACAAATATACTTGATTATACCATAGTTGACTTTATTAATACTCGTGATACAATTGCTCTTGTTAATCAACCGGCAGTTCATTCGTACCTTCCTGCCGTTAAACAAAACCGGGACCACTACAATTTGATTTGTATTTGGTTTGGGCTTTGTTTGTACAAAGTCTTTTTTATTGGAGAAAACAAACATGACCAACAAGAAATCAACAGTATCTACCATGTTTATGGTATTGGCAGTTGTCTATGTGACATGCCTTTTGCTCAGTAATCTTATTGCAGGTAAGATGTGGGCAGTAACAAGTTCTATCACACTTCCTGCAGCAGTAATTCTTTTCCCAATTACATATATCTTTGGTGATGTATTTACTGAGGTTTACGGCTTTCGCAAGGCTAGAACAGTAATCTGGCTTGGATTCGCATGTAGCTTCTTTGCTGTAGCTGTTTACCTTATTACAATCGCTCTTCCACATCCAGGTTTCTGGGAAAATCAGGACGCATATGCGGTTGTTATGGGTACTACGCCTCGTGTGGCTGCTGCTTCTTTTATCGGATACCTTTTTGGAGAGTTTTCTAACTCCATTATCCTTTCTAAGCTTAAGGTGGCTACAAAGGGTAAGAAGCTATACTTAAGAACAATCCTTTCCACTTTGGTAGGTGAGGGTTTTGACTCTGTAATTTTTATTATGGTTTCCTTCTGGGGCACAATGGATACAAAGACAATTCTTAACATGATTCTTTTCCAGTATCTTTTTAAGGTTTGTTATGAGATTATATTTACACCTGCAACATATGCAATCGTTAATCGCCTCAAGAAAATCGAGGATGTTGATACTTACGATTACGATGTGAAGTACAACGTTATTAAGGGGTAAAATTTATGCGCGAGAATGAGAATCTTACAAAGCTTGGTAGTGGTCACACAGATTATCCTTCTGATTATGATCCATCAGTACTCGAGACATTTGTTAATAAACATCAGGAGAATGATTATTTTGTAAAGTTTAACTGCCCTGAGTTTACTGCTCTTTGTCCTATTACTGCACAGCCTGATTTTGCTACTATCTATATTTCTTATATTCCGGGGGAGAAGATGGTAGAGAGTAAGTCCTTGAAGCTTTATCTTTTCTCTTTCCGTAATCATGGTGCATTCCATGAGGATACAGTTAACATTATTATGAAGGATCTTATAAAGCTTATGGATCCTAAGTATATTGAGGTGACAGGTAAGTTCCTTCCACGTGGTGGCCTTTCTATTGACCCTTACTGCAATTACGGTAAGCCTGGTACAAAGTGGGAGCAGGTAGCATGGGACCGTATGGTTAACCATGATATGAATCCTGAGATGGTAAATAACCGTTAATAGATTCAGTATTTACGTGGGTTAGTTGTCAAACAATTTGTTGATACGTTCTTTGTTAAGGTTTTCTCCTATGACAATCATGACTTTCTGACCATCTTCGATATTTTCTATCTCGCACTGGCCAGGGATGGCATTAACTTGTTTCCATGTGTCACCTTCAAGGTAAAAACCCTTTACTCGCATGACGTCGCCATATGAGCCTGAAAAAATGCTGCTCATAATCGCGTCTACGCGAGAGCTATCCATTGGTGTATCAAGAAAATACAAAGTCTCGAAGTTAGTTTCTTCACGTGTCATTAATTTCACATAAGAACTCTCGCGAAATGAAACCTTTGCAAAGCAGGCAAAGTCGCTTTCATCCCAAGGGGTATCAATGAAAATATTCGAAATATCACGGCGTAACTTAACGTTTTCACATGCCTTGATTACTTGTTTCTTTACGGATACGATTTGAGCAGGGGATACAAGCTGAGTTCTACTAAGGACTATGGCGCCTGCGTTAGCTACTTGAGATGCAAGGTAATAACTAGCTGTGTCTGATATATTTGCACTAAGTCGTGCATCAACGATGGCGATAACATTTCCAATCTCGTACCACTTATCTAGTGGTTCATCACGAATCACGTCGAAAAATTCGTCCACATCAAAGATTCCAGATGGCTCGATAATTACACGGTCGTATCCGCTCATTGCCATGGATATAAGCTTGGTCTTAAAGCGTCTAGCGTGGCAGTCACTGTCACATGCGCCAGCTACCATTTCGAGTTCGCAGTTGTCACCTCGAAGTTCCTTTAGTAGCATCATGTCCACATTAACGGCGCCGTAGTCATTTTCGAGGATGCCAACACGTTGCCCCTGACTTATAAAATGTGATGCGTATTTTTTTATAAAAGTGGTCTTTCCTGAGCCAAGAAAACCTGTAATTAAGTCGACTTTAACCATTTATCCTCGCAAAGTGTGTGAAGTTTTCTTTAATAATAGCATTATTTGCCCACCATAGAGTGAAAAGTGATAAACTAACAGTTAGTTCACTTCGTATCAAGGAGTTATTTATGGAAAGAATTATTACAAGCCTTTTGGAGACAGATGCATATAAGTTCTCTATGGGACAGGCTATTTACCACCAGTTCAGTGATTATAAGACAACATGGTCATTTAAGTGCCGTAATGAGGATGTGCACTTTACAGATGAGATGATTGAAGAAATTAAGCGCCAGATTAAACTTTACTGTGAGCTTCGTTTCTCAGAAGAGGAACTTGAATATCTTCATAATATTAAATGGATTAAGGGTTCTTATTGCGACTTCTTAAGACTTTGGAAGCCAAGATTCGAGGACTTCGATATTGGTACTGACGCTCCATGCGGACTTACAATCGAGACACGTGGTACATGGCTTAATACTTCCATGTATGAGATTCCAACTCTTGCTATCGTCAATGAAGTTTATTTTAGAATGGCTTATAACTACGACGACCTTATTGCTAGCTTTAAACGTCGCCTCGAGGAAAAGGTAAATAAGCTTAAGGGCGATGAATTTGAGCTTGGACTTTTCTCTGAGTTTGGTATGAGAAGAAGACTTTCTGGTGAGGCTCAGGACCTTGCAGTAAGAACTCTTGCTGCTGAGAAGTTCCCAACATCTACTTTCGTAGGTACTTCCAATGTTTATCTTGCTAAGAAGTATGGCATTACACCTGTAGGTACTATGGCGCACGAGTGGATTATGTGTGTAGGTCAGGGTAACCACAAGCACAATCCAGCATTCTCTAACTGGTACGCACTTGATGCGTGGGTTAAGGAGTATGGTGTCCTTAACGGAACTGCTCTTACAGATGCTATTACTACTGATTGCTTCCTCAAGGACTTCCAGCTTACTTACGCTACATTGTTCAGTGGTGTAAGACACGATAGTGCAGACCCTATTGAGTGGGGTGATAAGATGATCGAACACTATAAGTCACTTGGTATTGATCCACTTACAAAGACACTTCTTTTCTCTGATAGTCTTAACTTTGAGAAGGCGACTAAGATTTATCGTTACTTCAAGGACAAGAGTAAGGTGGCATTTGGTATCGGTACATATATTGCAAATGATACAGATGTACCTGCGCTTAATATCGTAATGAAGACAACAGCTTGTAACGGTATGGATGTGGCTAAGATTTCTGATGTGCGTGGAAAGGGAATGTGTAAGAGCCCTGAGTATGAGCACTATCTTAATAGATGTATTAGCTGGCGAATGGATCACGAGACAGGTAATAATTCACTTAGAGTTTGATTACGAGGGGAGCTGTGATGGCTCCTCTTTTTTTGCGCGATTTTTCAGTCCTATACGAATTTTTTCAAAATAAGGCTGAAAAATTCAGTCTCATATAAAATTTTCCAAATAGGGCTGAAAATTTCAGTCCTATATAAAAATATTTCAAAATAGACTGAAAACTAGGGCTATCGAAGCGCATAAGAAAACCGCCTGAGGGGATCAGACGGCTTCCTGCAAAAAGAAAGGTTAAGAAGTAAGTTGGCAATTATATATAAGAATCAGCAAACAAATTGCTTGCGATTTTTATATGCTTTTTTAGATTTGACCTCGTAGAATCTTCGAAGTCCCATTACATAAAGGGCCTCATCTCTACTTAGTCCGAAAAATGATATGAGGAAGTCTTCTTCATCATCATCTCTTAGGGTATCTGCTAGGCAAATTTGACGAGTGATTACGAGGAGTTCAGGGAGGATGTATTCATCTGAGTTAAGAAGTCTTTTCTTGTGCGCGGTTACGAATACTTCCTCAAAGGCCTTCTCGGCATCTTCCATATTACCTAGATAGTGGTAGCAACCACGTAAAACATCGTCCGCATAAATATCCACATTTTTCTGAACATTATCCATAGTAGCTGTACTCCCACATTCCGTTTGCCTGAGAAATAATTGTATCTACTGACCAGAGCTGTTCTGAGTTCACGATACTATTAGGGTCGTTTACTACTACATATCCATCAGTGTAGCTAGAGAGAACAATGAAGTGACCTTCTGTAGTGAAGTCACCAGGACCCATGATACAAATAATAGGGTGGCCAGTTTCTAATGCATTGATGACTGAGTCAGCTTCTCCTGGAACTTCGTTAACAGTGAGTCCAAGGCCTTCTGCGCCAGTGGACATAAGAGACCAGAATGTACCAGAAGATGTCTCGTAATCATAGTAACCGTTATCCATGGCATATTCTGCTATAGCGAGAGGGTTAAGTGAGTTGTCTCCTGTGAGGTATACAGCTACCATAGAAAGGGCTGTTGGACCACATCCGGTTAGACCCATTAGATCACTACCGTATGTGGTGTAGCCCCAACGCTCGTCCCACTGGAGGAAGAAAGGGACGCTACCATTAGCAAGACTGATGTCGCGGGTTATAGAGATGTCGGAGGGGTTAACATCAGAACTTCCCAATGGGTAATTAAGCACAAAGTCCTCGAGTTCAGGATTGTTAATCATTCTACTTACGAGATACTCAGGATAATACTGAGGGGAGAGGCCATGCTCTAATGCATAAAGACGAACCTCTTCTTGTGCCTCTTCCAAATTGGCCGGACCTTCACCTGTAGCAGTTAATCCATTTCCACGTTTCTGAGATGCACCTTCTGATGCGTCTCTTCTAGTTGTGTCGATTTCATAATTTGTAATTTGTGGTAGGTTTTTCTTTGTTTCCGTCTTGGTATTTCTATGGATTGAATCCCATACAATGTATACACATCCTGCGACCACGAGGGATGCAAATAAAATTAATGTGATTAAGTGTTTTTTCATAACTATCTCCGTATTCCAAATCGTTTATGATTCTATGATACGGAAAGGTTGTCACATACTTTCCCCGAAGATGTGTCGAAGTTGCAACTTATTAAAAATTTAGTTAGCGTTTGGCTGGACGTAGTCCTGATAATAGTCGTTACAGTAGATACCAATGGTCCAAATATATTTATCTGTTGGCTGCCAATCCTCTGAGTTGCTGTCAGGTGGTAACCAGTACCAGCCACTATTAATTACAATAGTAAGCCTTACAGTATGATCTGTATTTTCAATCTCATATAAATAGAAACTGTCATAGTCATCAACGGAACCAGGATCACTGTTAAGGTATACAAAGTCGAGACCGGTATAATCTTGGTATAAACTTACAATCTCACTTCTTAGGGAAGCTCGATTTACGCTAGCTGGATTTACACTAGTGATAACAGAAATAGTGGATACTACAGGGACACCAGTATCACCATCCATAATTACTATGGTGTTATTATCTTGAGCAGATATTTTGTAGAGAGTGTGCTCATTGGAAATTTCTTCCGTGGAACTAACAATAATTGCGTTTCCAAAACCACTTTCTGCAAGACTATTTGTGATTATATCGTCAAGAGTGTTAACAAACTCGTCAGAACGAGGATTTCCTTCTTCGTAGAGACGATTCTGGATACCGATTTCGTTAAAGTCATTTTCTTTTGTGGCTATCCATGTCTTATCTACCTGGGAGAAAATGGATTTGTCACTACAGTAAAAGTTTATTGCCTCCACAATGGACTTTTCCATGTGAATAGTGTTGGAACCATATGGCTGAATGTTTTCAGCGTCAACTACTCCGCCGGGGAGGTTGCTTTGTCTGCTTTTAAGTGCCAAGAGACCAAATGGTACGCTAACACCGACAGCGATAATAAGTGCTGATACTGCAATAAAAATCAGAGTGTTTTTTATGGAGGAATTCTTATTCTTCATCATCTTCATCCTCCAATTTCTCGAGTACGATTCTAATGGCTGTACCTTCACCCTCGGCACTTCTAATGTCGAGACGAGAACCATGAATTTGGGCGATTTTATCACATAGAGCCAAGCCTAATCCTGCGCCATGTTCTTTACGTGATCTTGCCTTATCTACCATGTAAAAAGCTTCAGTTACGCGCTTCAATTCCTCAGCAGGAATTCCACGACCATGATCAACAATAGCAATCATATATTTATTGTCTTTAACACCACTAAGTACAGCTACGTCAGGACTTCCAGACTTCATAGCATTGTCTATGAGGTTGAGGACAAGAGTCTTAAATAAATCAATCTCGATTTTGCAGTAACCATCAACATAGTCGAAGAATGTGCGAACATTTATCTTGGCGGCTGCTGGCTTTATAGTTTCCTCGATGTCTTTGAGGAAATCACTCATCTGAACTTCCTCTAATAAGAAGTCATTTTTACTAAGAGTCATGAGTTCTAGAAGTTTAAACGAAAGGGACTCGAGACGCATACCTTCGTTAACAATAAAGCCAGCCGCATTTCGTGCATCTTCCTCACTAAGGTCTTTCTGGTAAAGGGTGTCTGCATAGCCGATGATACTTGTCATTGGTGTTTTAAGCTCGTGGGCGAAGGCGGCAGTGAAGTCCTCTCTTTGCTTTACTGCTAGTTCAAGCTCGTTAATCTTGTCCTCGATGGTTTTAGCCATGTTGTTATAAACTGCTCCAAGCTCGCCTATCTCATCTTTGGAGGTGATGTTAACTCTACTGGAGTAGTCACCAGAAGAAAACGCTTCGCCTGCTTGAGTGAGGTTCTTTATAGGCTGTGTAAGGAACTTAGAAAAAACAACTGCGATAGTAGCGCTAATGGCAATAATTACAAGAAATACTGCGGCGCACTGACGGGACATTGACTGAACGTTATTGTAGATATAGGTGATATCTGTAAGTGTAACGATTCTACAAGACAAATCTGCCTGATTAAGGATACTATTCATCTCCAGATAGTATCTGTCATCAGTTTTTACAGTGATATAGGAAATCTGGCTATTAGTGATACCATCTTCAGGGAGTGGGTGAGGGACGTTAGCAGTTCTATATAGCATTTGACCATCTTCTTGTAGAAGCATGATGTCAGTAGCCATAACGTCTGCTGTGGAATTGGCAGCCTCTGTGGCAACCTCTAAGATATCCTCATTACCTGTTTGAATAGCAGAAAGCATATCAGACTGAATTGCATATTTGATTAACTGATGCTGCTTTAACGAGGAGTCTACCTGTGTGTTAAGGGCAGAGTTGAAGCTAACGTTGATAATAAAATATTCGGTAAACGATAACGCTACCGTTACAAGAATTAGAATTACAAGGTATAGCTTAGAGAAGAGCTTCATAGATGATTCTCTGGTACGTAAAGTCTGTATCCGATACGGAATACAGTTTGGATAACGTCATCCCAACCGAGCTTTTTACGAAGACGTTGAATGTGGTTGTCGAGAGTTCTTGTGTTGCCAAGATAGTCTTCTTTCCACACAGACTCGTAAAGATGCTCTCTTGTGAGGGCAATGTTTTTGTTACGAATAAGTGCCTCAAGGAGGTCGAACTCCTTGGTGGTGAGCATGATTTCTGTTCCTGCCACGTCAAATACTCTACGAGAACTGAAATCCACAGTGACGTTAAGATAATTAAATACGTTTGTATCCTTGATAGTTCTTCTGAGGACGGACTCTACTCTAGCAACTAACTCGCCAATCTGGAATGGTTTACATAGATAGTCGTCAGCGCCCATCTTAAGACCTCTGATACGGTCGGATACCTGATTCATAGCAGAAATAACAATTACTGGGGTAGTAGAAGTTCTGCGGATAATCTCGAGAAGTTCATAGCCACTAACCTTTGGTAACATGAGGTCCAATAGAATTAGGTCATATTCGCCGTAATCCAATGCGCGTAAACCTTCTTCACCGTCAGTAGCTACTGTACAGTGATAGTTCTCCGCTGTTAAAGTCATATATATAAGATTTGAAATAGCACTATCGTCTTCGACAGTAAGTATTCTAATCATATGGCACCCCTTAATCTTTCCGTAAATAATTTTAACTTATGATGATTACTTTTTGAATATTGCCTCAAAAAAATGACAACTTTGACACATCTTGTTATAATTTCTCGCGAAAGTAATTAATCACGGAGGTGTGACAATGATTCTTGCAGTTGATATTGGCAATACACATATTGTTTTTGGTGGTTTTGTTGATGATGATTTGAAGTTCATTGCCAGAATTGCTACAGACACTACTGCGACAGAAGATGAATATGCTAGTAAGTTAATGAACGTAATGAATCTTCATGATGTTGACCGTGATGACGTGGAGGGAGCAGTTATTTCATCTGTAGTGCCACCACTTACTTCCATTATGAAAAAAGCAGTTCAGACAGTATATGGTGTGGATTCTGTTGTGGTTGGTCCTGGCGTAAAGACAGGTATTAATCTCCATTGTGATGTGCCTTCTTCAGTAGGTGCAGATATTATTTGTTGCTGTGTTGCAGCACATAATATCTATGGCAGTCCATCTCTTATTGTCGATATGGGCACAGCTACCAAGATGATTCTTGTAAGCGATAGTGGTGCCTTTGAGGGGGTATCAATTATTCCTGGAGTAATGATCGGGCTTAATGCTTTGGCTAATGGCACCGCGCAGTTACCACAGGTAAACCTCGAGAATCCTGGTCGTGTAATCGCTAAGAACACAGTAGATTGCATGAAGTCAGGTGTTATATATGGCAATGCTAGCATGATAGACGGCATGATAGATAGAGCCTTCGAGGAATATGGTTCAGAAATTCCCGTTTACGCTACTGGCGGTTTGGCTTCTACTGTTGTACAATACTGCCGTCGTGAGATAAAGCTGGATGAGCAGCTTGTTCTTCGTGGATTGAATATCATCTATAAGAAGAACGCTTGATCTTTGATTTTGTATATTATCTCTTCGTTATGGGGAGTGTAATATAAATATTTTTTTGAGCGTTGCACCTCGTATGGAGGGCGACAGCAAGGAGGAAAAATGACAAATCAGAAGAAGTTAAGCACGAGAACATTGGCAATTGGTGCCGTTCTTACAGCAATCGTTATCGTATTGCAGTATCTTGGTTCCTTTATTCACTTGGGACCTTTCTCTGTTTCACTTGTATTATTACCAATCGTAATTGGCGCAGCACTTTGTGGACCTGCTATCAGTACATGGCTCGGACTTGTGTTTGGTATCGTTGTACTTATTAGTGGTGACGCTGCAGCATTCTTGGCAGTAAATGTTCCAGGAACAATTATTACTGTTCTTCTTAAGGGTGCACTTGCAGGTCTTGTAGCTGGCGTAATTTATAAGCTTCTTGAGAAGTTTAATAAGTATGTTGCTGTAGTAGTAGCAGCTATTGCTTGCCCAGTAGTAAATACAGGCATCTTCCTTATCGCATGCCGCGTATTCTTCTTTGAGACAATTAAGGAGTGGGCTGCTGGTGGTAATGTAGTTACATTTATGTTTGTAGGCCTTGTAGGACTTAACTTCCTCGTAGAGCTTGCAATCAATGTAGTTCTCAGCCCAACAGTAGTTAAGATCATTAACATCATCAAGAAGGGTAAGTAATCCTTAGTAGTTTACTCAAAATTGTAATGCGCCTCGGCTTTGCGGTCGGGGCGCTTTTTATGTACAATTCAATTTGAAATACTAAGTCGAGAGGTCATATGGGAAAGTTATATTTTGTAAGACATGGTCAGACTGTATGGAATGTCGAAAACAAGATTTGTGGCGCTACAGATATCGCGCTCACTGATAAAGGCCACGAGCAGGCAATCATGACAGGTAAGCTTATTCTCGAAAAGGGGCTAAAGGCGGATGTGATTTTATATTCGCCACTTATTAGGGCAAAAGATACTGCTTTGCATATATCCGAGATAACAGGTATTCCTGCTATTGAGGAGGTAAGACTTACCGAGCAGTGTTTTGGCAAATATGAGTCTACACCACGAGATGGAGAAGAATTCCGTGTGGCTAAGGCAGAGTTTATTAATAGCTACGATGGCGGCGAATCTATGCTTCGTCTCGCGCAGAGAATATATAACTTGTTAGATGATGTTAAAAATTCGGATAAGATATGTATTCTAGTTGCACATAACGGCATTTCTAGAGTAATCCAGTCCTACTTCTATGATATGACTAATGAAGAGTATGCAAACTTCGGTGTGAAGAATTGTGAGATAGTAGAGTATACTTGGTAATAGAAATATCCTATATAAAACAAAAAACTCGGCTATATAACCGAGAAACTGATCCTTTAATCTGGCCGGACATAGGATACATGAAGAAGTTTTTTGTTGTTCATTTGGAACAACTCTATTTTATCGATTTCACGATCAGAGAATAGAGTAAAATTGAGGTAAAAATTAACAAATTGTACACATTAGAGAATTCTATTCTAGTCAAAATGCACACGGAGGTGTAAATGAAACTAAATTATCGCAATACTTTCCTTGTTGGTTTGGCATTTATGTCAATAATTTCCTTTTGGCAGTTGTACGATAATATCGTTCCGTTGTTGTTAACTAACACTTTTCACATGAATGAAACTGCTTCTGGTGTGATTATGGCAGCTGATAATGTGCTCGCACTTTTTCTTTTGCCATTTTTCGGTAAAATATCAGACCGTACTAGCACTAAGATTGGTAAACGTATGCCATATATTGTTGTCGGCACTTTGGTAGCAGCGGTCCTTCTTATTTTGCTTCCTGTTATTGATAATGGTGCTGCTAGTAGTAAAGAGGGTTTCTTTTTCTCACTTCCAATGTTTGTAATTGTTCTTGGCCTTATGCTCTTTACCATGGCCGTGTACAGAACCCCTGCTGTTGCTTTGATGCCTGATATTACACCTAAGCCATTAAGATCACGTGGTAACGCTATTATCAATCTTATGGGTGCTTTAGGTGGCATTATATATCTTGCCTTCGCGGCTATTATGTATCCTAAGTCTAAGACAGAAGGACTTGAGCACGTTGACTATATGAGCTTATTTGTGTTTATGGCTATATTCATGTTGGTGTGCGTAGGTGTAATGTTTGCACTTGTTAGGGAGAATAAACTTGTTGCCGTTAATAAGAAGATTGAGGATGAGCACCCAGAGTGGAATATAGTAGAGGAGTCTGCTGAGTCTACAAATACTGGAAAACTTCCTAAAGATGTTCGTCGCTCCATGATGTTCCTTCTCGCATCAATTGCTCTTTGGTATATCGGATATAACGCAGTAACTACTTGGTTTACTACCTATATTAGTAAGATTATGGGGGAGGGTATCGGAGGAGCGTCTCTTTGCTTCCTTATTGCTAATGTAGGTGCGATTGTTTCTTATATTCCACTTGGTATGCTCGCAGCCAAAATAGGTCGTAAAAAGTCTATTTATTTTGGTACAGGCCTTTTGACTGTAAGTTTTGCTTTAGCAGGACTTCTTACAGTTACTAATGATCACATTAGTGTTCTTATGTATTTGGTATTCGCACTTGTTGGTGTTGCCTGGGCAGCGATAAGTGTTAACTCACTTCCAATGGTAGTAGAGATGTGTAGTGGCGCAGATCTTGGAAAGTTTACTGGTTTTTATTACACAGCATCTATGGCAGGTCAGGTAGTAACTCCGATTCTCGCAGGAACTCTTATGAGACTTATCAGTTATAAGGTGCTTTTTGTATACGCAACTACTTTCTCTTTCCTTAGTATTTGTACAATGGTAATGGTAAAGCATGGAGATTCTAAGGCGCAGGCACCAAAGGGTCTCGAGTCATTTGAGGATTTTGATTAATGGATAACACATGCGCAATCGAACTTCTTGAAAATCATAAAAATGGCACTATCTCAGACGAGGCTTTTCTTTATGATTTTGGAAAAGAAACAGTTTTTTACTCAACTCCATTTGGCGACCACAAAGATGGTTCTCCAAGACTATTTTTATTGCCTGGTCCAGATAAGACAGCATTTAACCCAGTATTTACATCTGCTGAGCGTTTAAGAGAATTCTATGAGGGCGCGGGTAGAGTAAACTATGTGATGATGAATGGATCGTTTCTGTCGGTTTTGGAAGTAACTAACGGAATTAATGCAAAGGCGCCTGTAAAGATGGGATTAGTTATTGATCCTGGTTACTACGGAGTAACCGTTCCAGCAGGAGCATTGAATCAAGTAATTACCCTTATAAAATAATAGTTTCTAAATGAGAGTTGATTTATGAAAACAAAAAATATAATTGCAGCACTACTTAGCTTTTGTATTATGTGCAGCTTAGTTGCATGTAAAAATAATGATTCTACTGACAGGGAAACCGAGGCTGAGACTTCTGCTCCTTCAGAAGTTATTGAAGAAACTGAGTCTTCTGATGATATATTAGGTACCGCAGAAACTTCGGTTGCCGTAGAAACTTTAACTACAGAAGAGACTTCATCAAGTATGCCAGATGATTATATGAATGCACTCGATAATATTCGTTTTCTTATATCTAGTGTAGAGAATAATCCTGAGGGCGATTATGAGATAGACGGGTTAACTGAAATCTGTATGTATTATGATGCAGCTTATGTAGACAGTCATATTGGATACGCGCTTGTTGACCTTGATGGTGATGGCACTGAGGAGTTAATTATTGGTTGTTTAGCTGATGAGACAAATGCAAATGAAGGTACTCCAATTGCTAGGGCAGGATATATTGTATTAGATGTTTATACTCTCTATGATGATTCGACAGTTCTTGTGTTGGATGCTTGGGGACGTAACTCATGGTTCATTACTAATGATGGTAAACTTGCTAACTGGGGCTCTAGTGGCGCAGCGTATGTTAACTTTGATGTGTTTGATATTAGTAGTGGATTTGGAAATATGACCAATGTGTATTCTTTATATTCAGAATATGATTATGAGACGGAAGTCATAAATTTTTATGAAAGAGACCTTGATGGTAATCCCATTGCTATTTGCTCTGATGATGAAGGATATGCTTATTTTGATTCCAAGACAGAAGAGTATCTTGCAGATCTTATGAAGATAGATTTTGTTCTTTTGAATGAGGGGTAATTTTTCCCTGGGTTCAGAAGGAACTCACTTATTTGCTCACTTTTTTATTGCTTTTGTGACGAAATAAGTGAATATAGCTTGGTTGAAGGTGATAATTCACTAAAACACTCACTATATTCTGGAAAAAGTGAGTAATTTTGTGAGTTATCTATAAATCATAAATAAACTATAAACTACGAATTAAGCTTCAGCCTTAGGCGCCTCAAGTGCGAGAAGTTCAGCTTCATTTTCTTCTCTAGGGAGAGCGTGAAGCATGAGGTTACGTGCGTAATCTGCTGTTTCTTCTGTCTTCTGCTTTTTAGCAGTTTCTGCTGGAACTACGTCGAGGATATCGATATAAATGTCTGTGCGCTTCCAAGGATAGTTTTTACGAACGAGCTCAGATCCTCTGATAGTAGCGATAACAATTGGAACATTAGCCTTCTGAGCAATTTTAAATACACCGTTATGGAACTTAAGGAGTTTAAGCTTCTTGCTTCTTGTGCCTTCTGGATAAACTGCTACTGATACTACATCGTTCTTGATAAGGTCGATGGCACGAAGGATTGTGCCCATGGAGTTACGAGGGTTTTTACGATCGATTTCCATGAAGCAGCATCTTCTGATGATTCGTCCATAAATAGGGTAATTGAAGTTCTCTGGCTTAGAGATGTAAGAAGGATTGTACTTACGGAAAGTGTGCCAAGATACGATAGGGTCGAAGTTAGAACGGTGATTGCATACAAGGAGGAAACGAGAATCCTCAGGGATTTTCTCGAATCCAGAAGTAATTACCTTGATTCTACAAATCTTCATGGCGATACCGGTTGAGCTATAAAGGAGCCAACGGTAAAACTTACTATCTGTATTGTATTCCTTCTTAGGGTTGATGAAATATGGTGTAACAATCCAAATAAGCAGATAACCACCTACGATGGCTACGGCTATCCACAAAAGAATCCAAAGAATAGTCTCAAGCATGTAAATTAATTCTCCTTAGAGTGAATATCTTCGAATCTAAGCTTGAATGATTCGTTGTGATCTACTGCCCAGTCAACAGCCCATGGAGACTCGAAGAGAACCACTGGCTCATCATCACGGTCAAGAACCATGAGGGAAGTGGATGTCAAAGTAAGATCGTGGTAATCGAAGTCAGGCTTTGCCTCACTATAAACCCAACGTGCAAGACGATATGGAAGTGGCTGGCGGAGAATTTCTACGCCATACTCAGCGAGGAGACGATGCTCCAATACTTCAAACTGGAGCACACCAACTACACCCATAATATATGTCTCTGTACCGATATCAGGCTGCTTGTAAAGCTGAACAGCACCTTCCTGTGAAAGCTGCTCGATACCCTTAAGGAACTGCTTACGCTTCATAGAGTCCTTTGGCATTACCTTAGCAAAGTTTTCAGGTGGGAAGACAGGGATTGGGTCGAACTCAAACTTGCGGTTAGAGCTAATCAAAGTATCTCCAATTCTAAAGTGACCTGGGTCAAAGATACCAATGATATCACCAGCATAAGCGTCTTCAACGATGCTTCTATCCTGAGCCATAAACTGCTGTGGCTGAGAAAGGGTAATCTTCTTACCAAGTCTCATGTGGTTAACAGTCATATCTTTCTCATACTTACCAGAACAGATTCTAAGGAAAGCCATTCTGTCACGGTGTTTAGGATCCATGTTAGCCTGAATTTTAAATACGAATCCAGAGAACATATCGTCTGTAGGATCAACCATTGTGTCATCAGATACGTGGTGATCCTGTGGCATTGGTGCAATCTCGAGGAAGTGCTTGAGGAATACCTCTACACCGAAGTTTGTGATAGCGGAACCAAAGAATACAGGTGTGAGCTGACCTTTGAGAACACGGTCGAGATCAAATTCGTCACCAGCCATATCAAGGAGTTCAATATCATTCTGAAGTGTCTCATAGTGACCTGGGCTCATAAGTTCCTTGAGCTTAGGATCATCGATACCTGTAACTGTTTCCTTAACCATGGATGCACCATGGTCCTGATTAGATGCATCAAAGAGAAGAACCTCACCAGATTCTCTCTCATATACGCCCTCAAAGTCTCCATCTGTACCGATAGGCCAGTTAATTGGAGTTGAACGAATTCCGAGAACTTTCTCGAGCTCGTCAATGAGATCGAATGGATTCTTAGCGGCACGGTCCATCTTGTTGATGAATGTGAATATAGGGATACCTCTCTTACGACATACTGTGAAGAGCTTAATTGTCTGCGCCTCGACACCTTTTGCTCCGTCAAGAAGCATTACAGCGGCATCAGCAGCACAAAGTGTACGGTATGTATCCTCAGAGAAGTCCTGGTGACCAGGAGTATCAAGGATGTTAATGCAGTAACCATCATAGTTGAATTGCATTACGGAAGAAGTAACGGAAATACCTCTTTGTTTCTCGATTTCCATCCAGTCGGATGTAGCATGACGAGCAGCCTTTCTAGCCTTTACGGAACCTGCCATGTGGATAGCACCTCCGTAGAGGAGAAGCTTCTCTGTCATTGTTGTTTTACCGGCATCCGGGTGAGAAATAATGGCGAATGTTCGTCTTCTTTTAATTTCTTCTTCAGTTGTATAGTTCATAGAAGCACCTCAGTGTTGTATAATAGACAAATGTGTTTGTGTTTTCATTATTTTATATAATAAAGCCAAACCATTATATCAGTTTGTGCGAATAGCGCAAAGGGAGGGACATTTATGAAAAGAGGCGGCGGAGTTTTGATGCATATCGCATCATTACCAGGACCTTTCGGAATCGGCGTGTTTGGAGAAGAAGCCGTAGCGTTCAGTAGACAGCTTAAGGAGCAGGGTATGAAGTATTGGCAGGTGTTGCCTTTCTCATATCCAGGAATGGGAGATTCCCCTTATCAGAGCTTTTCTGCTTTTGCAGGCAACTGGCTTTTTATTGATCCAAGAAGTCTTATGAAGAAGGGCCTTCTTACAGCGGGAGAGGTTGTAGGAGCTGAGTATAACGTAAACAAGTGGAGAATTGATTACGATTACTTAAGAGGAGCTAGAGACCAGCTCTTAAGACTTGCTTATTCTAGAGTTACTAAGGAAATGATGGATGATGTTCAGAAGTTCCTTAATGAGAATAAGTGGGCAGATGATGTAGCGTCTTATCAGACAGCTAAGGATAAGTTCTACCAGCAGGCGTGGTGGCAGTGGCCAGATAAGGATCTTGCTGACTATAAGCCAGATGCTGTGGCTAAGCTTAAGGATGATCCTAACTATATGTATCACGCTTTTGTTCAGTATCTCTTTATGACAGAGTGGGCTGATATTAAGAAGCAGATTAATGACAACGGTATCCAGATTATTGGTGATATGCCTATTTATGTATCTGCAGATTCTGCTGATGTATGGGCAGCAAAAGATATGTTCAAGATGGCTCCAAAGGATGCTGAGAAGAAGATTCATGCAGCTCGTAAGAAAGCTGGTGAAGATGATTCCGAGCCAATTCCTGAGATGGCACTTATTCTTGATAAGGTTGCAGGTGTACCACCAGACTATTTCTGTGAGGACGGTCAGCTTTGGGGTAACCCAATCTATGATTGGAAGAAGCATAAGGCTGATGGTTATAAGTGGTGGATGAGCAGAATTGCTGAGAACTACAAGATTTATGATGTAGTTCGTATCGATCACTTCCGTGCATTTAGTTCCTACTGGGAAGTTCCTGCTTGGGCAAAGACAGCTAGAACTGGTGAGTGGGTAGAAGGTCCAGGCCTTGATTTCTTTGAGGTTATGGATAAGACATTTGGTGATCGTTCTAGACTTATCGCTGAGGACCTTGGTGAGAAGACACCAGACCTTGAGGAGTTCCTCCAGAAGGTTGGTCTTCCATGTATGAAGGTTATGGAGTTCGCATTTAACCCATGGGAGGATAGCGGATATCTTCCACATAACTATGAGAAGAACTGCGTAGCTTATACAGGTACACATGATAACAATACACTTCTTGGTTGGCTCTGGGAGGCAAATCCTGATGAGAGAGCAGAGTGCTTAAAGTATTGTGGCTTTACAGGTGATAATTGGGGTGAGGGTGGAACATATTCTGCATCATGCCGTGCCATTATTAAGACACTTTGGATGAGTGCTGCTAACTGTACAATCATTCCTATCCAGGATATGCTTGGTTACGGTGGAGACACTAGAATGAATACTCCTGGAACAATTTCTGGTAACTGGGTTGTTAGATTCTCCAAGGAAGACTTGGACGGTATCGACAACAAGTGGTATACAGAACTTAACAGACTTTACAGAAGATAAACGGAAGATTACAAGATGCCAAAGTTTATTCTTACAGTTGATCAGGGAACAACATCTACAAAAGCATTCCTTCTTGATGAAGAGGGGATGCTTATCCCATCTAAGCCTGTAGCGATAACACAGCATTATCCTAAGCCAGGCTATGTAGAGCACGATGCACAGGAGATTTACACTTCTGTTCTTAAGTGCATGGCGGATTTGATTAAAAACAACCCTGAGGCAGTGGGCGCTATTGATTCCATTGCCATCACTAATCAGCGTGAGACTACAATTGCTTTCGATAAGGCAGGACGCCCAGTGTGTCCTGCTATCGTTTGGCAATGTAGAAGAACTTCAGATATTTGTAAAAGGCCTGAGTATACATCTCAGGAGAAGACGATATCTGCTATTACAGGTCTTCGTCTTGACCCTTATTTTTCTGCTACTAAGATTCGCTGGATAATGGAAAATATCCCTGGCACCCAAAAGGCTGCACAGTCTGGCGAGCTTCTTTTTGGAAATGTAGATGGCTACTTGGTTTATAGATTAACTGCTGGTAGCAACTTTGCTTCAGACTATTCCAATTGTTCTAGAACAATGCTTTTTGATATCAAGAATCTCGACTATAGTGATGAGCTTCTTGAACTTTTTGACATCCCACGCAAGACTTTGGCGACACCGCTTCCTTCTTGTGCTGATTTTGGTGCAGTTTCATTTACTGCGGATGACCTTAAAAACAACGGCTTAACTGATAATGAAGTCGATTTCCTTATGACCCTTAATGGTATTCACATTAGAGGTGTAGCGGGAGATCAGGCTGCTGCCCTTTTTGGTCAGAATTGTTTTAATCCAGGTGATACCAAGACTACTTATGGTACAGGTTGTTTTACCCTTATGAATGTGGGTAAGGAACCAAATATGTCTGATAATGGTCTTCTTACATCAGCGGCGTGGTCCATTAACGGTGAGACTACTTATGCCTTGGAGGGAAGTGTATTTCAGGGCGGTTCTGTAATTAGCTGGCTTAAGGACGAAATGGAAATTATCGATAAGCCATCAGATTGCGACCCTATTTGTAGTTCGCTCGAGGATAATGGTGGTGTTTACCTTGTGCCTGCGTTTACAGGACTTGGAGCTCCACATTGGAATCCAGATGTTAGAGGAGCTATTGTGGGACTTACTAGAGGTTCTGGACGTAAACATATCGTGAGAGCTGGTGTGGAATCTATAGCATACCAGGTAACAGAACTTGTAGATTTAATGATGATGGACACAGGTATTACATCTACTCAGATGAAGGTCGATGGTGGTGTCTGCGCTTGTGAATTCCTTATGCAGTTACAGTCAGACCTGTTGGGGGTAAAAATTACCAGAGCCCAGTCTGATGAGATGACAGCTATGGGTGTTGGTCTTTTGGCAGGACTAGCCTCCGGATATTTTGATTCAATTGAAGATATAGAAAAAATGTATTCTGGTCATAAAACATATTCTCCAGAGAGGACGCCCGCTCAGGCAATGCAGTTGATGAATGACTACCGTAAGGCTGTATATGCGGCAGAGGCGGCTAAT
>JAKSRH010000022.1 GCA_024403675.1 Saccharofermentans sp. | reverse complement strand
ATCTGCAGATCCATCCAAGAATCCATCACAGGAACCATCAATTGTTCCATCTGCAAATCCATCCAAGGATCCATCACAGGAACCATCAATTGTTCCATCTGCAGATCCATCCAAGAATCCATCACAGGAGCCATCAATTGTTCCATCTGCAGATCCATCCAAGGATCCATCACAGGAACCATCAATTGTTCCATCCGCAGATCCATCTAAGGATCCATCACAGGAGCCTTCAATTGTCCCATCCGCTGATCCATCTAAGGATCCATCTAAGAGTCCAGAACCTTCTGTAGATCCAGAACCATCTGGAACACCTGGTGGAACAACACCTACAGGTACACCAAATGGAACAACACCTACAGGTACACCAAGTGGTAATGCAACAACACCTGTTCCTACACCAGGTACTGATGTACCAACAACAACTCCTACAAAGACTCCTATTAAGGCTGTTTCTGTTGACGGTACTGAAATTACACCTGATAAGTACACAGTAAATGATGATGGTACAGTTACACTTACACAGGCATATAAGAATGTCCTTGGTAATGGTAAGCATAAGATTACTGTAGTTAAGGAAGACGGTTCTACAGTAGAAATGGAAGTAACAATTGACAATGCTACAACAACTACAACAGCAAGTGTTACTTCTACAGGTGAGGCAGCTGTTTCTGTAACAGCACTCTTGGCTATCTTGCTCTTTGCTGCTTCAGGCTTTGTATTTGTTACAAGACTTGGTAAGAAAGAAGAGTAATTTATAACCTAACTTATGATTTAAGAGACTGTCCTATGGGCAGTCTCTTATTTTATGTTTGATAATTATTGTTCTGGTATCTATAATGTTGATACTAATTTTACAAGGTGAATTTATATGTTAGATAAATTTCTTATGGGTAATGAAGCTATTGCATTAGGTGCGATGGCTGCGGGTGTTAATTTGGTATCAGGATATCCTGGAACCCCTTCAACTGAAGTTCTTGAAACAATTGCCAAAGTAAATGACGGTTCTGTATATGTCGAGTGGTCTGTTAATGAAAAAGCGGCGCTCGAGGTGGCTGCTGGTGCGTCTTATAGTGGTGCTAGAACCATGGTTACTATGAAGCAGGTTGGTCTTAATGTAGCATCTGACCCTCTTATGAGTTTGGAATATGTTGGTGTTAAGGGCGGAATGGTAGTAATGGTTGCTGATGACCCAGGACCTATTTCATCCCAGACAGAGCAGGATACAAGAACTTTCGCACAGTTTTCTAAGCTTCCTTGTTTTGATCCAACTTCAGCTCAAGAAGCTTATGACATGATTCAGGAAGCATTTGATTACTCTGAAAAGTATGGAACACCTGTTTTTTTTCGTCCTACTACTAGAGTTTGTCATGCATATGCATCTGTTACTATTAAAGATGAGTTTGATTACCATGTGAATATTCCAGATGGTTTTGTGAAAGATTCTTCTAGATGGGTTATTTTCCCACGCCTTTCTAATATTAATCACGCTAAAATTGAAAAGCGTAACATGGAACTTTCTGATATTTTCTCCAGCTATGAAAGAAATTCTATTAATATGGGTGATGGTATCCGTAAGGGTATTGCTACCCATGGTATTAGTTATGTTCATACTGTTGAATCTATAAATGAGCTTGATAAGAAACCAGGTGTATTTAAGGTGGCGACACCATTTCCATTCCCAGAGAGACTTGCTAAGGAGTTTTTGGAGAGTGTAGATGAGGTTCTTTGTATTGAAGAATTGGATCCGGTTATTGAGCGCGCTCTTCTTATGGTATGTGGTAAGTATGGTTTGAAGACTACAATTAAGGGTAAGCTTGATTGTACAGTTAAACTTTCTGGCGAAAATACAAGAGACAGCGTAGATAGTGATATTAAGAAATTCCTTGGGCTTGAGATAAATTGTGTTGATTCTAGTAATACACCAGAACTTCCTGTTAGACCTCCAGTATTGTGTGCAGGTTGTCCTCACAGAGCATCTTTCTATGCTGTTAAGAAGGCTATGAAGGGGCAGGAATCATTATTTGCTGGTGATATAGGTTGTTACACACTTGGTAATGCTATGCCACTTGATATGGTTGATACATGTCTTTGTATGGGTGCTGGTGTAAATATTACGCAGGGTGTTGGTAGAATTAAGCCTGACACAAAATGCTTTGCCTTTGTTGGTGATTCGACTTTCTTTGCATCAGCGATAACTGGTGTTGTAAATGCCGTGTACAACAAGGCTGACATGACACTTGTAGTCCTTGATAATTCAACTACGGCCATGACTGGTCATCAACCTCATCCTGGAACTGGTAAAACCATGATGAACGAAGTTACAGCAAAAGTAAAAATTGATGCTGTGCTTAAGGGTTGTGGGGTAGATGTCGTAGAAAAGGTTAATCCTTTGGAATTAGATAAGGCAGTAGAGACAGTAAAGCGTGTTGCTAACATGCCTGGGGTGAAGGCGATTATTTTCGAGTCTCCTTGCGCGGTTCTTTTTAAACCTGAAAAGCCTTGCACGGTAAATCATGACAAGTGTATTGATTGTCGTAAGTGTATAAAGGAAATTGGTTGTCCTGGTCTTGTTGTAATGGATGGTAAGGTAACAGTAGATACATCCCTTTGTAACGGATGTGGACTTTGCTCTCAGGTGTGCCCTGTGGACGCTATTTCTAGGGGGTAATTGCTATGAGTGTAAATGTTGTTTTATGTGGTGTTGGTGGCCAGGGTACAGTCCTTGCTAGTAAACTATCTGCTGCGGCTGCTATGAGTAAAGGTATAGCAGTAAAGTCAGCAGAGACTATCGGTATGGCTCAGCGTGGAGGAAGTGTTTTTAGCCACCTTCGTATTGGTAATGATGCAGTGAGTCCTATGATTAGAAGTGGCGAAGCAGATCTTATTATTGGTTTCGAGCCAGCAGAGACAGTAAGAATGCTTCCTTTTCTTAAAAAGGGTGGGGCAGTAATTACAAGTAATCGTCCAATTATGCCTGTTACTTCTAATCTTGGTGGTTCTAGTTACAATGGATTAGAGATGGTGAAATATCTTGAGTCACTTGAGGAGAGTGGCGTTATTAGTAGGTTAATTGTAGTTGATACCGAAGAGGCGTCTAAAAATCTAGGCTCATCTAAGGCTGTAAACATGGTATTATTAGGAGCGGCTGCAAGAGGTGGATTCCTTGGTGATGTGGATATAGAAGATATCAGAAGCGCTATGGTTAAGAAGGTTAAGCCTCAGTTTGTGGAAATGAATAACAAGGCATTGGAGTACGTAAAGATTTAATGAGTAAGAAGAATATCTCTTTTGTTTTTATAGTTCTTGCAGGAGTCCTTTGGGGCTGTATTGGATTATTTGTAAGAACGATAAATGCGTGGGGTATTGCTTCTATGGAATTGGTATCACTTCGTGCTATTGTCACAGCGGTGGTGATGTTTTTTGTTCTTCTTATTAAGGACAAGTCTTTACTTAAAATCAAACTTAAAGATCTTTGGTGCTTTATAGGTACTGGTATCTTTAGCGTTAATTTCTTTAATTTTTGTTATTTTAAGACTATTACGTTGTCTTCTTTGTCCGTGGCAGCTGTGCTCCTTTATACAGCACCAACCTTTGTTATGGTTATGTCGTACTTCCTTTTTAAAGAGAAATTTACTTCTAGAAAAGTAATTGCCTTAGTAATTACTTTCGTTGGATGCCTTTTTGTAACAGGTGTATTTAGTTCTAGTATTAGCATGACACCGTTAAGTGTACTAACCGGTTTGGGAGCAGGCTTCGGCTACGCACTTTATTCTATTTTTAGTCGCTACGCGATTGAACGTGGATATGGTTCTTTTACGATTACGTTTTACACTTTTTTGATTGCAGCAGTGGGATCTTTATTTATCGCAAATATGTCTATTGTGTCAAATACATTGTTTGTTGACCCTTTACGTATTGTAATAAGCGTTGGTTTTGGTATAGTTAGTACTATACTTCCATATCTGTTTTATACGGCTGGACTTAAGGAAGTGGAGAATGGTAAGGCTTCCATTATCGTGTCCATTGAGCCTGTAACAGCTACGATACTTGGACTTATCGTGTTCGGCGAGAGTCTTACGGTATCAGGAGTAATTGGAATCGTATTAGTTATCGCGGCATTGGTTATCTGCAATGTCGAAGAAAAAACATAAAATTTGGAGGGTATTTTTATGGCATGTTTCGTAGCACCACTTGCAGAGGCAATCGTTACTACAGCTATTACAAAGGTTGTTGAGGCTAAGGAGCCTGAGCAGGCAGTAGAAGGTCACATAAAGTTCTCTGAGAAGCTTACATGGCTTAATAAGATGCTTTGGGGCGGCAGTGCACTCCTTGCTTTCGAGCATATTTGGCACGGTGAGGTTATTGCTTCTTTCCCATTCCTTACAGCAATTAAAGATGGACAGGTTGCAATGATGATGAACGAAATATTGACTACAGGTGTCCTCATGGCAGCTCTTGTAACAACTGTATGGGCTGGTATGGTAGTTGTTAGTAGCGTTATTGAGAAGAAGACTGCAACTAAGACAGTTGAGGAAAAGGTATGACACTTTTAATTACAATTTTTGCTGCGATTATTAGCACTTTCCTTTGGTATAAGAATTATCCAGATCAGTACAAGATTTCTACACTTTGCTTTATGTTCTGGGGGGCGTCTCTCATGTGGACAATCGATGCGATTATGGAATATCGTGAAGTAGGTGCTGAGCTTTTTATACCAGGTCTAGCGGATATGCTTAATGACACTTTCCTTGGTATCGCTGTTGTGTGCCTTGGCATGATTATCTGGATTGTCTCACTTCTTATAAGTGATCCAAAGGGCGTTGTAAAGGCGGCTTTGTCTAAGAAATAATGAATAACGAATTAAGACAACTTTTAGAAGATGTTAGAGACGGCAGCGTCAGTATTGACGAGGCCGTTTTAAAACTAAAGAAAAAACCTTATGAGGACCTTGATTATGCGAAGGTGGACCTTCACCGCCAAGTGCGTCAGGGTGCTACTGAGGTGATTTATGGCGCGGGGAAAACTTCCGAGCAGATTATTGGTATCGTTAACGCACTTGTTAATAATGGCCAAGAAACAGTACTCATTACACGATTAGATAAAGAAAAGGCTGAGGCTATTAAGAAACAAGTTGACTTTAATTATTATGAAGTGGCTCGTATTGGCGTAGTTGGTTCTATGCCAGCCTCTAATGGTCTTGGTAAGGTCGTTATAGTTACAGGAGGAACGTCTGGTATTCCTGTAGCAGAAGAGGCAGCTATTACGGCTGAGGCACTTGGTAATGAAGTTGAACGTCTTTATGATGTTGGCGTTGCTGGTTTACACCGTCTCTTGTCTCATGTGGACGTCTTAATGGAAGCGAAGGTAATCGTAGCTATTGCTGGAATGGAAGGTGCCTTAGCAAGCGTTGTAGGAGGGCTAGTTGATTGTCCTGTTATTGCAGTTCCTACAAGTGTAGGTTATGGAGCTTCTTTTGAAGGCCTTTCCGCACTTCTTTCTATGCTTAATTCCTGCGCAAGTGGAGTATCTGTTGTTAATATAGACAATGGATTTGGTGCAGGTTATATGGCAAGCATGATAAATCACATTACAAAGGTAGATTGATTATGAAGACACTTTATTTTGATCTTGGTATGGGTGCTGCAGGTGATATGCTTGCTAGTTCTCTTTATGAACTCATTGATGATAAGGCTGGTTTTATTGAGAAGATGAATTCTCTTGGTATTCCTGGCGTCGAGGTGTCAGTGGAGGTTGCTACTAAGTGTGGAATCAATGGAAGTCACTTTAAAGTGGTTGTAAATGGTGAAGAAGAAGAGTCTCACGACCATCACCATAATCATGACCATGAGCACCATCACGATCATCACCACGAACATCATGAGCACCCTGAGGAACACCACCATCATCACCATAGTGGTATGGACGATATTAGAGAAATCGTTTCTAAGCTCAAGGTGCCTTCAATGGTTAGACTTAATATTCTCGCAGTTTATGAAACTATAGCAGAGGCTGAAAGTGCGGTTCATGGTGTGCCTGTAGATCACATTCATTTTCATGAAGTTGGAAGCATGGATGCTATTGCAGATATCGCAGCTGTGTGTCTTTTGATGCATATGATAGATCCTGATAGAGTAATCGCGTCACCAATTCACGTTGGTAGTGGTCATGTTCACTGCGCACACGGTATTTTGCCAGTGCCAGCTCCAGCGACTGCACTAATTTTGAAGGGAGTGCCTGTATATGGTGGGGCAATTAGTGGAGAACTTTGTACACCTACTGGAGCTGCCCTTATTAAGCATTTTGCTGATGATTTTGGTCCAATGCCTGCTATGACAGTGGATGCATGGGGTTATGGCATGGGTAAGAAGGACTTCGAAATGGCTAACTGTGTGCGTGTTGCTATGGGTGAGACTGCATCTAAGGGAAGTGAAATAGTAGAGCTTACTTGTAATCTTGATGATATGACCCCAGAAAAGATTGGTTTTGCCATGGAAGTTTTTATGGATAATGGTGCACTTGATGTGTATACAATCCCTGTAGGTATGAAGAAAAATCGTCCTGGCATCGTGCTTAATGTGATGGCGCGCATGGAAGATAAGGAAAAGATGGTAAATCTTATTTTTAAGCATACAACTACGCTTGGCATCCGTGAAAATGTTAGTCGTCGTTATACTTTGGAGAGACACGTAGAGATGGTGGATTCATCTCTAGGTAAGGTTCGAGCTAAGGTTTCTACAGGGTTTGGGGTAGAGAGGCGTAAGTACGAGTATGAAGACTTAGTAAAAATTGCAAAGAAAAACAATATTTCTATTGATGAAGTGTTAAAATTGTTAGACGAATAATAATTGACGGGAGTATCGTATGCAGATATCTAATGAACAGCTTGAATTGGTAAATAATAGAATTCAGGCGCTAATTAATGCTAATTCTTTTTATGGTAAGAAGCTTTCGGAGGCTGGTGTTACAGAGGTAAAAACAGCTGAGGATTTTACAAAACTTCCTTTTTCTGAGAAAAATGATCTTCGTGAGGCTTACCCTCTAGGTCTTATGACAGCTCCAGAAGAGGATATTGTACGTATCCATTCATCTTCTGGTACAACAGGTCTTCCTGTTATTATCCCTTACACAGCTAAGGATGTAGATGACTGGGCAATTATGTTTGCTAGATGCTACGAGTACGCTGGTATTACTAAGAAAGATCGTATCCAGATTACTCCTGGCTATGGCCTTTGGACTGCTGGTATTGGATTCCAGGCAGGTGCTGAGAAGCTTGGAGCTATGGTTGTTCCAATGGGTCCTGGTAATACAGAAAAACAGCTCAAGATGATGCAGGATATGGAGACTACAGTACTTTGTGCGACTTCTTCTTACGCACTTCTTCTTGCAGAGGAAATCGAGAAGCGTGGTATCAAGGATAAGATTAAGCTTAAGAAAGGTGTAATCGGTTCTGAGAGATGGGGCGAAAAGATGCGTAATCGTATCAAGAATGAGCTTGGTATAGAGCTTTACGACATCTATGGTCTTACAGAGATTTATGGTCCTGGTATTGGTATTAACTGTAAGTATGATACAGGAATGCACTACTGGGATGATTACCTTTATATCGAGATTATTGATCCTGTTACAGGTGAGAATCTTCCTGATGGTGAGTGGGGTGAGATAGTAATCACTACTCTTGTTAAGGAAGGTGCACCTCTTATCCGTTATAGAACACATGACCTTTCTCGTATTATTCCTGGTGAGTGTCCATGTGGTTCTAAGCATCCACGTATTGATGTTATTCAGGGACGTACAGATGACATGATGAAGATTAAGGGCGTAAATGTATTCCCATCACAGATTGAAGAAGTGCTAAAGTCATTTACTGAACTTTCTTCTGAGTATCAGATTAGAATCTCTCATTTGGACGGTCGTGATTCTATGAGAATTTATGTAGAGACTTCTGGTTCTAATGATTTTAATGCGTTGTCTGTTAAAGTGGCAGAGGCAGTTAAGTCTCGCATTGGATTTACACCAATCGTGAAGGTCGTTGAGCTTGGATTCCTTCCAAGAAGTGAGAAGAAGTCTAAGAGAGTTATTGACGAAAGATATGAATAATTAAGTTTAGTCGTGAGGTCTGCGGAGGTTTCTGCGGACCTTATTACTAAAGTGGTATAAATTTCAAAAAAATACTTGCGCAAGTATAATTCCTATGTTAATATACTCGAGCAAATGAACGGCCCCATGGTCAAGCGGCTAAGACGGCGCCCTCTCAAGGCGCAATCACGAGTTCGATTCTCGTTGGGGTCACCACTAATCCGATAGTTACATACTATCGGATTTTTTTTGCTCTAAATGAGTGAATATAACTGCAATGTATGGTACAATAACACGAACATATTTTCTATTGGTGGTTGAATTTGATGAATGAATATAAGTACATAAGAATTAAGGGTGCTAGAGAGCATAATCTCAAGGATATTAATGTAGATATTCCTCGTAATGAACTTGTTGTTCTTACAGGTCTTTCTGGTTCTGGTAAGAGTTCTCTTGCTTTTGACACTATCTATGCAGAGGGTCAGAGACGTTATGTAGAGTCTTTGTCTTCATATGCTCGTATGTTTTTGGGTCAGATGGAGAAGCCGGATGTGGATAATATCGAAGGATTGTCTCCTGCTATTTCGATTGACCAGAAGACTACTAGTAAGAACCCACGATCTACAGTAGGTACTGTAACTGAGATATACGATTATTTCAGACTTCTTTTTGCTCGTGTTGGTCAGCCTATTTGCTGGAAGTGTAAGAAGCCTATATCATCTCAGACTATTGACCAGATAGTAGATAAGCTTAAGACTCATCCAGAGGGCTCCAGAATTATTGTTATGGCTCCTGTAGTTAGAGGTAAGAAGGGTGAATTTGTTAAGCAGCTTGAAGACTATAGAAAGTCTGGTTATGTAAGAGTTCGTATTGATGGTTCTATGTATGAGTTTGATGAGGATATCAAGCTTGATAAGAATCAGAAGCATACCATTGAAGTAGTTGTTGATCGTCTTGTTATTCGAGATTCCAATACTACTCGTCTTTATGATTCATGTGAGACTGCACTTAAGCTAGCAGAGGGACTTCTTAATGTAGAGATTCAAGTAGCTAAGGAAGACGAAGATGGCATGAGAACATTTGACTCTGTAGAGGAGTTTTTCTCTCAGAATTTGTCTTGTCCAGATTGTGGTATTTCTTATGGTGAAGTAAGTCCTAGAAGTTTTTCTTTTAATAACCCTTATGGTGCATGTCCTGAGTGTACTGGTCTTGGTTCACTTACTAGGGTTGACCCTGACCTTTGTATTAATGACCCTAAGCTTTCTCTTAATGACGGTGCTATTACTGCTGGCGGATGGAATTTTAATGATCCTAAGAGCTGGGGTAGAAGCTTTATTGTGGCATTATCCGAAAGGTATAACTTCTCTCTTGATACACCATATTGTGACCTTACAGATGAGGTTAAGGACATCATTATGTATGGTAATGGTGGAGAGAAGATGAAGATAGATACTTCTAATAGTATTTATGATCGTAAGGGAGATTATTTCTCTGCATGGGAGGGCCTTACTCATAGTATTTGGAGAAGATATAACGAATCATATTCTGAAGATGCAAAGGCGTCTTATGAGAAGTACCTAAGTGTGGACCTTTGTAATACATGTAAGGGACAAAGACTTAAGAAAGAAAGTCTTTCTATTCTTATTAATAAGCTTAATATTAGCGAAGTAACAACTAAGTCTGTTAAGGATTGCCTAGCGTATATGGGTAAGCTTAAGTTTAGTGAGCGTGATTCACAGATTGCTGAACCTATTACTAAGGAGATTAAAGCACGTCTAACTTTCCTTGATGATGTAGGACTTGGATATATGACTTTGTCTCGTGCATCTGCGACCTTGTCGGGTGGTGAAGCACAGCGTATTAGACTTGCAACACAGATTGGTTCTGGTCTTCAGGGTGTGCTTTATATTCTAGATGAGCCATCTATTGGTCTTCACCAGAGAGATAATGACAAGCTTCTTGGTACTTTGAATAAGCTTCGTGACCTTGGTAATTCTGTAATTGTCGTAGAACATGATGAAGATACTATGCGTGCTGCAGATCATATTATTGATGTAGGTCCAGGTGCTGGTATTAATGGTGGACGTATTGTTGCTCAGGGTACAGTCGATGACATCATTAAGGTGGACGATTCAATTACGGGTCAGTACCTTAGCGGAAAGAAATTTATACCTGTACCAGAAGATAGACGTAAGTCAGATGGCCGTAAGCTTTCTATTAAGGGCGCTAGCGTAAATAACCTCAAGGATATTGATGTAGATATTCCACTTGGCTTGTTTACATGTATTACAGGCGTATCTGGTTCTGGTAAGTCATCTCTTATTAATTCCACTTTGGTACCTGTGCTTTCTCATGAACTTAATGGTGCACATAAGCGTAAGGTGAAGTGTAAGGATATGAAGGGATACAGTAATCTTGATAAGATTATTGTTATTGATCAGTCCCCAATTGGTAGAACACCACGATCTAATCCTGCTACATATATAGGTGTGTTTGATTTGATTCGTGCGCTTTATGCGAATACACCTGATGCTAAGCAACGTGGATATAAGAATGGTCGCTTTAGTTTTAATGTTAAGGGTGGTCGTTGTGAAGCATGCCAGGGTGATGGTGTAAATAAGATTGAGATGCATTTCTTACCTGATATTTATGTTAAATGTGATGTATGTAAGGGTAAGAGATATAATCGTGAGACTTTGGAAGTTAGGTATAAGAATAAGAATATCTCTGATATTTTGGAGATGAGTGTGGATGAAGCGTGTGATTTCTTTTCTGCAGTGCCTAATATTTTCCACAAAGTTAGAACTTTAAAAGATGTAGGATTAGGCTATATAAAACTTGGTCAGCCATCCACTCAGCTATCTGGTGGTGAGGCACAGCGTATTAAGCTTGCATCAGAGCTTTCCAAGCGTTCAACAGGTAAGACTATGTATGTCCTAGATGAGCCAACTACTGGTTTACATGTGGCCGATGTGCACAAGTTAGTTGACATTTTGGAGCGTCTTACCGAAAATAAGAACACTGTTGTTGTAATTGAACATAATCTTGATGTAATTAAAACAGCAGATTATATTATTGATTTGGGACCAGAAAGTGGAGACGAAGGTGGTACTATTGTGGCTACAGGTACCCCTGAGGAGGTAAGTAAGGTGAAGGGATCTTATACAGGTCAATATCTTAAGCCAATTCTGGAACGTGCAAAGCAGAAGAATCAATATGCACCTATTGCATCGTTTATCGATAGCGCTAGATTAGAAGAAGAAATAATGGAAATTCAAACGGGACCACGTGTTAGACGTAAGGCTCGTGAGAATGGAGTATAAGAGGAGTAAGTGTAAAAAATGTCTTTGTGTACTGTTTGTAAGACAAGACAAGCTATTGTTTTTACTAGCCGTTATGAAAACGGTAAGAGAATAGATGAAGGTTTTTGTCTTAAATGTGCCTATGAATCTGGTTTTGCTGGGCTTACAGATATGTTCAGTGCTGCTGGAATTAATGGTGATAATATTGATGAGATGAGTGGAAGAGTGGAGGATATGATTGGTTCTGCACAGGCTTCTGCTGACCCAGCTGATTTCTTTAAGTCACTTGTTGAGAATGAGTTCGGCTTTGGTGGTAATAATGATGACGATGATGAGGAGTTTGATGAGGATAGCTCCAATGTTGGTGTTGCAGATTTTAATGCTGGCAATGATGATATTGATCCAGAAGAATCCTTTGGTAAGCGTCCAGGTAATGAGAATAAGGCTTTCCGTAATCCTATCGAGTCATTAATGAATTCTTTTGGTGGCAATAAGAATAAGAACGAGAATCTTAATGGTCCTGGAAAGGGTAATGCTACAAATAAGAATTCTAAGAGTTCTAAGAGAAGACTTAAGTTCTTAAATGAGTTCGGTACTAACCTTACAGAGCGTGCTGCTCAGGGTAAGATAGACCGTATTATTGGAAGAGATGTAGAGATTGATAGAACAATCCAAATTCTCAATCGTCGTACAAAGAATAACCCTGTACTTATTGGTGAGCCAGGAGTAGGTAAGACGGCTGTAGCTCAGGGCTTAGCTAATAAGATTGTTGAAGGTTCAGTGCCTGAGAAGATTCGTAACATGCAGGTATGGCAGCTTGATTTACCTGCTATGGTTGCCGGTACTCAGTTCAGAGGTATGTTTGAGAACCGTATCAAGGGTGTAATTAATGAGGCAATTAAGGAAGAGAATATCATTCTTGTTATTGATGAGCTTCATTCTATTATGGGTGCTGGTGATTCTGAAGGTTCTACAAATGCAGCAAATATCTTAAAGCCTGCTTTGGCTAGAGGTGAGCTTAGAATTATTGGTTCAACAACTCTTAAAGAGTACAAGAAAATTGAGAAGGACTCTGCTTTGGAAAGAAGATTCCAGAAGGTTGTTCTTGATGAGCCAAGCGTAGAGGATTCTATTGAAATTCTTAAGGGCATTAAGGATTACTATGAGGAGCACCATAAGGTGACATATTCTGATGAAGTACTCGAGTTTGCAGTATATGCATCCAAGAGATATATCACAGATAGATTCCTTCCTGATAAAGCTATTGACCTTATTGATGAGGCTGGATCTAGAGCTAATCTTGACGACGTGCGTATCGTTAAGATTGCTGAACTTAAAGAGCAGTCTGAGAAGGCAACTAAGGAATATGCAGACTTTGTAGAAGTTATGGAGTCTATGGATCAGGATGAGAAGGAGAAGAACTACGAGAAGGTAGCGGAGCTCCGTGTGAAGGCTGATAAGCTTGAGAAAGAATATAAGCAGCTCACAACAGAATTTGAACCAGATCCTATTACTATTGATGATATCTCTAAGGTAGTAGAGATGTGGACAGGTATTCCATGTAAATCTATTTCTGAGACAGAGACAGACAAGCTTTTGCACCTTGAAGATAGACTTCATGAGCGTGTTATTGGTCAGAATGATGCTGTTAAGGCTGTAGCTAGTGCAGTAAAGCGTGCTCGTTCTGGTTTTAATAAGAAGAATAAACCTGCATCATTCCTCTTTGTAGGACCTACAGGTGTAGGTAAGACAGAGCTTGTTAAGGCACTTACAGAAGTGATGTTTAATACTGAAGATTCTCTTATTAGAATTGATATGTCTGAGTATATGGAGAAGCATACAGTAAGTAAACTTATTGGTTCTCCTCCAGGATATGTTGGTCATGAGGATTCTGGTCAGCTTACTGAGCAGGTTAGACGTAAACCATACTCTGTTGTTCTTTTCGACGAGATTGAGAAGGCTCACGCTGATGTGTTTAATCTTCTTTTGCAGCTTCTTGATGAGGGACGTCTTACAGATAGTCATGGTATTCATGTTAATTTCGAGAATACTATTATTATCATGACATCTAATGCTGGTAATTCCTCTAAGGCACCAACTATTGGTTTCTTCTCCGGTACAGAGGAGGCTCTTGAGTCTAGAGTGGATTCTGCACTTAAGGAACTTTTCCGTCCTGAGTTCTTGAACCGTATTGATGAGACAATCATCTTTAAGGAGCTTACACATGATGAGCTTATTAGTATTGCTGGCATCATGATGAAGGAAGTATATGCTTCTCTCGAAGCTAAGGGAATTAAGGGCGCGATTACAGACAGCGCAAAGAATCACTTAGCAGATATTGGCTATGATCCTAAGTATGGTGCTAGACCTCTTCGTAAGCAGATTAGAAGATGTATTGAAGATAAGCTTTCTGATTTGTACTTAAGTGGTGAACTCAAGGATGCAGCTTCTGTAAGTATTGATTATAAGAATGATGAGTTTGTATTTGATATAGTCAGAAGTGAGAATGCTATAGAGAAGTCAGAAAAAGCAAGGAAGCCTCGTAAGACTGCAAGCAAAAAATCAGAGTAAAACAATAAAAGCCTCGAGTTAACTCGAGGCTTTATTAGTATTTAATTTATTTTGGATTAAACGTTAAATCTGAAGAGAACGATGTCGCCGTCCTTCATAACGTATTCCTTACCCTCGGAACGAACGAGACCCTTCTCACGAGCACCTGCGTATGTGCCACATGCCATGAGGTCATCAAAAGCTACAACCTCAGCACGGATAAATCCACGCTCGAAATCAGAGTGAATCTTACCAGCAGCCTGTGGTGCTTTAGTGCCTTTCTTAATTGTCCAAGCACGTACTTCCTGAGGACCAGCTGTAAGGTAAGAGATGAGACCCAAGAGGGAGTAGGAAGCCTGAATCATCTTATCAAGACCAGCAGAATCGATACCGAGATCATCAAGGAACATCTGTCTGTCTTCTGCGTCAAGCTGACCAAGTTCTTCTTCGATTTTAGCGGAGATAACAACCATTCCATTGTTTGTGCTCTCTGCGATTTCCTTAACCACATTTACATAAGGGATGTCGTCGTTATGGATATCATCCTCAGCAATGTTTGCACAGAAGAGGACTGGCTTAAGAGTAATAAGCTGAAGGTCTCTTAAGAGAAGCTTTTCATCTTCTGTAAAGTCGATTGATCTTGCTGGCTTCTCGGTTGCAAGACATTCGTAAATCTTTGTGTATACTTCCAAAAGCTCAGCCTGGCTCTTATCACCACCACGAAGAAGCTTTGTTGTCTTTTCTACACGCTTTTCCATGAGTTCTAAGTCAGAAAGAATAAGCTCCATATCGATTACTTCAATATCACGCTTAGGATCAGCGCTTCCATCAACGTGAACAATGTTAGGGTCGTCGAAACATCTAACAACATGAACAATAGCGTCAACCTCACGGATATTCTCGAGGAACTTGTTACCAAGACCTTCACCCTTACTTGCACCTTTTACAAGACCAGCGATATCTACGAACTCAACTGTAGCAGGTGTGTATTTTGCTGGGTTATACATTTCAGCAAGCTTATCAAGACGGCTGTCTGGAACTGCAACAACACCTACATTAGGCTCGATAGTACAGAAAGGGTAGTTAGCGGATTCTGCACCTGCCTTAGTAATAGCATTAAAAAGTGTACTTTTTCCTACATTAGGAAGACCTACAATACCGAGTTTCATAATTAAATCTTCTTTCTTTATATATAAATAATTATATTTAATGACGCTCATTACTATACATCACTTTTATATAAAAGTCATCTTTGAAAAAATCCGTATATTTTACGCTGATTTTCTTGTGTGTCAAGAAAAAACAAGTAATTGTAGAAAATTGTAGAAAATTGTCGTAAAATGTAGAACATATATTCTTTCAATCCTGATAATATATTTGTAACAAGCGCTTGAATATATTTTTAGGAGATGATGATGAGACCTAATAAACGGACACAACAAAAGGTGGTTAAGGTATATACTTGCTTTAACGAAGGCACTGTCGGGATTTTGTCTGAGATAGAAGTATCTATAACACCGGGTATTCCTACCTTTGAGGTTATAGGATTATGTGATTCAGTTATTAGAGAATCCAGAGGAAGGATACAAGCTGCATTGATATCGTCTGGTTACTCTATGCCTAGAGGACACATAGTAGTTTCTATTTCACCAGCATATCTGCATAAGAGTGGTTCTTATTTTGATTTGCCTATAGCTATTGGTATGTTGATGGCATCGGGACAAATGCCTGATTTAATTGGGAAAAAGATTTACGCCGAAGGAGAGCTGTCTCTCACAGGATTAATTAGCGGTACACCTGGAGCAGCTACTAGACTTATTACATTAGATGGAGTTAAAGCAGATTTTGACTTGATTGTGCTTCCAGAATCAGAGGCAACTTCTGTATCTATCACAGAGATAGAAGGTTATCTAATATCTCACTTGGGGCAGTTAGAAAGTGTTGTTACAAATGAGATTAAGTCTTACAAAAGTGTACGTCATCTGAGTGAAGACACTAGTGATTTTGATCTAGATTTTTCAACTGTAAAGGGACAACCCAAAGCTATGAGGGCTATCACGATAGCTGCATGTGGTTTTCATAGTATTTTACTTTTAGGAAGTCCTGGATGTGGAAAGACTACTATAGGTAATGTGATTAGAGGGTTATTGCCTCCATTAGATTCTAAGGAAATGGCAGATGTCTATATGGTAAAGGAAGCTGCTGGTATTGGTAATGATGATGGTAAACCTTTAGCACTTACATCTGTAAGACCTCTTAGAAGAATCTACCCAGGTGTGTCATCAACTAGAATTCTTGGTTCTGTAAAGACAAATGCACCTGGTGAATTAGTCTTGGCAAATCATGGTGTTATTTTGGCAGATGAGCTATGTGAGTTTCCCATAGCTACACTCGATTCGTTACGTATGCCTTTGGAGGAACATGTAGTAAGAAGACAAAAGGATGGAAAAGACTTGATAATGCAATCTGAATTTATATTTGTCGGCCTTGGTAACCCATGTAGATGTGGCATGTACTACGAAAAAGGCAATAAATGCACATGTTCACCGCAGGTGAGAAGACGTTATATGAATAAGATTTCAGGCCCATTTGGTGACAGAATTGATTTATATGCTGAGATGCGAAGCATTAGTGGTGAGGATATGTATCAGTTAACTTCTGATAAGAAAGCTAATCAAAATGAAATGTATCGTGAGATGGTATCTAATGCATGGCGGATTCAACGTGAAAGATATCAAGGAACTGGAATTCACTTTAATGGTACTGTCGATAAGGTGGATGCAGATCTTATGAGAATCCCAAGTAATGTTCAAAAGCATGCAGCGGAATTAAGTGAAAAAGCAGGATTTTCAGCTCGAGGCTATATCAAGCTGTTGAAGGTTGGACGAACTATAGCAGACATTAATGGTCTTGCAGATGTTTCTTGTGGTGATGTATCTGAAGCTGCAATGTATCGTTATAGATAGGAGAAATTAATGAATATAGATGAGATAAATGATTATGGATATACGGCTGTGAAGCTAATATCGGGTATCAAGTCATCTGTGGTAGATGAATTACTAGAATCAGGAATTATTGGCTCACATAGGGAACTTATTCCAGATAACATCAATAATATATTGAAGATGGCTGGCTCTTTACCATTATCTAGTAAAACTCTAAATGGTCTTGGAGTAATTATGGGTTGTCTTGATGAGTGCAAGAAAGCTGCGGATGACTATATTAATAGAGCACAGAAGAATGGTATTAGGGCTGTGTCTTGCTATGACAAAGAGTATCCATATCCTTGGAGACATTTAAGTGGTATGCCTAGGGTGATTTTTACTAAGGGTAATACAAATTTGCTGATGGATATTTTTACTTCAGGATGTGCATCCATTGTAGGGTCACGCAAGCCTGGTAAATATTCTCTCTATGCCACGGAAGATTTTACTAAGGGACTTGTTAGTCATGGTGTAGTAGTTATATCTGGATTAGCACTAGGTATAGATGGTAAGGCGCATAGTGCAGCTATGGATAATGGAGGAAAAACAATTGCTGTTACCCCAGGTGGTCCTGATGTGCATTATCCTTATCAGCACGAAGCTTTATACAATGAGATTTACGAGAAAGGGTTGGTTATCTCGGAAATGCCTCCAGGGCAGGGGATTATTAAACAGTACTTTCCTTCGAGAAATCGCTTAATTGCAGCATTAAGTGATGTCTGTCTTATTATGGAGGCAGGAAAGTATAGTGGCACATTGCATACAGCATCCTTTGCTGGTGCTCAGGGAAAGGATGTGTTTGTTCTACCTAATGGTATCTATTATGAGAATGGTATCGGAGGGTTGCTTCTTATCCGTGATGGTGCAGAAGTCTTAATTGATATAGACACTGTACTTGAAAGGATAAAGGGTAATGTTATTACAAGAGTAAAAGAAGATGGTGCAAACTTCCCAGAACTCCTATCTTGTGATGGGGATATGGCACGAATGGAAGAAGATTTGCTTAAGAAAATGAAGGTGAATCCTAATCAATTATCGACTGAAGAATGGAAGCAAGTTATTAAGTCTTTTATTGAGGAAAAACCACGTAATTTTGATGAGTTATCTGTAGTGATTCCTTTGGATATAGGACGTTTAATGTCCTATTTAACTGAACTTGAGTTATCTTCAGAGGTGGATATAGATCGAGATAAGTATGTTTTGACAATTCAAAAAACATGACTTATATTTAAACACTAGTAGACAATGGATATTTATTGCTTGATACATTTTGTATTGTAAAGAGGATTATTTAATGGGTAAGAATTTAGTTATAGTTGAGTCTCCTGCAAAGGCGAAAACAATAGAAAGATATTTGGGTGTTAACTATAAAGTTACTGCTACTGTAGGTCATTTTAGAGATTTGCCTACTAATTCTATGGGTGTAAATGTTAATAATAACTTTAAGCCTTTATATATCGATAAGAACGTAAAAGTTAAGAAAGAACTTATTGCTCTTGCCAATGATGCAGATTTTGTTTATATCGCGACTGACCCGGACCGTGAGGGAGAGGCAATTGCTTGGCATGTTGCGCACGTTTTAAAGATTGATCCAGCAACTTGTTGTAGAGTTACATTTAATGAGATTACTAAGAAGGCAGTTAAAGATGCTATTGATCACCCTAGATCTATTGATATGGATTTGGTTAATGCACAACAGGCTCGTCGTGTTCTTGATCGTCTTGTAGGATATGAACTTAGCCCACTTCTTTGCAAGAAAATTAGAAATGGATTGTCAGGTGGTCGTGTTCAGTCAGTAGTTACAAGAATTGTAATGGATAGGGATGCTGAGATTGATGCATTTGTTTCTGAGGATTATTGGCTTGTAAGTAGTATTGTTACTCCAAGTGAAACAAAGGATAGTTTTAAGCTTCGTTATCTTGGTACAAAGAATGGTAATTCAATTGATAAGCCTAAGAATGGTCGAATCCTTACACAGGAAGAAGCTGATGCTGTTACTGCTGATGTAAAGGGTAATCCGTTTAATGTAGATATGGTAAAGAAGGGTAAAGGTGCTCGTAAGCCAGCTCCACCATTTACTACTTCTACAATGCAGCAGGAAGCATCAAGACGACTTGGTTTTACAACAAGTATGACTACTAGAATTGCACAGCAGCTTTATGAAGGTGTTGAGATTCAAGGTCAGGGTCAAACTGCTCTCGTAACTTATATTAGAACAGACTCTGTTCGTGTATCTGAAGAAGCAGTAGCTGCATCACGTGAATTGATTAATGAGACATATGGTAAAGAGTATGTATGTCCATATAAGAGAGAGTTTAAGAATCGTAATTCTTCTCAGGATGCGCATGAGGCGATTAGACCATCTCACTTTGATCTTAGTCCTGATAAGGTAAAGTCATCTCTTTCTAATGAGCAGTATAAGTTGTATAAGCTTATTTGGGAGCGTTTTCTTGCTTCTCAGATGGCTGATGCTGTTACACATACAGTAACAGTAGAGGCATCTTGTGGTACAAGAGTATTTAGAGCACAGGGTGAGACTATTGTGTTCCCAGGATTTTTGGAGGCTTATGCAGATATTTCATCTGACTCCAAGGATACAGATGATGAGAAGAACGATAAGATACTTCTCCCTGAACTTTCAGAGGGACAGACACTTAAAAATCTGGAAACTATTTGTGACAAGAAGCAGACTCTTCCACCTCCACACTATACAGAGGCAACTCTTATTAAGGCTATGGAAGAAAATGGAATTGGTAGACCATCTACATATTCCAAGACAATTAGTACAGTTCTTGATCGTAAGTATGTTGATAAAGAGGGTAAAGCCCTTCTCATCACAGAACTTGGTAAGGTAGTAACAAATATGATTGGCGATAACTTCAATGAGATTGTAGATGTTACTTTTACAGCAAGTATGGAGAATCAACTTGATGATGTTGAAGAAGGTAAGAAGGATTGGGTTGTACTTCTTTCTGAGTTCTATCCAGATTTCCATAAGAAGATTGTGGATGCAAACAATAGCATAGAAGCTGTTAAGATTGAAGATGAGAAGATTGGTGAGGCATGCCCTGAGTGTGGTGGCGATCTTGTAATTAAAAATGGTCGTAATGGTAAGTTTATTGCTTGTTCCAATTTCCCAAAGTGTACGTTTACACGTAATATTGAAGCTACAGTAAAGAGTCATTGCCCACTTTGTGGTTCAGGCCTTCTTTTGAGAAAAACAAAGAAGGGTCGTAAGACTTTCTATGTGTGTGATAAGCAAGGAAGTAAATCAGATTGTGAGTTTATTTCATGGGATCTTCCTATTGATGGTAAGAAGTGTGAGACTTGTGGTTCATACATGATACTCAGAAGATTCAGAGGCCGTACATATCCAAGTTGTGCAAATACTGAGTGTTCTACACATTCCCGTAAGAAGAAATCAGATTCAAATGGAGAAAACGATGACAAGTAATTCTCAGTCGCCTAGAGTAAAAGTAATTGGTGCCGGCCTTGCAGGATGTGAGGCCGCCCATGTTTTAAGTAGACTTGGAGTAAAGGTTGATCTTTATGAAATGAAGTCTATTCGTAAGAGTCCTGCACATCATAGTGATGGGTATGCTGAACTTGTGTGTAGTAATTCTCTTCGTGCTGCAAATATCGAGAATGCGGTTGGTCTTCTTAAAGAAGAACTTAGAATTCTTGGTTCTCTTATTATGGAGTCTGCAGATAAAGCTGCAGTACCAGCAGGTGGTGCTTTGGCAGTAGATAGAGATGAATTTTCTGGCTATATTACAAATGCAATAAAGAACGATCCTAATATCACAATTCATGAGGAAGAGGTAACTTCTGTTCCTAGGGAGGGAATTGTAGTTGTAGCGACAGGCCCTCTTACCGATGATACTTTATATGAAGATATTATGAGCCTTACAGGGGATAGTGATCTTCACTTCTTTGATGCTGCAGCGCCTATTGTGACAGCTGAGTCTATAGATATGACAACTGCTTTTAAGGCATCAAGATATGGTAAGGGTGGTGATGACTATATCAATTGCCCTATGAACAAAGATGAATATCTTGCTTTTTATAATGCACTTATTACAGCTGAAAGAGCTGATGTTAAAGGTTTTGATAAAGAGATAGTTTTTGAAGGCTGTATGCCTATTGAAACCATGGCTTCTCGTGGTGAAGATACTATGAGATTTGGTCCATTAAAGCCTGTTGGTTTGATTAATCCAAGAACAGGTGAAGAGCCATATGCATGTCTTCAGCTTCGTCAAGATGATAGAGCAAAGAGTATGTACAATCTCGTTGGTTTTCAAACAAGACTTAAGTGGCCAGAACAGAAACGAGTATTTGGTATGATTCCTGGTCTTCAGAATGCGGAGTATTACCGAATGGGTGTGATGCATCGTAATACATACCTTAATTCTCCAATGGTTCTTAACTCTGATTATTCTATGAAAAAGTATCCTAATATTTTCTTTGCTGGTCAGATTACTGGTGTAGAAGGCTATATTGAGTCTACAGGATCTGGATTCTTAGCAGGTTATTATGCAGCAATGAAAGCTCTTAATATGGAAGTTCCATTTGTACCAAATAGCGAAACTGTAATTGGTTCTATGGCAGAATATATTTCTGATAGTAATGTTAAGAAGTTTGTTCCAATGAATGCTAATTTCGGGATTGTTGCTAAAATGCCAGGTAAGTTTAAGGGCAAAAATGGCAAGAAAGAAAAGAATGCAGCTATTGCCGCACGTTCAATTGATATTGTCTGTCATTTTGCTGATATAATTAACAAATGTAGAACTAATGAGGAGTTAGAAGGATAATATGAATTTGCGTAAAGTGCCTTCACAGGATTTTGTTGAGGAACAGCACGGTCCGGTATTTAATTTCTTTACATCTTTAGGAACTTACTTTTTACAGATAATGTCTGCTAATGCTTTGTTTTTTATCTTTAATCTTCCTATGATGTTTGTGGCATTTATGGCTTCTGTATATTTCTTGCCTCAGCTTAATCCGGTAATGGTGCCTGAGAATTTTGCGAAGGCAATGGAAAGTGTTGGACTTATTGGAAACGACCTTAATAATGCAGTTGGCGCGGACGCGGCATATCAGCTTTATTATATTATTGTGCTTATTTTGGCAATGTTTTTGCTTGGCACACTTCTGTTCTGTATAGGTCCATTTCAGGCTGGATTTTCCCAGATATATAGAAATATTTATCGTAAAGAAGGCGTGTTTTTCTTCCATGATTTTAAGGAAGGTCTTATTAGTAATGTGAAACAGTCAGTAATCGCTATGATTATTTCTATTGTGATAACATTTGCGATTGTTCTTTCTATCGTATTTTATGGAAGAATGGATTCTGATATTGGTAATGCCATTATGGTTATGTTTGTGTTTGTATTTGCTGTGTTTATTTTGATACAGAATATGGTATACAACATGATGGTTTCTGTTGATTTGCCACTGAAGGATTTGTATAAAAACGCATTTTTATTCTTCCTTATTAAGTTTGTTCCATGTGTTGGATTGTTGCTTGTTCAATTATTGATGCTTGTAGTAATTCCAATACTTTTATTCTCGTCTACAGCATTCTTTGGATATGCTATGGCGATTCTCTTGTATATTTCTTTCTCTTTTGCTTTCTGTCACTACATGATGGCTTATTTTACTGGGGAAATGATTAATACTTATATTGTGCCAAAACTTAGTCCTGTTGTTGATGAAGAATCTGACGAAAAAGTTGACGACGAGGATGAGGACGAGTCTGACGATGAGGACGATGAAACTGAAGAAGATTCTAGTGGTGAAGATATAGATGATTGATTTTGCTGAGATACCAAGTAACATTTTATCTGCCTCTATTTTGGGAGGTTTGTTTTTCTTGGTATCTTTAGTCTTTTTCGGTTATGTGATTTATGGTCATTTCATAAAATACAAAAAAGTCGATTTAAATTACGATGCACTTACTCCTGATGTTGCGTATTTCCATGAGAAAGGAAAAAGAGATTATCAGGAGGATTCACTTTATATCTCTGAATTAGATGATTATAAGAAGAGCGGTATTGTAGCTTGTGTTTCTGATGGCATGGGTGGCTTGGATTTTGGTGATGAAGTGTCTGAGTATGTTGTTGATTGCATAAGTAAGATGTTTCCATTAAGTTTTTTTGCTGTTGATGAAAATGCGACAAATATACGTAGAATATCGGAGTCAATATCGAATACTTACCACCAGAAGGCTGGTGCTACTCTAGCAATGGTGAATATTCTCAATAACTATATGACTTTCTATAGTGTTGGTGACTCTAATGTAATGCTTGTTCGTAAAGGCGAAACAACAATTCTTAATCAGAAACAGAATTATGTTTCGTTACTTATTGCTAACCTAGTTAAAGCAGGTAAGCCCACATTAGCGGCTTATGGAAATCCTAGGGCAAGAGCGTTAACTGATTTTATGGGAAATACAGTATCTAGAGTGTTGTACCCAAGTAAACCAATTAGACTTTATGATGGAGACACCATTATTGTGTGTTCAGATGGTGTTACAGATGTAGTTACAGAAAAATATATATCACAGCATTGTTCTAATGTTTCAGCTGCAAATACTGCTTCTAATCTGAAGCTGATGGTGAGAAACCGTAAAAATCCTAAGCAGGATAATTACACAGCAATAGTTATTAAGTTAGGAAGACCGATTGTATGATTGAATATTACACTTTATCTCACAAGGGCGGTCAGGAAGAATATCGCGATAATATATTTATGGATTATGCGAAGCAGCTCACTATGTTAATGCTGTTTTCCAGTAAAGATGAGAATTTTACTTTGGCAAATGGTATTAGTGCTAATGCATTAATTACTGGAAGTGCTTCAGTTTCTTTGGAAAAGTTGATTGAGAAAATAGAGAAAGAAATCCCATCTACGTGCAACTACTTGTTACTCAGAATTGATGACAAACATATTGATATTCATAGACGTGGGAGTGTATACGCTAAGATAATAAAAAGAGGAGAGATAATTACTCTTTCTAACGGTTTCCATTCACTAGAAGATGGCGATCAGATTTGTTGTGGAACTAAGGAATTCTTCAAGAATATAACTGATAATGCGCTTTTAGCAGATGCAATGACGTCAATTTCTAGTGAAGAGTGGATGGATTATTTGTGTTGCAGAGTATCGGAAGCAACACATTTTGAAGGCGAAAATCTTTCTGCAGTGACTATGATTGTTAGGGAAGATTAAAATTTTTTATGTAGCTATTGTATATTATACAATAGTGGACTATAATCAGTATTATCAGAAACAAAATAGTACTGATAAAGAAATGAAGGAGGTATGTGATGAATATCCAGTTTAAAAAAGGTGTTCTGGATATGTGCGTTTTGGCAGTTCTTATGGATGGCGACAGTTATGGTTATGACTTAGCTGATTCATTATCTGGGCGTATACAGCTTGCAGATGGAACAGTCTATCCGATTTTACGTAAGTTAGCCTCAGATGGCATGGTAAGTACATATCTAATGGAGTCCAAAAACGGACCGCCAAGAAAGTACTATCACATTACGGAAAAGGGAAAAGAAAAATTGGCTGATGATCTTAAAGAATGGAGTAGCTTAAAAGACGCAGTCGACATTATCACAGGAGGCAAAGTATGAATAGAAATGAGTATATTAACAGCTTAGAAAAAGAACTGAGCTCCATGTCTTATAGTGAGGTTAAAGATATCCTTGCTGAGATAAATGGACACTTTGATGAGGGACTAGCTAATGGTAAGACAGAAGAACAGATAGCTGAGTCTTTGGGTACACCGGTTGAGCTTGGTAAATCTTATTTGGAAGGAACACCTCGTCCATTTGAGAATACAAGCAATAATAACGTTGAACCTGAAAAGAAATCCAAAGCAGGAGCAATTGCTTTCGTAATTCTATTTAACATTATTGTTGGAGTTGCGTTTTGGTTATCTCTTTTTTGTGTGGTTCTTAGTATAGTTGCTGCTAATGCTGGCCTTGTACTTGGATCTATCGGAATATTTTCTTCTTTCCTTTTCTGGGGTCCATTTAAAGCCGCTGCTATTCTTTTAGCAATAACAATGATTTTTGCGGCAGCATGTCTATTCGCAGTATCATATTTCGCAGTGAAGTATTTCGTACTTGGACTTGTTGCTTATTGTAAGTGGAATGCAAAGCTTTGCAAGGAGGGTTTCTAATATGAAGAAGTATGAGAAAAATATTCTTATTGTTAGTCTGATATCCTTAGTTCTTACTATTATTTTGGGTTGTATTACAGGTCTTGTGGCTGTAGGTAGTGCAGTTAAGCTTCTTAAAAATGAAGGTGTAAAAGATATAAAAAGTTTTGTCGAGTATGGTCAGCAGAAAATTGACGAGATTTCAGATGGCGGCAAGATTGTTGTAGATGAGAAGGGTGAAGAAAAGGTGATTATCGATTTTAGTGAAGGTATTCACGTAAATACTGGTGATACTGATGTAAGAATCGATAAGACTGGTATTCATGTAACAGAAGAATAAGCTACAAAATGAATTGTGTTTTGGAGGCGCTTCCGCAAGGAGGCGCCTTTTCTAAGTCTTGTATTAATGCATGCGAACAACGAACAAAACTTTACAATTAAGTTATAAAACAGCTGAAAGTATTGGAAAAACGTGCGTGAACTTCTATATTAGACTCATCTTAATTTAAAGAGGAGGAAGTTTAAAATGGAAAACATTAAGAAGTACATTGCAGAGTTTATTGGTACTTTCGTACTCGTATTTGCTGCATGTGGAACAGCAGTAGTAGTAGGTTGTAACGGAGCAGAGGGTAACGCAGCTTATCTTATGACAGCTCTTGCTTTCGGTCTTGTTATCGTAGCAATGGCTTACTCCATTGGTAACGTTTCTGGTTGTCATATTAACCCAGCAGTTTCTATCGCTATGCTCGTTTCTAAGAAGATGGACGTTAAGGATTTCTGTGGTTATGTAGTAGCTCAGTGTATCGGTGGTATTGCAGGTGCAGGCGTACTTGGTGCTCTTTGGGGTATGGATCAGAGCTTTGGTGCTAACGGTCTTTTCCAGGATAGCATTGGTAAGTCTATCCTTGTTGAGGTAGTTCTCACATGCATCTTTGTTCTTGCTATCCTTGGTGTTACATCTAAGCCAGAGTATGGTAACGTTGCTGGTCTTGTTATCGGTCTTTCCCTTACTCTCGTACACATTATTGGTATTGCATTTACAGGTACATCTGTAAACCCAGCAAGATCTCTCGCTTCTGCAGTATTTGCTGGCGGTGCTGCTCTTTCTAACGTTTGGGTATTCATCGTAGCTCCACTTATCGGTGGTGTTCTTGCAGCTCTTATCTGGATGGCAATTAAGCCAGCTGAGAATAAGTAATTATTTTACTTAATTTAAATCTCTATAATCCTCGTACCATAAGTGGTGCGGGGATTTATATTTGGGTGATATAATTAGCGTATCGATTAAGTTTGGGGAGGCTTAACATGGGACTTTTTAACCGAATGATAGGTGATATTGCCAGAAGTGTTGCTAATAATGTGGCAAATAATGTGGGTAATAGTGTAGCGGAAAAGTATATTAATCCTGCTGTAAATAATGCTACTGAATCTTTTAAGACAAAGGTGGTGGAGAAGGTAGCACAGGCAGAAGAAGCCATTTATACAACTCCACCAACATTTTCTATCGACAAGGAAAATAACAACATTTTAGCTATTGCTTCTAGAGACAAGCTGTATTTTATGGATAAGGTGCCAGGGGGTGAACCAAAGAAAGTATCCCTTAAATTTCTTTCTACTTTGAAGTTTAGTGTTGATGGCAATGGTAGCTTTGAGGGGAATACTAGTGCGGCAAATAGAATTCATGAGGTTGTTTTGACATCAGCTCAGCAGGTGTTTGATGAGTGCGCTTCTAAGCACATGACTATGGCGGCAGCAATTGAGAATATGAAAGTTTTGAGCGTGCAAGTAAAGGAAAAGGCACAGGGGGTATTTGCTGAGTATGGTATTAGTAATCCTCAGTATTTGATTGCTTACGTATTGCCTTCAGGTGATAAAGTGTCTTCTGTTGGTGAGACTCCAGTAGAGGTTAAGCCAGATTCATGGCAGTGCCAATACTGTGGCTCAACTAATACTAGCAAGTTCTGTAGTAGCTGTGGTTCACCAAGACCATAAAATTGATTGTCGTATCTTTCGCCCCTGATGTAGGTCAGGGGCGTTCGTTATTATATATAAATTTATTTTATATAGGAGATTCGGCCTAGTTATGATAAAATCTCATAGTTAAACACTTATAAATATATGTGGAGGAAGTTATTATGATCGACCAGATTGAACTTTTAAAGCTTATCGAGAAGAATTCTCAGCTTACATTAGCGGAAATTGCTACACAGATTGGAGCGGCCGCCGCGGATGTTGAAAAGGAAATCGCCGATCTTAAGGCTCAGAACATAATCCTTGGTGCTACTACTCAGATTAACTGGGATGAGACTACACTTGACCGTGTAACAGCAATGATTGAGGTAAGAATTACACCAGTAAGAGAGAAGGGTTTTGATAAGCTTGCTGATATTCTCTGTGAGTATGAGAACGTTACAGCTTGCTATCTCATGAGTGGTGGATTTGACCTCATGCTTATTTATGAGGGCAAGAATCTTAGAGACATTGCTAGCTTTGTATATGACAAGGTAGCAACTCAGGAGGGGGTTCTTAGCACAGCAACTCACTTCATTCTTAGAAAATATAAAGACAACGGAATCCTTTTTAAAACAAAGGATTCAGATGATAGGCAGGCAATTGTTTTATGAGTATAGATTATTCCAGCAAGATTTCTGAAGTTGTTGGCAATATGCCTCCTTCAGCAATCAGAAAGTTTTTTGATCTCGCTTCAGAGATGGATGATGTTATCTCCCTTTCTATCGGCGAGCCAGACTTTGTAACACCATGGTCTATTAGAGAAGCTGGTATTAATTCTTTGAAGGATGGATACACACATTATTCTCCTAATAGTGGTTACACTAAGTCTAAGCAGGCAATTTGTGATTACATTAAGCGTAGATACGATATTGAGTATGACCAGAAGACAGAGTGTCTTATTACAGTTGGTGGTTCTGAGGGTATCGATATCGCAGCTAGAGCACTTACTAACCCTGGTGATGAGGTTATTATCGTAGAACCTTGTTTCGTAGCTTATAAGGCTGCTGTTACTTTCGCACATGGTACACCTGTAGTTATCTCTACAAAGCAGGAGAATGACTTCAAGCTTATGCCAGAAGAGTTAGAGGCAGCTATTACAGATAAGACTAAGTACATCATTCTTGGTTATCCTGGTAACCCAACAGGTGCTGTAATGACTATGGAGGACCTTGCTCCAATTAGAGATGTTCTTATGAAGCACCCAGAGATTATAGTTATTTCTGATGAGCTTTATTGCGAGCTTAACTATATTAGTGACGAGCCAAGTTCTCTTGCTAGATTCCCAGAACTTCGTGATCGTGTAATCATGATTAACGGATTTTCCAAGAGCTATGCTATGACTGGTTTTAGAATTGGTTATGTTCTTGGTCCAAAGGAAATTGTTTCTCAGATGACTAAGATTCACCAGTATTGCATTATGAGTGCTCCTTCTATGGCACAGTTTGCTCTTATCGAGGCAGCAACTAATGGTGATGATGAAGTTAAAAAGATGCGTGATGAGTATAATCATAGAAGAAGAGTAATTCTTCAGGGATTGAAGGATGCAGGACTTGAGTGTTTTGTTCCTTATGGTGCCTTCTATGCATTTCCTTCAATTAAGAACACTGGCCTTACTTCTGAGGAGTTCTGTGAGAAGTTCCTTATGAGTAAGAAAGTAGCTATCGTACCGGGAACTGCTTTTGGTGTATCTGGTACAGGTCACGTAAGAATTAGTTACGCTGCTTCAATGGAAAATATTAAGACGGCAATGAAAAGACTTGCTGAGTTTACAGACGAAATTAGAAAGGGATTAGTATAATGCTTGAATTTGATACAGTACGACTTGAGCTCGAGAGCTACGAGGAACCAGTAGCAAAGCTTAGAGTGTCACTCCATATCGATGATGTTATGACACAGATTTCTGAGATGGAGAATAGAACTCAGGAGCCAGATTTCTGGAATGATGTTGATAAGGCAAGAGATATTCAGACAAAGCTCGGTAGACTTCAGAAGAAAGTTGAACTTTATAACAATCTTTCTAATAGCCGTGAAGACTTATTGATGCTTTGCGAGCTTGCTAATGAGGAAGAAGATTTGGACACATTACCTGAGCTTCAGGCTGGTGTTGAGACATTTAAGAAGGACTTCGAAAAGATGCGTCTCGAGACACTTCTTACTGGTGAATATGATGCTAATAATGCGATTCTTACTCTCCACGCAGGTGCTGGTGGAACAGAGGCTCAGGACTGGGCTAACATGCTTTATCGTATGTACACTCGTTGGGGTGAGGCTCATGGTTATGAGATTAAGGTTCTCGATTATCTTGATGGTGATGAAGCCGGAGTTAAGTCAGCTTCAATCATGTTTGTGGGTGAGAATGCATATGGTTTCTTGAGATCTGAGCATGGTGTTCACAGACTTGTTAGAATTTCACCTTTTGATGCCGCTGGTAGAAGACATACTTCTTTTGTTTCTTGCGAGGTTATGCCAGAGCTTGCAGATACTATCGGTGTTGATGAGATTAAGATTGATCCTTCAGATCTTCGTGTAGATACATATCGTTCTACTGGTAAGGGTGGTCAGCACATCAACAAGACAGACTCTGCTGTACGTCTTACA
>JAKSRH010000021.1 GCA_024403675.1 Saccharofermentans sp. | reverse complement strand
TTTCGCACCCACCGCACTGCGCTGCTTTGCTGCAATCTTTGCAGCAATCCATACCGCAATATGTCATACGATTTCCTCCACAAACCTGAATTTTGTAACTCATTTAAATTATTCTTTTTCGTAGTTAGATTAATTGAAATTCAACGAGCACCAACATCTTTTTTGAAACGTCAAATTACTCGTTTGAAAGAATATCGTCCAATACTTTTCCCATTCTCGTAATCATTGGAACAACCAAAGCATTACCCATACAGAAATATCTCATTCGCTGTGGCATACCAGAATTAGTCCATTCATCATCAAAACCCTGTAATCTTTCAGCTTCAACTGGAGTAATGATTCTTAACTTACCTGTATCCATATCAGTTACTACATGAGAACTACGATTAAGTGTAGATTCACTTGTAAGCATAGTTCTTCCAGGTCTATCCCATGGATCTGGGAATGCTACTGGGCCTTCTGAGAATACATATTCGTGACCATTAGCAGCAGTACGGTTAATCTTTTTCGCACCCTTAAGATAAACCCATTTAGGCATTTTCTCAGTTGTAATATAGAAACTCTCATCAACGTTATTCTGAAGAACCTGCTTAAGAAGGATAGGCTTTTCTTCAATTTCTTCGACATCAGTAGTATAGATAGTTCCATTAGTCATATAGCCAGCATTCTTGAATGCAAAAGAAAAAGAATCTGATACTTCTACAATTTCTTTTGGAAGCTCTGTTGATGTAATGTCACTAATGCTTGAAACAGGAAAAGCCTTTGCCATCAATCCATCAGAAAGCATAAGTTTATCTGCATATGCCGCTAACATTTTCTTTCCATAATTTGTGTCATTACGATATGCAAAAATGAAAGTTCTTCTACGCCTCTGAGCAGCACCATATTCTGCAGCATTAACAACACGCCATTCTACTGAATAATCAAGTTCAGCAAGACATGCGAGAATAACACCAAAATCTCTACCACGCTGCTTAGCTGGTGACTTAAGCAAACGATCTACATTCTCGAAAATACAGAACGGTGGCTTCTTGGCAATGATGGTATCTCTAATCTGCCACCACAAAACACCTTTCTTTCCTTCAATACCTTTTGAAGAAGCGAGGGTGTGAGCTACGCTGTAGTCCTGGCATGGAAATCCGCCTACTAGCAATGTATGGTCAGGAATGGATTTTTTATCAACTGTACTGATATCTTCGCCAGTATGAAGTTCACCGTTAATATCTTCGCAATCGCCAAAATGTGATACATAGCAATCATGAGCCCACTGTGTTCTAGCACCTGGCTCCCACTGAGAAAACCATGTAGTTTTCCAACCTGATTCTAGGCGTTCCATACCTAGACGAAATCCGCCAACACCGGCGAACAACTCGCAAATAGTTTTATCCATTAAGTCCTCCTTGGCTTCTATGAGCCATCTCACTTGTATTTTGGGTTTTAAAAAGTATTAGCACTACCAGACGGTAGATCGTAAACCCAATGAAATTATAACAAATTTAGCATAAAGATCCATCCATTAAACGGACAGTTTAATAATATGAACTCTTTAGTAGTGCTTATAGATAATCGGTTTGATTTAACATATCAACAAGGTATTTTCCTCTCACCCAAAAGTTTTGAAAGGTCATATTTACATTGTTAATGCAAATCGGTTTATATGTAGAATCTGAACTCGTTCCTCTAAGGAATATTTCACCCTCTGAAGATTTTGGGAAATTAGGAGCCGATTTTATGGTTCCTGTAGGATTAATTACAGGGCTTCCATCTTTTCGAAATTTCACTACATCTTTTAATTCATTATTCCAAATTAAATAGCGTATTTTATCCCAAGTCTTTTTCACTTCAGTTTCCACAAACACATCAGAAAAACTAATTCGCTTAAAACCAAGAAACTCACATTCTGCTAATGGGACTTTCTTTCCAGCGTCTGGTTTATACGGTTCTCTAAAAACAGAGAACAAAAAAGTTTTGTTGTAGAAATAGTCATAACATGACGATTCTTCAAACTGGACTGATTCATCCATAATTTCATCAAAATCTACAGGTAAAAGTTTTGTGTCTTCTGTTCTATTTCCAGTATTGGTCAAAATAATGGTTTTACTTATCAATCCCATTTTGCTGAACAATTCAATATCAGCCATCTTTTTTGAATTACCACCAAACATAGTAATAACGACTGGTTCCATAATGCTCTTCTGAATACGAGTATTTTCATAACCAATAGTATCTAAAATTTGCTTCACATTCATATTTCGATATGTTTCTGCTATAAAGTGACATTTGGTGTCAAATTCATCATAAGTAACAACATCAAAATCCAGTTGCTCATAACTCTTTCCACAACACTCTTGCCACAGTGTAGTCACGACAGATCTCTTAAGTCGAAATCTGGGCGGATGTGGCCATTTGGGAGCCGTATCAATATAAAGTAACTTGGATCTTAATTCACTAGAGATTCTAGGGTATTGTGATTCATAATCTGTATAGTTTTCTTGAAGCATTTTTATGAAATCACGAACTATAGTCCAATCGTTTTTTAATATCTCCTCATCCTCTTGGCAAAATTCATGGAAATCAAAATTTTTTATAGGGAAATTAGCGTAATCAGCTGCTTTAACAGTTATATCCGAATCGTACAAATAATACACGATTAACATATGCTGAAGTTTTTCCCAAAAATGGGAAGTATGAAAATTTTCAAGAACGATATGTTGTGGAGATACTGCTGTTATAGACATAGGTTCTTTCGCTTCAAATAAATCCGGATTTGAACGACTACGTTTCAATCCAGTGACCTTAAGTTCGGTTGGAATATTATCAACTATCAAGTCTGGGCGTTGATCAGAATCAGATGGATAACCTAAAATTGATTGCTCAACAACATCACCGGCAATACCTGTTATTTTCGGATGCTTTATTGTTTTATCAAATACATTATTTACATCTGCCTCACCGAGAGTCTTTCCAAGATATGCAGATAGAATTCTAATCAATTCCGTTTTTTTGTACGGATGCATATCTGCCATAGCAGTTCCTCCTCATATAAAAACAGTCAGGAAATATCATTACTAATCTTTATTTTATCATTTGGTAAAGAATTTTAGTCGCAGGAATTTAGTTGTGTTACAAGGGTCTTAGGGACTCTCCCTAACAAGCACTCAGCGACAGCTGATTTTGTTTTTGGATATCCAATGGATAGTAAAAAACGTTGCTTGCTAAACTATACGACAAAGAAAGAAGCAGCCATACTCCCAAAAGGATATATGACTGCCGTTTTCAGTTAATTAGTTGGGAAATAATGTGGACTTATTTACACACTTTCCAAAGAGTTCTGACATGTAATTTGCTCTTGCGTTCAATGTTGTTATAACGCTCTGAGGTTAGCCATTCGAGAAGAAAAGTTTTTGGAATAATATACTTATCCAAAAGCTGAAGTGCTTCCAATTTACCTGTACGAATCCAGCCTGTAACTGTTGTTGATCTGTAGCCAGTAAATAAAGCCACTTGAGTAACTGTTAGGACATCATCATATGCTATGAGTTGTTCCTCATAGTATTGGCGTAAATCTTCCTTATTAACATTACCGCAGGGAATATAGCGAAGTGCATATGGTTTAGCACTAAGCTTCTTCTTTTCGGAGTACCACTTAGGCGGAGTAGCATATTTGCCTGGTCGCTTTTCCATATCATCAAACATCTCGATAATATCTTTTTTCTTGATCCAATAACATCTTGTCTTCTTGCCAGTATGAACAGAAGGGAGTATCTTACTTTCTAGAAGGTATGTAGCAGTACGCTTGCTCATATGACCTACAATGCGTAACTGTTCCTTACTTAATGTATCTGGGTATTTAGCTAGTTCTTTTCTATCTAATTTCATAGATATATTTCTCTCTTTGAAAATTACTCGTCTGACAGTAAATTCTCACTCGATTTCGAGCCAACATCTCTCCTAAAATCTCTCCATTTGGGGAGATGTTTGCACCTTTTTTGAAAAATACCCTGTTAGTCGTACCGTGTACGTGGAATGTATTTTTCTTGTATGTTTCTTCTCGCAAGCCTTAATTTGCTTGCATTTTCGGTGAAATCAAAGACAGAGAAAGTGCTAATGTTTTCCAAGAAAATCCTAGTTTACCAAGAAGACTTGAAAACCTTTTGCCCAAAAGACACCAAGGTTCGAATCCGGCGTCTCCGCCGGAAAACCCCACAGATTAACCCCACAAAAATATAAAAAGAGAAGCATAACTGCTTCTCTTTCTTTGTTTTTATTCTTTATCATCACAAATTAACAAACTGCATAATCACAACTCTGTATATTTCTCACTCTTCCCCTTTGCCTTGTCCACAGGGTACTTCTTATTATTTAGTTTTATTTTCGCTTGGATAATCTCATCCAAGTCCAAGTTACAGGCATCAGCCATAAGAACACAGTAATTAATTACATCAGCAAGCTCTTCTTTTATTTTATCCGTCTTACCTTCAGCCTTTATATCTTCGCCACTCCACTGAAACACTTCTAGAAGTTCTGCCGCTTCAAGAGATATAGATATTGCTAAATCTTTAGGGTTATGAAATTGCTTCCAATCTCTATCGTCTCTGAACTTTAATATCTGATCAATAGTTTCCTGTGTCATATGTACCTCTTACTCAAGACAACTTCTGAGGTAATCAGCAAGTGGCTTATCTGTACAATACACATAGCAACCTTTCATACCTCTTGTCATTAGAGTTCTATAAGTATTCTTAATTATCTCGTCTGCTTCTGAGAGTGCCTTTTCAGGATTAGATTTATATAAACCTTTTATGCCCTTAAGCGACTGGTCAGTCTTAGCCCTCTTAGTAAAATCAGTAACTATATGTCCATTTTCATAGCGCATATCATCACCAATAATTACACCCGCATAATCAAACTCCAGACCTTGAGATGTATGGATACAACCTATTTCCTCTACTGAATTCTCATCAATAGCAAAAGTTGTAGTATTACCAAGATTCCAACTCATCTCAAAATCGCCAATCTTGATGTCATGATAATTAGTATTATTCTGCTCTGCCTTTATCCATTCCCAGCAGTAACCTGCAAGAATACGAGAACGATTATTTATCTTATTACGCTCAAATATAAGATCCTTCATCTCATTAGGAGAATCAACAATCTTAATATCGTAATCCACATCTCTCATGTCAGTATTTGCCGTTTCTCTGATTTCAAGAACATCGTCAATCCACGCAAGATATCCATCAGAACCGTTACATCTGAATTGTGATATTAATTCCATATCAAGAACTTCAGAACCAAGCGCATCAGCCCACTTCTTTATCTCTCCCACAGTACCAATATCGTTAAGTGTTACACGCTGACTCTCATCTATGAAGAACACTGAACACAAAGATGCATTAATTATTTCCTTTATCTGATTCTCACCAAGATTTTGAAACATGCCAGACTTTGCATTTAACCTATGAGCCTCATCACAAAGAATAGTATCTATGAGACTTGAATCCACATCGTAATATGAACCAGATCCCTTGAACATATTCTTTACGGTACTCTTTTTATAACCTGTGAGTTTCTGTGAATATACATTACGAGGTGCACTGTTCTTCGAAGTATACTGAACAAATTGACCTTCATTAGTAAGCTTAGCAAGAAGATTAATCGCAACAACTGTCTTACCGGTTCCAGGTCCACCACGAACAATAACAGTGCGCTTCTTGTGATCATCCATACACATCTTAGATGCCATTATAATTTCTTCATATACAACCTTCTGCTCATCAAGCATTATAAATTCCTGATTGCCTTCTACCATACTCTTAATGGAATCCTGAAGACTCTTAGAAGGTCTAATCTTACCATTATCTATATCGTATAGGATTTCCCTTTTATCACCAATCTTAACTGATTTTTTTATAAACTCTCTAAGCTTAGAAACCTCGCCTCTGGCAAAAATAGGAGCATCATCTACATACTCTTTATACTGATTTTGCTCAAGCTTTTCTGGATTACTCTTACGATAATTATGAAGATAGACACATGGGTGAAGCATGATGCAATTCTGTTGTACACTTTGATTGTAATCAGTAATCATGGCTGCATATGACCACGCTTGATATGAAGGGTGAACTACCTTACGAAGTGCACCACCAGTAAAGGTTTCTACCATAGCATCCTGACCTTCAATAGTATCCACCTTATCCCACTGTTTGAGCTCGATAATGATTACATTCGGATTCTTATTAACATCGTAACCAGAGATAATAAAATCAACTCGTTTGGAAGTCTGGGGAATATTGTACTCAATAGCTATACCCGCATCACTAGGTATATCAGAATCATTGAGAACTTTATACATGTACTCCAATGAATTCTCCCATGAACGGAACTCACTCTGAGCACTCTTGCGGTGCATTAAATTATAGATATTCTGTTCTATTTCAGCAGCTATAGAATCATCTTCTACAGCAGTTAAAAAATCCGTTTTAAGTCCTGAATATACAATCATGATAGTTCCCCGAATGCTTACTTTATTAACAATTATATTCTTAAATTAAATTGATAGAGTGAACAATTAGAAAACTATACCATTTAAACTCATACAGGACTTCCGATATCCCCCTTACAAACATGCCCAAAATTCTGAAGATAACCACTTAATCAATTATTTCGTATGAATATTTAAGATTACCTACAATAGTATTATCTGTTTCAGGCTTAAGAAGTATTCCTAACAAATCATCATTTGTGCCAGGTTTTCTTCTAATCATCTCAATTCCAATTACAGTAAATTTTGTGTCACTCTCATCAAAGAGAATATCACCAAGCTTTACTGTTATATGTTCATTATTAACTACGGTACAAACGATACCTTTATCTATTAGAGTGAAAAATTCAACAACCAATCCTTTACAACACATATATTAATTGATCTATTTTTTAGACTCATGATTAGAATTCATCATAAGATTCTCAAAGAATATTCCAGAAACTCAGTGGTATTAGTTATTGGAATCAGAAAGTGTTTTATCTCCGCAAACATATTCTTCATTGTATTTTTCCTGCATCATAAGACAAAGAGCGGCAAGATATTCCATATACACTTGATATACAACATCTGGAGTAGGGCAAACCATCCAGTCCTCACTAGAACGGTCACCACGTCTTTCATTTCTTTCATATTCAACAATATACTCGATTAAGGAATTGCGCTCCTCAATCAATTCAAGGTATGTAGCATCTTTTAATTCTTCAACATACATTTCAGGACTTATCATCATATTGATACACCTTATATTCAAACCTTTCGATTTTTGTTAAACGAATATATTGTTTGTACTTAAAATATCATATATAGAGTTCCATTAATGGGACACAATTCAAATGATATATAACCTTTATAAGAAACATTTAAGTATAAAGAAAAAAGCGCCCTACGGACTTCTGGTCAACTCCGTAGGACAATGAGGGGAGGTACTATCTCCTTAATGGACTTTCATTATAATATTCACATCGCACTAATTGATATGCTGCCAGCATACAATTTTATAAACTTTTGTATACTCTGACCTGATAAATTAACTCAAAATCAAGATATCTCAATCCTTCTATCCACATCAATCCAATGCATATTAACATTTGTTATTGGTTCTCCATCATATAGCCTTACTTCTGCTATTTGCCTGGAATCATCAAGAAATTCTCCTTCATAGAATCGCATAACTACTACATCAGTTCTTCGGGCATAATATGGATGCTCTTCTGTAAACTGATTCCAGAGATCTATATGCTTCAACACATCTTCGTCTGAATTGCACTCATAGAAGTAAAAATGAAAAGAAGTCTCATCTTCTCCAAATGTCCAGTTGGCACTTAGTTCATTATTATTATGGAACAATTGCTCCTCGAGTATTCTTTCGAATTTCATAGAGAAGTAAAAAGATGAGTTTACATAAAGTAATACCACAACAAGAATCATCAGTAATCCTGATAATATTACTGATGATATTATTTTTTCTTTGAGACTGAGTCTTTCCCATATCGCTTTAATCTTACTCATGTAATTAGATTAACAAATTGCAAAATAGAATCAGTAAAGAATTAGTTGAGATATTACGATATCGACGTTTATGCGAATTGGAAACAAATATATTCGTTTGCTATAATACAAAAAATTATAACGAGGGATGAGTTGGAATGGGACTTAAAATTAACAATAAAAATACTATGAATCTATATTGTTACTTTTTTGTTGGAATTACTCTGTTATCTTTTGTAATTTGTTTCATTAACATCTTATGTTTTGGTACAACAAGCATATGGTTAGATGTTTTTTTTAAGCGCGGTAACGATATATTTGCAGATTTCTCTAATAATGTTGGTTATTCAGCTAACCTTAATCCTTATGATGAAACTTATGGTTATGGATATAACGAAAGGGTTTATCCTCCTTTTACATATTTATTAATGTATTGTTTTTCGAAAGTAGTTAATATTTCTGACTACATTAAAAAAGATTCCTTTGTACTAATGTATAGAAACCCTCACCTTTTGATTACTTTCACTATAGTTATGGTTATCGGTACATTATTAGCATATGAAATGTTTAGAAAACTAAAAAATGGTAGTGATCTGGTCAAGTCTTTTTTTAGTATAGCGATGATACTGTCTTATCCATATATCTTCGCATTTGAAAGAGGTAATACTATTATAGTCAGCATGATTTTATCTACCTTTTTCCTATTTAACTACGATAATAAGAATATAATTATAAAAGAATTATCTTTAATTGCTTTGGCAATGTCAGCTTCCATAAAAATGCCTACTGCTATATTGGGAGTAATACTTGTTTATGATAAACACTGGAAAGATGCCGTAAGGACTGTCATTTATGGAATACTTGTTTTCTTTGTTCCATTTCTATTTATGAAGGGCGGATTCGATAATATTATTCTACTTCTTAGAAATATCGAATTGAATTATGATAAGTATGATTTTGGTTCCGGATTGACATTAACTGGCTGTATTAACGGGTTAATTCTATTTGAGGGTGGCGATAAATTTATTGCTACAATGCAAGTAATTACTATTATTTATACAATAATTGTTCTATTGGGATCATTTTTTAGTGATAAACAATGGTATAAAATTTGTGCTTTATCCCTACTTGCTATATTGGCACCAAAACATTCGGAATACTATTGTTTAATATATTTATTCCCTGCATATGTGGCATTCTTCAACAAAGAAAAAGAAGAAAACTATGACATTATCGTATTGCTTGGATTTATTATCACAACAGTATTTGTACCATTTAAAATATATAAAAATATTGGATTGTGTGTTTTAGCTACCTATTTCCTAATTACCAGTATGGGCAATATTATTAACTACACCAAAAATCGCATCCTATTAAAGTAAAAAGCCAAGAAATATTACTACGCAATAACCTAGTGTGGATAACAGTAACACAGGGCTTGATAAAAATATATTCACTGGATTTCCATCATCATTGTTATCTACCAAATATTGATAATTTAACAGGATAAAAATAATTATGATTATAGATATCAACATGATGCTTTTATTTAAAAGCATATTTGTATCACTCAAAATCCAAAGTGAATAAAATACAATGCTTAACACCAAAAACATTTGAGATATTTTTGACAAAAAGTCATTAGAATAATATTTCAAACTGCCTCGATAATCATCACTTTGTAATTTCTCTTTTTGACGCTTGTTTGCACCCATCAAGAACGCAACAGACATAACTGTCAACAACAAATAATCCGATACTGGCACATTAATTAAACTCGCTCCGTAGTATATGCGGATAATGAAAAAAACTGCCAAAACTGTTATGTCCAATACAGGTATATTTTTCAGCCATATAGTATATAGAACATTACAAATCAGGTATAAAATCAGCCACTTGCCGACATTAATTTGTCCCAGAATAGCAGTTAACAACGCTGCTCCGACAAACAAAATTACCATAAAAACAATTGCAGTTCGTGGTGTGACTGTACCACAAGCTAAGGGTCTATGTCGCTTTTTAGGATGCAACTTGTCTTTATCCCTATCAATATAATCATTAAAAATATATATCAACGAGGATGTCATGCAAAATATTAGAACACCAATTACCATTTTTACATAGTTATCGCCTATGGTTAAAAATGATCCAGAAAAAATAAAAGGCAAAAATATTAATGCGTTTTTAACATAATTTTTTACACGTAATAACTGTAAATACTTTTTCATTATTTAGCCCTTTGCTAATGCATTCTTTACAAGTCTCAATCCAAATTTTACATAGTTACCAATGATTTTAGGACTAAAGTGACAAGCTTTCATCTTATGAAAAATATATGATGGTCTACAATGATACTTAAGCAAAATGCGCTTACGAATACCTAACAATCGCTTCATCGGTACATATTTTGTTCCAGTAGTACCAGCATGAAAATAATCAGTACCTAATTCTTCTCCGCTTAATACACCTTCAGATTTACACATCTCATAGAATCTAGAACCATAGTAAGGTAATGCTATATGCAATTCCATAAAATCACAATCCAGTTCGAAAATGAGTTTTTCAGTCTCCTTAATATGAGCTTCTGTCTCCCATGGGAATCCAATCATAAAGAATCCAAAAATAGGAATGCCAACCTTTTTTGTCAAAGCAATAGCATTGCGAGCGTCTTCTACAGTGGCTCCCTTTTTTATTAATTTCATAGTCTCGTCGCTACCTGATTCAATACCATAAGCAATAGTGAAACAACCAGTTTCTTTAAGTGCAACTAAAACTTCTTCTGAAATCGGTTTTACTCGTGAATTTACAGTATATGCAATTTTTCCATCGAGATTAGAATTCTTAATCATATTACATAAAGACAACACCCAATTCTTATTAATAGTAAAAGTGTCTGCCTTGAAAAAGAAATTCTTAATACCATATGTATCGTAACACTCTTGAATTTCAGCAAATACATTTTCAGGAGAACGTGTTCTAACAGCTTTACCAGAAATTGTAGGTGTCAAACAATATATACAATTACTAGGGCAACCTCGTGCTGTCTGAATGGTCGCCATAGGCTCACCCGTATCCGGTCTTGTATACAAAGCATTATTCATAAGATCACGAGCAGGAAAAGGTATAGCATCCAAATCTACGTTCCAACAATCACACTTGGTTTTTACCCATGTATCACCCTCTTTAATAATAATGCCAGGAACAGAATGAAGGTCCTCTTTTTCAACTATATCTTTGATAACCCAATCTATTTCGCCACCAACAAAAATATCTACAACACCCTTATCAAGCTGACTAATTAAGTCCTTTTCAGCATCAAAAAATATAGCACCCTTAAATACGACCGTGAAACTTAAACCTGTTTTCTCCTTGAGGGATGCAATTTGATCCATATCGTTAAAAACAGTTGCATTTGTTGTACTTACGACAACCATCTCTGGCATAAATTTACAAACATCTTCACACAATTCATCAAACGATGCGCCTTCTGTTTGATAATCTCTCAAAAACACAGAATGATTATCTCTCAAAATAGCTGCCATATAACCTAAATCATTACATGCTCTCATTGAAGTAGATGTTGATGATTTAATATTTGACTGGCATCTATCTTCCCCTCGCTGAAACATATCACCGCATGGATACATTAAAAATACATTCATGATTGTTCTCCGTAATATATAATTCAATTAATTCTATCATCAAGTAAATAAGTATGCATATATTTATGCGATATATCACCTGTTTTCCCCCATGACAAACCCTCCCTCATAAGATAAACTGAACTTGATAAAGGTTTTTTATCACATTACGAGAGGGAAAGTATATTGATTGGGAGATTGGATATTAAGGCGTTAAACGTCACTCTCAGCAGACAGTATCTGAACTGTTCCACTACCACCATCCACAATTATTCTATCTCCTGTCTTAATTACAGTAGTAGCGTTACCTGAACCTACCACGGCAGGGATACCAAATTCACGTGCGACAATAGCCGCATGTGATAGCGGTGCTCCAATATCAGTTACGATAGCACTCACTTTATGAAATGCTACCGTCCAACCAATATTAGTCGCACTTGTAACTAATATCTCGCCGCTTTGAAGTTCGTCTATGTGACTTATATCTGTGATTACTCTCGCGATCCCTTCTACACGTCCTACGGCACCTGGGAAGCCCTTTACATCAGAAGACAGATTAACATCTATATTAGATGAACAATAGAAGTCTCTACGCTTATCAGAAGACTTCATATATTCCTCTGGATCAAATCTTCCATATATAAGTCCTGGGAACGAATCGTAAGACTCATTCTTTGTTACATTATATCGACGAGCGTCAATGTGTTGCAAAACAGACTTATCGCCCTTTATCAATAAAAAAGCTTCATCAATATAAAGCATAAATATATCATCACCAATATTATTAATACGTCCCGCACCAAGCAAGAATTCACGTAGTACGCAGAAAAGCCATACTCCCTTACTTCTTATTTCCTCGCGGAACTTATTGGCACCAATGAATCGCGCCATTTCCCTATCAAGCCACTTTGCTTTAGAAGGATATTGGGATTTAAACTCAGAAACAGCAGCCGCATACTCATCCTCACGCTGCTTTACCATAGAGTACATACTAACGCCGCTAGACTTATAGTCTTCAATAGCAGCATCAACATATCCAGGAATCTCGTAAGGATGCTTTTCGGATAGTTCCATCTCATTAACGCATCTCTGACCACAGGCATCCATGTACTCACTACTAGTAACCTTGCCGTTAACAATATCCTCGAGCATCAATAAGGGCTTCATGCTCTCTAATATTCCAACTGAGCTACCACATAACCTATTAGCTAAGTCCTCACCTGTAATTTTAGTAAGCTTTTTACGTGTAGAAAATAGTGGCACCATCTGAAGTCCACATTCAGCTAAGACGGAAGATAATCCGTCATTAAGTCTAGGAAGCATTACATCCTCCCAATAAGACATAAGTGACGCATTATCATTAATCTTACGAATATCATCTATCATGGCCCTTGCTATCTCTGCAAGATTTCTTACCATCTCACTCTTCTCACTACGAGTTAATGTCGACTTATTTTTACTGAATATAAGCTTAAACAAATGCTTCTTAAAAGCTTTACCGTCAAATGGGAATACAGGCACCTTTATACCTTCTGGCAAGTTACCTACTAGATCACGAATATTATTAAAAGCCTTTTTCTCAGACACACCAAGAGCCATCTGCATTGAGCATAAAACACTAATATTCATGTATGCCTGACCCTTAATAAAATCAAGTGCATAGGGCATACCTACAAACTCGTTAATCTTATTAAGCGCGCTATATGTCATTGGAGACACTGGCTTCATAAATATCTCGCCTACGTTAGTCTTCGTAAGTAAGTACTCTCCACCTAATGATCCGTTAATATCAAATGTCGCATCATTAGCTCTATTAAGCGTAGTAATCGGTCTAGCCTGAAGGATATATACTTTGCCCTCCGATACTGCCCACTCGATGTCCATAGGACACTTATATGCATCTTTAATAACTGAGCAATACTTATATAGCTTCTTAGCAAAGGACTTAAACTCAGATGGACCTTCATACGAATACTTAATAGCATCCATACGGAATTCCATAGCATTCTTAGAACCAGATACTAAGTCTTCGCCCTCACCTCTTACGTAGTTACCAACAATATATCTAGAAGAACCTGTAATTACATCTGATGTAAAAATTACACCTGCGAAGGTAGGCTTAACAAACCTTTGAACCACTACTCCAATACCACAGGAATTAAATCCCATACTATCAGAATATTCATGAACACGATTAGAATCGCTAGAGCTTTGAACGGCCTTAATTGCCTCTATAACGTCTGGCGCCTTAACATCGGTAATTGTCTCATATTGACCTGCGAAAGACGCTCCAGCGCCATCCTCGTTAATTGCAGAGGATCTTACAGCATATGTGCACTTAGTTGATAAGGTGTTTACAAATGAAACTACCTCTTCACTAGTAGCATCAGTGCTAATGACATAGCCTTCTGGTACAGGAAGCTTTAGGCGTGTGAGCTTAATTAACGACGCACCTTTACCTCCGACAGAAGGCAAAATACTATCAGGAGCAGTAGTGAAACTATAAATATTACTCATGACTTCACCTCCCCTAAGAGCAAATCGACACGAAGGTTAATCAAATTCCTAAGTTCATTGTCGTCATATAAATCGATACCCATATAACGCTTAAAATCATCTTTTCTATAAATAATTAGCTGAAGCATTGTGGATAACTCATACGCAATAAGCTTACACTCAGATAAACTCTTAGTACCCTTATAGTGTTCCATAACATACTTAACACTAAAGGCCTCTTTACTTAAATCGCGCTTAAACAAAACAAAGTTAGTAATGGCCTTGGTATATTTAAAGTCGTTTATAAGAAATCTTGCGATAATGAAATGAAGCTCCTTAAGCTTATCACTAGGAGATAAGTTCTCCGAATTTACAATAGCTAACACATTACGGTCACTAAGAGCACTTTCATATTTTTTCTCAAAAACACGATAAATTAAGTTTTCCCTAGAGCCAAAGCAATAGTTAATCATGGCAGCCTGCATACCTGATTCACTAGCAATCTGTCTGGAGGTAACCTTGAACGGGTCGTCAGTATTTTCAATTAACTTCTCCGTAGAAACTAATAACTTCTCCATGGTAAGCTTTGTCTTCTCTTCTTTACGCATAAGTGGCCATCCTTAGTTATTAAACATGTTTAATAACATAGTAGCACCGGGGCATGTGTAAGTCAACAAGTAAGAAACCTAGCATCGTTTGTCGTGATTACCACAAAGTAATATAATCAAACTACGAATAAGGAACCTCAGGGATAATAAAAAATAGGTATAGAATATGGAATTATTTACTAGAAATCACGAACCATCATGGGACAGAATCGTCCACATCTGCGTCCATGAAGACAACAAAATTTCTGAGTATATCAACGAGAATTCACTATATAAAATTCTGGTACTTAATGAGGGTGCCATTACTATTAGTGAGCAGGAAACCCAGCGAATCGTGTCTGCCCCTTCCCTGATACTACTATCCAGTAGGGGCATTGTAGCAAATAGTTCCTCCAACGCCGATATTACTGTGGTTTATTTTAGACCAACAGAAATTAGAGATGAATTCACTATCGAGAGAATCGATTCTGGCGAGTTTGAAAACTATATTGGAAGAACCATATATCAGGACTATCTCTTGGTAAATTCTTTCGGATGCAAGATACTGCCTCTTAGCTTGTCCTCTCACAGCAAGCTTCAAAAGACTATCACCTCCATGAATAACGAGCTTACCCAGCAGTATGACGGTTTCTGGCCATGCAGAAGCAGATCCTATCTCATGGAGCTACTTTATTATATTAGTTACGCTTGTTCTTCATTTTCCAATAACGTGGCGGACACCACCGTCTCTGAGAACACTATCGGTGACGTAATCCAATACCTTAACGAGCACATTGCCGACAAGATAACCCTCGACGATATCACTAGAAAGTTCTCCTTTAACAGAAATAAGCTTAATGAGTTATTTCTAAAAGAGACCTCCATGACATGTCTTAACTACCTTACCAAGATGCGAATAAACTTGGCGAAAGTAATCCTTGCCGAGACCGAACTCCAGATTGCCGAGATCTCATATAGAGTGGGCATCGCCGATCCTAATTACTTCATAAAAGTATTCAAAAAGCACACCGGCGTTACCCCTTCAACCTATCGCAACAGCTACAAATAAACCTCTACTACAAAGTTGTGCATATAATGCTACTTTTCGTGCATTTATTTCTAATTGCACTCCCGCCAAAGCTGATATCTTCTTAATAACAATCAGCGAAAGGGATAACTAATATGCAAACTTTCAAATTCATGACAATACTAATTTCCGGAGCTACGATACTCGGACTATCCGCTTGCTCTAATGGGGAGGTAACTTCCACTTCCGAAGCAACTATTGCTGACACTACTATTACCGAGACGATTGAGTCAGTCGAGACTACTAAGACGACTGTGGTTACTCAGACAACAGAACCTGCTACTGAAACAACTGCTGAAACTGAACCTTTTATCCGACCTGAATGTAGTGTCGCAGATATCACTTGTAACATCGGCGATCAGGTTGAATATGGTTCTTTTGTCGTAAATAGTGATGGCGATTCTAGCCCAATAACATGGACATGTCTCGATATCCAGGATGGTAAGGCTTTATTACTCTCCGATAAAGTTCTAGACTGCCGTATGTATCACGGCGCACTAGTAGATACCACATGGGCTGAATGCGATCTGCGTGCATGGCTGAACGACGACTTTATATCCATGGCATTTACTCCAGACGAAGCATCCTGCATCTGGTATAGCGACATAGTAAATGACAATAATCCAACTAGTATCGTCAGTGGCGGAACAAACACAATAGATCAGGTTTTTATTCTAGACTATGACGAACTCAATACTTATTTTGCAGATGATGAAGCCCGCCTATGCCTCCCTACAGAATATGCTGTAGATAATGGATGCTGGACATCTGATTTCCAGGTATCAGAGGGTTGTACCAATTACTGGCTTCGTAACCCAGGTCTGTTTGCAAGTCGTGCTGGATATGTATTCCTTAATGGTGCGATTATTAGTGATGGAGATTTTGTTAATCAGACATTCGTTGGTGTGCGCCCTGCTATGTGGGTAAAAATAGCTTAATTAGTCTCATGTAAAATGCTAAAGTATAATGGTTATTAGAAAAAACACGCCAGGTGATTTGCTATGACCAATCTTACTATTACTACTAAGAATTTTACTATTAGAGACTGGTTCAGTTCTGATTTGTCTGACCTCCAGGAATGGAAGGGTGAACAGGCTGCTTCTTGTCTAGAAGAATATATGGCGGACGAACACATATTGGCGGTTCAGAGCAATCTTGATTTAAAGGTTGTTGGTCTTTTCCGTTTATCTTCTTTGGACAAAGAGGCGGAGGGCTTAGACCCTAATCTTAGTGGTAAAGAAATTGGTTATGAGTTTATCTCTCAGGATATAGTCGAAAGCTATTTGCCAGAACTTCTTAAAAGCGTGGTGGATTATTACCTAGCACATGATGGATATGACTTCCTAATTTGTAAGCCAGATACTACTAGTTATGCTATCAAAGACGCCATGAACGAGGTGGGATTTTCTCTTATTAACTCTGCGGAAAATATGTATTTACTACGTAATGAGGTAGAAGTTGCAAACGAGAATATACTTACTGAATTTATAGTCGAGACCCATAGCAATGCGAGATTAACTATCCTTGGTATTTTTCTTCTCACCATTGTTATAGCCGCACTGCCACTATATCTGATGACAGTGATATATCCACCAGAATCGGCTATTGCTTTAGCCGTTGGAATACTAATTATTGATATAGCCGTTTGTAATTCTGAATTTGTAGAACTTCACATATCCAATCGACAGATTACTAAGGTAAATGTAATTACCCGTAGGAAGAAAACCTATCCACTATCCGATCTAGCTACATGCAGAGTATTTTACAATGCCACTCAGCGCAAAAGCTTCGAAGTGTTTAACTACGTAAAAATTAGATTTAGTGGAAGCATTTTTTCTTATAAATTAAGAGATAACAAATATACAAACTGGCAAAATCTTGTAGATTATCTTAACTATGAGCATGTGCTGGAATCTTACGATGCGAGAAATACGTTATTAAAATAGGTTTTAAAGTTCTTTCTTACACTTGCACTTCTCGCACCCGAAATAAAGAAACACTGCTTACAGTAATTCACACTATATATAAATTAACCCCCGCAGTTTCCAGTGCGTAAACTACAAAGCACTAGACCCTACGGGGATTACAATAAAAGGGATAAAAAAGAAACAGAAGGAAATTACTTAAGCGAGACCCTTTTCTTCTAGGAGATCATGAACATTATGCATGCTGTGTTTCTCCATAAGACTTCTACTTTGGAACATCCATAATGTAAGTACAGTGAACACTATAATGATTCCGACAAGAACTACGATAGAACTTGTATAACTTGCACCGCCTCCTATTGCACTACGGAAAGCATTTACTGTGTATGTAAATGGAACTAGTCTATGTAATGCCTGAGCAAGAGGACCAGAAAGTTCGATAGGGTATGTACCTGCTGAACCTGCAAGCTGGAATACCATAAATACCAACATTATGAAGCTGCCAACCTTACCGATAAGAGCATTGAAGTAATACATGATGGCCATGAATGCGATGCTACTTAATATTGCTACTACCATTGTGCCACGCATATCAACTGGGTTAAATCCAAGAAAATGCTTCAATACAAGAACAAGTACAACTGCTTGAACCACTGCGATTGGGAAAAGCACACTTGCTTTACTTGCCCACCATGCAAACCCGTTCTTGAGATTATCATGCTCTGTAAGAGGATACATGAGACAGAATGCGAGGCATGCAACCCAGAGACCGACAGACATCATGTACGCTGCCATCGCTGTACCATTATTTTCTACTGTAGTAATCTGAGTCTCAACTGTCTCTACTGGACTTGCCATCATAGAAGAATTAGCAGAGCCAAGATTAGTATTCTGAATTTCCTGCGCTCCATTATCCAAACTAGTTTGCAATTCATTTGTACCATCTACGAGTTCAGGAAGCGCATCCTCTAACTCGCCAATACCATCATCAAGAGCAGCAGCTCCTTCGCTAAGAGTAACTGTACCGTTATAAAGCTTTGTTGTGCCATCATAAAGTGTAGTGGTTCCATCTGCCAACGCATTAGCACCTTCACTAAGGCTTTCAGCACCATTATTAAGAGCTGCGGCACCATTATTAAGAGCAGATGCACCATTTACAACATCATTTACACCACTAGAAAGTGTGTCATTATTTCCAACAAGAGCATTAGCACCATTATTAAGCTGCTCGACGCCACTAGAGAGAGCACCTGCACCATTAGCCAAAGTAGCTGTTCCTGTGCTTAATTCACCAAGGCCTTTCTGCACCTGTAAGCTACCCTGATAAAGCTGAGTAATACCATTACTAAGAGCAGCCGCACCATTATTCAACTGAGATGTATATACGCCAAGCGTTGTAGGAAGTGCCGCATTAATTTGACCAACTACCTGAGTTGCTGTACCAGTAGCAGTATTAGATGCTACAGTAGAAGCAAGCTGTCTAACATAAACGACAGCATAAGACAAAGCTGTTTCCTGATCTAGAATTATGCCATTAGATGCATACTGTGCTATGAGACCTGCTGCTACAAGCTGAACAATCTGATTATCTGTTCCGATCGAAGAAGAAGCCTGTGCAGAAGCTGCAGTAGAGATAGCAGCAAGTTGCTCATCTGTCAAAACAATAAGGGGCTCTGTATCAGCATTTTGAACGAGGTCATCTAATGTAGCAGCGCCACTAGCCAAACGAGCAGCACCATTAACAGCACCATTTTCGCCTTCAAATCCAGAGACTATCTGATTCTGTCCCTGGACAAGTGTAGCCGCACCATTGTTTATAGAATTCACACCATCAACAAGTGCAGGCACACTAGTATATAAATTATTAATACCATCCTTAAGTGCGACTGTACCATTGAGGTAATTATTAACACCCGCTTGAAGCATTGCGCTTCCAGTATAAAGTGCGTTTGCACCACTATGAAGTTCAGTAGTACCATCATATAAATCAGATGCACCATCACTAAGTTCTGTAGCACCTGTTGCCAAAGTTAATGCGCCGTCATTAAGATCACGTGCACCATTATTTATTTCTTTAGAACCGTCAACTAATGAACTAGTACCATCATGAATAGCGGATACACCATTAACCACCTGATTCTCTCCCTGAAGAATCTGTGATGTGCCATCAGCAGCCTCACCCATACCATCACCAATAGTGCTAATATTATCCAAAAGTGCCTCAATATATGAAGCAGACACTGACTCCTGCAAGCTCATTTGAATCTTATTCATAGCAGACTGGCTAAGCTTTGTAGCTACATAGTTAGTAGCAGGATTAGTCTCATACAAAAGCTGCATTTTTTCAGGCTCATAATCTAATGCAGTAGATGCTTTATATGAGAAGTCAGATGGAATAGTGATTACCATGTAATATGTACCATCTAGAAGTCCTGCTTCTGCCTCATCAGCCTCCACAAAATGGAAATCCAGTGATCCGCTTTCGGCAAGATTATCAACCAGTGTAGAACCAATATCTAACGTCTTGCCATTAAACTCCACAGGTTCATCCAGGTTAACCACTGCGACTGGAAGCTTATCCAAATCACCATATGGATCCCACATCGAAGACAGGAACAATCCTGCATACATTGATGGTATCAACATAATAACCACCAATACCAAGATCAAAATAGGATTCCTGAACAACTTTTTCCATTCATTCTTTATCATCAGAAATCATCTCCTTCAAACATTCTTTTTTATGATGATGTGATGATAAATGTGAATAATAATGGAAACAATGGTCACATATGGGTATAAGTGTGTAATAATATACAAATGTAGAAAAAGCTGTAGAAAATCCACAAATAACCGTTGCTAAGACCAGTTATTGGGACTAATGTATAGTTAATTTTACAGGCAAAAACACGGAGGAAAAACATGGACCGCAGACAAAAAAGAAGTCGCAAAGTCATATGTGACGCTTTGTTACTCCTCATGCGTGACAAACCAATCGAGGAAATTACTATAAGAGAGTTAACAGATGCAGCCGACGTAAATCGCAAGACCTTCTACAATAACTACAGCTCGATTATGGATGTCAAATATGAATTGGAAGATAACCTAGTGCAGTTGTTATTCTCTCTGGTAAATGCAGACACCATAGAAGGAAAAATCACGGAGGCAGACCTTAACCCAGGCCTTTTTGTACACCATCTTATAAAGGTAATCGATAACGACCGTGCAAAGGCACGCATAATTTTCGACTCAGGCGAAAGCACCATACTACTAAAGCACTTACGAGACTTGCTTAACCCATACTTAAGACCACTAGCAAACGAACACAAAATCTCTGAATCTGAGCTAGAATATTCCCTCTATTTTATCGCGTCAGGCACCATGTCTGTACTTAAAGCATGGCTCCATGACGAGATTACTGCCAGACCCTCCGAGATGGAAACCATCATCGCGACACTAATCCGTAAGGTACTTAGAAACTAGGTCTAATCTTGGTGGATATTTTATTCCTCAATAACCACTTCTGAAGACACGTTATAACCAAGATTTCTAACCTTTGCTATATAGGCGTAACACTCTTCAAGTGTATTGAATTTCTGCATTCCATTATCTCTAAACGCAGCTTCATCCTGAAATCTAACTTCATAGGATATCTTCTTAACAAACAACCCACTTTTAATAGTTTTTATAAAAGCCTTCTTAGTATTTTCTGATTTTCTGGCACCTAGTTCAGGAAGTACAGCTTGAGGGTTATTCTTAATTGCTGGCACGCAAATTTCCTCCACAATGCTTCCCTTAATTCTAGCGCCTTGCGGAATTGTTACCACGCCCCTAATCGCTTCGCAATACTTAGTCTCTGCCTTGATATAAATCTGCTTAACCTGGTCATTAGTAAGTTGCTGCTCAGGGTCAAAAAGGCCCATGCCGCAAAGCTGCTTATAACCAGGTGTCATTTCGATCATGCCCTCTGTTAGCGCAAGTCCTTCACCAATTTTATGGCCTGTAGCTACCTCTTTAACAACGAGGTCACGCTTCCATTTAATGGAAATAATCTTATTTAAAATATCTTGTCTATCCTGCTCCGAAAGAACACCGCCGTGAAGTGTCTGCCATGTAGCGCTATCTGTAAAAACCAACACGTCAGGCTCATTAAGCATAGGGATAATCTCATAAGTAAGGCGGATATTACCCTTTTCGTAAACAACCTGCTTCCACTGCATTTCCAATACTGAGTTATCTGACAAAGTTACCATAATCTATCTCCTTTTCCGTGTCGCAAAAAATTTTCTCATAAATGAAACTTTTACTTCCCTTAGATTGTATTATATATGAAGGCCAAAAAAAGAGATGTCTCAACAAGGAATAATATGAGGATAACAAAAGAAAGTTTTACAACAACATACGATAAATATAAGAATACTGTGTATTCGGTGATATTTAACTATGTGCGTAATGCTGAAGATTCATCGGATCTGACGCAGGATGCTTTCATTAAGTTGCTTGAAACAGGGATAGATTATGAGAGTGAAGAACACTTGAAGGCATGGTTAATTAGAATATCCATTAATTTAAGTAAGAATCACCTCAAAAAAGCAACAAAGTTCTCGAACGAAGAGGTGCCTGAGCTCCCCTACTATGACGAACATAATGAGGAGAGTGACATATTAAGTGCTGTAATGTCTCTACCAGAGAAGTACCGTGTGCCACTGCATCTTTTCTATTACGAGGACTACACAAACAAGCAAATAGGAGACATTCTGGGCTGTCCTGAATCGACCATCAAAATCCGAATTAAGCGAGGTCGCGAGAAGCTTAAGAAAATTCTAGAAAAAAGAGGATACAACGATGGATTACAAGATCAATTACAAATCGAATGTTGATAGTTTGTGCGAGAACAACCTTAAGCTAACAGCTGAGGACATTCTTAATTCTGGCGCGACTGTCACAGATTTATCAGGAGCGACAAAACCTATGAAAAAATCTAAGAAATTAATAGCATTAACAGCTGCATGCGTATGCACAATCGGTGCTACAGGCGTAATGGCTGGAGCAAACGGCTATGGCCCATTATCAACACTTTTTGCCAATAAGGCAGCTGTAGAATCAGAGAACACTAAGCTTTCACATGACGACATCATCTCATCCTACTTGGCTGAGCAGGGATACTTGCTCGACATCAATGAGACTCAGTCCGCTGAAGGTTTCGATATTACTTTTGAAGGCGCGACAGGTGACTGGTCCAATGTGCAGATGCTCTTCACAATTAGGACTGACGACGAGGAGTTCATCGCTTCTCACGACAGTATCAATTTGACTGTATACAAGGGCTTTAATGAGGAAGCTTTTTCCGAGAGATCCGATGTAATTGGTGATGAAGTTGGATCTTATGGTTACGACGAAGTCGTTGCGTATAAGTCTGCTGAGGACCCTTCCATGTACATTTTGACATATGGTGCTTATCCATATTTTGTACAACAGGGTACTACAATCTATACTCAGATTAGAACTATCGAGACTACTCCAGGTTCAGCAACTCCTCTCTTCTTCACATATACTTTCACACTCCCAACTGAGGCTACTGGTCTTGCTGATGACCACGATATGATTTACTCCTATGATGAAGCTATGACTTACACTGACGCAAACGGTGTAGAGTACCACGCAACTGAGATTATTTTCAGCCAGTATGATACAGAGCTCATCTGTGAGTACTACTTGGACGGCACAGATTACGAGTATATTGATGATGACTTCTGGGGCGCTTATTTTGATGAGGCTGCTGAGATTTACCAGGAGACAGCAAAGGATCTTCGCCTTGTAGTTGACGGCGTAGAGTATGAGCCATCAGAGCTTAGCTACGTATATAGCGAGGATTCTGGACTTAAGAGAGTCCTAGCAACATTCCCTGAAGTTGACTTCGACAATGCAACTTCCGTAGCTTTCACATACAACGATTCTGCAATTGTTGTTAAGTAAGCTAACCTATTGCTAATAAATGAAGGAGCTGTGATTCGCAGCTCCTTTTTTATTGGACCTAATCCCAATCGGATCTCGTCCCCCCGTACACTATTTTGTACACCATTTTTCATTTTTACTGTACGATTTACTGTACTTTCAGAAAAAAAACGCACTTTGTACACTATTTCGTACACCTTTTTTCCAATTTACTGTACGATTTGGTGTACTCACGCACTCGCGTACCCCCGCGCACTCACGCACTCGTACACCCACAAGGAAAAACGCGCCCCTTACTTAGCGTACTTCTTAACCAAATACTGATGTCCTATAACCATAAATGGAAGTGGGATAATAATGCCTCCCATCATGAATATTACTTGTAACACTTCATTAGGACACGCAAACCCAAGCCAGAAACCAAGTTCAATACAAACACCATAAATAATCCAAATCATTCCGTGCTTCTTGTTCCACTGTAATACATCCGATATCTCTTCACGCTTAGGTGGATCTATTACATTATAAAAACCTACTGGATCGTCTTTTTTTAATATTTGAAATAAACCAATGAGAATCATAATAATAGCAACAAAAGATACTATTACTAATCCGAATATCGTTTCTGTATTCATAAAGTCATTCATGGTCTGGTTCTTAAAATCCAATATTGTAATAAGAAATGGTGTATATAAAAAATACAATTATAACAAAGTCTTTATTGTCTCAGCGTCGTATGTAACTGAAGATATCTTCTCGACCTCAATGCGATAAAGTGCATTAGCCGCTACATGCTCAGCCGCCTGCTCAAGATCACGAATACCACTAGTTGCTCTAGACATGTCGATAATTGCCTCCACGCCATCCTCAGTGATAGTAAACTCCTCAGGCTTAAGGCCAATTTTCTTAAGCACCTTTGGCATTACAAAGTTTGTAAAAATAGCCTTCTTCTCCTCGAAGCTATAATCAGGAAGTTCAATTACAGCAAAACGGGACAAAAGCGGCGCGCTTATCTGTGACTTATCATTAGCAGTAGCGATAGGATACACGCCACTTGTAGGGATATTGCACTCGATGTAATTATCAGTGAAACCTAAGTTATCCAAAAGTGTCAAAAGCACATCCGCTGGGTTACCATTACCCTTTCCTGCAGATGCCTTATCAAGCTCGTTAATAATAAATACGAGGTTAGAGCTCTCCGCCTTTTCGAAAGTCTCCATGATAATACCAGGCTTCGCATTAGAATAAACACGTGAGCTACCAGTAAGCTGCTCTGGGTCATTAATGGAACTCATCTCAAGTGTAGTCCAAGGCATCTTGAGAATCTTCGCTACAGCATAAGCAAGCTGTGACTTACCAGTACCTGCAGGACCTATAAGCAAAAGACCATAAGAAGGAAGTGTGTGTGTTCTATTAATCTGGATAATAGTCTCGATAATTCTCTGCTTTACCTTCTCCATGCCATACAATTCTTCATCAAGAATTCTTCTAGCCTCTACAGGGTCAATGGCCTCGAAGTAATCATTCTTCCAGTGAATGCTAAACATAATAGAAAGAGCACGAAGAGCATGTCTTCTCTCCTCTGGTGTAACCTCGTTAGACTTAGCAATAGCAAGGTTACGCTTAGCCCACATGCGAATATTCTCAGGCAAAGTATTACCAGCACATGTGAGGAAGTCAGCGATACTCTGCACACTAGTTAACTTCATGTTATCGGAATCCTCAATATCGTCGAGGTCCTTCTCAATATTTGTAGGAGGCTCGCTCTGGAAAAGTCTATTGAGCATAAACTGAAGGAAACCATTTTCGCCTGCAAGCTTAGCACCACGCACTGCGATACCTGTCTCCATCATCTTATAAATCCAGTACTCGTCACCCTTAACCACACCAGAAAGTCTGACCATCACATGGCTATCACCAAGCCATTTAACAAGGCTTACAAATCTTGAGTCTATTCTTAAGATGTCCTCGCTAATATCCTCACCATTGTCGGAATCCAAAGTAAAAGCTGTGCCCTTAGTAGGACTAGTAAACATACCGCAGGAGTGATGCTTAAGCTTACCTGCCTTATTACTAATTACGATAATAGGATTGTCCTTATCTGCTGTTTTTTTATTTGAGTCAAAAGTTGTATATGTAACTGTAACTTCAACCTGCTCATCAGGCTTAGCATTAAAATCAAATACTGGCATAGCTTAACCTCGCTTATTCCCATAAATCATGGGCTTCATATTCCAAATGATGATACCATATCTGGCATGCATTGGGGTACTATTTCACTTGAAAATATGCGCCTTTTGCGTTATTGTAATGGCTATCTATGTATTTTTATTAATATATATAAATATTTAAACAACTAAGAAAGAAGGAAAATATCATGGAGAAAGTTATTTTGGCTTATTCCGGCGGACTTGATACTACTGCTGTTATCCCTTGGCTCAAGGAAACTTACGGTTATGAAGTAATTTGCTGCTGTATCGACTGCGGTCAGGGTGAGGAGTTAGACGGCCTCGAGGAGCGTGCTCAGCTTTCTGGCGCTTCCAAGCTCTATATCGAGGATGTAGTAGACGATTTCGCTGAGAACTATATCATGCCATCCGTTCAGGCTGGCGCTGTATACGAGCACAAGTACCTCATGGGTACAGCTATGGCTCGTCCAGTTATTACTGCAAAGCTCGTTGAGATTGCACGTAAGGAAAACGCTGTTGCTATTTGCCACGGTGCTACTGGTAAGGGTAACGACCAGATTCGTTTCGAGCTCGGTATCAGAGCACTCGCTCCAGACATCAAGGTTATCGCTCCATGGCGTGACGACAGATGGCAGATGGATTCCCGTCAGGCAGAGATTGACTACTGCAAGGCACACGGCATTGATCTCCCATTCAGCACAGACCAGTCCTACAGCCGTGACAGAAACCTCTGGCACATCAGCCACGAAGGTCTCGAGCTCGAGGATCCATCCAAGGCTCCTAACTATGATCACATGCTCGTATTGGGTGTAACACCTGAGAGAGCACCAGAAGAGGGCGAAGAGCTCACAATCAACTTCGAGAAGGGTGTTCCAACAGCACTCAACGGCGAGAAGATGAAGGTTGCAGATATCATCAAGAAGCTCAATGCTATCGGTGGTAAGCACGGTATCGGTATCGTAGATATCGTAGAGAACCGTGTAGTTGGTATGAAGAGCCGTGGTGTATATGAGACTCCAGGTGGAACAATCCTCATGGAAGCACATCAGCAGCTCGAGGAGCTCGTTCTTGACCGTGACACAATCGCACTCAAGAAGGATCTCGGCAACAAGATGGCTGGTATCGTATACGAGGGTAAGTGGTTCACACCTATCCGCGAGGCTATCACAGCTTTCACAACAGTTACTCAGGAGTATGTTACTGGTGAAGTTAAGCTTCGTCTCTACAAGGGTAACATCATTAAGAATGGTACAACTTCCCCATACTCCCTCTACAGTGAGTCTCTCGCTTCCTTCACAACTGGTGATATGTATGATCACCACGACGCTGAGGGCTTCATCAACCTCTGGGGTCTCCCACTCAAGGTTCGTGCAATGAAGATGAACGAGCTTAAGAACGAGAACAAGAAGTAATTCTTAATTCTTTTAATTGATTTTCTAAGGAGCTGTCAGTTGGCAGCTCCTTTTTGTTGGACTTAATCTTTTTTGGGGTTGGGGGCGTTCCCTCATTCCCATTTGGACCTCATTCCCGCGTCCCCGTACACCAATTTGTACATCTTTTTGCGATTTTTGTGTACAAAAAGGTGTACGGACAAAGAAGAGCTCACTAATTTACTCACAAAATTCCAAAAAAAGTGACTGGATTAGTGAATCTAAGCTCTAAAAACCCTTAAACTCACCAAATCGCTCACAAAAACTTCAAAAAAGTGAGCAAATTAGCGAGTCCAACCTAAAATAAAAACTGCGAACCCCTGACATAAATCAAGCTTTCGCAGTTTCTACTAAATTTCATCAATGAACTACTATGTTATACACAAGGAACGTTCCAAAAGTAATAATTACCGGAATGAGAATAAGCCTTATTTTACGGGGATCTCTACGATTAGTTTCCCCAGACATTTTGCAGTTTCGTGCAAATTTTATTAACCAAACCAGGTGCCAGGTCACCGTGGTCGACGTCTTTTTTTAGTTCAATTTTAAGTTCATCTAGGGAATTAATTACGCCAAAATTAAAGTTATCTTCGCCACCATTAGATGTAAACCACTCGCGAAAATATACAGTGCGCCCCTCGCCGTCACGCAGTAACTCCGCATAAATTTCGCGCTTGTCATTAATAAAAAGATCCGAGACCTTTTCAAAGTCTGCAAGCTGTTCTCTAGTATACTCGATTCCTGATCCTCTGGTGTCTAGCATGTTATCCCTTTTCTTAGTAATAGCTTTAATAAAGGGGCCTTGTGAAAAGCCCCTTTCATTATACTTAAATTGTCCGCTTATATTAAAGAAGTGGTGTGTCGTTGTACTGTGTTCTCTTACTCTTATTAACATGGATGAACATGTTGTGGAGCAAGTTAACACTTGTAAGGATTACCTCACCTTGGTGAAGCTTACGAACGTGCTTAAGTGCGTAATCGTCAAGGTGGCTCTCTACAGCCTGGATCTCATCATTAAGCATCAATCTGTGAATCAAAAGTGTACCAATCTGACCAAAGAGGACAGGAGATACGTCCTTAGGGTTCTGTGTTGTAAGGTAAAGGAAGATACCCTTCTTACGACCCTCACGTGCGATAAGTGTGAGACCACCATGGAATTCCTTATCGGAATATCTGGACTTAGCGTATCTGTGTACCTCATCAATAAAGAATACAAATGGGCAAAGCTCATCCTGATCCATGATGAATGTACTTACAAGGTCAACTACCATTCCACCGATACCTTCAGAAGCACCAAGTGATGATGTATCAATATAAAGGCTAGCCTCTGGCAAATGTACAAACTCGTCGATAACTTCAAGGAGGTTATACATATCTGGGTCATTCGAGAAGAATGAGAGGAAGCTTGTGTTAGTCATCTGATACTGAATCTTCTGGATAAGAGAAGCATTGGAGTTAGCCTTGAGGGAGTCATAACGATATTTAAAGTTATAGTTGTTATCTCTTTCAGGCTCACATACAGACTCCAACTGAATCTGCTCAGGAAGAAGCGCGATATTAAAATCTGTATCACCATTACTTACAGTAGAAAGCATTTCCTGAATTTCATCAATACTCTCACCAACCTTAGGGAAACTTGTTCTCTTTCCCATCTTCTTCATATAACGAAGGGATGTGATTGCCTCTGCAAGTACAGCACCCTGACTACTATTCTCTGTCTCAAAAAGCTTTTCCCACTGTTCCATGGAAATCTTACCTGGAGAAATAGTTGTATCTACGCCAAGAGTAAGCTTTGTGATCTCATCATCTGTAAAAGCGTTTCTGTACTCACCTGTAGGGTCAATAATAAGCGCCTTCTTCTTTGTAGTAATAGCCTTATCAAGAATAGCAAGAGCTGTTGTTGACTTACCACTGTTTGTAGCACCGATACACATAAGGTGACGGTTAAAAAGTGTACTTGCCTTAAGACAAACATCTGCCTGGGACTTATTAAGATAAGTAGCAAATGGTGGGAGTGGCTCCTCAACCTCTGGTGTAAACTCGAGAGACTGCAAGAACAATGTGTAAACCTCTTCTGTAGCAATATAAACTCTATCTGTAATACCAAGAGTCTTAAAACCACAAAGCTCGAACTTCTTAGAACCAGGCAAAATGATAGCAATTGTATCAATACTAATTTCCTGGTAGTCGCTAGGACTGAACTTAGATGTTCCATCAATAAGATTCTTTCTATTAGCCTTATTCTCGAAAACTTCTCCCAAGAATAAACCTTCTGTAGAATCTACGATTACAAAATAGTTAATAGTATTAGGTAAGAAAGAACCGCTAAACTTGCTTCTGTCAGACATCAATTCAAGGTTATCAATATGTGCAATACAGCATCCACGATATACCTGTGTAACCTGTCCAATATAGAAATCCTGGGCATTATGTCCCACAAATAACTCATCAATAGTCATTATAATAAAGGCCTCCCGATAATTATCTTCTACCTATTATAAATGACGAACCTATTAATTGGGAAAAACTTTATGTAAAAAATTTTAAGCGAAATATGTCTATGTGTGTCTATTCTACTAACGCGGGGCTATTAGAAACCACCAAAACCGCCACAGCCACCTCCGAAGCCGCCTCCGAAGCCACCGCCGAAATCATTAAAACCACCAAAGTTATTACTATTCATCTCCTGATGGAGCATAGATGGGTTAAGGTTAACATCTGAGTTGTTTCCACCAAATTCAATTCCAGTAGCATCTCTCATGGCCTGATCCATCTGCTCAGAGAACAATCTCGCATTCACACTCTGCATATAATCGTTATTTGCATTTACTGCAGCAAAATTATAGCCTCGACCGCTACGAGCGTTACCGTACTTGCAGTTAGCTGCCTTTCTAGTTGCCCTTTCGAAGTCTTTCTTCAAAATAGCTGCAAAACTAAGCTTTACTACTGCGAAAGCGACAACGCACAAAGCATACATGGTTACAGGTGCGCCCCCAGATAAACACAAAAGGAAAAATAAGCCTCCACCAACTATAAGTCCCATCATGTTTGAGTAAAAACTTGTCATTCTCTTAATTGCCTTGTTGTTCATAATAAACCTCCGTAAATTGTGCTTTTTTATTTGCTTTATATTAGATAGATGCACGAGCATACGGTTTGGTTTTATGTTTTTGAAAAAATTTTTAAATTATTTTTCCCGATTCACTTTTTTACTCACTTTTTTTGATTTTTAGTGAGTGATTAAGTGAATTTAAGGGGATAATCGAGTTATGTCCATATAATGGTGTAAATTCAAACAATAAAAAATGAGCTATTGCTCA
>JAKSRH010000020.1 GCA_024403675.1 Saccharofermentans sp. | reverse complement strand
TTGTTCATGTGCTTTTATGTTGTGCTTGTTCTTTTGTTGGAGTCTTTATTGTGTTTTTTAAGTTTTCGAGGATCTTTATTTGCATAAAAAGGCATTATTGCTGTTTGGGTAGGAGCACTCAACGTTTTGTGGATGCTTTTTATTACTACATCTGCTTTTGACGTAGCAGGGAAGTATGGGTTAAGGCCTAAGTGGGCACCATGGGCTTCATCTACAACTAAAACTGCGCCGTGTTTGTCAGCGATATTCTGAATAGCAGGAATATCTGAAATGATGCCTTCATATGTAGGCGAAGTAATAATGATACTTTTTATATCTTTATCTTTTGTAAGTAATTCGTCGACTTTGTTAGGGTTAATTTTACCTGCAAATGGCTGATTAATGGCATCAGGTGATATAAGCACAGCATCACCACTAGACATTTCTATGCCGTGCCATACGCTAATATGGCAGTTAGATGCCATGAGAATCTTACCTAGACTAGATAGTGCCATGACTGTAGATACTAATAGTCCAGTACTACCATTAACTGACACTATAGCTTCATCTGCATTCCATAAGCTAGCTGCGTCTTGGAACAGATTTTGAATAAGGCCTTCAGCTCTGTGAAGGTCATCAAATCCAGAGATTTCAGTAATGTCTTTAGAAAAAGATTCATCAATAAAGTCAGGGTTACGTTTGTGCCCTGGCATATGCATTGGGAGGATATTTGAAGAAACTAGTTTTGATAGTTCGTCGCTTAAATTGTAGTTGTTATTTTTCATGGTAATAAAGAACCCCCGCTCATATTATAACGAGCGGGGGAAAGAAATGGAGTATAAAGAAAGAATAAATTACTTAATTACTGTAAAGCTGTAAGAATTTACTGTATCGATATTCTCGTAAATTGTCTTCTGCATCTTGATAGCTGTCTCGAGAACGAGTGTGTATGGGCTAACATTGCAGTCGAGAAGATCTGTCTCTGCTGCGTAGCTGATAGCCTGTGCCTCGTCGTCAGAAAGAAGCATGTACTGAGATACAAGATAGAGACTTCTTACACCAATGTGCATATTAACAAGCTTAGGGTTAACAGAATAAGACTTTGTTGCAGGTGCGGAAGAAGAAATACGTGAGCTGAAGGAAAGACCAAGAGCGGAACTAGAAGTAGAAATGCTCTCCTCTACGAGGTAATATGGCTTACCCTCTACACCTACCTTACCAACATCATGGAAAAGACCAATAATAATTGCAGACTCTTCGTCGAGCTGTGGCATGAGAGTGTCCTTAATTCTAAGGAGTTGCTTTGTAACTGCTACGCTTCTGATAAGAAGACCCTTCTCGCAAGCAAGAGAACCCTTTGTGCTAGCTGGAGCTGTGAGCCAAGCTGTTCTATTCTCGAGGAAGTCGATGAAGTGATCAAACTCTTCCTTTCTCTTAACGATAGAAGCCTTAAGCTGAGCATAGAGCTCGTCAACATTATCTGCTGTTACATCAACCATAGGCATAATGCCTGCACTTGCCTTGCCGGAAGCAGAAGGAGCGGAAGCTGCTGGAGTGGAAGCTGCTGGAGCTGCAGCAACACCTGCATCTGGAGCCTCTGCAAAATCAAACTTACACTTTGGACATCTGATAGCCTGGTTAGCAATTACCATACCGCAATCTGGACACTTTTTCATGTTATAACCTCCATAAATGTGGGTTTCTTTTAATTTTGATAGGGATATTTTACAACGAAACCATTTAAATTTCTATCTGCTATAGTGCAAAATGACAACAGTTCACAAAAATGTAAAATTTATTAGTGATTATTAAATATAGAACGCTTGATGTTAGTCCACACATGATTCCAATTGAATACGCATGGGAAATACTGCATTTTTCTTAGCTTATGGGCACGCATAGCCATCATGATTTCTTCAGGAGCAACAGTATTATTAAAATTCATCATGTACCTTTGTGTTCCTGGAGCCTCGTAATAGAATCTGTAGAAAGCATCATAAGCATCACCAAGTCCGAGGACATGGCCAAACTCATGAGAAACAGTGCTTTGAAACCATCTCTTGGATCTGTATTTATTCATGCTTATAGTGCCTGGGTAGTATGGGTGCCAATTAAGTGTAAAGAAACATTCTTTATTGCCTGTAATAATTCCCCAGAGCCATCTCCAAGGTGGACTAGTTACAAAGGATGTGCCATTACCGTACACTCTTTGTATACGAAAACAACGTTGTCCTTTAGGTACATCACCACGGTCTTGACGGTTAATTATTACCTTTACATGAAGTTCCTTTGGACCATCCCAAGGGGTCATATCGTATGTACCACCCCAATTGTAAATGATTCCTTCCTCAGCAACATCGGCAAAGGTTTTTTCTTCTGGTTTGGATGGTCCCATTTTCTCGCGAATAGCTTTTGCTACAAAGTTCTCATAGCCTCTTAAAAGGCTCTTAGAAAAACTGACATTTGCCGTAATTGTTAATTCATTACACTCAGAATCATAGCTCAGTTTTACAGGAGCTTTATGAAGTCTTTTATATGTAATTAGAATTACATCATTAAAATTAATAACTTTCTTCATATTTATGGATTTTACTATAAAAAAAAGACACTGACGAGGGGGATGTGTCAGTGTCCAAAAGGAGGGTGTTATGAAGTTAGGAACAATTACTTAGAACATCTATATCTTATCACGCTTCTGGTTTACAATTGGGTTGAAAAAGGGCAAAATTAAGGCAAGAATGAATGAAAAAAAGGGGCACAAATGGTAGTAGAAGGTAGACTATATTCAGCTAATAAAATAATGGCGATTAAGACATGCGAGTATTCAAATGAGAAACTTAGTTTTTCTCAGGAACTGGGAGAGGCTTTAGTCCTTCTTTGTAAAAATATGGAAATTTCAGTACCTCTTTGGCTTAGTAAAAACACGCACGAGTTTGCGCAGTTCCACTCCACAAACTTTAATCCTGATCAGTTTAATGAGAGTGTATCTTTCGATAGATTTCAGTTTAAAATGCTCAAATAAAAAACAGGTGAGATTACTCACCTGTAGTTCTAAATATTACTTCACCTGGATAAACCATATCTAGCTGTTCGCGAGCTACTTTCTCGACGTAACTTGAATCGTTGCCGTGAGCACCCTGTGCGGCTATCTGGTCTCGTTTTTCCTTTAATGCAGCCTTCTGAGCTTCTAACTCGTGCTGCTCGGCGATAAGTCTTTCGCGTCTTTCCTTAATCTCATAGAAGCGTGTAACGCAAAGTACACCTACTATTACGACAGCTATACAAAGGACTGCCATAATAACAGAAATACCACCAGATTTATGATTTGTTGTTTTTTCGCTTCTTTTCATGAATATATTTTAGCTGATATTTTTCAAGAAAAAATGGAGAAAGCAACTATTTAATCATACTGTAACAATGAAATATTTGTGTTATTAAAGGAGCTCGTACATAGAAGATGCATCTTCTTTACGAACAGTCTCAGCAAGCTGCAAAACACGAAAACGAACAGAACCATTACCAAATTGAATCTCTACCTCGTCACCGACCTTAAGTCGAACACTAGGCTTAGCTTCACGTCCGTTTACCGTAACACGACCCATTGAGCACACGTCGTTAGCAACAGTTCTACGCTTTATAATTCTTGATACTTTAAGAAATTTATCTAATCTCATTAGTTAATCTCAATTCTACCTTTAAGTGCGTTAGCAAGTGTAAGATCATCAGCAAATTCTATGTCAGAACCCATTGGAAGACCAGATGCAAGTCGTGTTACCTTGATACCAGTAGGAGCAAGAAGTCTAGATACATAAAGTGCAGTGGCATTACCTTCTGCTGTCTGGTTAGTAGCCATGATGACTTCCTTGATTTCTGCATTTTTGCTAAGTCTATCAAAAAGCTGAGTGAGAGTTATATCATTCATGTTCTTGCTGTTCATTGGATTGTATACGCCATGAAGAACATGATATAAACCTTTAAATTCATGCATGCGCTCGAAAGTGGAGACGTCACGAGGAGACTCTACTACGCATACCACACTGGTATCGCGCTTAGCATCCGAACAGATTGGGCACACATCAGTGTCAGTGAAATTCTGACAAGTCTTACATCTCTTTGTGAGCTTGCGTGCTTCCAAAATAGACTCTGCAAGAGCGTTTGCATCATTTTCTGGCATGGAAAGAATATGGAAAGCCAACTTTTGCGCTGACTTTCCACCTATTCCTGGCAGACCTGATAGTCTGCTAATTAAATTCTGAACTGAAGGGGAGTAACGAGCCATTATTAGAAAGGCATCTTAACTCCGCCAGTAACCTTATTCATACGCTCAGCTGTCTGTGCCTCAAGGGCTTCGTTAGCCTGATTGTAAGCTGCTGCGATAAGGTCTGCGAGCATCTCTGGATCTTCAGGATCGATTACATCCTTAGAAATCTCAATGTTATAAATCTTGTGGTCACCGCCGAGAACAAGCTTAACCTGTCCGCCACCAGCTGTACCAGTGATTCTGTATTCCTTAACTTCGTTCTGAGCTGCCTCGAGGTCACGCTGCATCTTCTGTGCCTGTGCCATCAAGTTACCCATATTACCCATGCCGCCCATGCCGGGCATTCCGCGAAAACCGCCTTTTGCCATTTTTGAATTCCTCCAAAATTTGTTTTTTATATTATATCTGAAAAGTTCTTTTCAAAAAACTATTTCATCAATCACCGAAGTGGATTTCTGTATTATACCCCATTTGCTGTGCCATTTGCATGAACGCATCTCCTGATATCGCACCGTCTGAAGGACCAGGAGTAGGTTCGTCTGGATCTATAAGTCCATCCTTAATAGCCTGAGCTTTGCGAAGCATATATACATGAGCTATACCTTCAACCTGTTCTCTGATACTTCTAGAAAGGCGTTTGTTATCTGGGTTTGCTTTAAGTGCAGCCATGACGTCATCTCTTCCGAAGATTATATATGCTTTATCTTCTTTAACAACTAATGAAGTGTCAGTCAAATCCATGGTGTTAAGATCAGACTTGATTTCTTCCCAGATAGTGTTGATATCTTTTATTTCAGGTTCAGGCTGTTTTGAAATGAGACCAGATATGTCAAAGGCTGCAGATACTGCAGTTTGCTTTGTTTCTCCAATCATACCTGTTGGCTCATAAAGATTTGATTCTGGTGCTTGCTCCTCAGGTTCTTTTTCTTCAGGTTCATTTGTGCCACCGATAACCAAATCATCCATGAATGATGAGGAAAGGCTAGCAAATATGCTTCCTGTAGGTTTTTCTGATACAGGTGTAGGTGCAGAAGAAATCTCAGGTTCTTCTACCTTTGTTTCAGATACATTGTCGTCAGCGTCATTAGTCTCACTAGAACTACTAAAGGAGAAGATATCCATTTGATTTTCCATAGGGATATCTTCAGGGTCCACTTCTTCCTCTGCTTCACCCGAATTGTCAGGCTGTGCAAAGAATGGAATTGGTTCTTCTGGTTTAGTTTCAATTTCAGGTTCTGATTTTATTTCAGGTACAGATGGTGTTTCTGGTTCAGAAATAACAGCTGATTCAGAAACAGTCTCAGTAACAGGTGCTGATTCTACGATTGGTGCTGGTGCTACTTGGATAGTAGGCTCAGCTTCTACTACAGGAGTGGAAATTACTATAGGAGCAGGTTCTGCCACAGGAGTAGATTCTGTTACTGGAGCAGGGACAGCTGGTTCTTGAATCTTTGCTTTTTCAGAAATAGCCTTAGCCGCTGCCGCCTGCTTTTCGACAAAATCTGGCACTACAAGTGGCACCTCATCCATCTTGATTTTACGTCCACAAAGTCTCAAGAGGTTTATCTCGAAGCTTGTTCTTACTGAAGGAGACCACTTAAGGTCAGAAATCATTTTTGAGAGGGAAGATACAAAACCAACCAATGTATTTGTATTAGTTTTATTTGCTATCTCATACATCTTTTTCATAGCCGTAGCTGATGCAGGAATAACAGACGTAGGGTCTGGCATAACTCTTACTACAAGAAGATTACGGAAGTACCCTGACAAATCGAGTGAGAACTGAATAACATCACGACCACTATCTGATAATTCGCGGCATTTAGTGAGCAAATCGTCAAATCTACCGTCAATAAGGATTTCTGCCATCTCTGACAAGAATCCAATATTTACAGTTCCTGTCATTTCTTCAATGGATTCATCAGTAATGCCATCAGGGCCAGCGGCAGAAGCAGCTTGGTCCAACACAGAGATGGCATCTCTCATGGCACCATCGGATAAAGATGCAATGAGCTTAAGCGCATCATCTGATGCCTTAATATTTTCTTTCTCACAAATATACTTAAGTCTTCCAATAATAGAGTCAGTAGAGATTCTTCTGAAATCAAATCTCTGACATCTAGAAAGAATTGTAGGTGGAATGCTATGAGGTTCTGTAGTAGCAAAGAGGAAAATAGCGTGTGCGGGTGGTTCCTCTAAAGTTTTTAACAAGGCATTAAAGGCCTCGTTAGTAATCATGTGAACCTCGTCGATAATATAGACTTTATACTTGGCCTTGGAAGGTGCGTAGTTAACTTCGTCGCAAATCTTCTTAATGTTGTCGATACTTCTATTGGAGGCGGCATCAATCTCGATTACATCAAGAAGATTACCATCAAAGATGCCACGACAAGTTGGACAAGAGTTACATGGATTACCATTTACTGGATTCTCACAGTTGATTGCTCTAGCGAAAATACGTGCGATAGAAGTTTTTCCTGTACCACGCTGTCCACAGAATAGATATGCATGACCAAGTCTACCAGTCTTTACTGACTGCCTTAGTGCTGTTACTGCAGCTTTTTGTTCAACTACTTCGTCAAAATTCTCAGGTCTGAACTGTCTATAAAGCGCAACGTGTTCCATGGACTATCCCTTCTATATCCTTAATATAAAAAAGTTCGCCCCATCTAAACTGCAGTCGGACAGGCACCCTTGCGGCACAAACGAAGATCCGCTTACTGCTGCTTCCTTCCGGACCTGACAGGGTTCACGGGATCGCCTTGCACAAGACCCGACCCCGACCACAGATCACATGGGACGAACTAACGTTTATTATAACAAATTATTCAGGCTGATGACAACTTGAAATATATCTATAAAGATATGTGGAGATGTCTGCAATAGCTATTTGTGCTTGATCAAATGAAGGCGCCTCGACACTAATTACTACTATATAAGGCTCGTCGCCGTCGATAATTGCTGCATCTACGTAGGAGTGAGTCATTTCGTTACGACCACTTATATGTAGTACAGAATTATTCTCGAATACAGTTGTTATAGGACTAGCCACTTCAGAATAATATAAGTCATTTAGAATCATCTGGTAAGTTTCAGGATCATTAAGATAGCCATAATAAAGATATTCAAGATAATTAGCCATATCGTATGTGGATGTTCTGTAGTTGCCTCTTTGCTGAATACCAGTATAGTCTGTGTATATTACTGATTCTGTAAAATTGATATAGGAGCTAATAGGAGAGATTTTTGTCCAAGTGCTTTCTGGTCCACCCATAGTTCTCATCACGTAGTCAAGCGCAATACTATCGTTTTTTGCAAGAGAGTAATTAAGGAGAGTTCTTAAATAAAACTGCTTTCCTGAAGTGTAAGTGCTAGCTATGTAAGAGGAACTTCCCTGAGGAATCTCGCCATTATATGTGATAACTCTTTGGAAAGATATTGTTCCTGTATTACATGTATTAGTAAGTGCAATAGATACGGGTAAAGCCCAAGCTCCACCTGGCACAATAGGCTCTAAATCATTTATTCCCATTGTCTCATTGCTCTTTAGGTTGATGTAGCTGAAAGACACCTTGATACCTGAATCATTTTTCTGATAGTCAAGGATGTTTTGCTTTAGCACGTCGAGCATAACATCTCTTTGCTCATGAGATATTGTTTGAAGAGGATAACTTGTTTTGAAATAGAAATTCTCTTGCTCTTCGAAAGGGAAGGCTGTATTTATTTGCTGTGTTGTCTCAGTAGTTTCTTCTGTTGCCGCAGTGGTTTCTATAATAACAGGCGCAGGCTTTGTCTCTGTTGGCATAGTTTCTGTAGTCTCAGGGATTGGGTCTGTTTCTGTAGCTTGTGTGTGACGTCCGAAATTAAACTCCAAGGTGGTAGGGGTAGTATTAGCTGCACCTACCATTTCAGGGAACATCTTTCGGTATGTTTCCTGCATCTTTGCACCCCACGCCACAAAAATAGCAATTAAAACAATAAAAACCGCCACCACGATAGCAATTACTATCTTGGTGTGGCGGTTCTTTCTTATTTTTGATGCTTTTGTTAAAAATGTAGGGTTCGGATTATATCTCATTTGTATTAGAAGAGTCCGTGAATTATACCGTTAGTATCGATATCAATATCGAGTGCAGCAGGCTTAGCTGGAAGGCCAGGCATTGTAAGAACCTTACCTGTAAGAATAACCATATACTCAGCACCAGCACTTAATGCTACGTCTCTTACTGTGAGAGTGAAGCCCTCAGGACGTCCGAGCATCTTAGGATCATCGGAGAGAGAGTACTGAGTTTTGGCTACACAGATAGGAAGATTTCCATAGCCGGCTCTTGTGAATTCTTCAATTTTAAATCTTGCCTCAGGGAGAATATCAACATTAGATGCGCCATAAATCTTCTTGGCAACAGATGTGATTTTCTCTTCGATAGTATCAGCGAGAGCATATGTATATCTTGGTTCTTTATCAAGATTCTTGTCGAGGATTTCCATAACCTTTTCAGCAAGCTCGATTCCACCTTCGCCACCGCGTGTGAAAACCTCTGCAGCTGCATATGTAGCACCGTGCTCTTCACAAAGAACTTTCATTGCCTCGATTTCTTCATCAGTATCAGAAATAAATCTGTTAGATGCGACAACTACAGGGATGCCGAATCTTGACATGTTTTCAATGTGCTTAGCAAGGTTAGGGAAGCCTGCCTTTACTGCTTCAACATCAGGAATTGTGAGCTTCTCCTTAGGAATTCCAGCGTTGTACTTAAGTGCACGTACAGTAGATACAATTACGCAGGCATCAGGCCAGATACCAGCCTTGCGGCACTTAATATCAAGGAACTTATATGCACCAAGGTCAGCACCGAAGCCTGCTTCAGTAATAAGAATATCAGAAAGCTTAAGGCCCGCTTTTGTAGCGATTATGGAGTTGCATCCGTGGGAAATGTTTGCGAAAGGTCCACCGTGTACAAATGCAGGTACGTGTTCGAGAGACTGAACCATGTTAGGGCAGATAGCATCTTTCAAAAGAGTAGCAAGGGCACCCTGAGCATTAAGGTCGCCTGCTGTGACAATCTGACCATTTGTGCTATATCCAACGGCAATCTTCTTAAGTCTTCTCTTAAGGTCTTCCATGTCTGTAGCGAGACAGAGAATAGCCATGATTTCTGATGCGGCTGTAATAGTGAAGGAATCTTCTCTTTCAACACCATTAGTGCCACCGCCAACACCTACCTGAATATGACGAAGAGCACGGTCGTTCATATCGACACAACGCTTCCAAAGAACACGATCCTTGTCGATACCAAGGCTGTTACCCTGATAAATATGGTTGTCTACCATTGCTGCGAGAAGGTTATTTGCTGCAGTAATAGCGTGAAGATCGCCTGTAAAGTGAAGATTAATATCTTCCATTGGAATAAGCTGGGAATATCCACCACCAGCAGCACCACCTTTAATTCCGAATACTGGACCGAGGGATGGTTCACGAAGAGCAAGCATTGTCTTTTTGCCAAGTTTCTGAAGAGCCTGTGCAAGACCGATACTGATAGTTGTCTTTCCTTCGCCAGCTGGAGTAGGGTTGATAGCTGTAACAAGGATTAATTTACCATTTGGATTTCCGTTACGAGTTGCAATAGCCTCAAGAGGAATCTTTGCCTTGTACTTTCCGTAAAAATCCAATTCTTCTCTCTTAAGTCCTACCTTAGCGGCAACGTCTTCGATTGGGTCAAGCTGGGCGCTTCTTGCAATCTCTATATCACTGAGCATTCTTGTGAACCCCCTAATAATTAATAAAGTACTTGTTAATTCTACAATACATCCAAGTGTTATTTCAATGTAACGTGATAAAGAGAAGGGTGTTTGAGGCGAAACATAGGCAAAAACACTATATTTTGTAAAAAATACACAAACACCCTCAATATCTTGTGTTCTCTAATTGACAAAAAATCAAGATACTATTATAATTTCGTTGTATTGCTATTAAAAATCGGAGGAAACGACAATGATTATCAGATCTGATTTGGACTCATGTAGAGCAAAGCTTCAGTCTATGATTGGTAGCCGAGTTAAGCTTACATCTAATGGTGGACGTAAGAGACTCATCATCCACGAGGGTGTTATTGATAACTGTTATCCTAATGTATTTACAGTAAAGTGCCAGAGAGAGTCAGACGGTAAGTTCGAGATCGTTTCTTATAGTTATATTGATATTCTTACAAGAGCAGTTAGACTTGCAATTCCAGCAAGCAACTCTCAGGAAGCTGCTTCCTAATCTGAGCAATACAATCCTTCGAGTAATTTAAAAGACGGTTTTAAAACCGTCTTTTTGTTTGTGTTATTTATTGGTTTGGAATCTGAATCTCGTGAGGATCGACGGTTTGTCCTGTGGCCTCATATGTATATCCAGTAATGGTGAGTTTATATCCCTGGTCATCAGCGTAGTAGTAAACCATTGCGTAATATTGTCCGTGTACTGTTACTACGAATGATACATTGTCTGTGAAATACTCTTGGTACTTTTCGCGGAATAAATTCACTTCGTTAACGAGCTCTTCATCACTATATTTGTCCATTTCAAAGTAAATATTGCTTGCATCATATTTACAGTAAGGGTAAACACTTTCTGCTGAATCCCCTGGTTGATAGTGGGTAAGATCGATGCTATATAGATTGACTTTTACCATCCAATTCTTAGGAAAACCACATTTTTCCATCATGTAGTTGCATAAGCCGTCGTAAAATTCACTATTAAGTGTAGGTCCGAATAGCGTTCCGAAATTATCTTTTATTGAACCGTCATCTTCTATGAAGTAGTAAACATTCATGGTGTTGTCAGTAGACTCAGAATAGTTTTTTCCAAGATCGCAATTAACTTTCATGATAATGTAGCCTTGTTCACGGTTATAACGAACCATTTCCGCACTTTCGTAAACCTCAGGTGAATATTGTTCCTTCATATATGCATCAACTAGAGGGAAGTTATCATTGTAGAATTTTTTGTTTAAATACGTCTTATATGTGTCGTGAGCACAAACTGGAATGATAACAAGTGCAACAATGGAAGCGATAAGTATAAAAACACCCTTTTGACGATTTTTACTAGCGCGACGAAGTGCAAATACTCCATATAGAACCTGATAAACAAGACAAACAGGGAGAAAGATTAAAAGGCACATAATTAGAATTGTGAACCAGACAGCTGAACCACCGTATTCCCAGTGAGAAGTTCCCATAAAGCTAGTGTTGGCGCCAAATATTGCGCTAGATATAACAGGAATATATACAGCAAAAGAAATTAGAAATATTATCCAGGCTGCATTTTTAAGAACTTTTTTAGTTGTACTATTCATATGATTTCCTCCATATAAATATCAAATACCTATCCTTTATAAATGGAGTATAACAGAATGCTTTGATAATCAAAGCATCTTCATAAAGTGTTTACAAATTTGATAATTACAAAAAGAATCTGGGCAAGAAGTATGTATAATGATATTTATATATATAAGGAGATAAATTAAATGATACTGTCATCCAAAGCTAATGCGAAGATTAACCTATTTCTTAGAATTTGTGGATTGCTCCCTGAGGGCTATCACAGACTATATATGCTTATGCAGGAAATAAGCGTGGGTGATGACATCTCCATTGAATTTAAAAGTGTTAACACTAACCCTGAAATTAGCATAGTTTCACAAGCTGATTGTCCACCAGAAAAGGATTTGTGCTATAAGGCGGCAAAGGCTTTTTATGATAAATATTCTACTTTGGATGCATCATGCAAAAAGGAGCTTTGTGATATAACAATAACGGAAGTTAAAAATACACCTTCACAAGCTGGACTTGGAGGTGGAAGCTCTGATGCAGCAGTAGTATTAAAGTTACTAAATAAGTTTTATGACAATCCATTCGCAATTGAAGAATTAATACCAATGGCAGTAAAACTTGGTGCAGATGTGCCATTCTTCCTTTATGGAGGTTCTTGTATCTGTGAGGGAATAGGTGAGGTAATCACTCCGGTACCTTCTTTAAAGGGTCTACCATTATTGCTTGTAAAGCCTCAGCAAGGCGTTCCAACAGGTCCTTGCTTTAAGCTTTCAGATGAGATGGAAAATGATTTTAATGAAGATTATTACAAGGAGTTAATGTCCGTATTTAGTAGAGAAGACATTACTTCTTTAGAAAAAATAAAATTAGCTTCAAAAGATATGGTAAATGATTTGCAAGCACCTGCATTAACCTTAGTTCCTGTAATTGGAGAGATACTTGGTGAACTCAATAAAACAGCTCCCGTATTCTGCGCCATGAGCGGATCCGGAAGCTGTGTGTTTGCTATTTATTCTAGTGAACAGGAGTTACATGCTGCGTATGAACAGATGACAAAACTAATTCCTGATGACTATTTTATTCAAGAATGTCAGACTCTTTAAAAGGAACATCAAAGGCGAAAAGACCTCGTTCATAACCTCTGGATTTTTCTGTATCAATGAGATCAAAACCTCTATTTAGATAGAAGTTGGTCATACGAGTATTCGCTATGGCGGTGTGAAGTAACACGAGACCAGTGCCGTCCGTTTCAGGAGAACTAAGTGCAGCATCTAGAAGCTTTCTGCCGAGTCCAGTTTTGCGCAGTTCTACAGCAACAGCAAATCTTGAGATGTATCCACATGAACTAAATGAAGATAAAAACTCTTCAGTCTTTCTAGAAAAACTGTATTTCATAGGATTTGGGCAGCGAGTAATTGTAATAGTGCCAAGAATATTATCGCCGTCATATAGGCAAAGACACCTACCTGTAGTGATTCTTTCTTCTACAGATTCAATGCTCTCTGTCAAAGATTCTAGTACATTACCCTTAATACCAGAATCTTCTTGATACGAAAGCATAGCTCTGCGGGTGAGCAGAGCTATCTTTGGAGCATCTTCTATAGTTGCACGTCGAATTACTACATCTGGCATAAACTATTATTTATCAGGAGCCTCGATTGGCATTACCATAGTTGGCTGAGTAGAATCAGCTACTGAACCACTAGATGTAGGGAGTGGGTTCTTCTTCTGTGCCTTAAGTACATCCTTAAGTGCTGTAACGAATTTCTTTGCCTCGCCTAATGTGATAATAAGTGGAGGTGCAATTCTGATTGTGCTTCTTCCGATAGCACTTACGAGCATGCCCTTGCGGAAGAGTTGTTCTCTCATGCCTGCGGATGAAATACCCTCTCTAAATTCGATACCGATGAGAAGACCCTTTCCTCTTACGTTTACTATTGAATTGTACTTATCCTGAAGAGCCTGAATCTCAGAGAATAAGTAGGAACTTACCTCATTAACATTGCTGATAATATCTTTTTCTGCAATCTGATTAAGTACGCAACTACCTGCAGCGCAAGCAAGTGGGTTACCGCCAAATGTAGAGCCATGATCACCAACAACGAAGCCCTTGGATACTTCATTTGTACAGAGAGTAGCACCGATAGGTACACCGCCAGCAAGACCCTTAGCAAGAGTCATGATATCTGGAGTGATGTTGTAGTTCTCGTAGCAGAACATTCTTCCTGTTCTACCTACGCCTGTCTGTACCTCATCAATAATGAGAAGGATGCCCTTATCTGTACAGAACTTTCTTACTTTCTTAACGTAATCCTCGTCTGCTGGGTGTACGCCACTTTCGCCTTGTACAAGCTCGAGCATAATTGCACAAGTCTTGTCGTCAGCTGCCTCGACGATAGCATCGAAGTCATTAAACTCAACATACTTAAAGCCAGGAACAACAGGCATAAATGGAGTTCTAAACTTCTCCTGACCAGTAGCGGCAATAGTTGCCATTGTTCTTCCATGGAAACTCATCTTAGCAGTGATAATTTCATTTTTCTCAGGCTGGCCTTTGTGGTAGAAATAACCTCTTGCGAGCTTGATTGCACCCTCGTTAGCTTCTGCACCAGAGTTGGAAAAGAATACCTTATCAGCAAAACTTAATGTGCAAAGTCTAAAGGCTAGTTCAGATCTTTCTGGAATGTAGTAGTAGTTAGAGCAGTGAATGAGCTCAGCTGCCTGCTTGGAAATAGTGGAAGTAAGAGCTTTGTTGTTATGACCTAAAGTATTAACAGCAATACCGCCAATCATATCCATGTACTTATTTCCATTTGTATCATAAAGATATACGCCCTTACCCTTGCGGAAAGCTACCTCAAGTGGTGCAAATACCTGCATGCAGTACTTCTTGTCGTATTCTTTTGTTAAAGCAAAATCTCTATCAATTGTCATCATCTTTTTGTCCTATCCTTTAAAATCATTGTTCCGATACCCTTAGCTGTAAACATCTCGAGAAGGATACTATGAGGTACTCTTCCGTCAATGATATGAGCACGTCGTACGCCACGTCGTACAGTATCAAGACAGCCTTCAATCTTTGGAATCATACCACCTGTAATGGAACCGTCGTCAATGTAATTTTTAATCAACTCTTCATCAAGGATTGTGATTAACTGCTTGTTTGAGTCAAGAACACCTGGAACATCAGTGAGGGTGATAAGCTTTGATGCCTTAAGTGCTACAGCAACCTCAGCAGCTACAGTGTCTGCATTAATGTTGTAGCTTTCGCCGTTCTCGCCAACTCCAATTGGTGCGATAACTGGAATATATTCGTCGGAGGCAAGCATTTCTATCACATGTGTGTTAATTTTCTTTACTTTTCCAACATATCCGATATCAATATCGTTTTCAGGGCGATCTTTTGTCATCTTTTCTGCTTCAATGAGGTTACCATCGATACCGCAAATACCGATTGCTTTGGCTCCTTGAGCATTAAGATTAGAGACAATTTCCTTATTTGTCTTACCAATAAGAACCATCTGAGCGATTCCCATTGTTTCTTCATCTGTGTAACGAAGACCATTTACGAAGTGTGATTCAATATTAACTCGTGACAACATATTGTTGATATCAGGTCCGCCACCATGTACAAGAATTGGATTGATTCCGATGTACTTAAGAAGTGTGATATCGTCCATAACTGAACGCTTGAGGTCCTGATTAACCATTGCATTTCCGCCATACTTAATAACGATTGTCTGACCTCTTAACTTCTTCATATATGGCAAAGCTTCAATGAGGATGGAAGCCTTGTCAATTTGCTTGAGCATTGCGTCTGAGAACTCAGGCATTTCATTCTTTCCTGCCATATTAAACACCTCTTACTAAATTCTTGAGACCTGTCTCTTCTGGAAGACCAAACATAGCATTAAATGCCTGAATAGCCTGAAGAGCAGCGCCCTTGCCAAGATTATCCTGGCAACTGAAAAGTTTAATCATATCTGTCTCAGGATCATATACACCGTTAACATCAATGTAGTTAGAACCATTCACATACTTAACATCTGGGAGATTCTTACCAGGGAGAACACGAACGAATTGCTCATCTTTGTAAAAATCCGCATAAACTTTATTAATTGTCTCGCCGTCAATGCCAGAAGCTTTGAACTCATCTGTTGGCTTAACATAAATACTAGCAAGCATTCCACGCTTAAATGGTGCGAGGTGAGGAGTGAAAGTAACAGTTACGCTCTTACCAGTTGTATCGCCAGCAAGGAAAGAACACTGCTCACTAATCTCTGTAGTGTGTCTATGTCCAACTGCACCATAAGGCTTAAATGCTTCATCAACCTCGCAATAAGCATAAGCGAGATCTGATTTACGACCTGCACCTGTAACGCCAGAAGTAGCATCAATGATAATCATGTCTGTCTTGATGAGACCCTGCTTAAGAAATGGAGCAAGAGCTACAAGAGAACATGTAGGGTAACAGCCAGGATTAGCTGTAATTTTTGTTGTCTTAAGCTGCTCTCTGTAGAACTCAGGAAGTCCGTAAGTAGCCTCGGAAAGAAGCTCTGGATGTGGGTGATCAAGCTTATAAGACTTTGTATAAGTCTCGAGATTCTTATATCTAAAGTCACCACTGTGGTCAATAACACGGGCGCCGTTCTCTACAATAACAGGAACCATCTTAGAAGATACTCCATGAGGGAGCGCTGTAATAACAAGATCGCTATCCTTAGCGATTCTGATGATATCCTCTTCAGAACTACCCTCAAGTTCGATATCGCAGATACCACGGTATACAGGGTAGATATCTGAGAACTTCTGACCGATAAAGCTTTGAGTAGTTAAATGTGCAATCTCAACGTTAGGATGCTCAAGAAAACCATGAACAACTTCTGCGCCGACGTAACCAGTACTTCCAATAATACTAACCTTTATTTTCTTATCCATAATTAATAGATATTCCTTTTATATTATTTATATACATTAATTAATGACATATATAATACGCTCGATTATGGCCCCTTAAAAGGTGCAATTTGCAAATATAATATAATCGTAATTATTAATGATTTATGCAATATACTGCATAATTATGCAAAAGTCAATTATCGAGTGGAATTTATAGGGTTGTGCACTTTACCAAGGGGGATTTTTGCCCAGTTTTTGATAGATTTATGTGCTAAATGACATATAGGTTGTGACGTGTGCATAAAATAAAATATTTTTTATGTGCAAGGTGCAAAATAGGCAAGTAAATTGCAAGAATTATATGACAAAAGCACCTTAAATTTTTTGGATAAGATGTCATATAGTACACATTCGTGGTCTTTACTATAATAACCGTAATGAAAAAGCCGTAAGGCGTTTTGGAGGTTTAAAAATGGCAAGTTTATCTTTCCAGCATGTTTACAAGAAGTATGATGGCGGCGTTGTAGCCGTTTCTGATTTTAACCTTGAGGTAGCAGATAAGGAGTTCGTTATCCTCGTAGGACCTTCCGGTTGCGGTAAGTCCACAACACTCCGTATGCTCGCTGGTCTTGAGGATATTTCCGAGGGTGAGATTTATATCGAGGATCGTCTTATCAATGACGTTCTTCCAAAGGACAGAGATATCGCAATGGTATTCCAGAACTACGCTCTCTATCCACACATGACAGTACGTGATAACATGGCATTCGCTCTTAAGCTCAGAAAGATGGATAAGGCTGAGATTAACCGTCGTGTTACAGAGGCTGCTAAGATCCTTGAGATTGAGCACCTTCTCGAGCGTAAGCCAAAGGCTCTTTCCGGTGGTCAGCGTCAGCGTGTAGCTCTCGGCCGTGCTATCGTTCGTGATCCTAAGGTATTCCTTATGGACGAGCCTCTCTCCAACCTTGATGCTAAGCTCCGTGTACAGATGCGTGTTGAGATTACAAAGCTCCACCACAGACTTAAGACAACATTTATCTACGTAACACACGATCAGACAGAGGCTATGACAATGGGTACTAGAATCGTTGTTATGAAGGACGGATTCATCCAGCAGGTTGATTCCCCAACAGAGCTTTACGATAACCCTGTTAATACATTCGTTGCTGGATTTATCGGTATGCCTCCAATGAACTTCATCAATGCTACAGTTAACGTTGAGGGTTCTGATGTTTACATCTCCTTCGAGAACGTAACAGTTAAGCTCCCAGAGCGTTATGCAGTTGAGGAAGTTATGGATCGTGACGGTCAGGAAGTTATCTTCGGTGTACGTCCTGAGGCTATCACAGATGAAGCAACATTCGTTACAGATCACCCAGAGACAGCATTTGCTGCAGATGTTGACGTCGTTGAGATGCTCGGTGCTGAGACATACCTCTATGTTACAGTTAACGGTTCTCTCCCACTCACATGTAGAGTTGACCCAACAACATCCCAGTCCACAGTTGGTCAGGTTGTTGATCTTGCTATCGATACAAACCGTATCCACCTCTTCGACAAGGATACAGAGCAGAGCATTATTTCCTAATAGCTCTTTAATAGCAAAAGTTAATTTACCGGTCGTACATTGTACGGCCGGTTTTTATATGTCTGTTTTATTTCATTTTATCGTTCTGACTATCAATAGCCTTGTTTAAAAACAAATATATCGATAAAATTTATCTGTATCTTTATGTAATTTAGAAAGTGGGTGCCGATATGGAAGAAATTAAGAAGTGCATGCGTCAGGCTAAGACAATACTTAAGCAGAACGTCGGAGTTATGGATACTACTGGATTAATAATCGCATCCACTAATTCTGAGTTGGAAGGAACAACTGATTCTACTGCTAGAGCGGTAATGATGTCTGATGACGTCTTTTCTGGTACAGCAGAAAAGACATATCTTAAAATCGCAATTGGTGAGCAGTATAAGTACATTATTTCAATTGATGAAGTTGATCCTCAGGCAAGAATTTACCTTGAACTTATGGCAGAGTGGATTAAGACTGCTGTAAAGGAAAGAGGAACAGATGCTGAGAAGGAGCTTTTCACTAAGAATGTTCTTCTTGAAAATGAGCTTCAGGGTGAGATTCCTATTAAAGCAAGAGAGTTTAAGATTAACTGTAGCGAGGCAAGACTTGTTATGGTAATTAGAACTGCAAAGGAAGATGGTGCAGAAACCCTTGAGATTTTGCAGAATTTCTACACAGACGCAGACCAGGTGACTGTTCTTGCTATGGATGAGACAACTTCTATTGTTGTTCTTAATGCTGAAGAGGCAATTTCTTCTGAGCAGGACCGTAATACTTTTATTGAAAATAGTGCTCAGTCTATTCTTGACTGTCTTAATAATGAAGGTCATACAGCATTTATCGGTGTTGGTTCCTTTGTTAATATGTTCCAGCATATTGCTAAGTCCTATAGAGATGCTATGCTTGCACTTCGTGTTGGAAAAATCTTTGAGAAGAATATTTATATCTCAAGATATGACAAGCTTGGACTTGGTCGTCTTATTTATCAGCTTCCAGCAACTCTTTGTCAGATGTTTATTGATGAAGTTTTCCCTAATGAAGCATATAAGACACTTGATGAGGACACACTCACAACAATTGATAGCTTCTTTGCTAATAACCTTAATGGTTCCGAGACATCTCGTGAACTCTATGTTCATAGAAATACTCTTGTATACAGACTTGATAAGGTAAAGAAGAATACAGGTCTTGATTTAAGATCTTTTGATGATGCAGTTTTATTCAAGATGGCATCTATGGTAAGAATTTACCTTAAATATCTTGAGACAAGTAAGGATAACATGATTAGATGATAAGTTTTTCAGACGTACATAAGACATATATATCCAAATCTGGCGATGTTGAAGCTTTGAGAGGAATAAGTTTTGATATCGAAGATGGAGAATTTGTATTCATAATTGGTAAATCCGGTTCAGGTAAATCTACATTAATGAAGTGTATTACATGTGAAGAGACTCCTGACGAAGGTGAGGTTGCCATTGATGGATTCGTTATTTCGGATATGTCACGTGCGTTAGTTCCTGTGCTTAGAAGACACATAGGAATGGTTTATCAGGATTTTAGACTTATCGAAAGTAAAACTGTATCTGAAAACATAGCATTTGCTGGCGAGATTGTTGGTATTCCAAAAAAGAATTTAAATCAGATTGTACAGTTTATGCTTAATCTGGTCGGACTTAAGGATAAGGCAGATTCTTACCCAAAGGAACTTTCAGGTGGTGAGCAGCAGCGTATTGCTATTGCTCGTGCTATGGTAAACAATCCAAAGATTATGGTAGCAGATGAGCCTACTGGTAATCTTGACCCAGAAACATCTGAAAATATTATGGCAATTCTACAGGAGATTAACCGTGGTGGTACTACAGTTGTAGTATGCACACATGATAGTAATCTCGTAGATAGAATGAAGAAAAGAGTTATCGAGATAGATAGTGGACTTATTGTTAGAGATAAGAAGGACAGTAAGTATAGTGAAGAAGATACACCAAAGCCTGTTGTAGCTCCAGTAGTTGATAATTTGGGATTTACTTTTGGTGATGATCCATCTTTTGCTCATGATAGAGACTACTCTGATTCTTTTGATGACGAAGAATTTGAGCAGGAAATACCAGTATCTGAATCTAGTTTCTTCTTTGGTGATAGTCCAGCAGTAGCTGAGCAGGATCAGGTTGAGATTCCTGAGGAAGAAGAGGTAGAAGTAGCTTCTGCTGAAGTAGTTGATGATGAAGAAAATCTTGTAGAAGAAGTAGCAGAAGAAAACTTTATAAACGCTGAAGTTACTGCTACTGAAGAGGTTGCTGAAGATGTTCTTTCTGTGAGTGCAGAAGAGAATACTACAGATTTACCAGAAGAAGCTACCGAGGTAGCTTCTGAAGAAGATGAAGTTAAAGAAAGCACTGAAGATAAAGAAGATATAAAAGATATAGAAGATGATGACAGTTGGCTTGAGGAAATTCGCCTTGAAGACAGTGATATTGATCTCGATATTCAGGAGGATGACGAATGAACTTAAGAACTTTTGCAAACTCAGTTAAAGAAGGTTTTAGAGGAATCGTTAGACATCCTCTAGTTACTGTAGCATCCATAACTACAATCCTTCTTATGCTTATTATTATGAGCACATTTTTTATTTTTTCTGCTAATGCTAGAAGTATTATGAAGAAGCTCGGTCAGCAACCTCCTATTGAGGTTTATATGAAAATATCTGCTAGTGAAGATGAGATTAATCAGTCTGGTGAAATCATAAGAAGTGATAACAGAATTATTGAGTTCACACTTATTTCCCCAGAGCAGAATTTCAATAGCTTTAAGAATAACCTTGGTAAGAGTGGATCTGTACTTGATGATATTGATTACAATGAGGTTATTCCATATACATACTCTATTCAGATTTCCGACCCTGCTCTTGCAGATGAAGTTGTAATGAAGCTTGAGACACTTCCTGGAGTAGCTAAGGTATCTACTGAAAATAGTGTAATGACATTTCTTGTAAAGGCTAGAAGGGCTGTAAATGTAGCCACAGTGGTGTCATTTTTTATTCTTTTTATAATTGCTTTGTTTATTATTTCTAACATGGTTAGAATTTCAGTTTATTCTAGAGCTAGTGAGATTGAGATTATGAAGTTCGTAGGTGCTACTAATTCATACATCCGAATGCCTTATATAGTCGAAGGTGGTGTAGTTGGGTTAATTAGCGCAGTACTTGCATGGATTGTTACTGTTTTAGCTTATAGAACTATATTTTATAGAGTCATGGCAGGAGTTGATCTTTCCAGTTTCTATGCATTACTTCCAGCAAGAAATATTATGTGGTGGGTACTTCTTATTGCAGTTCTTATTGGTGTCTTGATTGGTGCCATTGGTAGTGGAATTTCAGTTCGTAAGTATGTAAAGGTGTAACATGAAGAATAATGATATAGAGAAGAGATTAATAAGAAAGATAGTCGTTCTACTTTCTATAGTAATTGGTGTTATTGGAGTAGCAGGATTCGCGCTAAGTCGTAAGAGTGTTGCTTCCACTGATTATAGTTACCTTATTACTGACCTTAATATGGATAATGAAGAAGAACTCGAGCAACGTCGTAATGAGCGTGACCAGGCTTTGGCAGAGGCTCAGGCTGCACACGAGAGAGCGGCAGCTTTAAATGAAGAGAAGTCAACTCTTACAGGTGAATTAGAGTACCTTAATGGTCTTTCAGAGGAGCAGAGAGCCCAGTATGACATTATTTCAGCACAGTATGCAGCTGCTCTTGATGCTAAGACAATCGCACTTAATACATATGTACAGGCGCAGGATGATCTTAAGGCTACACAGGAAGCTTTTAAAAAGCGTGTAGCGGTAATGTTTGAGTATCAGGATAAGTCTTATTTGGAGATTCTTTTGGAGTCTGATAGTATTGCAGGCTTCTTTACAAATATGGAGATTATTTCTCTTATAACAGAATCAGATAATCAGGCTATTCAGGAACTTATGACTGCTAAGGATAATGCTGAGGCACAGGCTGAATTGGCTCTTCAGGAAGCTGAGGATATGGAGCGCATTGCTGAAGAGAAACTTGCACAGCTTGAGGAACTTGAGAGTAGAATCGGTGTTACTGAGGAAGCTCTTGATGATATTTCAACAGATATAGCATATTGGGAGCAAAGAGAGGATGAGCTTGAGGCTTATTCACAGTCTCTTGATGCACAGATTGCTGAGATTCAGAGACAGTATTATGCAGAGCAAAATGCTACTGCTACAACAACTGCTGTAACAACAACTACAGAGGCTACAACAGCTAGTACAGTTGCAGGTGAATCAACAGAAAGTGCTCAGACAAGTAGTACAACGGCGGCACCTACTCCAACTCCAACACCAGTTCCAACTACTCCACCTGCAACAACATCAAATGGTTCATTAAGCTGGCCAACATGGAACCATACAATTACATCTTATTATGGTAATCGTGTTCATCCTGTTTATGGTACTGTTAAGTTCCATTCAGGTATTGATATTGGAGCGTGGTTTGGCGATACTATCATGGCTTCAGCAAGTGGTACTGTTATTTATGTAGAAGAACCATGTCCTGGTCAGGATTATGGTGGAACTGGTTATGGTAACTACTGCATTATCGACCATGGTAATGGTGTGTCTACACTTTATGGTCATGCTAGAGATATAACAGTAAGTACTGGTGATTATGTATCTGCTGGTCAGGCTATAGGCGTTGTTGGTAGTACAGGTACATCTAGTGGTGCACACCTCCATTTCGAAGTAAGAATTTGGGGTTCTAACACAGACCCATTAGGATATCTCCCATAATGGAAGACGATTTTTACAACATACTCGCAGATTATTATGACTGTCTCCAAGAGGGACTTGACCCAGAAGCATGGGCCTTATATATTGATGCGCTTGCAAAAAAACACTGTACATCAAGTGGTGAGGGTGAAAATGGATTTATTCTTGTTGACCTTGGTTGCGGTAGTGGCGCTATTACCTCTGTGCTTGCCGAGAATTATGGTTACGAGACCATTGGTGTTGATAGATCTGAATGTATGTTAGATATGGCTAGGGAGCGCTCAGGAGACGTTTTATGGCTTAATCAGGATATAACTGACTATGAGCTTTTTGGTGCTGCAGACGTGTTTATTTCCACACTAGATACTGTTAACCATATCTTGGAGCCAGATGATATTGGTAAGATTTTTAAGTCTTTTGCAAATTATATGGCACCAGGTGGCGTGTTTATTTTCGACGCAGGTACTCGTAAGCACTTTGAAGAGACATTGGGTAATAATACTTTTTTTCAGGATTACGACGATTTCACTTTGCTTTGGGATAACTCTTACGACGAAGAAGAAGGTATTAGCACATCTTCTATGACGCTATTTTATAGTGAAGACGGTGGTGAGACTTATGCTAGAGTTGATGGCGAAATCATAGAGAAGTACTATCCTGATGTGCTTTTCTCACACCTTGGTAACAAGTATGGTATGAAGCTAGAAGCAGTTTATGGAGAGCTTAGTTTTGATGCTCCGACTGCTGATGATGAGAGACAGTTCTTTGTTTTTAGGAAGATTTGATTATGGATAATGTTTATTATGCACCAGGAATGCCTCTGGACGATACAGAGGACCATATTGTAAAGGCAATTGCCCTTAAGGGTCACGTAAAGGCTACTGCTATTCGTTCTACAAAAGCTATCCAGAAAATGATGGAGACACATAATACTACTAATGTTGTCACAGCCGCTCTTGGTAGATTTATTTCAGGTTCTTTGCTTATTGCTGAGAATATGAAAAATGAGGATGATACACAGACAACTATTATTAAGTGTGATGGTCCTATTCGCGGTATGACATGTGTATGCGATAGCAAAGGACACGCTAGAGCTTATCCTATTGAAAACGACGTAGAGACTACTTATTATCGTCCTGGCAAGATTAATGTGGGTGCAGCGGTAGGAAACGGTAGTCTTACTATCGTCAGAGACATTGGTTTAAGAGATCCATTTGTTGGTACGGTTGAACTTGTGTCAGGTGAGATTGCAGAGGACTTCACATATTATTTGGCTGCGTCTGAACAGACACCATCTGTAGTATCTTTAGGTGTTCTTATAAAAGATGGACATGTAGAGCATGCTGGCGGCCTCATGGTACAGCTTATGCCAGGATATACAGATGAAGATGTAGATTATATTGAGAAGCGTGTTAATGGTGGCTTTCCAGAAATAACATTCCTTATGGAAGAAGGCTTATCACCAGCCAAAATGCTTGATATGTTTATTGGTGATCCTGAAATAACATATATGTCAGGCTATCCGATATCTTATAAGTGTAATTGTTCCAAGGAGAGAATGAGTGATGGAATCGCTGCACTAGGCAAGGCGGAAGTTGCACAATTAGCGCAGGATGCAGATGGTATAACAACAGAATGTCACTTCTGTAATAGCAAGTATCACTTCACTCCAGATGAGCTTAAAAAAATGTTGGAAGAAATCTGAAAATAGTTGTTGACAATTTCTCGAACGGCTCTTATAATAAACAAGTCGTTTGAAGAAACGCGGGATTAACTCAGTGGTAGAGTGTCACCTTGCCAAGGTGAAAGTCGCGAGTTCAAGTCTCGTATCCCGCTCCACTAATAAGACCTGATTCTTAAGAATCAGGTCTTTTTTTTGTTATTAATTATATATTGATGTCGAGACCGACAGGGCAGTGATCTGAGCCGATAATATAAGTGTGAATTGATGCTTCGGCAATTTTGTCAGCGATTCTATCAGAAACAATAAAATAATCGATACGCCAACCAGCGTTCTTTTCTCTAGCATGGAAACGATAACTCCACCAGGAATATACGCCTTCCTTGTCAGGGTAGAGATAACGCCAGGAGTCAGTGAAGCCACTATTAAGAAGAGAGGTCATCTTGTCACGTTCTTCAATAGTAAAACCTGCACTCATAGTATTTGTTTTAGGATTTTTCAGATCTATTTCTTTATGAGCTACATTAAGATCGCCACAAAGGATGACTGGTTTAATTTTATCTAGCGCCATAAGGTAACGTCTGAAGTCGTCTTCCCAGATCATCCTGTAGGATAGCCTTAAAAGCTCTTGCTTAGAGTTAGGGGTGTAGACATTAACAAGATAGAAGGAAGGGTATTCTGCGGTGATTACGCGGCCCTCGTGGTCGTGTTCATCTATACCAATGCCATAAGTTACTTTAATAGGTTCTTGCTTGGTGAAAATAGCAGTGCCTGAATATCCTTTTTTGTCCGCAGAGTTCCAAAACTGAAAATAGCCGGGCAGATTTACATCTGCCTGGCCTTCTTGCATTTTCGTTTCTTGGAGACAAATTATATCACTATCGAGTTCTAGCATTGACTTGATAAAGTCCTTGCCTAGACAAGCGCGAAGCCCGTTAACATTCCAAGAAGTGAGTTTCATTACCAACAACCCTCCAGGTTATATCTGTTTCCATCCCAATATACATAGGAAGTCATTTCAGAGTATCTATCTGTTATTGCTCCTGTAGCAATACTTTCGAGCTCGGTGTGTACGCTACTCTCAAACTCAGAGAAATTAGTAGTGCGAGATGCACCTGTTCCACTTGGTTGAGTATTGCTTGGATCAGTCTCAGTATTTGAACTATCAGATGTTTCACTCGAACCTGAAGTGTCAGAAGTTTCACTTGAATCAGAAGTCTCTGAACTATTTGATGTATCTGATGTATTGCTAGTATCAGAAGTTTCAGGTGGAGTTGGAGAAGGAGATGGGGATGGTGTTGGGTCTGGCTGTGGATCTGGTTGAGGATCTGGTTGAGGATCAGTCAGATTCTCCAAGCGCTCAATTTCATCCATAATCTCGTCGTAAAGTGTTTGAGCTCTAGAACTGTGTCCACCACCGTTCTTTTTCGCGCAATCTTCTTCTACAAGTACATCTGCTGCATCGTAAAGGACGTCAAGAGAGTCTTCAATATTATCAGGAGAATCGTAATCCTGAGGAAGCAAGGCAATCATTGAAAGGGCAATGTTAATACGAACCTTGCATTCTCTTTCCTGAGGGAGATCCCTATATGTGAGAACTTTCTCATATTCATCTATAGCATCCTCATAGAGCATGTTCTGATAAAGAATATTAGCGTTATTGTAGTGAACAATATATGGCTCAATGATATTAAGAGTAAGAAGTAAGTCCTCATTTACAGAGTAATTACCGCTCTTGTATTCATCAAGAACCCACTGATTATAGAAATAACTAAGGCATTGACGAGCGCAAATAAGCACTACAATTACATATAAAACAATTAATATTTTCTTTTTCATCGTTCGCGCCTCATCTTAAGTCTTGTATATACATAATCAACACTTACAAATAGGATAAGTCCCATCGCAAAGAAGTGATATGTTTCTTTATAGCCTTCCATCTTGGCTTCTCTTGTGATGAACTCACCGTCATCAATCTGATCAGTGATATCATCAATAACGTCATTAATATCCTTGTTTCCTTTGATATGGTAGTATTCGATTCCCATATCTTCAGCAATCATTTCAAGGTTATCCTCGTCGATATAAGAACGAGCAGTTACATTATCGAAGTTGTTATTATAGTATTTGAGGGTCTCATAATTACCATAATAGTCAGGAACTTTCATAATACCGCCACTGCTTGTTCCATAACCTAGTACTGCACCAGAATCAACAAATTCACTTACATCTTCAAAAGAATCAAGTGATTCATGGTTAGTAATTTCACCGTCACTTATGTAGAAAACAAGTTGAATCCTCTTTGGAATACCGCCCTTTGCAAAGTTCTCGTCTTCATTATCTGAAATCTCAAGATTGTGGTACAAAGTATCGTACATCTTATCGATTGAGATATTGAGAGAAGTACCGTCAGCGTTTGCAGAAAGAATTCCTTCTAAGTTATCTACTGTTTCAAGAACAAGATCGCCTTCCATTGTGTATGGTACTACAAGGTCAGCTCTATTATTGAACGTAATAAGTGCAAATCTAGCGCCTGGGAATGCGTCAATAATCTTCTTAACATCCTTCTTGGCTCCATCGATACGACGATCATTGTCAGTACCATGATCTTCTGCGAGCATACTGATTGTATTATCAAATACAAAGAGAATATCGACCTGATTATCTACTACAATAGCCTTGTCAGTAGGGATCATCAATCTCATATTCATTCCAAAAATAAGAAGGACAATAATAATCTGCTTAATGTAATTCCATGCGCCCCTTCTCTTCATAATGAGAAGAAGTACACAAATTACACCCATAATTGGAAGCGGAATAAATGGATTAAGTATCATATCTTCAGCCTCCATGCACAAAAAATAAATGTTGATAGACAGCAGATAAGTGCGATAACAGCTACTTCTGGGACATCTACCTGAGCAGAGTGGGAAATGACAGTAGAGTTAACATCTGTCTTTTGAACATCTGCCAGCATATTTGTGATGGCCTTTGTATCTCTTGTGTTGTAATATCCGCCGCCTGTAAGTGTTACAGAAGAAGAGAATTCATCCTCTTTCTTTACAAATTCTGGAGCTAAAGCAAATACTTTTACACCATAGTATTCGCAAAGTCGACAAGCATCCTCTAATTCAATAATAGGTTCACCATTAAGGTCGTTATCTGTTACAAAAACGATAAGTCTAGATCTATCTGGCTCTTCCTGAAGGTCAGGGAAGAAGTATAGACAAGATGCCAAGCCGTCGCCCATAAAAGAACTTCCACGTCCATCATTGGCAAGTACACCAGAAAATCTATAACCATAGTCCTCATATGTAGCGTTAGGATCTTTTAGTTCTCCACCAGCTTTGATAGAGGTTTCAAGAATATCGATTTGGTCAAGAACGTACTCGTAATCATCTGTAAGAGGAACAATCATTACGCTTCTGGCGTTAAAAATTGAAATTCCGAATCTTTCACCCTTGAGCTTAGAAACCATTGTGCGAAGTTTACTCAAAAGTTCTAGGTTTACACCGTCGAGAGATGTAGATACGTCCATACAAATATAGATATCACGATTATGAAGCTCGTTGGTTACTGTTCTAACTTTTACTGGTTTAGCAGCAATAAAGGAAGACAATAATATAGATGCTACGAGAGTAATTACGGCAACTACACGAAGAGTCCAATACTCAATCATCAAAAGTCTATAGTGTGGAATATCGTCGATAATATCAATACCAGCATTTTTTGAACCAGTCTTATATTTCTTGCTTTTACCAACTGTAAAGATAGTTAATATAGCTGCAAGAATAGCACCACCATAAAGGATGTAAGGATATGTTAATTCCATTCCGTTACCACCTTTCTAGCATCGACAAAAGCCTTTGCCATTTCGTCTTCTGTCGCATCGTCAAATGCGAACTCTGGGTGGTAAAACTGCTCGATAAGGTCGGAAAGGGCAGGCATGTTAAGGTCTGTAATTTCCTTTAATGTAAGAGCGGAGACATTGTTGCTAGATACCGCAGAAATAAATTCTCTTACTGCAGCAGAAACCATAATAAATGCGCTTCTACTAGAGATTTTACCTTCACTATGCTTTCTCTCAATAGTAGAGATTTGTACCAAACAGTGCTTTCTAAGTTTTTCCTTGTCGATAACCACTGGCTTTGGTGGTACGACTTTAACTTTTTTCTTAAATGCAGGGAGTTTTACATGCTTCAAAATAGATACTATCCAAATGATAGCAGGGATAAGCACCATGGCCATTAAAATGATCATGATTAATGTTGAATAGTAAAATGGTCCCTGTAATTCAACGGAGGTTTGCATTTTTGTGCCTTTCGAGGAGATCTATGAGTTTTTCAACAATCTCGCTTTTATCATTAATTTCTGTATCCATTATTCCGTGCTTAATTAGCTTTTTTGTATTGGATTCTTTGATTTCGTTCATGTGATCCGCCTCAAGCCTCATAAGCTTTTTGTTATTTCTAATAAATGAAGGGATGTAGTTATTGCCTTCAACATTAAAGGAAGAACCTTTACCAGTTACCTGAGTATCACCAATGTTGATAAATAACACATCGTGTCTGCACATGAGTCTCTTAAGCACTGCTTCACTAGTGGAGTTAATGCCACGCATGTCAGTGATTACGAAAATAATCATTTTGCGACGGAAGTTATTAACTATGTAGTTAAGGGACTTGTCCAAATTGTTGGATTTACCTTCGCAAAGTTCTTTATCCGCATGTGCAAGAATGTTTTCTATGTTAAGAAGTCCAGTTTTAAATGGATAATACTTAACCATACCGTCATTATTGTAAATGGCACCGACTGTATCGCCATTTTTGTAGGCGAGGTAAGCTGCTGTACCCATAGTGTAAAGAGCAGTTTCCTTTTTGTTGTTGCCGGCAGTTGTATCAGCGTTCATCTTAGCGCCAGTGTCAAATACGAAAAGCACGTTGTGCTTTTTTTCAGCCACATATCTTTTAACAAGCAAGTTACGACTTCTGCTTGATGCTTTCCAATCAATATCACGGATGCTATCACCTGGAACGTACTCTCGAAGATCTTCGAAATTAAGGCTTCGACCCATAAAAATGGATGTGTAAGTACCATCCAGAATATTTCCGGTTTTCTTGGTAGCAAAAATGCTGATATTAGCTTTGATTTTTGTTATGTAGTCTGAACTCATGGTGCAGGTACAACTTTTAAGATAGCATCAATAATCTGCTCTTCTGTAACACCATCAGCAACTGCAGCAAAGTTAAGTGTGATTCTATGACGAAGAACGCTATGAATCTGAGACTTTACATCATCTGGTGTAACATAATCTCTTCCGGAAAGGAGAGCAACAGCCTTAGAAATCTCCATGAGGCAGATAGCACCTCTGATACTAGAGCCAAGAGTTATGTACTGTGAAAGCTCTTTGCCGATGTACTTCTCTGAATGTCTTGTAGCATCTACAATATTTACGATGTACTTCTTTACAGCATCATCAATATATACTTTCTTGGTGAGCTCCTGGAGATACTTAATTTCATCCAAAGTAGCTACGGACTTAGATGTGGAGAATACATCATTTTCAATTCTATTGAGAATAACAAGCTCCTCGTCAGCTGTTGGGTAATCAAGTTTCTGCTTGAGGAAGAAACGGTCAAGCTGTGCCTCAGAGAGGAGATAAGTACCTTCCTGCTCAATTGGGTTCTGTGTAGCAATAACCATGAAAATGTCTGGCATTGGGTAAACTTCACCGCCGATAGTTGTCTGGTGCTCCTGCATTACTTCGAGCATGGCAGATTGTGTCTTGGCAGAAGATCTGTTAATCTCATCGAGGAGTACGAAGTTAGCGTGAACAGGTCCAAGTTTTGTCTCGAAAGTATTTGTTGTGTAGTTGAGAATCTGTGTACCGATAATGTCACTTGGGAGCAAGTCAGGTGTGCACTGGATTCTAGAAAACTCTCCGTTTACAGCCTCTGTCATTGTCTTAGCAGCTGTTGTCTTTGCAAGACCTGGAACAGACTCAATAAGGATGTGACCATTAACCATCATTGTTAGGAGAAGTGAAGTGCCGAGATCTGTCTGACCTACCATCTTCTCATAATAATAATTGTTAATTCTGTGGGCAATGGAAAGTGCTTGGTTTACATTTTCTTGTGGTATAACTGTGAAATTATTCATTGGTATAGTCCCTTCATTAAAAAATCCATTACAAATATAACATAAGGCATATTCGTAGAAAACGAGTCAAAAAGTAAAAATAGCCCCCTTGTTTTTCCTTATAACGAGGAAAAGTACATAAAAATATTTTTAGAAATAAAACTGCCCCGATAAAAAATCCCGGGGCAGTGTAGTAATTAACAATAAAGCTTAAAGATATTACTTAATATCCTCGTGGTGCTTCTGGAGTGACTTAACTCCGAACTGGTTAGCAGAACGAACAGCAGCGATACCCTCAGCAGATGCCTTAGCAGCAGCCATTGTTGTGATGTATGGGATTCTGTGCTTAATAGCATTCATTCTGATGTAGCTATCGTTGTGTGAAGATGTCTTACCAGATGGAGTATTAATAATGAGGTCAATCTCACCGTTAACCATC